>NZ_JBALFF010000049.1:0-48569 GCF_036916975.1 Nostoc sp.
GTCACTCAGTCCTTCAAAACGTCCAGCCATAAACTGATACACTCTTCTCAGATGGAAAGTAGATTATCACATTTTCATATTAGTGGGATAGGTTCTAGTTATATTTTGAAAAGTTTGTACATCTCAAGTTAGGCAGAATTAGAGTTTGTTTTACAATAATCTCGTTTTCTCTCTTGCTCTGTGTCCTCTGCGGTTGGTTTAGGAAGAATAAAACCACAGAGGCGCAGAGGACACAGAGGAAAAGATGTAAGTAATATTAAGTGATCTGCAAAAACCAAGACTTTTTTTTGATACTATTTAAGACCGGACTCTTGAAATACTGATTGACGTATGAGCAAAAGTACCCTGTTTGATAAAGTTTGGGACTTACACACCGTTGGTACACTTCCCTCAGGGCTGACGCAACTATTTATCGGGCTTCACTTAATTCATGAAGTGACGAGTCCCCAGGCTTTTGCTATGTTACGCGAGAGAAGTCTAAAAGTACTGTTTCCAGAGCGGACTGTGGCCACAGTCGATCATATTGTGCCGACAGAAAACCAGGCGCGTCCCTTTGCCGATAACTTGGCAGAGGAAATGATCCAGGCGCTGGAAAATAACTGTCAAGAAAATAACATAACTTTTTACAATATCGGTTCTGGTAGTCAGGGTATAGTTCATGTGATCGCTCCAGAACTTGGACTGACTCAGCCAGGAATGACGATCGCTTGTGGAGATAGTCACACTTCCAGTCATGGGGCATTTGGTGCGATCGCATTTGGTATCGGTACTAGCCAAGTCCGGGATATTCTCGCTTCTCAAACCCTGGCCTTATCCAAACTGAAAGTCCGCAAAATCGCAGTTAATGGCACTCTCAACCCTGGTGTTTACGCCAAAGATGTAATTTTACATATCATCCGCTCACTTGGTGTTAAAGGTGGCGTGGGCTATGCTTACGAATTTGCCGGTACGACATTTGAGCAAATGAATATGGAAGAGAGGATGACTGTCTGCAATATGGCGATCGAAGGCGGTGCTAGATGCGGCTACGTTAATCCCGATCAAGTCACCTACGATTACCTCAAAGGCAGAGATTTTGCCCCCATTGATGCAGATTGGGATAAAGCAGTCGCTTGGTGGGAATCCATCAAGAGCGATGCTGATGCCCAATACGATGATATAGTGCTATTCGACGCTGCGGAAATTCCTCCTACCGTTACCTGGGGGATTACTCCCGGTCAAGGTATCGGTGTCAACCAGTCAGTACCTCAACCAGAAGAACTGCTAGAAGAAGACCGATTTATTGCCGAAGAAGCTTACCGCTACATGGATTTATATCCTGGTCAACCAATCAAAGGCACTAAAATAGATGTCTGCTTTATTGGTAGTTGCACCAATGGTAGGATTACTGATTTGCGAGAAGCTGCGAAAATCGCCAAAGGTCGCCACGTTGCAGAGGGAATTAAAGCTTTTGTTGTCCCAGGTTCTGAAAGGGTGAAGCAAGAGGCGGAAGCTGAAGGACTGGATAAAATCTTTGAAGAAGCCGGATTTGAGTGGCGGGAACCAGGATGTTCTATGTGTCTAGCCATGAACCCCGATAAGCTACAAGGAAGACAAATCAGCGCTTCTTCCTCCAACCGCAACTTTAAAGGAAGACAAGGTTCCTCTTCCGGTCGAACATTATTAATGAGTCCGGCGATGGTCGCCACTGCTGCGATTAAAGGCGAAGTCTCTGATGTGCGCGAGTTGCTGTAACTCTACCTCATTGGCAGAGAGAAGTCTCTTAAACTTTTCTTTCTTTCCTTTGTGTCCTTTGCGTTCTTTGCGGTTCGTTTCTTATAAAACTTATGGTGAGTGAAGTTAAAACAGTTTCAGGGCGCGGTATCCCCTTAGTGGGCAATGATATAGATACCGATCGCATCATTCCGGCGCGATATTTGAAAGCCGTTACCTTTGATGGGTTAGGTGAAGGCGCATTTATTGATGACCGGACAGCACTTAAAGGTGAACATGCTTTTGACCAACCCCAATATCAAGGGGCGAATATTTTAATAGTCAATAGAAATTTTGGCTGTGGTTCATCACGGGAACATGCACCCCAAGCGATCGCAAAATGGGGAATCGAAGCTTTAATCGGTGAAAGCTTTGCCGAAATCTTTTTCGGTAACTGTGTGGCAATGGGTATACCTTGTGTGACAGCCGATGCTGTTACTATTAAACAACTACAAGATTTAGTCGCTGCTAATCCTCAAGCCACCGTGACAGTAAATCTGGAAACCAGAAGAGTGCAAATTGCTGATTACACCGCCCCAGTTGCGATCGGTGAAGGCACAAGAAGCACATTTATTTCGGGAACTTGGGACGCTTGCGGTCAATTAGTAGCGAATGCTGACCAAGTTAGGGTAACGGCTGCAAAATTACCCTATGTCGGTTGGGGCAATTTAGCCGCGAGTTAATATTTTGTGGCCATGGGAGATAGAAATTCTCTGCTTTACGAATCTTTTGCAGCAGATATTACCATTGAGTCAGGGCAAATAGGGAGCATCCCGTCAGGTGCAAGTTATATCAAACCCAGGTTTTAAATAATTCGTAATTCGTAATTCGTAATTAAAGACATTTTCAGACGGGGATTTAAACCCCGACTGAAACTGGCGCTACGTGTTTTGGTTGGGGTCTTAAACCCTTTTATTTACGATAAATTGTCATTGCGATCGCACCGTAGTGGAGTGAAGCAATCCCATTTCTTGCAATTGCTGGTAGGGGCTTGTCTTAGACAAGCCCTTACGATAAATCTATATTTATCAGGATTTTCGTGAATTGGTATGAGTAAGTGCCTATAAAAATTTATAGCAGTTGGCAGTTGTGCGATCGCTAACCTAGCTAAAAAATCTTATAATTTTTGTTATCTAATCATCTTCTCTAAAGCAATTTGCAAATCTTTTGTCAAATCGCTCACACCTTGTCTAGCCGCCAAGCGATCGCCCTGACAATTTTTCCAGCGTTCGGTTACTGAAATTGGCTGCCCTACAGTGATTTGTGTCTCTCGCAAACCTAAGCGAGGTCGCCCCGGAAGTGTTGTATCCTGAATTCTAGAAAGCATATCGAATACAAGCAAAGCTGTTTCTGCAAACCGTTCTGCCGTCGGTTGTTCCTGAATATAAGTAGCTGTGACTGCAACAAAACTTTCCACTATCCGCATGTGTCGCATTCGCAAGTCTGCTTCTTGGGCAATCCAGTCTGCCAAACCGCGTTTAAAGGGTGGTAAAGCATTGATATCTGGCAAATCTTCCCGATATATGTAATTCCAGCCAGCCTCTTCTAAGCGACGACAGCGATCGATGGAATTTCCCTGCGCTTGAACTCCAAAATATTGTTCAGCAACTTGTAAAGCCTTATCCAGTAACCGATGCAGTCGAGCAATCAACACCTGATTAAGACTAGCAGATTCATCAGTTGAGATGGTTTTTGGGATATCTTGATGATAGAAGCGACGATAAAACTCTTCCATCTCGGTAATCAGATATTGGGCTAACCTCCAGAGGCGTTGATAGTAAATCTCTTCGCCCTCTTCCTGCTCAATTTCCATTGCCGGCAAGCCACTATCAGCTTCCAATTTACTCAGTAGCCAATCTAGTTTAGACCAAGGTGGCTCAACGTAACTATATTGGATAGCGATCGGTACAATGATTACAGTCTCAGTTCGATTGGCTTTTTGCAAGTCTTCTACACACCAGAACCCCATTTGAGCAACACCAGGTTCCAAGGGGCTAACAATACCACTATGACCATTAGTACCGCCTTCGGGTGCCACTGCGATCGGTAGTTCGCCATTAGCAAACAACTCTCGTGCAGTTTGAATAGCTTGGCGATCTAGTCGCCTACCCCGATGAACCGGTACACCTCCTATCCGAGAAAACAACCAACCCAGCCACTTTCCAGCCCAAACTGTCATTCCGCGATCGTAGAGAAAATAGCTGTGAACAAGGGATTGTAGTGTAATACCTTTTTGACGAGCAACCTGTGGCACAATGCGGGAAAGCAAATACAGCATACAAAGAGGATCTTCTACCTCTGGGTGGCGAAATGCCAGCAAAAAGCGAATTTTTCCAGCCTGAAATTGCTGATAAAGTTCAGCTAATACTTCAACATTCTTGGCTTCAACACGCACAATACCAGCCGTTAGCCAAGGACGAGTCCGAAACCGTAGTGCGATCGGTAGCAACCACCGAACAATCTGGAGTACCAGCGAGTTCAACCGTTGAGGAATGAATTTTAATGGTGGTTGAGTAGACTGAATCGATCTAGGCAAGTGGCTCTCCAGATTGTATTTTTAGCGATTGTACAACGCGGGGTCTTAGTTTTGCGTAAACCTAAAGATAAGTCTGTGTGCCGGAAGCCACTTATTGATAAAAATTATTTTCGATGTTTAGGAAAATTTTGGAATAAATAACCAAACACTCCTAAGTTTAACAAAAAAACCAATATTTTTATCGGAGAAATCCCTCGAATTAATTCATAAATTTCTGGCGGAATACTGATACCGACAAGTGCCAACACCAAGACATGCGCCCAACGCTTTTGGTACCATAAACCAACGGCTTCAATACCAGTAACAATAGCATAGACTCCTGTTCCAATACCGCTAAATACCAAAGTTCGAGGATTTAAATTGAGAACTTTATTTAAAAGCCAATCAATAATTATCGATTTACCTTCTAAAGTATAGTTGTCTGAAAACACCTCTAGAGTTTGATAATTTTTTAATGTCAATAATAAAGCGATCGAAGTAACCATAAGCAGCAAGGCAGCAAATGATTTGTAGAAAACAATTGCCACTAACCCGAATGGACGCTTTTTCAAACAACCTCCTAAGTAGATAGATCCCAAACTTTGATTAACTCGCTCTGGATGATGCCAACCTATATAGCAATCCTAAATCATTTGTGAAAATTATATATCTCTTTCTTCTTTCTTCTTTCTTCCCTTTGCGCTCTTAGCGTACTTTGCGGTTCGTTTTCAAATTTTATATTTTTCCCGAATCAAATAGTAAGTAGGTAGGCATAATTAAATATAAGATCAAACCTCTTCCCTAACTCTTTGCCTACCAAGGAAAATAAGCCCATTCCTTAATATGGAATGGGCTTTTGATTGAAATTGTATATGCGTAGGCGTAACCCGTTGCAGGCATCGCAAATTAAGATAAATTATATCCAATGGAGATTAGCGGACTCGAAATGCTGACATCCTGCTTGCACAGGCGGTCTACCAAATGAGCTAAACTGCCATCAAGTTAAAATAGTAGGTAAGTTTAATTGTCGAAGTTATTGTAACTTACATTGTTCCATTACCAAAGGGATGAAGCCAGAAAATATCCAAGTTGTTGCAGCACTGTATAAATTTGTCAAGCTGCCAGATTTTGCCAAGAAACGAGATCCCTTGCTGTCTTACTGCCAAGTGCAAGGTGTGAAGGGGACAATTTTACTTGCACAAGAAGGCATTAACGGTACAATTGCGGGTTCGCGTCAGGCGATTGATTCTGTTCTTTGGTTTTTGCGTACTGACCCTCGTCTAGCAGACCTAGAATACAAAGAGTCCTATACCGAAACCCCGCCCTTTGAGCGAATAAAGGTGCGGTTGAAGCCTGAAATTGTTACTTTGGGATTGCCTGAAATTGACCCAAGTGAACAAGTTGGTACTTATGTCAGTCCCCAGGAATGGAATGATTTGATTTGCGATCCAGAAGTAACAGTGATTGACACCCGCAATGATTATGAGGTGAATATCGGTACTTTCCAAAGAGCAGAAAATCCTCAAACTGGCTCATTCCGGGAATTCCCTGATTATGTGGTACGCCACCTCGACCCAACTAAACACAAAAAAGTTGCTCTGTTTTGTACGGGTGGCATTCGCTGTGAAAAAGCCTCATCCTTCATGCTTGCCCAAGGCTTTGCAGAAGTTTATCATCTCAAGGGCGGCATTCTCAAGTATTTAGAGGAAATTCCAGCCCAGGAAAGTTTATGGGAAGGGGAATGTTTTGTCTTTGACGATCGCATAGCTGTTAGTCATGGGTTGGAGGAAGGAAGTTCTGAGCGGTGTTTCTGTTGTGGATATGCGATTTCTGAGTCAGATAAGGTATCTCCAAAGTATGAACAAGGTATCTCCTGTCCTTATTGTTTTGATAGCCTTACTGAGGAGAAAAGAGCGCGTCAGCAGCAAAAATGGCGGCACTACCAAACCCAAGTTGTTAATGCCAAAAATTGGGATGTGGGTTAATCACAAAAGCGAGTTTTAAATGCTAAGTAAGTAGGCGCAAATTAAATAAAAAACCTCACCCTCAATCCCTCTCCTTATTAAGGAGAGGGAAGCCGGAGGCAGGGTGAGGTTTTTTCTTATATTTAACTGCTGTCCGTGGGTTTAAGTCCCCCGGTTCTAAAAATAAGCAAGTAATGCGATTGGGGTTAAATCTCCATTACAAAACAAAATTGACTTTCTTTGTGCCAAGCGAAGTCGAGGTATTACGAATTACGAATTACGAATTACGAATTACGAATTACGAATTATTTCTACCTACTTATCATTCATGGTTCTTCAGTCAAGGATAATTGGGAATTTAAGGGCAAAATTACTGTAAATGTAGTACCGACTCCAACTTGACTTGTGACGCTGATTTCACCTCTATGGGCATCAACGCACCTTTTAACGATTACTAACCCCAATCCAGTACCGTGAATTGATTGGACATTTGAGGCTCGGTAGAATGACTCAAAAAGCCGCGCTTGGTCTGGTTCGGGAATCCCTATACCTTGGTCTTGAATATAAAAAATTGCTACTTTCTCAATCGGGTTGCAGATTAAATCAAACTGAATTTTGCCACCTGTCGGAGAATATTTAACCGCGTTTGAGAGAAGATTTTCAAACAGGTAATGCAAGAGTCCTTCATCCATTACAGCGTCGGTGCGATCGCTATGACAGATAAAAATAATTTCATACTCGCTACTTTCAACAATAGAAAAATCTTCGATTAACTCTCGACAGAATTTTTCTAAGTTAAGTGGAGCAGGGTTGCATACGAGTTTTTCTGCTTCTGCCCGACCCATAAACAACACTTCTTCCATCAGTTTTTCTAGAGATTGCACAGCACCTTGAATTCGCTTTAAATAAATGCCTTTTTTTGCATCTGTCAAATTTGGTCCTTGCATTTCTATGAGTTCTACTGCTGTTTGAATAACAGTCAGTGGATTACGAAACTCATGAGATACGGTAGAGATAAATAAGGACTTGAGACGATTAAGTTCTTGCTCTTTTTGCAATGCTTGCTCTAGCAATTTTGTTTGGTGTCGTTCGCTAAGATCCCAAAAAACAATTACTACACCATTTATCTGATTAAGTCCTCGCTTTAGTGGTGAAGCACTATCACCAATTGGAACTCTTTTTCCCTCTCTTGTAATCAGAGATGTGAATTCCCCTAAATAAACAACCTGTTGATCTCGCAGGACTTTTGTTACTGGGTTTTCTAATGTATTCCCTGTAACTTCATCGACAATATGAAAAATCTTCGCCGCCTCATTTCCTAAAGCATCTTTTTGCTGCCAGCCAGTCAACGCCTCAGCTGCGGGATTCATGAATGTGATTATTCCGGCTTCATCTGTAGCGATTACAGCATCACTCATTGAGTTGAAAAGGGTTGCTAACTGATCTCGATTCTCTCGCAGTTCACGCTCTAATTGATGTTTTAGAAGACCGATTTCGATCGCTATTTTTAAATCTTTTATAGTAAAGGGTTTAACGATATATCCGAAAGGTTGGGTAATTTTCGCTCTTTCTAAAGTATGATCGTCACCATAAGCGGTTAAAAAAATTATAGGAACGTCTAACTGCTCACGAATAAGACTGGCAGTAGCAATACCGTCCATCTCACCTTTAAGAATAATATCCATTAATACTAGCTCTGGTTGAGTTTGCCATGCCTTGGCAATGGCAACTTTTCCAGATGAAGCTGTACCCGTAACAATGTATCCTAGTTGTCTGAGTTGGTTGGCAATAGTTCTAGCCACAATTACTTCATCTTCAACCACTAAAATTCTAGCTTGGGCCATTTGATATTTACTAATTCAAAGTTAACTGCGTGAATTTAATTTTGAATACTGTTCCATGATTGCGTTCTATAGTAATGTCGCCTTCGAGTTGTTCTGTAACCAAGTCATATACTAACGACAGTCCCAAAGAATCAGTAGTTGTCCAATTTAAATTATCTGGTAAACCAATTCCATTATCTCGGATAGTCATCTCGATATTATTACGAACATTACGTAAAGCAATACTGATTGTGCCTGCTTGTTGGTTGGGAAAAGCGTGTTTAAGGGCATTGGAGATTAATTCGTTAATAACTAATCCACAAGCAATAGCTTGGTCAGCATTCAATATTACTGAATCTATATCAGTTTTTAGACCAATTTTACCCGGCCATATTTGGTAAGAAATTAGCAAGCTTGCTGCCAAATTATCGATATATTCACTAACATCAATTTGTCCAATGTTAGCAGAAATATATAAATTTTTATGAATTAGAGATATTGACTCAATTCGATTTTGACTTTCTCGAAGGACTTTGATAGCTTCTGGGTCTTTGAGTGTTTGAGACTGGAGTTGTAATAAACTAGAGACAATTTGCAAATTATTTTTAACTCGATGATGTACTTCCTTTAATAGAACTTCTTTTTCAGCCAAGGCGTTTTTTAACTTTACTTGAGCGTTTTGTCTTTGAATAAGTTCAATTTTAGCTTGCTCAAAAATGCTGGATTGTTGAATTGCGATCGCTAATTGCACTGTCAGTTGTTCGAGCAAATCTAATTGATTTTCTTCCCACTGGTAAAAACCAGAGCATTGGTGAGCAATCAGTAAACCCCAAACCTGAGAACCTGGGTTTTGAAAACCTACTTCTAGTAAAATGGGTACGACTAAATTTGCTTTGACTTCAAACTGTTCTAATAAGCGAATATAGCAATCACTTAATCCGGCTTCATAAATATTAGCGATCGCTCTTTTGCGTCTTTGATAATACTCCACTCCTGGGCTTGCTTGAAAACACGTATCATGAATCTCGACGCCCAAAGAAACAATGCATCCAGGTTTCACCGATTCCGCCACAATCGTGCCGCTCATCTCTGGGTTAAACTGATAAACTACCACTCGATCAACCCTAAGTAAATTTCGCACTTCTTGAACTGTTGCATTTAAAATATCTTGGAGATTCAATGATTGACGAATCCGTTGAGCAACGGTTCGCATCAATTGCTCCCGCTCGGCTTGGGCTTTGAGAACCATTTCAGTTCGCTTACGTTCTATGATGTCTTGGCTATCATCAATAACTTTTTGCCGATGTAAATCTAAATATCTGATTACTTGCCCCGCCAACTGTTGTAATGCTACTTGCTCTTTAACAGTCAAATTTCGTGGTACAAAATCAATTACACAAAGACTACCTAATGCAAAGCCGTTGGAGGTAATTAGAGCAACACCTGCATAAAAGCGGAAATAATAATTTGATATTACAAGGGGATTTGTAGCAAACCGTTCATCTGACAACGCGTCTGGGATGATTAATATTTGATTTTGTAAGATAGTATAGCTACCAAAGGAAATGCTTCGAGGAACTTCTGATATAGTTAACCCGATTTTTGACTTGAACCATTCCCGTTCTGCATCAACTAGGCTAATAAGAGCGATTGGTGTTTCACAAAAGTTAGCAGCTAGTTGAGCTAATTCATCAAAAATTTCTTCTGGTGGCGTATCTAAAATTTGATATTGATTAAGTACTTCTCGCCGTTGGCTTTCATTTTCTGGAAATAGCATTAGTGGTTATGTGAAAAAAGTTTTGTTAAATATCAGATTTAATTTAGTTAAATCTGAAAACATAATTTATTTTTTGTATAAATAAGTGGGCGCAAATAATCATCACTGGCTTGTACTTGTGCTAAAGCGCTAAAGCGCAACTACGAGCCAAATACAGAGATTTTACTTTTCATTACATAGTTTGGTTTTATCGTGCCTACTTACTTAATATGCAAATTTTGTGAGCTATTAAATTTGTGATTTTAATGTGTAACAGCTGATAATTTATTGATAAAAAACCTTGAGAGCAACATCTACGCTCTTTAATATTTAGAAATATCAACCAAGAATATGTACTCAAAAACACTTTTGGGATAAGTATATCTTGGTTCAATCTTCATAGGAATCTGGTAGTGTAAAGTATGTTTGATAGTTTACACCAAGTAAAGAGAACTTGTACATATACGCAAAGAAGACAGAAAAAAACTCTCTGCATTCTTTGCGCCTGTAGGATTATTTTTATCTTGGGCGTCCCAAAGTAGTGATATATAGAACGGCTTCATCAGCAGGGATACCCAAAACTTCATTTACTTGGTCATCAAAGAAACCACCGATACCACTTACACCTACATTCAGGTGGATGGCTGCTAAATTCAAGCGTTGTCCTAAATGGCCAGCATCCAGATGTAAGTAACGGTAAACGCGATCGCCATATTGTGCGATCGCAGCTTTCAAATCGGCTGTATGAAACAACACTGCTGCTGCATCCCGCCCTAATTCTTGCCCCAAACAGAGAAAATGTAACTCTCGCCGAAAGTTTTTAAAGCGAATTTGGCGTAATTCTTGGGCTTTGGGTGCATAATAATAACAACCTGCCTCCAATCCTTTGACTCCGCAAACAGCAATAAATGTTTCTATTAAATTCAAATCAAAGTAATCTGGAGAAATATCTAAGCTTTGGTCGATGTAATTTCGGGGTTGGTAAGTGAAATCGAGTAAAGCTTTTAATTCATCGATTGTTAAATCATCACCATTATAAGCGCGGGTAGAGCGTCGCTTATACATAGTGGTTTCCAATTGTGATAGCTTTTGTCCCCAGTTTATCGGCGCAGTGTTGGTGGGAATTTTCAAACAGAAAGGAAAGTTATATTTATCCTCCAAAGATTTTTCTTGTTTGATAGTTGGTAGATTGAGATTGCCAGTTACACCTGATTGGATCTGGGTGTGTCGATGGAAATATGTCAGCAATTCACCATCGGGAATTTCGGGATAACTGGTTTCGGTAGCCGAAGGTAAAGCAGTACATCCCAATGGTAAATTTTGATTGATATCTAACAAATCTGCTAGAGGTAAGACAGCGATCGCACCTTCTTGTTGCGGATCGATATAAAGCAGATCGTTTACCGATTCATCCACAAAACCGCCGATTAAATGGGGGCGATAGTCAGTAATCGCACCAGCTAACTCGATATTACCCAACAGGTGTCCCGTATCTAGAAAAATCCGCCGATAAGCCCGATCTTCATATCGCCAAGCAGAACGATAGAAAACCGCAGTCACAATAATTGCTAGTTGGGTATTTTCTAGAGAAGGATGCCAGAAACAAGCCGATTGCAGATTTTGCCAAACATCACTTTCCCAATAATGCATCAGAGAATGAGTCCGACACTGGTAATTATATAGTCCGGGTGGCAATAACGCCGTGCCACGGGAAACCACATACACCTCAGCCGGGTATAATCCGCCTGCACTGGGAGCAGCACGTAAATACACCGCGCTACCCATAGAAGGCATTCTCGCCGTCAATCCATAGCTACGAAACAGCAGGCGTGAAAGTCTTTGCCACCATTGAGCATCTGGGTTATTAGCAAATCCCTCTGTTTTTTCTTGGATATAGGGTTTGAGATCAAAAGTAGAGCCAATTTTGTACTCTTTAAAAGGCACTGGCTGTTTAGCCCAGTCTAACTCGTGACTTTTGGAGGCGAGAGTCTCAGGGTTGTATTTAGTCCGTTCGTGGTAATGCTGGGCAATTGATTGGTGTAATTCTGGCATAGTACTTTTAATATCCTTGGGCCATCCTTTTTTTGATCTTGGCATTCATTAGCCTCATTGTTTCGTGTCAGTTCGTACAATCCTCATAGTCACAAAGTGGTAATTGGTAACAACTGCATTGGGCGATGGGGCTGAAGGGCATTGAGCAGGCAGGCGTTAACTTAACCGTATTGAACTATAAACCTTTATATTGAAGATTATGTGGCGCTTCGATTCATGGCAAACCGCTGACCTTAATCTGCCACATTCAACACTAACTCTATGCTGATTAATCGCAAGAGGATCGTAGACTATGACCGAGACTGTAGAGAAACTTAGGCTTGAACTATCTCAGCTATCTATGCAAGAACGTGCAGAGCTTGCTTACTTTTTGATCCACTCTTTAGATCAAGATGTTGACGATAACGCACAATTTGCTTGGGATGTTGAGTTAACGAGAAGAATGGAAGAGATTAGTAGTGGAACAGTTTATGGTGAACTGTCAGACAAGGTATTCACTGAACTCCGAGAAAAGTACTCGTGAAGCAGATCATTATTCACAGTGAAGCTAGAGCAGAGCTAGATAATTCAGTCGCCTACTACGAGGGGCAAAAGGCTGGCTTAGGGCTAGATTTATTATCTGAAGTGGAGCAGGTTATTGGTAAAATTCAGCAAAACCCAAGCATAGGAGCGCCATACAAAATTGCCGAGTTGCGTCGCTACGTCCTTCAGTGTTTTCCCTATCTCATATTCTACGCAGAATTCAAGGAGTTTATTTGGGTCGTTGCAATAGCTCATGGAAAGCGTAGACCAGATTATTGGAGGAAACGACAGGTTGAATGATGCTTTAGAGGGCAAAAAATAAACTTATTAATTTATCTTAACTTTTCACAACCGCCGAATCGCAATTTCTAAGCCTTCACATACACCGCGAAGAAAATCTAAATTTAAAGTAGCGATCGCATCACTAGATTTGTGATAATGGGGATTTCGCAAGAATGCCGTATCTGTCACCATCATTGCCGGATAGCCCAAATCCCAGAAAGGTGCATGATCGCTAAGTCTGGTTTGGGGAACTATTAAACCTCGATTCGGCACAGGTAGCCATTGACTAGGTACGCCAGCTTGGCGAATATTCCGGCTCATGCCAATTAAATCAGGCAATGTTCGCAAATTACCAATTAAAGCAATAAAATCGCCTCTGTCTGGGTAGAAGCGTTCCAGAGGAGGGGGGTAATTTTGGGAACCAGGAGTAGAATCGGTATAACCCAGCATTTCTAGGGAGATCATTAAGCGTAGCTGTTGCTTTTGTTCGTGCAACAGGGCTGCATAATCAGCACTACCCAGCAAGCCGTATTCTTCCATATCGAAAGCAACTAGCCTTAAGGGATATCTTATCGGTTGGGCAGCAAACTTCCTGGCTAATTCCAGCAACACCGCCACACCTGTGGCATTATCATCAGCCGCTACTGTTCCTGGAACGCCATCATAATGAGCGCCAATTAAAATCGGCGGCAAATCCTTTTTTTTTCGTCTGCCTTCACAAGGTAAATTTAATATCAAGTTATTACAAACTTTCCCTCTGACTTCAAAGGTGTGGATTTCCACACTCCCCCATTGGGAAAATTCCTGGCGGATGTATTCTTGGACAAAAAAATGCCCAGCCGTTGCCATGTAAGGATCGCGTTCTCGCGCAATCTCAGTTAGGGAAGTTTGTAATCGCTCTGTTAAATTCAAATGTTTAAAATAGTGGCAATATTAAGGTTTTCAGGCACTCAGAAGTTGCAAAACAAGTATTATTAAGGTGCATTTAGAAACTTGCAGATACAGTGCATACAATAAGCTGGATAACCAGAATTGAAGCTGCTTGGACACACCAATCATCGTCAATGCTATCCTAGTCTTGCAACTATCTGCTCTAGCTGCACTTCTTAGCTTATCGCCTTAATGATGACTATTATACCATTGAAGTGTTTTCATCCAATAGCACAAAGCTAGAGGTAGTTGGGCCCAATCATAATAAATATATAAGATACTTTAGGAGAAGAGTAACGCATGGGCAAGGTAGTCGGCATCGACTTGGGTACAACCAACTCAGTAGTCGCCGTTATGGAGGGTGGCAAGCCGGTGGTGATTGCCAATGCAGAAGGAATGCGAACAACCCCCTCCGTAGTTGGCTTCAGCAAAGAAGGCGAAAGGGTGGTTGGGCAAATGGCACGGCGACAAACCGTCCTCAATCCACAAAATACCTTTTTTGCGGTGAAACGCTTCATTGGGCGCAAATATGCCGAACTTAATCCAGATTCCAAGCGTGTACCTTACACCATCCGCAAAGACGAAGTAGGAAATATTAAAATTGCCTGTCCCCGTCTCAATAAAGATTTCGCCCCAGAAGAAATTTCGGCAATGGTGCTGAAAAAATTGGCAGACGATGCTAGTCGCTATTTGGGTGAACCGGTAACAGGGGCAGTGATTACAGTACCCGCTTATTTTAACGATTCTCAACGGCAAGCAACCCGTGATGCTGGCAGAATTGCCGGTTTAGAGGTGCTGCGGATTCTCAATGAACCGACTGCTGCATCTTTGGCTTATGGATTAGATCGCGGTGAGACGGAAACTATCTTAGTCTTTGACTTGGGTGGCGGCACATTTGACGTGTCGATTTTAGAAGTAGGCGATGGGATATTTGAAGTCAAAGCTACCAGTGGAGATACGCAACTTGGTGGTAACGACTTTGATAAAATAATAGTAGATTGGCTAGCAGAGCAATTTCTGGAAGCCGAAGGGGTAGATTTAAGACGCGAAAGACAATCTTTACAACGTCTGATGGAAGCGGCGGAAAAAGCCAAAATTGAGCTTTCTGCTGTCAGCGTCACCGAAATTAACTTACCTTTTATTGCTGCCGATCAGGAAGGCCCCAAACATTTGGAAACTCGTCTAACGCGTTCCCAGTTTGAAGGTTTGTGTGGTGATTTGGTGGGGCGATTGCGGACACCGGTTAAACGCGCCCTCAAAGATGCTGGACTCTCACCTAGAGACATTGAAGAAGTGGTGTTAGTTGGCGGTTCTACACGGATGCCAATGGTGAAGCAGCTAGTACGAGACTTGATTGGTACAGAACCCAACGAAAACGTCAATCCCGATGAAGTAGTGGGAGTGGGTGCAGCAATTCAAGCAGGAATTCTCGCAGGCGAACTCAAAGATGTGCTGCTTTTGGATGTCACACCCCTTTCTATGGGATTGGAAACTATCGGCGGAATCATGAAAAAACTCATTCCCCGCAATACTACTATCCCAGTCCGTCGTTCTGACATTTTTTCCACGTCTGAAAATAACCAGAATACTGTGGAAATTCACGTAGTTCAGGGCGAACGAGATATGGCAGCAAACAACAAGTCTTTAGGACGTTTTAAGCTGTATGGCATTCCCCCAGCGCCACGAGGAATTCCCCAAGTTCAGGTATCATTTGATATTGATGCTAACGGAATTTTACAGGTAACAGCCCTAGATAAAACCACTGGGCGAGAGCAGAGTATCACCATTCAAGGCGCTTCGACGTTGAATGAGTCGGAGGTGAATCGAATGATTCAGGATGCTCAGAAATATGCTGACGTCGATCGCGAACGTAAAGAACGGGTAGAAAAGCGGACTCGTTCTGAAGCTTTGATTTTCCAAGCAGAACGACAGCTTAGAGAAGTAGCACTGGAATTTGGTATGCAGTTTGCCCGAAACCGCCGCCAAAGAATTGATAATATTTGCCGAGACTTAAAAGAGAGTCTTAAGGAAAATAGCGATCGCGGTATTGACCAAGCCTACGCCGATTTGCAAGATGCTCTCTATGAGCTAAATCGGGAAGTCAGAGAAACTTATGCTGAAGATGAAGATGACGACTTGTTTGGTACAATCCGTGACATCTTTACTGGTGATAAAGATAAAGAACGCGAATCTCCCAGAGATACATATCGAGAACGCGATTCATACAGTAAGGACTATGGCAGAGATTACGGTAAGGACTATGGCAGAGACTATAGTCGAGACAGTCGTTCCTCTTATGAAAGCCAAAGCCGTCCGCCCCGCAAATCCCGTCCCAGCTACCAAGATAACTGGGATGATGAAGAAGACAATGATTGGTTGTAATAGTTTTAATAAAAGTTAGGAGTTAGGAGTTAGGAGTGAGGAGTTAAAAATTAAATCTTTCAACTCCTAACTGTTCTGTATTAATTAATTCAAAATCTAAAATTTAAATAACTAACTATGCAGAATTTGCCGAATTTTCGAGATTACTACGAGATTTTAGGAGTATCTAAAGACGCCTCTGGTGAGGAAATTAAAAAAGTTTATCGGCGTTTAGCAAGGCAATATCACCCCGATCTCAATCCGGGTAACAAAGAATCTGAGGAAAAATTTAAGGATATCGGCGAAGCTTATGAAGTCCTTTCAGACTCAGCCAAGCGATCGCAATACGACCAATTTAGCCGCTACTGGAAGCAAAAAGGCTTTGCAGGTAACACTAAGACGCCCAAGGCTAAAACTTGGCAGAGTACTGCTAGCGATCGCAACAGTAATCAGGAGGTAGATCCAAGCCAATTCTCTGATTTTGAAAGCTTTATTAATCAAGTTATCGGCGTTAAAAATAAGAGTGCGGCAAATAACTCCAATAATGGCAATAATAGCGATCCGTTTCGTTCCCCCAGAACAAAAGTTGCCTACACAGTTAGCACCCCACCTCGCACTACCCGTCGAGATATAGAAGCTAGATTAACACTTCCCCTAGAAAAAGCTTATCAAGGTGGTAATGAACGCATTCGTTTAGAAGATGGGCGATCGCTAGAAGTTACTATGCCTCCAGGTATGGTCACAGGTCAAACCATCCGTTTGCGGAACCAAGGTGTTGGTGGTGGGGATTTATACTTAAAAATTACTGTTACTCCTCATCCATTATTTAAGCTAGATGCTTTAAATATCCTCTGCCAAGTACCAGTTACTCCCACAGAGGCAGTTTTAGGAGGACAGGTAGAAGCACCAACTTTGGACGGCCCTGTAAAAATGACCATCCCTCAAGGAGTTAGGTCTGGTCAAAAATTCCGGCTAGGGAATAAAGGCTATCCTAGTGATGACGGGAAACGTGGCGATCAATTAGTAGAAATTCAAATAGTTACCCCAAAAAATATTACTCAAGAAGAACGGGAACTCTACGAAAAGTTACGGCAAATTGAAACCTTTAAACCGCGTGCTGATTTATTGGCTTAAGGAACTAGCTTTTCATAGAATATGGAAAAAGAGTTATGGTTAGGAGACGATTTACATGACTTTCCAAGAGTTACAAATAGGCGATTACTTTCGTATATCTGGTATAAGTGCTGAATGCGTCTATAGAAAGGCAAGCAATTTTCATTGTAGTCAAAACACTTTATTACAGCCCATTCGACCCAGCACAAAGGTTATAGTACTTACTCCGGTAGAAGTTATTAACTATTTTGCAACCAAGCAAGAGTATATTAAAAGCCTTGTGAAATTGCGATGTCTTCTTCCGTCTTGCCCAATCACAAAGGACTTAGAATATAAAAAATATCTTTGAGCAAGGTGACTCAAACAGCCGTGAATCACAACGGGGCAATGCCACAAAGCAGTAAACCAACTTATTACTCCCTGCTAGGACTGCATCCCTCGGCATCGGTAATCGACATTCGTCGTGCTTATAGGCAACTGAGCAAATGCTATCATCCTGATACTACAGATTTGCCTACTGCGATCGCCATTCCCAAATTTCAGCAAATCAACGAAGCCTACGCCACCCTTAGCCATCCAGAACGGCGCTTAAGCTACGATTTAAAAATTGGCTATTCTCGCCTTGCGGTGATTCAACCACCTCCTGACTTGAACCGTCCCGGATCGCGTCATGACTGGTCAAAATCAGCTTACCTCGATCCTAGCGATCGCCCCCTCTCATCTGGCGAAATTTTTGCTTTATTTATGCTGGTGTTAACATTTGTCGGTTGTCTGTTACTAGCAGTTGCCATTGGTTTAACTCGTGGTGAGGCTGCGATCCATTTGCCTTTGCCACAGCCAACTCCATCTGTACAACAGCACATTACCCATGTATTGCAACTAATTACCCCTATAGTAATTAAAAACTAAAAAATTTCCTAATCAAAAATCCAAAATCTAAAATCTAAAATTATTATGCCTCTTCTTCCCTCTGATACCCCCTTATATAATCATCCTCTGCCACAAATTGAACAGTGGCTAAAAAACCAAGGCTGTCAACAAGACGACACACAGAGGCATTGCTGGCATATACAGCGCCCTAGTTGGCAAGCTGAACTATGGCTCGATGTTGAGCAAATAGTAGTGCGATATGTCCAATCTGGGGAAAATGGACAAGATATCCAACGTTCATTTAAGTATTCTCTGAGTCGGGATGATGTAGAACAAGCGGTGTTTTCTGGGCCATAAAAGAAGTGCTGAGTAAAGTTGACTGTAAAAATACGTAGTTTACCTCTGTAGGCATAGCCAATTTTGTAAGTTATGGCTGACAAAAGCACCCACCAAAGCGTAGACGCGTAGCGGCTTGTCGATAGACATCGCTTACAATTATAGTTACTCCTACTTGGACAAAAATCCATGCAAATCGTTCTGCCACCCGAAGTAGAAGCCCTAGTTCAACGTCAACTCACTAGCGGTAAGTATCAGAACGCGATCGCAGTTATTCTTGCAGGCATAAAACTCCTGGAACAGCAAGAAGACATTTATCAAGGACGACTAGAAGACTTGCAACAAGAAGCGCGTATTGGGTGGGAAGCATCCGGGCGGGGCGAAGTTGTTGATGGCTCGACTGCAATCGCTCAAATTCGCGCCAATGTGCGCTCGCGCTACGGTGTTTCAGACGAAGCATGACCCCACAATTTCGCCTTACCAAACCTGCGATTCAAGATATCGAGCAGATAGCCGATTATATTGCTAGACAATCTGGCTTGGCTCAGTCTGAGGATTTTCTGAGGAAGCTGGAGGCGAAATTTGCCCAAATTGCTCAGTTCCCTCGGATGGGGCGACAGCGTGATGAAATTTTACCTGGTATCCTTAGCCTTTCAATATACAATTACCTCATCCTTTACATGCCTGTAGGGCAAGATGTGGAGATTTTTCGTGTTGTTAGTGGATATCGAGATATAAAAGCCCTATTTTACGACTCTGATTCTTGATTTATACTTTTCCAAATCGCCGTTCGCGTTGCTGGTAGGCACATAAGGCGCGATGAAACTCAGCCCGGTCAAAATCGGGCCAGAGAGCATCAGTAATATAAATTTCTCCATAAGCCATTTGCCACAGCAGGAAATTTGAGAGGCGCATTTCTCCACTGGTGCGGATTAACAAATCTGGGTCAGTAATTCCGGCTGTGTACAAGTGGCTCTCAAACACCTGTTCATTAATTTCATCGGGTTGTAGCAGACCTTGCTGGACTTTTTTTGCGATCGCCTGACAAGCTTGTAAAATTTCCTGTCGTCCGCCATAATTGGTTGCTACCGAAAACCGGATACCACCATTATCCTTGGTTGCTTCCATTGAACGCGATATTTCTTGTTGGAGCGATCGCGGCAGAGCCTGCAAATTTCCCACAAACTTAATTTGCACATTCTCTTCGACCATTTCCCGCAGTTCTTGGCGCAAAACTCTTTGAAACAGAGTCATCAAGAAATCCACCTCTTCCTGCGGCCTTTTCCAGTTCTCTGTCGAGAAAGCATAAGCCGTCAGCGCCTGAATTCCCCAATCCTGACAACAGCGAAGTAAATCCTTGAGAGAATCTACTCCTCGCTTATGTCCCATAATCCGAGGTAAACCCTGACGTTTAGCCCATCGACCATTGCCATCCATAATCACCGCAACGTGCTGCGGCAATAGTTCTCGTTTTAAGTCAGTAGGCAAATCTTGCAGTTTAGTTTGTTGTGCTGTCATTTTTTATCTCGAGAAGCGGTCGATGGTAATCTGAGTAAACGTGAAACCAGTGTTCGTGTCTTCCCACCTATCTGACGAACAAAACTTAACAGACTAGGAGCTACAGCTTCCCTATCCACGATTGGGGACAAAAGAGCGTCTAATGACTCTTTCAGCTTCCTAATCGTCAGGGGTCTATTTAGGGTTCCTCGTTCCGCTAAGGAAATAGAACCCGTTTCTTCAGACACAACGACACAAATGCAATTTTCGACCCGCTCAGTAATTCCCATTGCCGCTCGGTGGCGTGTTCCCAACTGGCGCGAGGCTGTGCGTCCCGAAAGTGGCAAAATTATACCCGATGAGATGATCCGCGATCCGCGAATTAATGTTGCCCCATCGTGTAACAAAGTTTTTGGCTGAAAAATTGTCTGGATTAGTTCTTTAGAAACCTCCGCATTTAGCTTTACTCCTGGCACAGAAAAATCTCGCTCATCAATTGGCCCTGTGGTTTCCACAATTAGTAAAGCTCCAATGCGGTTTTTTGACAATTCTTTAACAGCCTCAACAATTTCATCAATTACACTATCAGATTTGGGGATTGCCAGCCGATCGGGTTGAAACAGCTGGCGAAATTCACCACGCCCCAATTGCTCCAAAAATCGCCGAAACTCTGACTGTAAAGCAACTGCCATCGCTACAGCACAACCAATTACCAACTTTTCCAATACAAAATTTAGCAGAGGTAGTCCTAATCTGCCACTTAGTGCTGAGGCTAGCATTAAGATAATGAATCCTCTCACCATCCACAGTGTCCGGCGCTCACTAATAATAACTAGTATCATGTACGTCAGCGCCAGGACTAACACAATATCCAGAGTCCCAAGTAGCAAGGACTGTGACCATCCCAGGTTTATCAGCCATTGCTTCCACCAATCTCTCATGACATCTGGATTACACTTTTGCCTCTAATTACAATTAGGAGTTAGCAGTTAGGAGTTAGGAGTTATGAGTTATGAGTTATGAAAAAACCTTTAATTGACAACTCATAACTTAAAATTCACAACTCCTAACTTTTAACCCTTAACTCCTAACTTTTGATTTTTCAGCCTTTCTGGTAGGCGATCTTGTCGAATTAAGTCTTGATAAGTTTCACGTTGCAAAATTAAATTTGCTTCGCCATTCGCCACCACAACTGCTGCCGGTCGGGGCAAGCGGTTGTAGTTAGATGCCATACTGTAATTGTAAGCACCAGTTCCCATAACTACGAGAATATCTCCTGGTTCAGTCTTTGGAAGTAGGGCATTCTTAATCAGAATATCTCCTGATTCACAATGTTTACCAGCAATTGTGACTGTTTGGGTTAAAGGTGAAGACATTTTATTGGCAACTACTGCCCGATAAACTGATTGGTAAGTAATCGGGCGGGGATTATCAGACATTCCCCCATCGATCGCTACGTAGGTACGAATTTCTGGGATAACTTTGGATGAACCAATAGTATAGGCAGTGACGCAAGCTGTGGCAATTAGCGATCGCCCTGGCTCACTCAGTAATTTCGGCAAAGGCAGATTTTCGGCCTCACAAGCTGCTTGAATTACTTCACAAATCGCCTTCACCCACTCTTCAATACTAGGGGGATCGTCTGATTCTGTGTACTTAATCCCTAAACCGCCACCAACATTTAACTCTGTAATATTTAAACCATACTTCCCGGCATCCCGCAGCCACTGCACCATCACAGCCGCCAAATCTTGATGCGGTTGGCGCTCAAAAATTTGGGAACCAATATGGGCGTGTACTCCTACGCAATTAAGGACAGGTTGTTGACTGACAAAGGTAAAAACTTCATCTAAATCGTTGGGATCAAAGCCGAATTTGCTATCTAAGTGTCCCGTGCGAATATATTCGTGGGTGTGACACTCAATGCCGGGAGTTAACCGTAGCATAATGCGGATTGATTGACCTGGTTGGGCAATTTCCACAAGGGTACGCAACTCATACCAGTTATCCGCCACAACGGTAACACCAGAGGCGATCGCTAAAATTAATTCTTCACGAGATTTATTATTTCCGTGAAGGTAAATTTTATTGGGACTAACACCTGCTTCTAAGGCGGTGTAAAGTTCGCCTCCAGAAACTACATCGATACCTAAACCCTCAGAGGCTGCGATCGCACAAACTGCTAAACAATTCCAAGCTTTTGAGGCGTACAATACTTGAGATTCGCCCTTGTAATATTGCTTAAAAGCATCTCGGTATTGCTGACAAGCCGAACGCAGGGTTTCTTCATCTAAAATATATAAAGGTGAACTAAACTGCTCAACTAGGGTTGTGACATCACACCCACCAATTTCCAGGAGGTCATGATGATGAACCCTGGCAGTCAGGGGTAAAAGTTCTTGATTAGGCGATGGATTTGCCTTGGTGTCGTGCCTTTGAGGTAAATATTGACTTCCAGAATGTTGAACCCCAGTGGGGTGAGTCGATACCATAACTATAAAAGTTTTCCTTGTTCAAATTACGGGCTTTGAGTTAGTCTCCCGATTCCCAGTGTACAAAGGGTTTGTAACGTTATTCAATAAATGTGAGCTCATTAGACTTAGAAATTAAATTACTGACATTAGAAAATCTCAGTGCTATTTTGGAACTCGATCGAGCTTGTTTTGGCGGACTTTGGACAATGGAGGGCTACAAACGAGAATTGGATAGTCCCAACAGCGATATACTCGGTTTATTTTCTCCCTCCTCCAGCCCAAGTTTGCTAGGAATGGGTTGCTTTTGGTCAATTTTAGATGAAGCTCATATTACAATTTTGGCGGTTCATCCCCAATATCACCGTCAAGGTTTGGGTGCGGCTTTATTATATTCACTCATTAAGACAGCTTGCGATCGCAAAATGGAGCGAGCTACCCTCGAAGTCCGAGCTTCCAACTTGGCGGCAATATCTTTATATCAAAAATTTGGCTTTCAAACAGCTGGGCGGCGGCGGCGTTACTACCAAGATAACGATGAGGATGCCCTAATCCTTTGGCTGCCAGATTTACAACACCGTAAATTTAAAGCAACTTTAGACCAATGGTATTCCATTGTCAGCGATCGCCTCGAAAAATCCTCAAGGCACTTGCTTTTTAACTGATTCGTAATTCATTACGAATTATATTTTCCTAATCGTAGCCCCCTCCTCGCTTTTCGGGAGGGGGCTGGGGGTGGGGTTCTTGTCGCTCACAAGGGCTGAGAACCGCTATATTTAATTGGGCATTATTAATTTTGAATTATTGGGGCTTGCGATCGCCTTCAGCAAAAAAATGTAACTTTGCCACGCTTATTTATATTTAAATATTTTATTTAAAATTAAGATTGAATAATAAACTTTTATATTAATTATTTTTGCTTGATATTAAAAAATATATATGTTAAATATAAATGTTTGGGATTGAGTGAAGAAACTCTCAATGTAAGCAGTGAACTGTTTGTAATAAATCCCAAAAAGGCTGGTGAACTAAAGCTCCTCAGTACACTAGCCAGATAAGAGTAGTCAATAGTTAACAATTAGCCCATCAACTAAAGTCATAGCTTCAGGATGTCTATAATCTGTTATACAGGCATCCAAAAGCTTTGCCTGTGCTAAAATCAGCATACCGGCACGACCGCAGATGATGGGATAAAGCCATGTTTGAGCGCTTCACAGAAAAAGCCATTAAGGTAATCATGCTGGCCCAAGAAGAGGCCCGCCGTTTAGGTCACAACTTTGTCGGAACCGAGCAGATCCTCTTGGGTCTGATTGGCGAAGGCACTGGAGTGGCTGCCAAGGTGCTGAAATCAATGGGCGTCAATCTCAAAGATGCTCGAATTGAAGTTGAAAAAATTATCGGACGGGGATCAGGCTTTGTTGCCGTGGAAATTCCGTTTACGCCACGGGCAAAGCGAGTTCTAGAACTCTCCTTGGAAGAAGCACGCCAACTGGGGCATAACTACATTGGCACCGAGCATCTGCTGTTGGGCCTAATCCGCGAAGGGGAAGGCGTAGCAGCCAGGGTGCTAGAAAACCTCGGTGTGGATCTGTCTAAGGTAAGAACCCAAGTCATCCGCATGTTGGGAGAAACTGCCGAAGTTTCACCAGGCGGTTCATCCGGGCGCACAAAAACCCCGACTCTGGATGAATTTGGCTCCAACCTGACCCAGATGGCAATGGATAATAAGCTCGATCCAGTGGTGGGACGGGCGAAGGAAATTGAGCGAGTGATTCAGATATTGGGTCGCCGAACTAAAAATAACCCAGTGCTGATTGGGGAACCAGGGGTTGGTAAGACTGCGATCGCTGAAGGTTTAGCTTCACGCATTGCCACTAAAGATATCCCTGATATTCTCGAAGATAAACGCGTCGTCACATTGGATATTGGTTTGCTCGTAGCAGGCACCAAATACCGGGGTGAATTTGAAGAACGCTTGAAAAAAATCATGGATGAAATCCGCTCGGCGGGTAATGTCATTCTCGTGATTGATGAGGTACACACCTTAATTGGTGCGGGTGCAGCCGAAGGTGCTATTGACGCAGCAAATATCCTCAAGCCAGCTTTGGCTAGGGGTGAGTTGCAGTGCATCGGCGCGACAACCCTAGATGAATACCGGAAGCACATCGAGCGAGATGCAGCTCTAGAGCGGCGTTTCCAACCAGTAATGGTTGGGGAACCCACAGTTGATGAAACAATTGAAATTTTATATGGTCTGCGCGAACGCTACGAGCAACACCACAAACTGAAAATCTCCGACGAAGCCTTGGTAGCGGCGGCGAAGTTATCAGATCGTTACATTAGCGATCGCTTCCTCCCAGATAAAGCCATCGACTTAGTTGATGAAGCTGGTTCTAGGGTGCGCTTGATTAACTCCCAATTGCCACCCGCAGCCAAAGAGTTAGACAAAGAACTGCGTCTGATATTAAAAGAAAAAGATGACGCAGTGCGCTCTCAAGACTTTGACAAAGCTGGGGGATTGCGCGATCGGGAAATGGAAATCAAAGCCGAAATCCGAGCGATCGCTCAAAGCAAGACCAATGCAACAGGTACAGAAGGTGAAGAACCTGTAGTTACAGAAGAAGACATTGCCCACATTGTCGCTTCCTGGACTGGGGTACCGGTGAACAAACTCACCGAATCTGAATCTGAAAAGCTGCTGCACATGGAAGACACCTTGCATCAGCGTTTAATCGGTCAGGATGAAGCTGTGAGAGCAGTTTCACGGGCAATTCGTCGCGCTCGCGTCGGTTTGAAAAATCCCAATCGACCCATAGCTAGCTTTGTCTTCTCTGGGCCTACTGGCGTAGGTAAAACCGAGTTGGCGAAGTCCTTAGCTGCTTACTTCTTCGGTTCCGAAGAAGCGATGATCCGCTTAGATATGTCCGAATACATGGAGCGTCACACCGTCAGCAAGCTGATTGGTTCCCCTCCAGGTTATGTTGGCTATAACGAAGGTGGTCAGCTAACCGAAGCCGTGCGGCGGCGTCCTTACACCGTGGTGTTGTTCGACGAAATCGAAAAAGCGCACCCCGATGTATTTAATATGCTGTTGCAAATTTTGGAAGACGGTCGCTTAACTGATGCTAAAGGTCGCACGGTAGACTTCAAGAACACTTTGCTGATTTTAACTTCCAATATTGGTTCTAAGGTAATTGAAAAAGGCGGTAGTGGTATCGGCTTTGAATTCTCTGGAGAAGACGCCAGCGAGTCAACTTACAACCGGATTCGCTCTTTGGTGAACGAAGAACTCAAGCAGTACTTCCGTCCAGAGTTCCTCAACCGACTCGATGAAATTATCGTCTTCCGTCAGTTGAACAAGCCGGAAGTGACCCAAATCGCCGAAATTATGCTCAAGGAAGTATTTGGTCGTCTGACTGAAAAAGGTATCACCTTAGAAGTCACAGACCGCTTCAAAGATCGTTTGATCACTGAAGGTTACAGTCCCAGCTACGGCGCAAGGCCATTACGTCGGGCAATTATGCGCTTGTTAGAAGATAGCCTAGCAGAAGAAATTCTGTCTGGTCGGATTAAAGATGGCGATACAGCTTTAGTTGATGTGGATGAAAATGGCGTTGTGCAAGTTAGTTCTGAACAGCGTCGGGAATTGTTACCCCAAGGTGTTGAGTAAGATTTAGGATTTGGGATTTAAATCTCAAATAGAAAATTAGAAGACGGTAGAGTGTTTATTGCTCTACCGTTTTTTTGTGGAAAAATATCTGAGTTTGCGATCGCTATGTTTTGATTTTGCTCGTAATTTTGGAATCTAGCTGTTTTCAGCTTTCATCTGGAGTAATACCAACAAATATTATATATTGGTATCATACAGGAGAAAATTGTATGCAAAAAAATACAAGTGTTACCTTGGGTGAGCATTTTGAAGCGTTTATCGCCAATCAAGTTGACAGCGGTCGTTTTGCTAGCGCCAGTGAAGCGATTCGAGCGGGACTGCGCCTTTTAGAAGAGCGAGAAATAAAACTTGCCGCTTTGCAACGAGCATTGACAGACGGGGAGAACAGCGGATTTGCTGACTATTCTCTCTCAGAATTGCTTGCAGAACTTGATCGTGAATAAGCTAATCAGCATTTCGCCTTACTGAATTAGCCACTCAAGACTTGCTATCAATCGGTCGCTACACCCAAAAAACATGGGGAACTGAGCAGAGAAACCGTTATCTTGCTATCTTGGACGATTGCTTTCATCTCTTGGCACGAGAGCCACACAGAGGACGTACTTGTGATGATATTCGCTCAGGATATCGCAAGTACCACATCGGACGACATTTGATCTTTTATCAGGAAACCAATGAAACTATCGATATTATTCGTATTTTCCATGATCGTATGGATGTGGAGTCTTATTTCAACGAAGACTAACCCAAAGATAACCTATTCCTTAACATGAGAATTATTACCCCAAGGGGTTGAATAGGATTTAAAATTTTAGCTTTATCGTTGGCATATTAGATTGATCGAATAAGCACTAAAAGGTATTCCAAGTTATGACCTTCAGTGATGTAGTTGAAGCAATTAAAAGTCTTTCCAGCGAAGAAAAGTTAAAAATTCAACTGTTATTACAGCAATATCTACGGGAAGAAAGGCGTGAAGAGATTTATCAAAATTTTCAGGCGGCGCAAGTAGAACAGCAAAATAGTAAACTAAAGTTTTCCTCAAATATCGATGAACTGAGACAACTGATAGAAGAGTGATGATAAAAGTAAGTTTCAGTTATTCATTGAAATGAGCAGATAAAAATCAATATTCAAAAAACGGTAGAAGACAAAACTTATCTACCGTTTTTTTGTTGTCTACCAATATGACAAAAACACAAACAGCAGATGAATCTAACCTTATCCCTTCTATAATTTCTGCTTCGCTGTTAATTATACTCTGTCTGCGGGAAAACTAAAAATAAGCGCTTAAGTCGCTGCAAGCAGTTGAGTGAGAGTAAAGCATAGTATGGATAGCGGTTCACAGATTGACAATGTTCAAAGTTTTGTCAAACTTATTGGTGATAATGACAGTCTTTGGGAAGTCCTTCTAGGAAGAGAAGTTATGAACATTTTCCGAGGAAGAGGACGAATTTCTTTATTAAAAAATAGCAAAGCATCAAATAATTACATTTCAGAGATTTGGGTAAGTTACCCGATTACAGTAAATATGCCTTATATGTATGGAAATTATTATACTATTAGATATAAAAAAAAGATATTTATTAAAGAATTTAATATAATCGCTCCACCTCTTTGTCCTGAAGAAATTGCTGGCCTCATACAAAAGGGAAAAATTATTAGAAAACTTGATTATATAACTATGCAATTAGAGGAAAAACATCAGGAACCTGATCACCTCGAACAGCAGCGTAAAAAACAAGAAAGGCTTCGACTCTTAAGAGAGCATGAAGAAAGAAAATGCAAACTAGAAGAACAACATCAGGAACGCGCTCGGCTTGAACAAGAGTACAGAGAAAAAGAGAGACTTCGACTCTTAGCAGAGCATGAAGAAAGAGAACGTAAACTAGAAAAACAACGTCAGGAACGCGCTCGGCTTGAGCAAGAGCGCAAAGAACAAGAGAGGCTCCGGCTCAGAAAAATAGAACAAGAACGACAAGAACGCGCTCATTACGAAGCAGAAAAGCAAGGTTTACTCAAGAGCATAAAAGAACAATTTGAGCAAGATTTTCTCAATGCTGATAACTTATATCAAACTAAATATACTAAACGCATATCATTTCAAGAGTACCAAGCTGAAAAGTTAAGTTACGTACAATCTTGGGTACAAACCAACTTAAATACCTCACCTGACCTTGAACAAGCAGCAGCAATTGGTGCTGTGGAAGGTCATATACAAGTAGTAGCACGGGCTGGAAGTGGCAAAACTTCAACATTGGTCAATCGTGCTTTATTTTTACAAAAACATTGCGGTGTTGCACCCAATTAAATATTACTTTTAGCTTTCAATCGCAAGGCTGCGGAAGAAATACGAGAGCGCCTGACTCTACAATTACAAAGCTCTATTCCTCATGTAATGACTTTCCATGCATTAGCTTATGCTTTAGTTCATCCAGAAGAAGGTATTCTTTTCAATGAACGAGATGGACAACAGAACCAAGCCCAAGTTTTACAGACTGTAATTGATGAGTATCGCCGCAACCCAGATGTTTCTGAAAAAATTCGCGTTTTGATGATGGCAAACTTTCGTGAAGACTGGGAGCGCATTGCTTGGGGTGGTTATGATAAAAGTCCTGAAGAAATGTTGCGTTACCGTCGCTCATTGCCAAGAGAAGGGCTTGACGGAAACTACTACAAGTCTTTTGGTGAGAAAGTAATTGCTAATTTTTTATTAGAACACAACATTAGATACAAGTACGAGCGTAATTTTTGGTGGGATGGCATTAATTACCGCCCTGATTTCACGATTGTTACTGGAGAAAATCAGGGGATAGTTATTGAATATTTTGGACTAGAAGGCGATCCAGATTACGATATCATGTCAGAACAAAAGCGAGAATATTGGCGAAATCGTCCTAACTGGCATTTTGTAGAGTTATCCCCGACAACCCTCAGATTTGAGGAAGTAGAAGGTTTTTGTGCTTTACTCAAGCGATGTCTTGAAAGTTATGATGTTAGGTGCGATCGCTTGACTGAAGATGAGATTTGGACAAAAATTCAACTTAGAGTTATAGACCGTTTTACCAAAGTAGTAGGAGGATTTATCCAACGTTGTCGCAAACTCTCCCTCACTTCAGAAAAGTTAGCCTCTCTCGTTGATAATCATAAGTGTGCTAGTGATATCGAGCAGCGTTTTTTGGAGCTTGCACAAAAGTTTTATCAGTCCTATTTACAACACCTTCAGGCAACAGGCGAGGATGATTTTGATGGACTGATGCAAAAAGCTGCCGCAGTTGTCGCATCAGGAGAAACTGTATTTCGTCGCAAATCTGGCACTGGCGACTTAAAGTTTCTTCGATACATACTCATTGATGAATATCAAGACTTTACAGAACTCTTCCACCATTTAATAGAAGCAATTCGACAACAAAATCCTCAAGCACAATTTTTCTGTGTAGGTGATGACTGGCAAGCAATTAATGGTTTTGCTGGTTCTGATCTTCGGTTTTACCAGAATTTCGCGCAGTTTTTCCAGCCTTCGCAAAAACTCAATATAGCTACTAATTACCGTTCAGCTACTTCAATTGTCGATATCAGTAATACATTGATGCATGGATTGGGTACTCCTGCTCGCGCCCATAAAACTATGCTTGGAATGGTTGATATTGCTGAGATTGGACAATTTGATCCAACTTCCAAGGAGCAAGAAGATCATCCGGGAGATAACATAACACCTGCTATATTACGCTTACTAAACCAGATTATCAGAGATGGTAAAAGTGTGGTTTTACTCAGCCGAAAGAATAGTTTACCTTGGTATGTAAATTATGGTAAATGTACATCAACAAATAGCTCACTCGACAGGTTTCTAAAATTGTTACACTCCTACCTTCCTGAAGAATCAAGAAAGGCTGTAACCATATCAACTGCTCACAAGTATAAAGGTCTTCAGAATGATGTAGTTATAATACTTGATGCTGTCCCTCGTTGTTACCCATTAATACACCCTGATTTGATGTTTAGCCGTATTTTCGGTGATAGCATTGAGCAAGTAGTTGATGAAGATCGTCGTCTTTTTTATGTTGCCTTAACTCGTGCAATAGAGCATTTATTTATTCTTACAGAAACCAAAAACTTGTCACCTTTCCTTGAGGAATTAAAAAGTAGGAAAAGAATTAACTTACTTGATTGGTTAGATTATCCGCCTTTTGTTGGAAGCATACAGCGCATTACTGTCAAAGTGGGTAATCAGGCTGGACAAGGTATAACACCCACCATCAAAATCAAACATTTACTTAACGCTGAAGGCTATACCTGGAGGGTAATTGAATGGTCAGCTTGGTGTTGTACCTATCCTGCACAGGATTTCTCAATACAACAATATTTTGATAACGCTCAGTGGATTTCTCACGCTGCTGGTATTGAAGTACGATTTTACGACGATTTAGAAAATATGTTGGCAAAGTATCATGTTGATCGAGGACAATATATTCCAGTGATTAATAATATTCCCGAAGTCGATTTAGGACTAAGGTGAGTAGCTACTCTCAATTAGCCACCTACGTTCTATGCAGTGTTCAATTCCACTAGTCCAGTGCATTTTGAGATGCTAATGCTATGCTGTGAATATTTGACATAGCTTTAATGCTAAAACTATGAAAGCTTTCACTGCAATTGTTGAGCGAGATTCTGATACAAAGCTTTATGTTGGCTATGTTCCTGGATTTACTGGAGCGCACTCCCAGGCGGAAACATTGGATGAATTACAAGAGAATCTGCGTGAAGTAATTGAAATGCTTTTGGAGGATGAAAATTTAGCATTTGAAACTCAACTACATTGCAGTATACCTTGGTAGTAGAATTAGTATACAACATCAACTAAGGAGCAAGGACGTGCAAAGTATACTTTTAAGCAGTGAAGAAGTTGCACGACGTGCGAAGGAATTATATGAAAATAGCATTCGTCAACAAGTATATCGAGAAGAAAACATCGGTAAGATGGTGATTATTGATATAGAAACAGGTGAATACGCAATTGATAAAACAGGCTTAGAATCGGCACATCTATTACGCAAAAATAATCCATTTGCTCGACTTTTCGGTATTCGTATCGGTTATAAGGTTGCTGTTTCCTTCTGTGGTTTTCGGGAGCCTGATTCATAGTTAATTCTGGTATTTTCAAGGATGTACACGCAACTATTAATGTAGAATTTCGACTGCCAAATATACCAGATTTTACTATTAAATTTGTTATAGACACAGGTTTTACAGATTACCTTTGTTTACCACCGTAAGCAGTTGTTTTGTTGGGTTTACCCCAAAGTCAGTAGCTACTCGTCAATTAGCCACCCACGCTCTATACCATATTCAATTCCGCCAGTCCAGTCCATTTTTAGATGCTTCCGCACTTTATAGAATAAATGTTGAACTACAACTGGATTAATTGAATTTTTAACATATTTTTCTTCATATCTAAATTCTCGGTCAGTGTTTTTTTGCTGGCGTAGTACGTAAATTTGGTCAACTTTGTACTTGCGAAGATTGACATCACTGGTCAACTTGATCCACTCCATAAGTACAACATATAAACTATTTGGATTTTTTGCTTTTAAGTCCTCTGCTGCTCGTGATGAACCTTCGAGCATAGTTTTATCGAGATATGTCTTACATTCAATTGCAACAACTGGAATATCGAAAATGTGAGTTTCGGTGTTTCCTGTAACTGTAACTTCAGAGTAGTTTTCCGGTTCCTCTTTAAGAAGTGGGAGTATTTCACCAGGATTTTCGTCTTTCTCCGGTGGGGTTGCTGCTTCAAACGATACTTGAATAGTGGCTCCAATTACAAAGTCATGATCTTTCTTTTCAATCCGTGCATACGGACGCTTAAGCATTTCAGAGTATTTTGGCGGCACAAAGAAAATATCTTTGAATGTATGTGATTTACCGATGAGAGCATTTTCTCCAAAGTCTCTGACTAAATCTTTAAACAGATAATAGAGAAATTCCTCCAGCACGCTAGAGTGAAGGTTCGATCTAGAATCAAACTTTTCAGCATAGTGCTGCTGGTCTAAAAAATCCTTATATTTTGATAGAAGTTCTACCCTAGTAGCAATAATTGCGTCATCTTGAGCAGTAGGTGTTGATGTCGGACCAACTAATTCGAGATTAGTTGAACGCCACATATCATACTCAGTTCTAATTTCAGTGAGATATTTTTTACTATCAATATCTCTGTATTTTGTGCGGTGATTTTCCTTTTGTTCAAGATTAGAGCCGTGAACTAAAGGGTTCCGATCGCTTTTGGGCATAGCTCTAATTTCTCTTGAAGATGAAGTGCGATCGCTTTAGCAAGAATAGGTGGTACAGCATTACCTACCTGATTGTACTGGCAAAGAAACTTCTCGTCGAATCTCTCTTCTCGATGTAATAATTTGTGAGATACAACAGTCTTTTTCCCTAGAAAACGATAAGTGTCAGGAAAAGATTGAATACGTGCGCCTTCACGGGCTGTCAAATTACGATGCTGGAAAGGATGAAGAAAATTGGCGTAAAACGAAGCGGCTATTGTATGTGATGGTTTATATGGATTTAAACGTCGGTTATTCTGGTCATAACTTATATCAGATAACTCACCATTTCCACTACGCCTTCTAGCCCCATGTTCTTTTGGTGCGTCTGAACTTGATTCACCCCATTTAATATGTTTGAAGCGTTCTACAAGCCTCTGGGAATGATCCATTGCAACATGATTGTAAAGTGTTTGACTCCCATTCTTGATCCATCTTTGATAGTTATTGAGAGCTTCTGAAATATAAGGTTGTTCCTCTTCACCCTCACATGCATTTAGTGGTGGTAAATCTGAGATAGCATCCGACAAGCTTAAGGCAGGAAGTAAACCCATGCAAGCAAATATTGATAATTGAGAGCTATTGATATGCAATAAATCTAAAGAATGTGTTTTTGGAGGAATACCTAATTTTTTTCCTATTTTATTGCCAACAATAAAAATACGCTCCCTAATTTGTGGTACACCATATTCAGCAGCATTTAATGACCATATTTCTACAAAATATCCGAGATTCTCAAAAGTTTCTTTAATGATATCTGTTACTTTTTTACCTTCAATATTTTTACGCGAAAGCAAACCTTTAACATTTTCCATTACAAAAGCTTTAGGTTCGAGAAAACATATCCACTCAGCAAAGTGAATGAATAGACTATTTCTAGGGTCTTTAGGATCTTTTTGTGCTGGGCCGGCAATACTAAAGCCTTGACATGGAGGCCCACCAATCACAATATCCGGTTTGAAGTGACAAATATCTTTAACGCTACTTGCAGTGTTTAAATCACGGATATCCTGTTGAATAACTGTCATATTAGGACGGTTGTAGCGCAGTGTATCACAAGCCCAGGCATCAATCTCAACGGATAAAGGAACAGAAAAACCTGCCATCTCGAAACCTAGACCAAAGCCGCCAGCCCCAGCAAACAAATCAATAATGATAGGTTGTGCTGTTACCATAAACTCTTAATGTGGTTACTCATCTAGTTTACCTTCTAAACACTCTACAATGATACCCTTGTACCGCTTTGTCAACCTGCTACACAGTTATTCAAATTTTATTTTAGATATGCCTTTATTCAGAAAAAAAGATTGGTTATTTAGTCTATTAGTAATATCTTTAATTCTATGGCTAATATTTTTAGGAAACTCCCCTTTACGAGATTGGGATGAAGGTACTGTGGCACAGATTGCGCGTGAAATTTGGCGTGCGCCACTTGGTTCAATGCATTGGCTTTACCCGACTTTGGGAGGTGAACCTTATTATAATAAGCCACCCCTGATGCACTCGCTAATTGCTTGGACTTACTCTATCGGAGGCGTGAATGAGTTGACAACACGTTTACCGGGTGCAGTGTTAACTGCCTTGGGAGTGCCTTTGCTTTACTTGGTGGGATGTTTGCTTTTTAACCAAAGTTTACCAGCTTTGTTTGCCGCTTTAGTTTACTTAACGATGTTGCCTGTGGTGCGTCACGGAAGGCTAGCAATGCTAGATGGTGCAACTATTACCTTTTTCTTGCTGTTGTTGTTTTGTTTGCTAAAAGCCCGTCAAAATCATCGCTATGCTTTAGGTGTGGGATTTTGTCTAGGGTTAATCACTCTAACTAAAGGGATGATAGTTTTGCCACTAGGAGCGATCGCTTGTTTATTCCTGATTGCAGATCGCCAGTTTGCTTTGTTAACAAGCCCCTATTTATTAGTGGGAATATTTTTAGGAAATGCACCCGCGATCGCTTGGTTTTTTGCTCAATGGCAACATTATGGCGAAAATTTCTTACAAGTTAATTTTCAAGCACAAACTTTTAATCGCCTTACACAATCTGTTGAAGGTCATAAGGGGCCTCTCTGGTACTATTTAATTGAGATAATTAAGTATAGTTTTCCTTGGCTATTATTTTTACCGGGAGGCTTTTATCTAGCTTGGAAAAAACGTCATACTTCCTGGGGTAGCTTAATTATTATTGGCACAAGTGTTTACTTAGTAACTATCTCTTTAATGAGAACTAAACTGCCGTGGTATGTTATGCCTGTATATCCATTTTTAGCTTTGGCAATTGGTGGTAAACTTAGCGAAATTTGGCAGTATGGTCATTTTAAAGGGCGAATTTTAACAATATTTTTGGCTATTATTTCTATTGCTGGTTTAGGAGGTTGTGTTTACTTTTTTATTAAAAAAGAAGCTATTTTAATAGTCATGAGTATTGTTTTGGTAATAAGTATGGGCATCGCAGCATGGTTAGTTAAACAGCGCGATCGCAACTTTATTCCAGTGTTATTTTCTGGGATGTATTTAGTTTTAGCACTGTTGATGAGTTCGCAATCATGGATTTGGGAATTGAATGAAGCTTTTCCTGTGAAACCAGTAGCGGAATTAATTCGGGCAAATGTTTCACCAGGAACACAAATTTATACTTCTTTTGCTTATAATCGTCCTAGTTTGGACTTTTACAGCGATTGCAAGGTAACTGCTGCAACTGTGCCAATTTTACAACAAATGTTATCTAATAAATCTTATTTGCTATTAGACAATCAGGCTTTACAGCAAATCAATTTAACTGGTAGTAAAATTATCGGAGCAGCTAACGGATTTACACTGATTAAGTAGGTAGGCGTAATTAAATATAAGATTAAACCTCACCCTCAATCCCTCTCCGATATATTGGAGAGGGAAGCCGGAGGCAGGCAGGGCTATTTCATTCTAAAATGTGACGTTTTCAAAGTCCCTCTCAAAGATGTGGGAGAGGGATTTAGGGTGAGGGAAAAAACTACGGTTCTCAACTTAAATCGCGTTTAAATTCTTATTTTTCTGAAAAAGATTCCTAAAAACTGCCGTAAAAATAGAATGAAATAGCCCTGGGAGGCAGGGTGAGGTTTTATATTTAATTTGACCCACTTACTTATCAAAAATTAATTATATCAAAAGCCATAGATCCCCAACTTCTCAAATAAGTTAGGGATCTTATTTATTGCTAAACCACCAATGAATGATATTAATCAACCTAAGCTACCCAAATATCGCGGACAAATCGAATTTGCAGATAGATAAATGAACTTTTACTAGCTGTTATAGCACTACGAGCCTTCGTTCGTTACTTGAACAGTGGATTGGCTAGATTGGGCTAGATAGATACCCGCTAAAACTACCGCAAAAGTCGCCCAGTCAAACAAACCTACCTGTTCTGAAAAAATGAACCAAGCGAAAATGGAAGCCAAAACTGGATTGAGGAGAAGAGTAACGGCGACGACGCCCGAGGAAAGTCTGCTGAGGCTATAAGTTAGAAGTCCCTGACCCAACACTTGGCAGAAGAGAGCTTGAAAAATGATGAAAAACCACCCCATCCAAGAATAGGGAAACAATCTCTCTTCGATGAATGGGAGGATAGGCAACAGAAACATTGTAGTCACACCACAACGCCAGAGCATTATGGTTGCGGTAGTAAATCGGGTTTGGAGTTGTTCTATCAGTAGCAAATAGGTGGCAATAAAAATCGCGGTTAAAAATGCTAGCGCATCACCAAGTATTTGGTCAGTTGCAAATTGCATCTTATGAATTTCAAAGGCGATCGCTCCTAAAAGCGCTATAACCATACCAATAACAAATCTCTTATCGAAGCGCCGACCTAATAACAGATACCCAGCCGCAGCAACAAATAAGGGATTCAAATTAGATAGTAAAGCCACGTTAGCAACGCTAGTTTGACCCAGCGACCAAGCCCACAACAACAGAGAAGTCGTTGCAGCAGTTCCCATTGCCAATAACAGCCACACGTCCTGTTTTGTAAAAGGCTTCTGTTCTATAGGTTGACGATCAGATTGTTGGCGGCGCAAAGCCTCAAGTCCATTCCACAGACCAAAGACGACTGCGGCGATCCAACTGCGATGAAATCCTACAGCATTTGCACCAATTTCTTGTTCGCACAATTTGGCCAAAGATGGTGCTAAAGATATGGGAATTAGGGCAACAAATAATGAGATAGTTCCTAGAAAAGCTGGTCTTTCGGAGAATTGTTGTAGTAACAACAGTTTGTTCGTCATACTTTTAACGAAAGTGTTAACTATCTTTTTGACTGATTCCTGAAACGGCAAATTAACAACAGCTTGGCTAGATATGCCTAAGTATAAACCCATTAAAACTACAGCAAAACCTACCCAATTTGAAAAAGTTAATTTTTCCGAAAATATTATAAGAGCGAAAATACCACTAAATACTGGCTCTAACAGATGCACCAAGGAGACAACCACAGAGGAAAACTTGGCAAGGCTATAGGTCAAAAGCCCATGACCTAAAACTTGGCAGACTAGGGCTAGGGAAATTACCCAAAGCCACCCACTGACTGTAGATGGGAAAACCCGATCTTGAGTGAACAAAAGTATGGGGAAGATGACTAAAGCCGCGATCGCACTGATCCACAACTGGATTGTAACAGGAGAAAATTTAGTTCGTAATTTTTCTACGATTAGCAAGTATCCACTCAAGAAAACCGCAGAAACGATCGCAGCAAAGCCTCCTTGAACTTCGTCTGTGGCGATTTGCAGTTCCTCAAATTCAATAGCGATCGCTCCTCCAAGGGCGATAACCATCCCAATTAGGAATTGTCTCTCAAAACCCTGACGAAATAACAGCCACACCCCTAAACTAGTAAATATGGGGGCGAGGTTATGCAATACACTAGAAATCGCAACGCTAGTTTGAGTCAGCGACCAAGCCAAAAAGACTAAAGTGGCAGCCCAAAGAATACCAGCGCCTAGCAATAAGTACAGATCCTGACTGGTGTAGGTCTGCTGTTCTACAGGTTTTTTTAAGGAGAATTGCTCCCCTATTGCCTTGTATCCATGCCATATCAAGAAGACCACACTAGCAAGCCAAAAGCGATTAAATACAGTGGCAGTGGGGCTGAGTTCAACTTCGCTCAATTTCATAAAAATAGAGCCAAAAGAAATGGCACCTACACCTACAAATAATGAAGCGATCGCTATCTTCGTTTGATTGGATACATTCATTAGGAAATTTAAATTCAACCTCTTACCAAGAAATAATCAACTAACAATTATTGATTAACTATTTGTTTTGCTTTTTAACCGAGCCATTGATCTTTTCCATAATCAATCCATTGTTGCACAAGAGCGATCGCAGATACAATACTCACAAATAATAGGTTTTTATATTTTCTTTCTCCCGGAAAACAACAATATAAATATCCTAAAGCTAGAAAAAAGAAAGGTATTGCAAATATATATCTGCCTAAACTCACTAAGCGGTTTTGTGTGAAAAATACAATTAAAGAATTTATTACTGAAAAATATATACAGAACCAAAATAGATAATTATTTTGTAAGCTTTTTGTGAATTTAGAGGTCATTATCTCCTTTTTTGCACCTCGCCAATAATTCAAGATATACGCTAATACTAATCCGGGCGGATATATTATTAAGATATCCCAGATAAATAATTTAGGAATAAATACCAATAATTTTTGATTTTTAGATTTGCAATATATTATAATCAAAGAAATTATTAAAATTAAAACTGGCAAATATAAACCTAATAAATCAAACAAGGGAGATTTAGGGAAAAATAGTAAGTCTAAATGTAACCCTAATGTTTTACCCCATAGTTTTTGGTCGTGGAATGGCGCGAAAAAATCTCCTCTTGATTGCAGACATGAAAATCCATAAATAGAATATCCTAATATTGCTGAAATAGATATTGCGATCGTTCGGAAAAGGTTACTTTTACTTAGCTGTTTTGTTAGCAAAAATATTGTTATTAATGAGAACAAGCAAGCAAAAATCATCGGAATTAGTACCGGACGAGTTAAAGCCATTAAAATGCTAAGAAACGATAGCAGTATTAATTTTATTTTCTCATTTAATTTGTTCTCAGGTAAAAGCAACCATATCAAAAAAATTCCTAGTAGAGAAAACAAGCTTTCTGTGTAGCCTATAACGCGAAAAATCGCCATAGGGTTGAGGGTGTAAGCAAGAGTAATTAATAATGCCAAATACTGATTTTTTAAAGCTTTTTTAAATATCCAAAATACTAGAGGAGTAGAGATGCAAAAAATTGCTGTAGCTGTAATTTTAAAATAATTTGCATATTGTTCTAAACTTTGGGGATAAAATAGGTGAGTAATTATAAAACCCCAAAAAGGATAAAAAGCAGTACAAGTATTTTGCAAAGCCATATTTGCATAATGCTCTATATCCCAATAGTAACTTTTTTGTGGTAATTGAGAAGGAATTGTCCGGCTTAACTCAGTGGGCGAAAAAAACTTATAAAAAGTATCAGGGTAAATTAGCATACCCACAATGGCGCAAACAATAAAAGCGCTATAAAGAATTATATAAGGTGTTAAATGTGTGCTAAGATTTACCTTTTTCATTTTATTATCTCGATTTATGAAATTTAATTCAACTTATTAGCAATAAAGAATCAACTCATTGATTAAATCTAGGACTTACGCAAAAAACCTCTCAAACTCTTATTCCTCTGTGGACTCTGCGTCCTCTGTGGTTCGATTTTCCGTTCCTTGTGCGTAAGTCCTGAAATCATCTAAAGTAAATAGGCAAGAAGAAATCAAACTAAATTATGTAATGTAAAATTCATGAAATTCGTTTTTAGTAAGCGGCTCCAGCTTTTTTATAAGGTCTGAAGCGTCTGATTCCCAACCGAGTGGGTAAATTTATTGTTGGGGTAAAGCAAGAGGGAAGATTTTGACTAAGTTTATCTTTCTTTGCATAGTTTTTATTGTACCTACCTACTTATTCACACCTACCTAAACCACGTCTATCTTGAAACCTATAGTTCTTCGATGATGAAAAGGATTTGCCCTCATCCCCCAACCCCGAATCCCAAATCTGGGATTCGGCCAGCCAGAATTTCAAACTCCCTCTCAACCATTTGGGAGAGGGATTTAGGGAGAGGGTGAAAACTACGGTTCTCAACTTAGATAAGGTTTACTAACCAACCCAGCGCTCTTGGGCAAATCCTACAGCTATTTTGGCTAGTAATGTCACAAAAGCGCCCAATATTAAATATCCCTGACGAGGATGGCGAGATAGCAGCACACCAATGGCTATATTTAGAGGCACAATACCATAAGCGAGACGGCTCAAAGAGATAGTACCTCCAGAAGCTAACAGCAAACCAATACCGCAAAAGCCATAAATAACTGTAACTGCGGTCAATTGCCTACTTAAGCGCCACAACACATAGCCACCACCTAAGACCATAAACAAGTTGAGCAAGCTATTAATCCACTCTTCAGTTGCCAGAATCAACAAAAATAAGATTAAAGCATAAAAGCCATAAAATAATTTCACAGAACGAAAATGTTGACGGAAACGCCATAAAAGATAGCCACTGGCAACAATTACGCCAAACAACAACAGATACCAGGGGTCTTGAATCCCACCAGATGGGTTTTGAACCCAACCATATTGCCAATTATTTGTGCCAACTACAATTTGCATTAGCATATTTAACCAACCCTGCCAATCAAACCCCAGAGTAGGTCGCCATCCGCGCTGTGCTTCAATAAAAGCTAAAGGGTTGCCAAAATAAATCGCACAATACAAACTGAATAGAAGTATGCCAATAGCGGTAGTAAAACCAGCTATATAGGCAATGGGTGGTCGGCGTTCTTTCCAGGCTGCGATCGCAAATGCTGGAATTAGTGCCATACCTGTAGGACGTGCTGCTGTCGCCATCGCGCCCCAAAGTGCAGTCCAGCTATACTGCTTTTGATCAAACGCCCGCAAAGCCGATGTACTCAAAAACAAATACAAGCCCTCTGTATAAATCACCCCCGTAAACATCGAAGATGGATATAAAGAAACTACAGCAGTCGTCCACTGCGCTGCATTGATGCCATAATTTTCTTTAATCCAAAAGTACAAACAGTAAAGGGCTGCGAAAAATGCCAAGTTGTTGATTAACGTACCTGCTAATTCAAACGGCAAGCCTAGTTTCATCAAAACCCAAATGCTTAAGGGAAACAGGGGAAAGAAAGCAAGATTGTGTTGTTTGCCGTCATTGACAAATTCATATCCAGAAGTAGCGATCGCTCGATAATGTATACTATCCCATGCATCAAAAACCCTCCAGCCAAAATGGGGCAAAAATTCTTCTGCTGCTAACGGTAGTTTTGGTGCAACCAGCAACATAGCAGTCCAGATGAATATTCGGCTGGCAAGCCATATTGCTGCTGGAAACAGGAAATCATTTTTCCATAAAACTTTTTTTCTAACTATCTGAACTTTAACCATAAGCTTAAGTGCTTTAACAAACTCCTTTATGCATCCTTTTACATAGGGAGCATCCCGTCAGGTGCAAAAACTTTGTGTTTGCCCTCATCCCCTAACCCCGAATCCCATCATTTGGGATTCAGGGAACTAGAATTATGTCTCCCCTCTCCCATGTTTGGGAGAGGGGCTGGGGGTGAGGGAAAAGATTTAAGCCAAAATTGGGATGCTCCCTTTACATATAGCTGCAACACACCGATTTATGAGTAAGAGTTTGCATATTAAATCCTCCACCAACATCATTAACAAACTGGACAGATTAGCAATTAATTAAAATTATTTCTTATTTGGTTACTTTTGACAATTTTCTCAGAATTTATCTTTAAAAATATACTATTTATAAATACAATTTTTGTCTAGTTATATGAAAAATCAGCAGATTTAGTACTTTATGGCTACCAGTCTATCGAGTTGAAATTAACGGATTGGGGCTAGCGCAGTGACGAAGACACAGGTAAATTTTCCGTCTTTGCGTCTCCCCCTCTCCCTCCCCAGCGTCGTTAGTGTATCGATTATAGTGATTCCTGTTATTAAAGAGTCCCCGGCAATTTATAGTGGGAGTTGTCTGTAAATCCTTAAGCAATTGTGAAAGCGATTACTCTTGTTGGTTCCACTGGTTCTATTGGTACTCAGACTTTAGATATTGTCACTCAGTACCCAGATCAGTTTCGGATTGTGGGATTGGCATCTGGGAACAATGTAGAGATGTTGGCTGCTCAAATTCGGCAGTTTCGACCGGAAATAGCAGCCATTTGCTCAGAAGATAAATTACCAGCGCTCAAAGAAGCTCTCATTGGCCTCGATCCCCAACCAATTCTACTGGCTGGTGAGGCTGGAGTGATAGAAGTCGCTCGCTACGGCGATGCTGAAACTGTTGTCACTGGGATCGTTGGTTGTGCTGGTTTGCTACCGACGATCGCAGCCATTGAAGCTGGTAAAGATATTGCCTTAGCAAACAAAGAAACTCTCATTGCTGGGGCCCCTGTGGTTCTCCCCCTAGTCGAAAAACATGGTGTAAAATTACTCCCTGCCGATTCCGAACATTCCGCAATATTTCAATGCCTCCAAGGTGTGCCAAAAGAAGGCTTGCGGAAAATTTTGCTGACTGCATCTGGTGGGGCTTTCCGAGACTGGGATGTAGAAAAGTTAGCAGATGTAACTGTTGCTGACGCGCTCAAGCATCCTAATTGGTCGATGGGGCGTAAAATCACTGTAGATTCTGCTACTTTGATGAATAAAGGGCTGGAAGTAATCGAGGCTCACTTTCTGTTTGGGTTGGATTATGACAATATCGAAATTGTCATTCATCCCCAGAGCATTATTCACTCGCTGATTGAACTGCAAGATACTTCAGTTTTAGCCCAACTCGGTTGGCCGGATATGCGCTTACCTTTGCTGTATGCGCTATCTTGGCCCGATCGCATCTACACCAACTGGGAACGACTAGATTTAGTCAAAGCTGAAAACTTAACCTTCCGGGAACCAGATCACCAAAAGTATCCTTGTATGCAGTTAGCTTATGCTGTGGGTAAAGCTGGTGGTTCGATGCCAGCTGTGTTGAATGCCGCAAATGAGCAAGCTGTGGCTTTATTTTTAGATGAAAAAATTCGCTTTTTAGATATTCCCCGGTGTATCGAATGGGTGTGCGATCGCCATCAAAATGATAACCGTACAAATCCAACTTTAGATGACATTTTGACAGCAGATAAATGGGCAAGACAAGAAGTTTTAACAGCGACTGAAAAGTTAGAAACTCACTCGCGGATAATTTCTTTGCGATAAAAACCTTTACTTCAGATACCCAAAAAGCAGATTTTCTGGCTTTTAACCAATTTTTGTTTAGCCTTCAGCCTAATGCTGAGGGCTAACGGCTAAATTCCTTTTTGTCTATCCTCACATCCTTCCAAAAATATAACTTCTGAACATTGTAATTCTTTATACTAAAAATTAATAAAAATCTTTTCAGTAATTCTGCCAAATTGCCAAATAAATTGCCTCTTATGTGAATGATTGTCTCATTTTCAGGTATTATAGTATTAGTATAGTTAAAAAATATTAGCTTTAATATCTATTCCAAATTAGGTCTAAGTAAGTGGGCGCAAAGAATCATCACTCGCTCGTAGTTGCGGTTTAGCGCTAAAGCGCAACTACGAGCCAAATCCAGAGATTTTACTTTTCGTTACATAGTTTAGTTATATCTTGCCTACCTACTTAATAGCTTTAGTACTAATAATTTTTACTTCAGATAAAAACTTTCCCTTTCTGAATAAACACCTGATCAGATAAGGCCTATTCTTAAGGAATTTCTAGATTATGATTGCTACGTTAATTGTAGCTTGGATTATTTTCATAATATTATGGAAGTTGTTGAAAGCAACCGTGAGTAGTGCATTAACTATTGCCGCAATCCTGATTTTATTAAACATTAGTTTTGGCATTACCCCACAAGATATTTTGCATTACATAATGCAGTTTACGCAAAATATATCAAAGATTCAAAACAGCAAATAAAAAATTCACCTTCGTTAATAAAGGTGAATTACAAAAAATGACCAAATAAAATTTTGAACCTTAAAGCAAATTGCCTTTATAATTTTTGTTGGTCAATTTTTATTTAATGCTGAAATTTTAGCCAGTGCATCCTTAAAACTCGGCGGCAACTGACGCATAATTTTACCTCTTTCGCTATCTAAAGCTACTAAAGTCACCTTGGCAGTGACGTACAATTGTTGCCCATCAGTTGAGACAATGGCATAATCCCAATTGATTCGCACGCCAGTTACCTCAGCCATGCGCGTTTTTACCAGCACTGCCATACCCAATTGAATTGAGTGGTGATAGCGCACCGACAGTTCTACAACTGGCAAATCGCAACCTATAGTAACTAAATCAGCAAATTCAATCCCTATAGATCGCAAACACTCAATCCGTGCTTCTTCCATCCAAGCTATATAGGAACCGTGCCAGACAATACCTGCATAATCAGTGTGGTGGGGTTGCACTCTGACAGGATATTCAAACCAATTCTCAAATTCAGGACTTGATGGATTGTCAAGGGCGCTAGTTGGTGGTAGTTTTGGTTGGCTGGGTTTTTCTTCTGACATCTTCAAATTTTTCAGCACCTATAAATAAATTTTCCAAATTATTGAATAGCATAAAAATTAATTGCGCTGCCGGACTTATTGATTTAATATTTAACTTCCGAGTATAGGGAGTGTTTTGTTATGCAGCCTAATCTCGGTTTTGGGATGGTCTGGAGAAAAAGCTCAAGCTTTACGACAAGCTCAAGTCTCATTAATTACTAAGCAATGAAAGCTAAGAAGTCACAATCTACGCGCGGCAGCAGTTAGTAATTTTAGTCACCCATACTACTGAGCATCTTTTATTTTGATTGGCAATGGACTTTAGGTGTTGATCTTTCCCCACCTATGTCAGAGGATGCCTTTATCAAGCTTCTGGCTGATGTGTCAGCTAGAAAATTCATTAAAAATTCATAATTCATAATTAAGAATTCATAATTGCCTTATATAAGTAGATTTAGACTCCAAGCAAAACTAGGTTGCTTGCTTGATAGTTGCAGGTTTTGTTAACCTGTCTTTTAATTATGAATTATGAATTAGTAATTACTAATTATCTTGTGCGTTTTACCAAACTTCCACCTAAAGGCTCAGAATTCGGCTCGTAAGCTTTTGGCAGACACAAAAAAATGTGCCATAGGCCAGCTATGAGCCAATGACTTAACGGTAATCGAGAACAGGTAAGAGCGATCGCTAACTAAGCCACGATTACCACTTACCGATAATCAATTTCTAAGAAACCGCTCAACCTTTGGAAGCTTAATACTTCTTGGCAAGAGTTTTAGAGCCTGTATCGGTTTGCATAGATTGCTTGACAAGATCAGCCAGATCGTCTAACTGACTAATTGCCTCTGCACCCTCTAGCTTCATTAATTCGCGGTCATCCCGCATTTCCGTCCAAGTAATCCCGTAATCGGACACTAAAAACCGAATCAGGTGATTATCACCCAAGCTAACCATAAACGATGCACTATTCATTTGGTCGCCACAGGTGTAACAGGACGCAGGATAACCGCGCCGCTCTAATACAACCGCCAAGGCTTGCAGGTTCATAACCAAGTCTTGGACGAATTGTCGATGTTGATGTGCTAGTCTCAGAAACACTTTTGTCCTCCAGACACCACAGTAATTTGAGTTTCTTTTATATTTTCTTTAGATTTTCTCATCCACTGGTATTGTAGACTATTCAATACAATTACCAGACAGATGATATTGAGTCGTTAATTGACTACCTTGTTTAGGGTAGTGGATCAGGTTTTTGAGCGCCGTATCAAACTATTCAGTTTGCAAATTAAAAATCTGGGACAGAATTGGTAAATTTAACTAGTATCTTTATACACTTCTGTCAGGGTAGATTCTTACAAGAAGCGATCCGTTTTAAGATTAACTTAAATTTAGCACTAGTCAACTACACAAAAGCTACATATTTCGCTTTTATTGGCGAAGTGTAGTCTAAATGAGTGTTATTAGAGGCTATAATGTAGCGTTACATTGTTATACTCTTTGTTACATTGTTATACTCTTTTTTTAGATGTTTACTTTGTTCTGTTTGTAAGGTAGATTTTGGTATAGAGAAAGAATTAAGTATACCAAATTCGCTCCTCTATATATAAAATATAAAGTTGAACAGATAACAGTCCAAATTTGATATTCAGTACTCTAAGCAGGTTAGTTAGAGTTCTTTATACAAAAAGTTTTACGTAATTAATAGACAAGTGTGAGTGGAGAATCCACAATAGATAAACTTAACACTGACAATACCTAAACTGAGCAGAGCAATGTTGCCATTTAGGCAATATTATTTTGCTATTTTGGGATTACTCTCAAAAAGTTGTATAAACCAAAGCACAGAAATTTGGAAAGCTCCTTATCGTAGTTTGGTTTTGCTAAATTGAATGATAATTATATAATATATTTCGATTATTTATTCAAACTGATTAATTATTTTTTATAAGAATGCCCGTTGAAAACCCTTGTAAAAGAAAACTATAACCGAGGAAGCGCGATATCATTTACTAGATAACAACAGAAATGAGATCGCGTTTCCTAGTATGTAATTTTTTACTACTTATTACTTACTAAACATTAGTTGTAGTGCTAACAAGTTTCTCCCCTTTCAACATCCGCGCCGCAGCTTCAAGTAAAGCTTCTTCGAGATAAGGCTTGGTAAAGTAGCCACTAGCACCGAGTTGAGCTGCAATTTGTCTATGCTTGTCTGCACCGCGAGAGGTGAGCATGGCGATCGGTAAGTGGTTGAGGTTAGAGTCTTTCTGAATGCGAGAGAGTAACTCCAGACCATCGCAACGGGGCATTTCGATGTCGCAAAATACAATATCGCAAGGCAGACCGGAGCGGAGTTTATCCCAAGCTTCCTGTCCGTCACGCGCCTGTTCTACACGATAACCTGCCTTATTAAAGGTTAGAGAGAGCAACTCTCGGACTGTAATCGAGTCATCGATGATTAGTACTGTTGGGTCAATCTTCGCAGGAGAGATGTCTACAGGAATCCCTTTCTGTTGCCAAGAATTGCCACCAATTTCTGTAGAAATCCGTCCTTGGAAGATGTCAATTATTTCTAGTACGTCAGCAATGGGCATAATCCGACCATCACCCAGGACTGTAGCACCAGCTACACCAATGGGTTTAGGTGCGGGGCCTTCAAATTGCTTAATTACAATTTCTTGTTCGCTCAACACTAGGTCTATTTGGAGAGCTATTAAGGTATTTGCCGATCGCACCACCACCACAGAAACCATATCATCATCTCTAGTGCCGCCATAGACATTACCGCGACTGATTTGACGATTGAAGGTTAAAAGTTCTTTCAGAGGTCGGAATGGCAGCACGGTATCGCGCCAGGAAATAAATGATTCCCCATTGGCATCGTGCTGGATATTTTTGACTGGTATATCCAGCGTATCTTCTACACCGTCCATCGGGAAGGCGATTCTGGATCGATCAGAGACGCAGCAGAGAGCTTTACAAATACTCAGAGTCAGTGGCAGACGAATGGTGAAAGTGGTTCCCTTACCGATCGTAGAATCGGTGTTCACTGTCCCCCGAATTTCGCTAATCTCAGAGCGTACTACGTCCATACCCACACCACGACCAGAAATTTCATCTGCTTGGTCTTTGATTGTAAAACCAGACTGGAACAGCAGATCGTAGACTTCTAGGCGAGACATGGCTAACGATTGCGCTTCTGTAATCATGCCAATCTTTACCGCTTTAGCCTTAACCTTTACTGAATCGATGCCTGCGCCATCATCGCCTACAGAAATGATCGTTTGGTTGCCTTGGTGGAAAGCGCGGATAGTAATGATTCCTACGGGTGGTTTACCAGCAGCTTGCCTTTCTTCTGGTGTTTCAATACCGTGAGCGATCGCATTATTCAGCATGTGAGTTAACGGATCGGTAAGATGATCCAAAATCATCTTGTCAATTAAGGTATCGCCACCTTCAATTACCAACTCTACTTGTTTGCCACACTTGATGGCGTTGTCGCGCACTCCTCGCCGCCAGCGATCGATAGTTTGGGCAAAATGCACCATTCGCGCTCTTGTTAATCCCTCTTGTAGCTGGGTGGTTACTTGGCGGAACTGCCTTGCTACGCGCTCGGTTTCTTCGGTAACAAAATCAATGTCACTTGCCGACTCACGTACTCGCACAATGCGCTCAATCATCTGCTGTGAGAGTGTATGGAAGGGAGTAAAACGATCCATTTCTAACTCGCTAAAACCCCTATCGGCATTGAAATCAGGCGCTTGGAAACCGGAGTCTTTCTTTTTGCGTCCAGCTAATAGAGAAGCTTCCAGTAGCGATCGCTCATACAACTCCTGCATTCTTGCGCCCACATCCGAGAGTTGTTGTACCTGAATCAGCAAGTTATCTAATGACTGCCGCAGCCGTTCATGATCTTGCTCTAAGGTATTGCGATTTACCACCAACTCCCCAACTAAATTACTCATATCGTCCAGTTGCTTAACTGGAACCTTCATCGTTTCTTCAAATCTCGCAGCCCGACGGGTAGAGGGACGGGGAGCTTTGTTGGTGTTAGATTTTACTGATGGTGAATGGGATATTGTTTGATCCGCTTCTGCTAGCAACTTCTCCAAGTCACCAAATTCATCTATAGCTGGTGATGGATTGACACTTTTCGCTAAGACTGGTTGAGTGTTGAAGGGCTGGCGTTGGGGTAGCCCGTCGTAGACATCGCTGTTGTTATCTGTACCCAGCAATTCTTCCAGGGCTGCAAAATCTACTTCTGGTATCTCCTTAGCTTTGGGGTTAAGTGGTACTTCCTCTGCTAGTAATACTTCCAAGTCTGCAAAATCATTTTCTGGAGCAACTACTTCAACGTTTTCTGTCGTTACCAATTCTTCAATTGAGGTAACAATAGCGTTTTCGCCCTCTGACACTGGTACAAATTCAGATGTCTCTTCTAGATCCCACAAATCGGTTTCTACACCTTCCTGAATAACCGTTTGTGTGAAGTCATTGATATCTTGTAAATCAATTCTTATCGCACTTTCTCTTAATTCTGGCTGTGGTTGAAGTGATGTTAAATCTGAAGTTTCCCCAAAACTGTTATCTAGAGAATTTTCTATAGTCGATATATCCAGATTTTCTGGGGTTTCTATCTGAATATAGGTGGATGTAGCGACATCCTCAAACAGCAGTTGCGGATATTCATCGAAACCGAGCAAATTATCTGGCTCTGCTTGAAGTGATGC
>NZ_JBALFF010000050.1:0-128458 GCF_036916975.1 Nostoc sp.
GAATTAAACCACATACTCCACCGCTTGTGCGGGCCCCCGTCAATTCCTTTGAGTTTCACCGTTGCCGGCGTACTCCCCAGGCGGGATACTTAACGGCTAGTGATCGTCGCCTTGGGACTCCTTTACACTTCCAACTAGCTAATCAGACGCGAGCTCATCTTCAGGCAGTTAACCTTTCACCTTTCGGCACATCCGGTATTAGCCACCGTTTCCAGTGGTTGTCCCAGACCTAAAGCTAGATTCTCACGCGTTACTCACCCGTCCGCCACTGTGTCCGAAAACACCGTTCGACTTGCATGTGTTAAGCATACCGCCAGCGTTCATCCTGAGCCAGGATCAAACTCTCCGTTTTAAATGGATGGAGTTTGTGGCTCCGAAAAATATTTTTTTTCGCAATCCTAGTTAAAATTTCGATTATCTTTTGACGAGGATTGGTTTTTTCTTAAGCTTTCAAAGTATTATGTTTTTCAGGTTCAGCGGTGGTTGGCATCTTTCGCTTTTCCACTTAACTAGAATAACTAGTCATCCTCTAGTTTGTCAAGCAGTAAATTTCTTTTTTCTACTAAAAGGGCAAATTCCTTGACTGGCATTACTTTCAGGTGAATGATATAAGCAACGGAAGGGAGGCGAAAACAACGTGGCTAAACCTGACTGTATGAAGAATGCAGGTTTGTTGTCTCTAAATGGGATCTGATGCAGGTTGAGTCATTATAGTAATAGACCTCTTTCAAAAAAGTTTTGTGGTATATTAGAGGGTTAAACAAATTGTCAGAAAGTTAACAAGCATTTTGAATATCATAGTTATAAACGCCAGCAATTAAGTGAGAACGCAATGCAAAACGTTTTCTGCGATTGCGGTATCGCTGGCTGAAAATCCGAAAAATTTTTAATCTACGGTTGACGTCTTCCACAGCAACTCGGCGACGCGCTAAATCACGATTAAACTGCTTATCAACATTCGTCAACTTACCTGTTCTCGGTTTCTTTCTTGGTATACGGCTATTGGCATGAAATTTAGCAATTCCTTGGTAGCCGCTATCTTCGAGACTTTCGGTATCAGAATGAAAACGAACTTTACTGTGAATAAACAGTTTGAAATCATGTCTACGACCTGAATCATTGACAACACAAATTACTTGTAACGTTTTCAGGTCAATCACAAATTGTGACTTAAGTGTATGTCGTTTTTGTTTCCCACTAAAAAAACGTTTCTGACCATATTTAGGACGTTCTATGGGACTTTCAGTCACATCCATTGCTACTGTTTTCGGTTTTTGTGATGGTGTCAACAATGACTTTTTTCCTCCTAACCGAAACCTCCCGGAATTGACTAAAATATTTTCTACCCAATGAACAGTACGACAAACCGTTGCTTCTGACACCTGCCAATCACTGGCGATATGGAAATAAGTTCGATATTCACCGCAGGTTCCGCGTCTCCGGCTTTGCGCCAGTACGTTAAACACACCAATGCCTGGTCTTCCAAACACAAAGTTTTGGCGTGAAGAAGCAAAATTTTCGACTATAACTGGGTATTCGCAACCAAAAAGGATGGCAATCCTAACCTTCGGTTACTAGCTCATGCCGACACTCCAATAGTACGTCATGTGAAAGTTAAAGGCGAATCGTGACCATACGACGGGAACCTGGTTTACTGGAGTACAAAAATGGGTAAAAATCCTGAAATGCCAAAAAGAGTGACAACACTTTTGAAAAAGCAAAAAGGGAAATGCACCCACTGCGGTTTGTTCTTCCGCGAAGACGATCTTCTAGAAGTTGACCATAAAATCCCAAAATCGCAAGGTGGTAAGGATATTTACGATAACTGGCAATTCCTACACAGGCATTGCCACGACATAAAGACTGCCAGCGATGGTAGTCCTGGCACAAAATCTGGCTGTAATAGTGCCGAGCCTAAGCCCACCAGAAAACTTGAAAAAGTCGCGGAGAAATTGGTAATGAGGTATGCGTGACAAGCACCAAATCATTGAGGAGCCGGATGATGCGAAAGTATCACGTCCGGTTTTGAAGACCAACGGGGTTGGTGACAACTTCGTTGAGTTTAATACTTCCTCTCAAAAGTATTTTGCTTATTAAGCGTGTCACTATAGAAAATAGAGCAGCAGAAAATAGAGCAATAGGAAGATTAAATAACGCTGTGCAGATAACATTCTTAGGCACGAGTTCCGGTGTACCCACGCGATCGCGCAATGTTTCCAGTGTCGCTCTGAGATTACCCCAAAGGGCAGAGCTGTGGTTATTCGACTGTGGCGAAGGCACCCAGCATCAAATTATCCGGAGTGAACTGAAAATCAGCCAACTCTCACGAATTTTTATCACTCATATGCACGGCGACCACATCTTTGGCTTAATGGGACTTCTTGCTACTTGCGGCTTGGCAGGCAATGTGGAACGAATTGATATATATGGCCCACCTGGATTAAATGATTACATTCAAGCCGCCTCCCGTTACTCCTACACACACTTTTCCTACCCCATTAAAGTCCATGCCATCCGTCCAGGAGTAATTTATGAAGACGATGACTTCACCGTTAGCTGCGGTAATTTACATCATCGGATTACAGCTTTCGGCTACCGCGTAGCCGAAAAAGACCGATCGGGACGCTTTGATGTGGAAAAAGCGAAGGCGTTGCAAATTCCTCCTGGTCGGGTTTATGGTCAACTTAAGCGTGGTGAAACAGTGACGCTTGCGGACGGACGGGTGATTGATGGCAGTCAATTATGCGGGCCTACAGAAATTGGTCGAAAAATTGCCTATTGTACAGACACAATTTATTGTGATGGGGCAGTGGAATTGGCTCATGATGCAGATGTATTAATTCACGAAGCAACCTTTGCTCATCAAGATGCAGACATGGCTTTTCAACGGTTGCATTCCACAACCACAATGGCAGCGCAAACAGCTTTAGCTGCTGGGGCACATCGACTGATTATGAGTCATTTCAGTCCCCGCTATGCTCCTGGCAATACCTTGGAATTAAAGGATCTTCTTCAGGAAGCCCGTGCTATTTTTCCCCGTACTGACATGGCTTATGATTTTATGATTCATGAAGTCCCCAGGCGGCGGGAAGTAGAGTTAAGCAAGGTAGGCGTTTAAATTTTGGATTTTAGATTTTCTATTAAACCCTTGTAATCGAAAATTAACCAGGCTCTATTCTTGGACTTTAGTAGTCTAACTCATAACATCATAATGTCCAGGAAATAAACAGCACTTTAGCTTGAGGAGTAAGTAAACTAGTTATTCAATAATTTCCGGTTCACTAAGTGTATTAATAATTTACTAATACTATGGTTTAGATATTATTTTAAATTTGTTGTTTATATTAGAAGTTATTAAAGTAACTTTAATAGTATAGTAATAATGTAAATCAGAGAAGTTTATACTTAAATACTTAGAAATTAGGAAAAATAATTATTTTTTTGTCAAGATTCTTCTTTCTTAAATAAAATTATTAAAAATTTATTCTTACAACACTGATTAAGAATTTATATGCATGAATTGATGAACATGAAAGCGCCAGTTGGCATAATATTGTGCGAAGTGAGCTTCTCATTGTTGGAAGAAAAGCTAAGTATGCTATTGCAGCTAGCAGTATAAAAAAGATTTCATATTTCTCATAAATCTTCCAAATAAATATAGTGTTTCCATATTAGAGGAGTTTGATAGTGGCTAAGACTAGTCTGAATCAAGAGCAACAGATTACTACTTCAGCACAAGGCGCAGTTGAAATCAGACAACTATCTGCTATTTTGCTTCGGCGACGTTTGCTGATCTTAGGGGTTTCCTGTGTAGTTATGTCAGCTGCTAGCCTCCTAGCTTTCATTGCCAAGCCTACTTACCAGAGCAATATGCAGATATTGGTAAATTCCAATTTATCTGAAGGCACACAGTCAAATAATATTCCAGAAAGCACAGACACTAAGGTTACTGAACCCAATTCTCAAGTTGTTGATTCCACTACTCAGATGAAACTCATGCTGAGTTCTAAGTTGCTTAAGAAAGCCGTAAATTTACTTCATTCTGATTATCCTGATATTACCTTAGAGTATATCAATGGTCAAACAGAACAGAACAAAAAAGCATTTCTAGAAGTGACTCCAGAAGAGGGAGGGATAGGAGCTAATAAAGTTTTTAGCCAATTATTTAAAGTTTCTTTCAATGATAACGATCCAGTCAAAACGCAAAGAGTACTTCAAGCTCTACAAAAAGTTTATCAAAACTACAATAAAGAGCAACAAAAAGAACGTCTCAATCAAGGGCTGGCTTTTGTAAATACTCGACTACCTGAAATAAAAAAAGACGTGAGTAAAGCTGAGAAAAATTTGGAACAGTTTCGCAATAAACATAAGTTACTCGATCCCGAAGTCCAAAGTAAAATGCTGTTAGAGTCTCTAGCTGATATTCAAAAACAGCTACAGACTACTCGTGCTCACCTTCAAGATGTAAACGCTCGCTACGATAATCTAGAGCAACAAATAGCTTCATCGTCTCAACAAAATGAACTATTTTCTTCTCGTTTAAATCAGTCAAGTCGTTACCAAACACTATTGAGTGAAATTCAAAAAACTGAACTAGCTTTGGCTAAGGAGCGACTACGCTATACAGACGATTACCCATCGGTACAAAAACTAAAGCAACAACGCCAAAGTCAATTGTTGCTATTACGAGAAGAGGTGAAGGCTATTACTACTAGCAGTAAGGGAGAACCGCTCTTAAAAGAACAAATTGTAGGGTTTGAGCCAAAGCTACTAGACGAGTTAATTCTGGTTCAGACAAATGTCTTAGGACTAACTGCTAATGAAAAGAATCTAGCCGATTCAGAACAGCGACTTCGCTCTGAGCTAAACAAATACCCAAGCTTAATAGCAGAGTATAACCGTCTGTTGCCAAAGGTAGAAACTAGTCGTAAAAGCCTTGAACAATTACTCCAAGCGCAACAGTCTTTGGGACTGAAAATTACTCAGGAAGGATATAACTGGCAACTTTTAGCAGAACCTGCTCTGGGTACTTATATGGGGAGCAACAGATTATTATTTTTGGTTGGAGGGGCGGTAATTGGGCCGATTTTAGGTATCTTAGCAGCCCTGATTTTGGAAAAGTTTAATGACGCTATTTATTGTGTCGGAGATTTAAAGAAACTGACTAACCTACGTGTACTAGGGTCAGTACCAAAACTACCGTCGCGTGGTGTCAAAAAGCGGCGGCTGGTCTTGCCTTGGAATAGGCGGCGAAGCTCAGATTCCTCTATAGTAGAAGCTAGTACTAGCTTACCCGTCCATGAAACCCTGGACATGATCTACCAAAATATTCAAATATTAAAATATCCCTTACCCTTCAAATCGTTGATGTTGACTTCAGCACTACCAGGGGAAGGGAAGACAACTTTAGTATTAGGGCTTGTAGCTAGTGCTACCCGAATGCATCGACGGGTATTAGTTATTGATGCTAATTTACATAATCCTAGCCTGCACAAAATCCTGGAACTATCCAATGACTGGGGACTATCTCTGTTATTAGTTGATGAGACGACAACTCATTTTCAAGATTATATTCAGCCTATTCACCCCTGCATTGATATTTTGACTGCTGGTCCTGAAGCAGACGATACGGTAAAATTGCTCAGTTCTCAACGAATGAAAGAGCTAATAGAACTGTTTGAGCAAAGTTATGACCTAGTACTGATAGATGCTCCACCTATTTTAGGTACAGTTGATGCCAGAATTGTGGCAGCTTTTTGCAATGGGATCGTAATGGTAGAACGCATGGGGAAAGTGACCCGAACTGAACTGACTCAAGCAACAGAAATTTTGAGTAAGTTGAATTTAATTGGAATTATCGCTAATGAAGTGAGCAATTCTCAAAATGTATTGGCATCGTAGACTAAAGAAGCATGGGGCATGGGAAATTGGAAAGATGTAGAGGAGAGGAATTCTTTTCCTGCCTGCTATCTTCTGCCTTCTTCAACTGATTTCTACCTTATAGCTAAAACAAAATGCATAATTAGTAGGAGGTGGCAACCTCCTGTGTTGGAGAAGTGTCTCATCTTAAAGTAGTAGACGCCATAATCAAAAGCGTCAATTAGATACTAATGTGATTAGATGACCAGCATGAAATTCCAACTTTACTTAGGCTTTTTACTTTCCCAGATTAAAGTACGTCATTGGTGGGTAAGTGTCCTCTTGTGGATTGTTTTGGTTGCCCCAGCTCAAGCGTCTGTAATTCTGCGCGTGGCAATTGAAAGGGGGGTTAATCAGGTAAAAGTGGGCAGTTCCACCACTGGAATTGTCAAGGATAGTACCGGCCGGACTCTCGGACAGTTACCAGCGATGAGTGCATATTATGCCCAAGCTATTCCTGGCGGAGTTGCTTTAGATAAGTGGCAGTCTGGTTTATTTTGGATTGAGCCAACAGGTAAAGGATTCGTTTATATTGGCTCACGCTGGTATCGAGGTAGAACTCTGGTTGTTCCCACAGACAAAGGCTTAACGGCTGTTAACTGGGTTGATGACCAAGAGTATCTTTACAGCGTTCTCGGTGGCGAAATGGATGCTAGCTGGCCCCAAGAAGCACTAAAAGCCCAAGCGATCGCAGCTCGCACCTACGCCCTCTACGAGCGAGAAAAACAACGGAGTAATCCCGTTTACGATTTAGGCAATACCCCCGATCGCTGGCAAATTTACAAAGGCGTCATCAGTGAAGCTCCTGCAACTTACAAAGCAGTTGATGAAACAGCAGGACAGGTACTAACTTACAAAAACCGGATTATTCTCTCCGTTTTCCACGCTTGTTCTGGGGGACATACCGAAAATGTTGAAGACGTTTGGGGAAGCAGCGAACCTTACCTACGTGCTGTTCAAGACTACGATCAAAATATCCGCGAGTGTAATTGGATAAAAACTTTCTCCCCCAGTGAGATTAGCGCTAAATTCCCTGAAGTTGGCAGTGTGACGGCGATGATTCCAGAAACATTCTCGCCTTTCGGTAGTGTTAAAGTCTTGAAAATTGTCGGCAACAGGGGTACAAAGATGCTACAGGGCGAGGAAGTGCGGACAGCCCTCAGGTTAAAAAGTACCCGTTTTAAAGTTACTAAGGGAGGCGATGGTAGTTTTGTACTTCAAGGGTTTGGCTTCGGTCATGCTTTGGGCATGAGTCAGTGGGGGGCATACAATCTGGCTCGGCAAGGAGTGAACCACCTGCAAATTTTGGGACATTATTATCAAGGTGTAGCCTTAACACCAATTCAGGCAAAGTAAGGAAAAAGTTAGGAGTTAGGGGTTAGGAGTTAGGAGTTAGGAGTTTGGAGTTTGGAGTTTGGAGTTAGGAGTTTGGAGTTTGGAGTTTGGAGTTTGGAGTTCTAAATAAATCTTAATTATTCACTCCTCACTCTCAACTCTTCACTGTTAACTCTATTCGCTACTCCCGCGTTCCAAGCGTTTTTTCCATTCAGCGTCCATTTTTGCGGAACGCTCTACTTCTTGGTCGAGTAAGTCAGTTTCGCTAGAATACACTAAATCTTCATTGCCAATGACTTTTTCTGCTGCAAATTGTTGGGCGTAGTTGATTTTTTGCTGTAAAGGTGGATCAAGACTTGCCAATATCCTTGCTCTGGAAAGGCGATCGCGGTTGCGATCGCCTATTTTACCATTACGCCACTGAATCCAGAAATAACGCAATAACGGTATGGCTAAAAAACCTGCTCCATAAGCCAATAGCAGCCAATAAATTCCTTGCACAAAACCGACAAAAGCTGCCAGTTCACCTAATCGGGCGACAACAGTGCCATCTCTCAACAAACTTTTTAATACTAAAGCACCAACAAAATTTAGCACCCCCAACCCAGCACTCAGCATAATTTGCCCTGAACTTGCAGCACTAAAACGCCAGGGAAATTCCTCCAAGTGATCTGATATTGCATGACGGCGCTTTTTAACTGCACTCACCTGCAACTCTGGGAAGTAATAAACAATTTGCCCTTCTGGACTTACCGTCGGTTGCCCATTAAATCGCGTCAGAACGGGCAGCATATAATCTTCGTACTCTCTTGTATATCCCTCGCCAATGTCATCCAAATATGGGGAAATTTGTTCTGCTACCACTGCACCACGGTTACTGCGAATCACTGTAGCAATTTCTTGCCAGCGACGTTCTTCTAAGTTGGCGTTAGGATTCCCATCGCCAAACAAAAAGGAAAACACAGCTTCAAAGAAATTGAGATTGCTTTCTTGCCGCCTTTCACGTCGCCGTTCCTGGTTGTGGATGTCATAATTTGGGCTAAGATACCAAAATAAATTTGGAAAATAAAAGAACCCCCCACCGCCGAAACTACTGCCCCGATTGTTGCCGTTGCGATCGGAATTGGTAGAGGTAATGATAATGTAGATGGTAACAGTTATCAGGATAATGGAAACAGTTAACAAAATTCCAAAAGAAATCCGAATCAGATAAAACAGAACACTCCAGACCTTTTTCCACGATTCTTGCAATCGTAACCGGAAGTATTTATTACGCAAAATTGCTCGAAAATTTTGTGGAAAAAGGTAAATAATATCACCTGAATCCGCTACTTGCAAATGTCCCCCGGCATCAGATGCTAGGGCTAATAAGCTTTGATTAGCTTCAGCGACGTTTAATCCTGCCTGGGTTGCCACATCACCAACGGTGACACGGTAGCCCAGTTTTTCTACAGCTTGCATGATGGTGGGACTAGGAGCCATTGCTCTCCCCTCCTGTTGAAACTTAATTGGCTTTTCTTAAGTATAAAGTTTTATTTTGAGCGACTTGGCAGGGGTAGGAATGAAGCATGAAATTATTAAGTATAGAAATTACATAAATTTAATAAACGGACACTGAAGTATATTTATCAATAAATAAACGGACACACAGTATGTTATAATTATTTGCCTCAGCTTGGTTAACCAGGAAATTTTCTGCTCAAATATGGTTCAGTATACTCTCGCTCAAAGCCCAGAAATTATCCTTACTGTTTCTGGAAAAGATTCAGCAAAAGCCCGTGATAAAGCAATGGATCAGTTGATGGAACTGATGGATGCAGGAAAGCTACCCACGGAACTGGAAGAAGGATTTGGTCCTCAACAATTAATTGAAGTTAAAGAGTCAACTATTGATACTACTAGCGGTGAGGATAGCATTACACAAGCTGTCCAGGTTCTAAGTAACCTGGCCACACTCAAGCTGAAAGTTCAAGAATCACGAGATGAAGCGTTAGAAATTCGCAAAGCGGTTGATGTTCTGTTCACCGACGAATCAGTAACAGAAGAGGAAATTACTCGACTCAAGGAAGGTTTTAAAGTTCTCAAAAATTTTGCCCAAGCTAATGTGCGTTATCAAGAAGCACGATCTAAAGCAGAACAGGCTCGCCAGACTCTGGATCAAGCTCTAAAATCGCCTGATAAGTAACATTTACAGACTTTAAGGAAAGTAATTAAAAAATTTAAAAGACAGGCTAGTTGAGCCTGTCTTTATTACTGGGGCGCTAGGATTCGAACCTAGGGATGGCGGGACCAAAACCCGCTGCCTTACCACTTGGCTACGCCCCAACAACTTCACTCTAGTTAATATAGCAGTTACCCCTGGGTTCCTGTCAAGTACTTTTATAGTTAATTTCAGACAAGGGGTTTTTATAGCAGAAGATTGATTGGTTTGAATTCCTACAGTTCAAGTTAAGTTTACACAAACAGGCAAAGACGATGATACCTGTGATGCCTTCGCATCTAAATCTGGTTTGTTTGAGTATGAATGGCTTTGGAAAGGTAATCACAGTATATTATTATACTAAAAAAATAATCAATCGCGGAGTGAGCAGGGGAAATAGCGGAAGAAGATATCTGATAGTCGTCTTGGATGCAGGAATTGAGTAATTTAATTTTTGGACTTGCCTTATCTTATTAAGGGCTTGTTGCTAAAGTGCCATCAACTGCTAATATATTACCTTCAGAAGCATATCTAGGCTTGTTTCAAAATGTAAAGCAGTTACTCCATCCTATACAATTTCTACGATGTTATCTAATCTGGACATCAGTAAGCTAATCAGCATTCAAGTTGCATAATCAGGGCGCTCATGTTGCCCACCCCACAAGATATTGAGAAAATTTCCATCTGCAAATTAAATGTGTTTTAGCTTATAGCTAGACCACAGGCAAAAGCTTTAGCAATTAAAGTTATAAGTAGGTCGGCGAGAAAAACCAAACTATGTAACGAAAAGTAAAGTCTCTGGATTTGGCTTGGAGTTGCGCTTTAGTACTAAAACGCAACTCCAAAGCAGTGATGATTATTTACGCGGACTTACTTATTTGTAACTATTTTTGCAAAAAACTCAAAATTTAGGCATTATGTAGTATTTTTGGCAATAACTAATTAATCAATTAGAATTAGTTCGAGAGCAATTTTTTGTCTAGTTATAAAATGCAAAATCTTAGCTATTTTAATCAGTATAATTATTGAATAGCTACTTTGTGATTTAGCGAGTATCCAGTTACTAGTTTTAGCTGAAAACATAGCTTTACCTATAGATAGACCTTTGAGCTTTTCAAGTATTGCATAGTTAGCAGCTTTGAATACCGAGCCACAGTTAGGTGCTGTATTATCTTGATGTTCTTTTGCCCAATTTTGCCTTGAAATTAGAGGATTTTCGGTGAATTCTGTTGGTTTAAACTTGAAAATTGCACTCAATATCAGTTTTGAGTGTATACCAGTAAACATAGTTTCTCGATAATCTCGGACAATTTGACTATTTTCAAGTGTTTTTATACATCCATCTTCAAAGAAAGTTACACTTTCAACAAAGTCGTATATTGTAGATCCATGTTGTCTTCCTCTACCAGCATTCATTGCTAATGCACCACCAATAGTTGCGGGTACAGATGCAAGATAATAAAAAGAATTCATGGAGTTTTGATAACAATATTTTAATACTTCCATCACTGAAGCAGAAGAAGATACTTCAAGTCTGTTATTAGCTAAAGGATTTGTGTACTTAGGTAGTTTATTTTTCAGTATCAATGATTGGATATTTTTTTGAACAAACAGGGTGTTAGACCCATTTCCAATTATATAAATCTTTACTTTGTTTTCTTTAGCCCAATTACAGTACTCCTGAAGGTCATCTACACTATTGATCTCTCCTACTCGCTCAAAGTAATGTCGTGTTCTATAGTGCGAAAGACTGTTTGATGTTAAAGACTCAATCTTTAAATTAGGCATCTTAACTCTTTCTACTCCTTTTGGGTTTGGGCTTTTAATAAAGATAAACAGTTTGCCTATCATTTGTCAAACACAATACAGTCAGAAAATGACCTATTTTTAAAGTATTCGTTATTCTTTATTCCTGATTTCATCCATGATGACTTTTACTATCGATTGTTCGTTGTAAAATGGCTTCAATTAAATGTTTTTTTGATTCAATAATTTTTGATTCTAAAATCATAGATACTGATTCGTAATCAATATCAAAAATTTGCTTTTTGAATAATTTATCTTTTAATTTTTCCGTAAAAATCCGGTTTGTCAAGCCAAAATCATTAAGCAAATCTTTCACTTTGTTTGATTTATCACTAGGAATAAATACTGTAAAAGGTTTATGAAAAATAATAGAAAATACAGTGCCGTGAAAAGTATTAGTCACGATATAAGATGCTTCACTATGTAATCCAATCCAGTCTTTTGGACTAGCAGTTTCTAAATTTATTTGTGCTAACTGTTCATATCTACCGACTGAAACTATAGTTAGATTTTGCTGCTCTGCCAGTAATTTTATAAAATCTTTTTCCTCTGCTTCCATCTCAGCTTGAACGTACAATAGAAGATATTTATTTTTTATTTTTGGAGGATTTTTCAGTGCATCATACTTAATTAGGAAAGTAGGATCTAAAACTTTTATGGCTTTTTTATTGCATTCATTAGCAACAATGTTTAGACTATTAGAATCACGAACTAAAATGGTTTGAAACTGATTAATCAATTTATATATTTCTTTTTGATAAGTCCATAATTTTGTTGTATTACCAAAACTTGCTGCATAACTTATCTTACGAGTAGTTTTATTGCTAACAAAATCTAAAAAAAAAGAAGAATTATACCCTCTAAAGGAATCTATACACCATATTTGATCACTACCACATATTACTACATCATACTTGTCATGGTAGTATTTTAAGGCTTTTTTATAATAAAATTTTTTATCGCTTAATTTAACATGAGAAAGCAGGAAGCGTCTAGTTTTACAATATCTTGAAATATAAATCAAACATTTTTCGTTAATCCGAATTTTCTTACTTTCACTAGTGCTAGACTTTACTCTTTTGATTGGAAGTAAAGCTCTGAAATACATCCATGCTATTTTAAGAGGGCGATAGTCTATTATTTCAACATCATAGCCTTGACTGTTAAGAAAACTCCATAGAGCACAAGCCTGGAGTGTTGCTCCGTAATTGTCTACATGGTGAAAAGTTAGAATTCCAATTTTCATCTTTGCTCTCTTTAATAAATTTTTAATTTAATCTTAATTTAATAGCCAGATTTTTTGACTAATTAGTTTTATGAGATTAGATAGATTTATTTTTTTTTGTTAAGCTATCATAGATAGAAGTATATTAAATGAATGAATTCATAAATATATAGTAATATTCACTATTATTTATACATAAAAAAGTTATACTTTTGTCTTGATTTTGATATTCAGACTTTCTCCTAATTCAAGTAGTTGTATGAAAAGCTTGGGTGATATTACTGAGATAGTAAAAATATAAATAGAGATTCCGAATATCCCTGAAATAACTAGTAACATCCATGTTTCCAGAAAATTTCCTAAGAAATATTTAGTAGCTAATATAGTTCCAACCATTGTTCCAGAAGCTACTAAAGGTACTATGTATAAACGCAGATAGTTATTTAAATTTATCTTAACAAGTTTATTAATAGCTAATAACGAAATAGGTAATAAGACGTAACCACGAATTACATAAGCAGAAGCAACAGCTACAATACCTAATCTAACTACCAGAGCAAAACCGATAACATTAGTAACTGTATTGATTACTTGTATCCATAACCTCCAGGAAGGTTTGCCTAGCGCCAGAATTACAGAATTGTTATAAAAGAAAATTAGATGAACAGGGCCAATAAAAGATAGTATTTGCAATACTGGAATGCTCTGAATCCACTGATCACCAAAAAATACTTTTATAAACTCAGTTGCTAATACTGGTACACTAAGAAATATTGGGAAAGCAATGAGACTTGTGAACTGAGTAGCAGCGTAGAAAGCGTTTAGCAATCGTTCTGGTTCTGCCTGTAACCTAGAAAATATTGGTAGTGCAACTTTAGTTGTAGTACTGATTAAAACTTGCATCATTACTAGCAATAATTTATAAGCTACCGAGTAATAACCTAATGCAACTAGTCCTAGATAGTAGCCAATAAGTAAGTCATCGGCTCGACGATTGAAAAAGTTAATTATGTTAAACGCAGATATATTAATTCCAAAGTTAAAAAGTTCTTTAACATGTATCCTCGAAAATTGGAATCCTGGTCGCCAATCGCTAACTCGCCACAAGACTATAACCTGTATAAAACTACCTGATAGTTGTTGACCTACGAGGCTCCAAACGCCAAAGCCTAAAAAAGCCATCCAAATGCCAACTATTCCACCTATTATCACTGCCAATAGTGAGCGGATTGCTAAACTTTTGAAGGCAAACTGACGTTCAACAACCGCTTGCTGCACGCTGCTCAATCCATTACATACAAAGCTTATAGATAAGCATTGAATGATTGGTACTAAGTGTGGCTGTTTAAAGAAATCAGATGTTAATCCAGCCCCAGCAATACTTAATACAGTTAAAACTATACTGATTCCTAATGTTGTCCAGAATGCAGTGTCTAAATGCTCTGAATCTATCTGTTGACGTTGGATAATTGCTACAGAGAATCCTTGATCGACAAAAATTTGTACAAATTCAATAAATATAGATGCTAAAGCAATTAAACCAAAAGTTTGTGGAGTAAGTAAACGAGCTAGAATAAAAAAAACAATTAAAGAGACTGCTTGACGTCCCCAACTTTCTATAACAGTCCAAATTACGCTTTTAACAGCTTTTTGCCGTAAAGTTGATGAATCTTTAGGTGATTCCATTACATAGTTTACCGATGAAAGAACCTACAGTATATAGCTTTGATATTGCTGGCTATGAGCATCTGGATTATTTTTTTCAGACGGATCAATTACACCTTATTTTATTTAGATTTTAGTGATAATCCAAAATTTTTACTCCGAAAGTAACATCAAAACTACGTAAGGCAATCATTACTGTGAAGAAAGTATTTTTTAGTTTAAGTAATTGTTATTAGAAGAGTTTACCACAATCTTCTTGTAAATTTGCAGCAATTCAAGAAACTATTAGCATAAATTTTACTGAGGAGCCAGCCTATTGAATTTTCATATAAAACGCCCTGTTAGTTATAATTTATGGTTTAGAGTGGTATATAAGTTTTCTAATCAGTTGTTAAGACAACATAAAGTTTTTTATTTTTTGGTTTACTGTTTATATGTATCTCACAGAACTTACGCAAAATATCTCTCAAACTCTGGTTTTTGCGTGTAGCGCCAGTTGCTACTCTGTGGGAACGCTAAGAGCGAACAAGTTGCGGTTCGTTATTGCGTAACTCTTATCTCAATAATGTTGTGTTTCACAGAATATATATTCGCTTTGCTTTTTCTTAATCCCCAGTCTCGTGAAGGAATACTGCTGCAATACGACTTGATGATAGTAGTTGCTTCGTAGCTAGCCATATAAATAGTGGAATAGTTTTAGCATAGCGACCGCAAAGCCGGCGTGGTTCTTGAATCCATCGATACAACCATTCAAGCCCTAAGTCTCGAACTACGCGGGGTGCCCGTTTGTGAATTCCTGCATAAACTGGGAATACTCCACCCAGTCCAATCATTACAGCTTGTATCTTACCCTTATGTTGAGCTATCCAGTTTTCTTGCTTAGGACATCCCAGAGATACTAAGACGGTACTAGCACCACTAGAGTTAATCTTTTGAACCAAAGCTTCGTCTTCACTTTCAGTCAAGGGGCGAAAGGGTAGAGGTTCCATTGCCGCAATCTTCATTTGCGGAAATTCTCGCTCTAACCTTTTTCGCATCCTAGAAAGAACTTCTGTTTGGGAACCTAGAAAGAAAATGCTAAGATTTTGTGTTTGAGTAAGCTGACACAATGCTAGGAAAATATCCATTCCTGCCACACGGTCTTGATAAAGCGCTCCCATCTTTCGCATCATCCATACCAGAGGCATACCATCAGGGGTAACTATGTCTGCATTTCGTAATACGCTGGCAAACTCCGGATTCCAATGAGCTTCAATGAGCATGTGTACATTAGCTACATATACAGTTTTACTTTCACGCCTCCTCGCCCACTTGAGTATTGTTTGTACTTGATCATCAAAGCGTAAAGCAGTAATGGGAAAATCCAGTACTTTTTTAGTAGGTAGAAGCACTCTTGCCACCATCAATAACTCCTGTGTCCAAGAAAAAAATCCATAGATTACCTAGACAATTCCGAATATTCAAGAATTCAGATTAGATGATTCCTGACTTGTTGTAGCCTTGTGTCATCGTTGGAAGTTAACACATGGAGATACAATTGCCTTTTTAGTATACTTTTGACTTAACCGTTAATATTAGAATTATTCCCTGCTGTGTCCTAGTTTACTGTTTTAAGCTAGGGATTTCAGATCCTGGATGGCAAAATTCATACTTCCTTCATATTTAATTTTTCATTTGTTCATCCAAGCATTATAATTGCGATTAGCTCCTCTACACATACGTAGCATTTTATACTTAATTGACTACATAGGAAGGCGAAATATCAGACATTCAGCTTGCCGATTTTGATACGTAAGTATGCGCTTAAAAGGTCTAAATCAAATTAGTATATTTTAAAGAATGGCTAATAGTTTTTTCTTGTGACTATCCAAATTTATTACAAATTTAATTTAGGAACTTCCAAATAAAAAAATATTCAATTATTTATTGTTCACAGGGCTATTTACATTCTAAAAATTTGCTGAAGTGTGTTTAACCCAAAGGAACATAGCCGTTGAGGTTGTGCCATATTTTCAAACATATTGTCACGGAATAAATTAAGTGCGAAATTTCGAGCGAGTGCCTCCGGCACGCTACGCGAACGCAAAAATTTGAGGAAGGGGGGTGGTACGAATTCTAGAGACATCTTCACCCTGGGTAACGTCTCGAACGTAATGAACCTTATTTTCAACACCCCAGTATCCTCTGATCCGTGAGGCAAATGCTTGTTTCAGTTTCACTTAAAGAGGAAATGTAATAACGAGTCTCTGTTGTGACTTCAATCATCTGATGCGTAAATACTTGGCGCTCTGATTTAACTTGAATCAAAGTAGTAAGTCCAGGCCAAGAACGAATCCCATCCAAGGTTTTACAAATACTGACATGACGCTTTTCGACTCTACCGTGCCCTTTATTTATCTGTTCATAAGTTGATTCTGGTATAAAATTTGTTTTGACCTCTTTGAACAAACCTAGTTGATTACCTTTTAAAGCAGCAATGTAATCATTCCCACTATTAATTATTAGTTCACAAGTTTTTTTTGAGTATTAATAGCATCAAATGCAAAAACAACGCCTTGAAGAGCTAGTTTTTCAATCAGTTCAGGTAAAGCAATAAGATCATTAGTTTTGGCATCTACTTGACATGGCTCTAGAATCAATCCTCGCTCGACTTTTGTTCGCACTGACTAACATAATTGCTGGGTGAGAGTCCGAATTGAGATTATCATTTTCAATTTGGTATGAACCTTTGAGAACCTTACCATCCAAGCCAATAGTCTCTCCGACAGATGGTTGTACGTTAAAGAACTTAGCAAGACATGTGGAATATCCTTGATAATCAATATGCAATAAAGCCCGACGCACGGTGCTATAAGAAGGCAGCCTATTTTTTGGAGGGTTAAAAAGATTAATCAACTGTTCGTTGTAGCTTGAAATCCAATCTCCAATTGCTAAAAATACTTTATTCCCGGCTGCGATCGCTAAAGTAAATAATGCAAGACATAAAGTCAGGTTATGCCGTTGTCCTGCTTTTCGACGAGGGTCTTTAAGCTCTGCAAAAGCTTCTATAATTGCTGGTTGGCTCATGCAGGTAGATGCACGCGCTTGGATTCGCGCTAGATTATACCACATAGCTCCTATTTTTAGAATTAAATAGCCCTGATTGTGAGGTAGGCCACACGAGCACTATATAAACTGGGTGGGCTTTTGGAACCATTTTACAAGATTGGATAATTTATTTACTGGAGTTCCCTTAGTCTATATATTGAAAAATCCCTAAATTTTATTTTTTTCTCAAATAAAATCCCAAAAAATAAAGGGAAGATAAACTTATCTTCCCCTGCTCTCTTGTTTTTGTTGTTGTCTGCTTTGTTAGCTTCTTTGAGTCTTTGTCGTAACATTTGCCTTTGTTTTTTCAGTTGCCTCTTTCTTGCAGAACCGCCTCTACCTTTGTCATTCCTGCCTTCTTTACGGGGAGACTCCCATCTTTTCAGTCGCATAATTTTTTAACCTCTCTAGTACTTGCTTGGTAGTGGGCAGGAGGAGAATCGAACTCCTATGACCGCAAGGCCGCCACATTTTGAGTGTGGTGCGTCTACCAATTCCGCCACCCGCCCATATATCCAACCTTAATTAGTATACTCTAATTAAGTGATTTTGTAACAAGTCTGAAAATTAATTTTCAAAGTTTTGCTGAAATAATTAGCTTTAAGAACTTTCTGGCTTAGAGGCGTGGTAGGGCCAATAAACTAGGGTCAATATCCTGTAGTTTGGCGCAGCCGCTAAGTGCCATTCCTAGATTTAACTCATCTTGTAGTAGTGAGATGACATGAGATACACCAACTTGCCCTGCTACTGCTAGTCCCCACAAAATAGGTCGTCCGATTAGTACGGCTTTTGCTCCTAATGCCAGAGCTTTGAGAATGTCTGTACCCCTACGAATACCTCCATCTAATAGTACTTCTACTTTACCATCCACTGCTGCTACTATTTCAGCTAGAGCGTCTAAAGAAGCGATCGCACCATCAAGTTGTCTGCCACCATGATTGGAAACAACAATTGCTTTAGCTCCATATTCTACAGCCCGAACAGCATCATCTCCCCGTAAAATTCCTTTGATGACTAAAGGTAGTGGAGATAAAGACTGTAACCATTCCAAATCGTCCCAAGTTACTGCTGGGTTTAGCTGTTGGGCAAAATAGGTAAATAATCCAGATTCACCTTTTTCGTGGGAAATATCTAGCCCTGAGATGATGGCGAGATTAGCTAGATGTAAGTCTGGGGGTAGGGCAAACTCGTTACGTCTATCTCTTTCTCGCTGTCCGAGAACAGGTGCATCTACAGTTAGACAAAGTGCTTTGTAGCCTGCTTTATAGGCTTTTTCTACTAAAGCACGAGTTAATCCTCGATCTTTATGGATGTAAAGCTGGAACCATCGCAGAGAATCTGGAAATTTATCAGATGCAGTCGCCACTTCTTCGATGCTCTTTGTGGCCATTGTACTTAATATCATGCCCACACCAGCTGATGCCGCAGCTAGAGCCGTAGCAACTTCTCCTTCTGGATGGGCTAGACATTGAAAAGCCATCGGCGCAATTAATAAAGGTAGTTGGAGGGGTTGTCCTAAAATGGAGGTAGTGAGATTGCGATCGCTTACATCGACTAATACACGAGGTCGCAACTTGACTCGCTTAAAGGCAGCACGATTATCCTGTAATGTAACTTCATCCCAAGCACCACTGCTATAGTAATCAAGCGTCATTTGACAGAGATGTTCTTTTGCTAGCTTTTCGTACTCAAACAGATTTATTGGTTGAAAACGATGGTCGTTGGGTACAACTGTCATGGTAGAGGCTGTAGGTTAAGCAATGGGATGTTTTTTAATCGGATTGTCCGATTGAAGAAGCTTAAGGAATAAGAATTAAATAACATACAATTTATGTCCTTCGCTTACCTCACCCTCAATCCCTCTCCGATATATTGGAGAGGGAAGCTAGATAATTGATGAAGTTTTGCATTTTTTTTAATGCACGTTCCTAAGTAATCATTGATTTCTTAGTAAAGGTGGAAAACCAGTATCTCAGACTGAGTTCTTCTAAAGGAACCTATTTAATAATTCTTCCCTGGATAGTTGCAGCAATAAAGGAGTAAATTCCTCTGGAGATAATGCCAATAAAACTTCAGTAATTAATCTTAGTTCTGCATCTAAAGAACCAAAGCGAACTCGCAACAAATTTTCTATAACGTTACGACGTTCTGCTTGAATGCCTTCTTGAATGCCTTCTTGAATGCCTTCTTGAATTCCTTCTTGAATTCCTTCTTGAATTCCTTCTTGAATTCCTTCTTGTTTAACTTCTGCTAATTTTTGCTCGTAAATAGGTGATAAGCGCATAATTAAATCTCTATCCTCCTCGTCTATATTTTGATTGAATTCTAAGGTAGTCTTTAAACTCAATAATAAATCAATTGCTTTGGAACGTAAGGGATTATTTTGGGGAAGTGCTTCTAGTTCGTCTATTGCTTGTTGCTGGACTCTTCCCTTACCTAAAATTCTCAACCATAGTGTTTCTTCTGTACACGGTAATTGGTGAATTACCACAATTGCTGTTCTGAAATAATCGCCTAAAAAATGTACTCCTCTTCCCCAATTTTCTTCATCTAAGTTAGTTCTAAAACCATCCAATATAGATTCGGAAGCCGTGGGTGATAAAATCCACAAACGTGGTAATTCTGATTCTGCAAGCCGAGTTTTATCACCTTTAGCTTGGCGTTTTAATTCAGCAAAGATATCAAACAATTTATTTATGCAACTGCGGATCTCCGCAATTGTAGCTGCATTTCTAAATGGTTCAACTAATGCAGGTTCAGCCGCAAATTTTCCTAACAACCCTAATTCTATTGTATTTATCGATTGGGACGAAGGTAAAAAATAAACATCAATCTCTCGGATTTGGGCTGGAACTTTCCGACTTGTTTCTACTTCTCCTAATGGTTGTAACAATTCTTTAAGATAGTCTTTGGCGAACTGGTCGTAAGGAAACCTGGTCATTAGCTGATTTTATGGCTGTATCAGGATTTTACATCACAGTGCAATCGTCCATAGTTTGCTTGAAGAACTTGATTAAGTGCGATGTCTACGACGGGCTGTGCGATCGCATGAGCGAATAATCTGGAGTATTGTCAGCTAAAACACATCTAATTTAGATAACCAAATTTCATTAGTAGCTTTACCAGTTTCGCCATCCGCCTTTGGGTGCAACTTCACTACTTGTAGACTTCAATCCATGACTTTGTAACAGAGTTTGATATTCTGTACTGCTTGCCCAACGGTCGATTTCTCGCGCCCGCAGTACTGGCACTGGATGGGTTAATTGGGCTGTGCGGGCAGCTTTGACCATTTCGCCTAGTTCGGTCTTGCTAATATCATCGTAAGCGCGGGCTTGGGCAACAAAGGCATCGAGATTCAGTTGTGGCGCTAAGGTGGGGGAACCACCTGCCAGTTTCATCAATACTGACATAACAACTTTGGGGTCTTGGGTTGCTAGTAATGCGGCGCGATCGCAGGTAAACTCAGCACAGCGTACCCATTCTAAAAGCTGTGCTTGTATCGCTTGAGCAACGAAGGTTCCAACATTGGGAACAATCGCCGCAGCTAATATTAATAAATTTACAGGCGTCAAATAAACGCTATGGTCACACTTGAGATGCCCCAACTCGTGGGCAATTACTGCCTGTATTTCCTCTGGTGTGAGGATATCAATCAGGGATGTGTGTAACACAACAAACGGCTGCTTACCCCGCACAGCAAAAGTATAGGCGTTGGGAGCCGGATGTTGCCGGACGTATAACTGGGGAGGCTCTATATCCAGGATTTTACAGGCATCTAACAACAGCTTGTATAAATCGGGCAGTTGCTTTTCACCTACCAGAATGCTGGAGGCAATATTTTCTACATAAAAAACCTGCTCTGCCATTGGCCCTAGCCAATTTCGCACCAACATATCTATGCCTGGTATTTGCTTGAGCGTTTTGGTAGCTTCCAGGTCTAATGGATGACGAAATGAGTCAGCTTTTAAACCAATTAGCGGGGTTTTAAAGAGGGACATAGTACAGCAAGCTATAAAAAAACACAACTATGGAATCTGGCTGATTAAATAAACAGCCTCCCACAGTTAGTATAACGATTTAACTAGGCTGGGCAGGGGGAGATGAGGGAGATGGGGGAGAAATTACCTCATCCGCCTCATCCACCTCATCCCCCTTGTCCAGATGTTAGTTTCAACCGATCAAGTTGACAGGCTACTGATGCTGGCAGCGATTTCTGAATCTGCTGATGCTTCGCCCACGCGGAGGATTTTAGCGCCCAATTGCTGCAACTTCACATCGAGTCGATCATAGCCGCGATCGAGGTGCTGTAATCCTTGAATTGTGGTTTTTCCTTCTGCCGCCAGTCCTGCTATGACTAGCGCTGCTGATGCTCGTAAGTCTGTACCTAATACTGGTGCGCCAGACAATTTCGGTACTCCCCGAACGAAAGCAGCGTTGCCTTTAACACGAATGTCTGCCCCCAAGCGATTCAACTCTGAGGCATGACGCAAACGATTTTCAAAGACAGATTCGTTAATCACGCTGTCGCCTTCGGCCAATGTCAGCAAAGCCATGAACGGCGCTTGCATATCTGTGGGAAAACCTGGATGGTATTGAGTTTCAATATCCGTTGCCTTGAAAGTTTCCGCAGGCAGAATGCGTAAGTGTTCTGGCTTGTCCTCAATTATCGTTACCCCAATATCCCGCAGCTTGGCAATCACTGGTATAAGATGTTCTGGAGCTACTGGCGAGAGAAGAAGTTCGGAACGAGTAATTGCTGCTGCTAGTAAAAACGTCCCAGCCTCAATGCGATCGGGTATGATACTGTAGTCAACAGAATGCAACTTGGGGACTCCTTCGATAATAATCCTGCTTGTCCCCGCCCCCTTAATCTTCGCTCCCATCGCGTTACAGAAGTTAGCTAAATCAACTACTTCCGGTTCTCTGGCAGCATTTTCGATGATCGTTTCGCCCTCTGCTAGGGTAGCCGCCATCATCAAGTTTTCTGTCGCTCCGACACTGGCAATATCTAAGTAAATCTTCGCACCTTTTAATCTCCGGCTGCTGCCAGGGACGTAGGCATTACAAATGCCATGCTCAATCTGCACCTCAGCCCCCATTGCTTGCAGTCCTCGAACATGCAAGTCAACTGGTCTTGCCCCAATAGCACAACCGCCTGGTAACGGCATCTGCGCTACTCCCAATCTTGCCAGAATGGCGCCAATGGCGAAGAAACTCGCCCTCAGTTGGGTAACTAGTTCGTAGGGAGCTTTAGATGTTTTAATTTCGCTGGCGTTAATGTCTAAAATATCGCCTTGCCGCGTTAAGCTTACACCCAAAGCCAATAACACCTGACCCATCCGGTCTACATCCGCCAATAAGGGGACATTGCGGATACGACAATCGCCCGGACACAGCAAGGCTCCAGCCATGATTACCAGTGCTGCATTTTTTGCCCCGCTAATTTTCACATGACCCCGCAAAGGATGCCCACCCCAAATTTGCAAGACTGAGGAGTCTGCTTCTGGAGCAATTTTGGCATCTGGTAAGCTGGTAGAAGGATTGATAAGCCTACCTCCAAAAGTAATACGTATTTTATATGTTTGAAGTTGGTTTTGATTCTACAGTAAAGATTCAAATTGTCCACGTTTTAGAGCAGCAGATTGCATAAAAAAATTATTTTTTGGTGAATAATAATGGTTAAAAACCATCAACAGTAAGCATTTTGAGCTTTTAAAAAATTTAACAAAAATGAACGAACAAGTAGTAGTTTTAAGCTAAATTAAATACTCAGTAAAATAACTTAAGTGATCTCTAAAAATCAATGCTGTACTGTACTGTTGAGTTAATATTTTGATTTGACCTAATTTCCTGAAAAAGTCCTTTCCAGTTTGAGAGTCTTAAACGAGACGTTATGCTTTTACTTGACAAAGGTAAAACATAACGCAATAATAGGAAAATTGTCGATAAAGACGAATGCGAGCGGAACTGGCGGAATTGGCAGACGCGCTAGATTCAGGTTCTAGTGCCGCAAGGCTTCCGGGTTCAAGTCCCGGGTTCCGCATATTATCAAGTTAGGAGTTAAGAGTTTTGAGTTGAAAGAAAACTAAATTAACTCCTAATTCCTAAATCCTAACTTTTTGATGTTGACGAGTTTACAAAATTCCCTAGTCAAGCAAATCCGCAAACTGCACTCCACCAAGGAGCGGCACAAGCAGGAGTTATTTTTATTAGAAGGGACGCACCTGTTAGAGGAAGCTTGTGCGGTAAATTACCCACTAGAAACAGTGTGTTGTACTCCAGATTGGCAAGTAGCCCACTCCTCACTCTGGGAAGAAGCTTATAGCCGATGCGATCGCGCCGAAATTGTCAGTAAAGAAGTGTTGGATGCGATCGCTACCACAGTCCAACCGGATGGTGTGGTTGCAACGGCAAAACGAAGCAAAGGGCAAACTCAACTACCATTTACTGGTATAATGCTAGCTTTAGAAACGGTGCAAGATCCCGGAAACCTGGGTACAATGATTCGCACTGCTGCTGCTGCTGGAGCATCCGGGTTGTGGGTAAGTGGAGACAGTGTAGATTTAGACAGCCCGAAAGTTCTTCGGGCTTCAGCAGGGCAATGGTTTCGCCTAGCAACAGCCGTAACCGAAGATTTAAAAGCGACAGTACAACAAAGTCAGCAGGCAGGAATGCAGGTAGTAGCAACCTTACCCAGTGCGACTTTAACTTATTGGGAGGTGGACTGGCGCCAACCCAGTCTGATTTTACTGGGAAATGAGGGTGCTGGATTGTCGGCAGATTTAGCAGCGATCGCAGACAAACAAGTAAGGATTCCTTTGAGTCCTGGGGTGGAATCATTGAATGTAGCGATCGCAGCTGCTTTAATGTTGTACGAAGCTCAGCGTCAAATGAGTCAATAGTTACGAGTTAGGAGTTAAAACTCATAACTTTTCTTTAGTTTTTGTTATTTCTTCAAGATATTGTTCAATATCAGCAACTGCGTCCTCAAGAGCCGCTAAATCAATATCTGTCAAGTCTTGATCGAGTTCGACTTCACTGAGACTACTACTATGCAGTTGTGCTTGCGGGATTTCTTCATCCTCAGTTGAACTTTCTTGTAAGATATCCTCCAATTGATCGAGGGATTCTTGAAATACTTGATCGGCGACGCGGCGCTGTTGTGGCTGACTTTGCTCCATAATATTTACTTGAAAATCCTGATTTACTAAGCTAATTTTGATTGCAGTTCCTACAAATTTAGATTTTGCACTTATAACATCATAGTTGTGTATTCTTGCTTGTCGGCATTACTTGAGGAAAAAATCAAACCGCAAGGCGAGAGTCATTAGTCATTTGTCATTAGTCTAAGAGAAAGCACGCCCACTCTTTAGAGGTTGGTTTTTTCGCCCAAAAGGAGTGAGGTATATACCAATAACTCTTTATGAATCATTTGTTTTTCATTAAAATAATTAAGATTTATTAAATGGAGAATAAAATTCATTTTTAGCTTGTAACACCTGGGTTTTGGATTTGCAAAAATTTGTCTAATTATTAAAGACTTTAAAGATAATGATAATCAAATAGAGAAGGCGAGCGCCGCTCGCCTTCTCCCTCTCTCCCCACACCCGATTATCATTCTTATTAAGGCTGTTTTGGGTATTTTAACTGATTGACAAAAGGCATTTTATCTTAACCTCTCACCGATGCCTGTGTGTAAGTACTGTGCATGAAGTACATTTTTAAACCTCACCCCCCAACCCCTCTCCGATGCTTTGGAGAGGGGAGTGTTTGCGTGAGTAAATACGGGGTGAGGTCAGCATTATCAAGTGGGCTGATTAAAAAGCCGTTATTGAGCAGAACCGCCTGTAGTAGTATCATCTGCGGTAGAAGAACCGCTATTAGATGTACTGTTTGACTGGTCTACTCCTTTAGATGGAGTGGTTTTAGAGGTGTCACTTTTCGTACCTGGTGCAACAGTATTAGTAGTTGGACTCGTCGTCGGACTTTGTGTCGCTTTAGGGGTTGGCTGGATTGCAGAAGGCGCTTTTTCTGCGGCAGGCTGTTGGGGTGGAATAGTAATGTTAATATTCGGTTGGCGAGGTGCAGATGGAGGTGTAACCTGCTGTTGTGGAACAGGAACAGCAACAGGTACAGGCACTTCCCTGGTTCTTTCGATTATTGTCGTTTTTGTTTGAGGAGAAGCACTAGCAGTTGGACTACTACTTGGTACAGGAACCGCGACCGGCGCAGTATTATCAACGGCTGCATCATTGCGTTGGTTGAAGTACCAAACTCCACCTACAATCAAGCCAAGTAGGGAAGTAAGGATAATACCCAACAGCAAACCACGACTAGCATTGTTATTGTCACGCTCGGCTAAATCAGCTTGCTGGTAGTTACGCTCAGTATTTCGACCTTGTACGTAACCGTTACTGTAAGAGTTAGGATTAGCTGTGCTGTTCTTGACTGTTTCAGTTGTTCGCGTTAAGTCTGTGTGAATCTTACCATTAGTATCGGTGTAAGATTCTTGCTTAACTTCACTGTTTTTGCTTTCGCGTTCATTGGGAATAGACATAGCTGTTGATTTCACTCCTGAATATGATTTTGACAAACTAAAGTTTTGTAAGAACAAGAGGTTTTAATGAGCTTAAAAATTTATGTTGCTGATAAATATTGAGTTTTATTTGTTACTCATCTCTTGGTAATTATCAGGATAACCTCTGAGATTAGACAAGTGGCTCTATCTCCAGGGAGTTAATACTTAATCAAAAGAAAGATTATCCCAAAGATAGATGTTATTAAACTGTTAGGTGATGCGTTTATTAAAAGTTTCAGAATTTGCTTCAGTTTAGGACTTCCGCAAAAAGTAACTTAACTGTTAGCTTTTTCACCCGCCTGGAACTAAAGTTCTTTGGCTTTTAGCTCAAGTTTAGTGAAGTAGACTTCATATTTTTGGCTATATTTTAGTCATCAAGAGATGACTTTTGCTATAAGAGAAGGAACTTTAGTTCCTTGCGGGACATGGTTTTCACGTTAAGTTGACATTAATAAGCAATGCTGCGTCCCAATAAGCAATGCTGCGCCCCGACATTTCTTAATGGGTAAGTCCTACAGTTATCTAAATTTTTAATAAATCAGCAGCAAATCTAACTTGATTTAGTTATTCCCAAGTACAAGATTCTTTAACTCTAAGTATGTGTCGCCGTCTAAAGCGTCTTTCGGTTTGTCGTTAGTCATCGCATTGCCAAAGCTTGATTGTCATGTCTCGACTACCACTAACCAAAGTTTTGCCATCGGGACTGAAAGCGACGGAGTTAACCCAATCCGAATGGTTATCTAAAACAGATGCACCTGGTTTTAACCCCAGGATATTGTAAACATGATTTATATCGAAGCGATCGCACATACTAGAAAATCAGCAACAAATATTAATATACTTAGTATTCCCAAGCATAAGTATTAACTAACTCAAGGTATGGTGTCGCCGTCTGAAGCGTCTTAAAGTATATTCGCTTCTTATCTCCCACGCCGATTTAGCCGTAGTAAACTTTTTATCCTCTCACAAAATCTTTTTACAAGAGGTCTAGGTTTGGATACAGCTCTACCTGCACGTACATTACGCACAGCACCCGGATTTCTTAACTCTTGTTCTATTTGTGCAGCTTTATCTAAATCGGAAGCGGCTCTATATTCGTATCCCAGTTGTGAGCAAACTAGCCCACGATATTTATACGCCTCAACATAGTGAGGATTTAGACGAATGGCGTGGGTAAAATCTGCGATCGCATCTTCATACCTTCCTTGTGTAGCATTTTCTACTCCTAAAGTATAGAAAGTTTCAGCATCCCAACGATTGACAGATATTTTTGTAGGATTTTTAGGCGAAGATGAAGGTGGGTTTTCAGGAATGGGAGGCTCAGATGGACTTTCTGATTTGAGCTTGTTGTAAGCTGAGTTGATTGATTTGATTTTTTCCTCAGCTTCCTGTTTTTGCTTTTGCTCAAGAAAGCGATCGGGATGCCAAATTTTCACCAGTTGACGATAAGCTCGCTTTACTTGTGCTTGTGATGCACCCGGTTCCAACCCAAGAATTTCATAAGCATAATTGAGATCGAGGTCATCGCGCATACTGAAAAAATCGGCAACTATAACTATATAGATATATGTTAACTATTCCCCTAAATCTCCTTCAATCAACACAAACGCCCCATTCTGGTTATCACTGGGATAGTAGTAGTCGTCGCTTCTTTGAAGGCTGGTATTACCGTGTCACTTTACCAGAAATTGGGCAAACGTTCGCCTTTATGTACTCCATAGAAGATCCCATCGGCGGTAAACCCCATAGTGGCGGTGCAGCCCAAATCCTCGGCCCGGATGATCAGTATTTATGCCGTACTTTTCCTGATGTGAATAAATTTTGGGGTAGTCGAGATGTCCTGGGTTTAGGTCATTGGGGTAAAACAGATTTGCAAATTTCTCCTCTATACTTGCTTCCAGAAGAGTTTGAGCATCATGTTCAAGAGGGTTATCAAGCTACAGCCATTTTGAATCAGGGAATTATTTGCGATCGCGCCACCAATAATTATTGCCGTTGGCAGTATGAAATTCAACCTGTATACGGTTGGGGTAATCAAAATAGCATTCAGCAATCAACCGCAGGCTGGGTGTCATTTTTGCAGATTTTTGAACCTGGATGGCAAATTTTGATGGCTCACGGTTTAGCCAGTGGGAAGATTGACTGGAATGGCAAAATTTACGAATTCACCAACGCCCCAGCTTACGGCGAGAAAAATTGGGGTGGTGCTTTTCCGCAAAAATGGTTTTGGCTAAATTGTAATTGCTTTGAGGGCGAACCCGACTTAGCATTAACTGCTGGCGGTGGGCGGCGGGGTGTGCTGTGGTGGATGGAATCTGTAGCGATGATTGGGTTGCACTATCAAGGCAAGTTTTATGAATTCGTTCCCTGGAATTCACAAGTAGATTGGGAAATTCAGCCTTGGGGTAGATGGCAAATGAAAGCTACCAACTCTAATTATGAAATTGAATTGACAGGAACCACAGATTTAGCTGGTACACCTTTGCGTGCGCCTACAGAGGATGGTTTAAGATACTGTTGCCGAGACACCATGCAAGGAAAGTTAAATTTAGAGTTACGAGAAGTAAGTGGGAGAAAATCTCAAATAATCTTGAAAGCAGAAAGTTTTCTTTGTGGTTTAGAAGTAGGCGGCGGCAGTTGGGATGATTGTTGGCAGTCTCGGTAAAAGTACTGCTATAATTATATATGCTTCATAGTTGGGGTTGTAGCTCAGTTGGATAGAGCGGACGCCTCCTAAGCGTCAGGTCGTGCGTTCGAGCCGCACCAGTCCCGTAAGCAAAAAATCCCTAAGCCCTTGACTAATTAGCAGGTTATAGGGATTTTTTTCTACCGTACTAGCTGGAAAAATTACTGCATAACAATCTTGCTCAGTCATGTATCCAAAAACCGCCACGAGTAGTTGTTTTAATGAACTATGTTCAGTTTAAGTCAAGAGTCTAAGAAGGGCAGCGCGAATTGAACGCCTCAGCTAAATCCCACGTTGTAATGCGAGTCCCAAACCGCCCCCACAACAGCACTCAACTCTACGAGAGGCTTTGTGCGTTCGTCACAAAACGTAATTACGAATTACGAATTACGAATTACGAATTACGAATTATTTAATTGTCTATGAAACTCCCCGCTCTCCCTTCTCTTAGTGCCACGGAGATTTCGCAAGTTTGGAAATAGCATCAACCGCAAAATCGATATCAGCCCGCGAAACATCTAAATGAGTGACTGCCCGAATAGAATGACCAACGGCTCCCATTTTCACACCACCCTGCTGTAACAGAGTGAGAAACATGGCTTTGTCGAGTCCTAGTCTTGAAACATCAAAGAAAACAATGTTTGTCTCAGGTTTTGGATCTCGAACTGTAATTCCTTCGATTTCACTCAGTCGTTGAGCCAGATAAGTTGCGTTGTCGTGGTCTTCTTGTAGACGTTCAACATGATGGTCAAGTGCATAGAGACAACCTGCTGCAACAATGCCAGCTTGACGCATTGCACCACCAAAAATGTGTTTATATCGACGTGCTTCAGAGATGAACTCGCATGTACCCGCAAGAACAGCACCGATTGGTGCGCCCAGTCCTTTAGTAAAGTCAATCCAGACAGAATCAACACAGCCAGCAAAATCCTTGGCTGAAGTTTGAGATGCAACAACTGCATTTAAAAGTCTTGCCCCGTCCATGTGGGTAGCTAAACCTTTTTGACGGGAGAACTCGCAAACGTCTTGTAGTTCATTAAGCCGCCAAACCGAACCCCCTCCAAAATTGTGGGTTTGCTCTACACACAATAAGCGGGGAATTGCAGAGTAAAGGTAAGGAGCAGTTGCGACTCTTTCAAGTGATTGAGCCAGAGCATCGACTGTAAAAATTCCTCGCTCGCTTGCAATCGGTTCCATCAGTACACCAGAAGTCATCGCTGCCCCCCCCGATTCAGCCCGAATAATGTGTGCCATCTGTTCTACTAGCACCACATCAGCAGGACGAGTATGAGTCTTGATTGCCACAAAGTTGCAAATGGTTCCACAAGCAAAAAAAAGAGCGGCTTCTTTGCCTAGTAAATCTGCAACCCGTTCTAGTAGTTGGTTAACGGTCGGATCTTCTCCTTTTTGCTCATCTCCAACTTCAGCAGTGGCGATCGCTTGTCGCATCGCCTGTGTCGGCTTTGTTTCAGTATCGCTTGTCAGCAGAATCATCAGCACTCCTAGAGCAGGTATATAATAGTTTATTTAATGCTCATTTAGTCAAGTTTGCGTTCATTATAAAAGTTGTATTCTACTGATGTGAAAACTGCTATCAATAACACTCAGATTGCCTTTACAATACTAGAATGAAAAGGCAAGCCTGATGAGCGTGGTTATTTGGTTCTAATCGCATCCAAAACTTTGGCTGACTTTTCTCCAACAAAAGTATTATTCAGCATCGTATGGGAATCATCAGTTGGGCCTACATCAGAATCAGGATGATAAATAATGATTTTTAAATAATTATCAATCGCACTGAAGCTATGTAACTTGTTTTCTGGAAAACAGAAGACCGTTCCCGCCTCCATTTTGAACGTTCCTTCGTCCACCTGACAAGTTCCACTACCCTCAGCGACAAGCCCAATCCGTAATGAGGGATGAGTATGGGGAGTTTGCGATACACCTGGAGGAACGTAGAGGAAATTCAAGCAGGGCTCTCCACGTCTTAAAGGATTAATCAGAACCGTTGAAGAACAGCCATCAATATAATTCAATCGCCCTAATGGTTCAATAGGCCCCCCAATTGTGAAAAGTCCAGTGTAGTTGAGTCGCGTTGCCACCAAGACTTGGGCTGAACCATCTAAAGAAAAGTTCCCTGGAATTGCCGCAAAGCAGTTTTTTCGCAATAAGAACTCTCCGTTACTGCTGTTGAGGGTAACTTCGCCCTCTGAAACAAATAGAAAGTGCGTGTCTTTTTCACTCTGATTAACTTTGATAGAATTAATAACCCAACTAGCACTCGATGGATGGCCCGCCATCGTGTAGTCAAGTTTTGTCGCCTCTAGGAATCGCTGACAGTAAAACTTTTGGCAGTCCTGCATAGGAATGCTAAATAGTTCGGACTCAAGAGAAATGTTTTGGGCTTGTTTTTGTAATGGCGTTTCGGTTATGTGCTGCATAATCTGTCTCTGTTATTTTTATTACCTTAGTTAATAGCTGGGAAAAATCGATTTATTGCTTATAGGAGAGAAGGAGGCGAGCGACTATCGCCTCCTTCTCACCAAACACGATTATCATTCTTATTCAGAATGAGCATTTCTACTTATTGACAAAAAGCGCTATTGCTTAAAACCTCACAAATGTATTTAGCCTGGGTGTTTATACTCCTTTTTTGTGAAGGTATTGTTAGATACACCCATCTTACATGAGCCAATGCATATTCTTGCGGCAATTACTGATTCTTCAAAATCGCTTCACAATAACTTATCAAAAAAAATCGGTATTTACACACAGTTCCGATTAATTAAATTGCTGGTAGTAATTTACTTTACTAGAAAGAGTTACTAGTTTTGAAGCCGTTATATCGCTATAGCACAGGATGGAAGCCATGTTGGGTATGAGTTGAGAGCAAACCAAGATTTATTAAAAAGCAGCTTGCAAGTAACTCTATTTCAAACACAGAGACTTTCTCATGCAAAAAGTCTATTGAGTTGAGCGATCGCTCTTGGCATTGTTGGGGCGATCGCGCATTAAACTAGTGGCAAGCAATAAATCAATCGTGTTGATAAGCTGTTCCACAAATAAACTTGCATAACTAGGGCGGGCTTTTCGGACTACCCCACAAGAGTTTGATTTAATCTGATTATGCAATTTAGATGTTTTTTAGCTTATTAACACACGTACAAGCATAAAAATTTTAAACAATTTAACATTTAATTCAGTAAAATAACGTAAGCTACTGAGTATTTTTCAGATGATAAATAAATAGGGAAAATACTCAAATCGAGCTACACGTTAACTAAATAAAGCGTGTTTGACTTCTAAATTATGAATTCTGCTGTATTAAACTTCATCAGCATTTATTCCAAGCTGTCTCAAACGTTCTGCTAAACGCTGGTTTTTTTGCTGTTCTTGTTCTAATTGAGATGTTAATAACTGCGATTTTTCCTCACCAGTTAGTAATAAATTTCCTTGTGTATCCCACCAACGCAACCAAGGCGCTGTAGTATTTCCATACTGTCCTTGCCAAATACCCAATTCGACACCCATCAAAGAAATCTCATAGTGTCCACGTTCGTTAGCTGTGAGTTGCTGATACCTACCATCAACTAAGTGATAAACCTCGATCGCAGCTTTGCTAAATTCGTAAATGCCATAAAAAGGTACGCGGATTGCTTGCTCGTATACCCAGAATTTACCAGTCATTGGAGTATTATCTCTTTCTTCTGAACCATTAAGAGAAGCAAATTCCAGTACAATTAGGGGAGCGACATATTCTTGCCACAACACATACGAACGTCGAAACTGACCATTTAACATAGGTGCAACATTCGGGACGTAAAACCAATCGGGTGCTTCGGCACCGCGCTCAGGTGGTTCGGTCAAACGCCAGTAAATGCCACAATCTTGACCAATACAATACTGTTTATCTGGGTGAATTTGCTGTAATACACTTTGAACGGAGTCAGTTAGAAGTATGCTTTGTGGGTGTTCTTGAAAATTTTTTCTAAAAGTCCCGTCTGACTCTGGTAACTCAGTATGGTCGGGAAGGTGAGTAATGCCTAGTTCGGACAGTTTGGCAATAGTCATTGAACTTTGGCGCGAGTGAATCGGCTTATTTATCTTAGCACCGCTCCGAACAAATGGTTGGCGGTGGGTAGTTTAGCGTAGGCGCAGCCCGCCGCAGGCATCGCGCATCAAATGTGGCAAGAAGACAACTAGAAGAAATTTCTTCATTGCTAATTAGCGACTCATTGCAAAAATCTGTTCAGCCGTTAAGGGAATGTTCGGAAACAATCTAGAATCAATTCGATCCTCGCCTCGAAACACCTTCGGGGGTAAATACTCTGCACCTTCAAGTTGGTATATTGTAATGGTTGGCTGCTTGGGAGAACCAATGAACCGAATGCCACCAAAAGCAGCATAGTCCACAATGATGTACTCAAACACGCCCAAGTCTTCTCTTCGAGACGCTACGCGAACATATTCAGCAAGTTTTGTCAGATAGTCGTCCTTCCAGTTGTTGCTAACAACCTCAATGATTCCAGGTGGTGGAATATATGCAGCAGCAGAACTAGAGTTAGTTTTCATCCTTTGCCATTCAACTTTTGCAAATATGACAATATCTGCTTTCCGGCTTTTTTCCTTTTCTGGTGGTGCTATTTTGAGCCGAACTTGCTTGGACTGACGCGACACGTAAGGCAGGTCATTTTCTTGGCAGTGATTTTCTAAGTAGGTACACAGTCGCTCGATCAAATCCTCATGATTTGCATTTGGTTCTGATAATGGCATGGGAATCCCATTTAATAGCTCAAACTCTCTGCCTGAACCATCATCCCAGGCAAGAAACTCTTCAAAAGTCAGTGGTTGTGTGACGGTTGCATACATCGCCCTCGCTCCCTTGCTGACGGGTACTTCACTCAATGCTACCAAGATGTACAGCTAAAATAGTGCAAAATATGGAAAATAGAAATGCAAAAAAGCTATTAGCCAAACACTTCAACATTAATATGAGGACATAAGAACGCTTGAACAACAAACACACTATGCGAATTACACCTGATGGTCAGATTAGCATCCCTCTTGAAATCCGAGAAGTACTAAACATTTCTCCTGATGTAGAATTAGCGTTTGAAATCGAAGGCGATCGCCTCTACCTCAAGAAAATACAACCTACTGATAAAATCTCAACCTGGATTGACACCATGCGAGGTTGCGCTGCTGGAAACCTCACCACTGACCAAATCATGACCCTCACCCGCATCGACGATAATCGATGACCGTCTTGGTAGACAGCAACGTTATCCTCGACATTCTTACCAACGATCGCAACTGGTTTGATTGGTCAGCCCTTCAACTGACAACCTATGCCCGTCAAGACCAACTTGCCATTAATCCCATCATCTACGCTGAGATTGCCATCGGCTTTCCTAGAGAACAGGAACTCATCACTGCATTGCCGGAAGATATATTTCAACGTCTGCCTTTACCTTGGGATGCGGCATTCCTAGCAGGTCAAAGTTTTCTTAACTACCGTCGTCGTGGTGGCGCAAGAACCTCCCCATTGCCTGATTTCTACATTGGTGCCCATGCTAGCACTGCTAATTTGCCTCTCATTACCCGCGATGTCAATCGCTACCGCACCTACTTTCCCAACGTTAGGCTCATTTCACCTGAATAGCCATTAAATTGAACCAGCAAACACATTAGTACAACAAGGCAAAAGTAAAATCGATAATCAAATAGGCTATCACCTACTAGAACACAAGGCGCGTTCGCCTCTGGCGTTGGCGGAGCCATCGCTTTTCATTACCTTCTGATTAGTCTGTAAATAATCATGTAGCAAATTGCAACCCTGCGTAAGCAATTTTTCCAGTTGGATATCTGCCAAATTCTGGAAAATTACTGTACCATTACCACTACCGACAGCCAGAGTCTTGCCATCATTACTAAAACTAACGCTGGTTAACTCTTCTTTATCACCTTTCAAAGCAATCAGTAACGTCCCTTCTCGGTTCCAAATTCTTACTTTGTCATCACTGCTAGCTGCCAAAGTTTTACCATCCGGGCTAAAACTCACACTGATGAAACTATCGCCATCGCCTGTAAGATTATTTAGCAAATGGCCGTCGCGGCTCCAAATCTTCACCGTGTTATCAATACTAGCTGAAGCGATCGCCTGACTATCAGGTGTCCAAGCAACCCCATTTACTCGGCGACTATGACCAGTTAAGTTGTATAGCAATTTACCATCTAAATTCCAAATTTTTACTGTTTTATCATCGCTGGCTGAGGCTAGCAACTTACCATCTGGGCTAAAACTTACCCAATTCACCGCATCTTCATGTCCTTGCAAGGTGTTGAGCAGTTTACCGTCTCGACTCCAAAGCTTCACTGTTTTATCTTTACTAGCCGAAGCAATTACTTGACCATTAGGCGACCAAGCTACACTCAAGACGGTATCTTTATGACCCTGTAATGTGTTGAGCAGTTTACCGTCTCGACTCCAAAGCTTCACTGTTTTATCTTTACTAGCTGAAGCAATTACTTGTCCATCGTGGCTGAAACTAACGCCCCAAACTTCACCCTTATGCCCCGTGAATGTACGGAGTAGTTTACCGTCTCGACTGAAAAGTTTTATAGTTTTGTCTCGACTTGCTGCTGCTAAGGTGCGATCGCCTGGGCTAAAACTGATGCTAGTTATCCAGTCATCGTTATTAGCTTTGGGCTTTCGCTGTAACACATCGTCCAAATGCCAGAGTTTAATAGTTTTGTCTCGACTCGCAGAAGCCAAGGTGCGACCGTCTGGGCTGAAGCTAACGCTATTAACCCAATTATTATGTCCCTTCAGGGTTCCCAGCAACACACCCTCAGAACTCCAAAGTTTGATTGTCTCATCGGTACTTGCGGAAGCCATAAGCCCGTAGGGCATGGCTTCGCTTACCGCTTTCCCATCGCGCCTAAAAGTGACGCTGGTAACTCCACCACTATGCCCTGATAAGGTTCGCAGTAGCTTACCTTCCAAATTCCACAGTTTGATTGTCTGGTCTAAACTAGCAGAAGCGATAGTTTTACCATCGGGCGACCAAGCTACACTTAAGACTGCATCATCATGTAAGAGCAAGGTTTTAAGCAGCTTACCATCCCGATTCCACAATTTCACCGTCTTGTCAGCACTCCCGGAAGCAATGGTTTGTCCATCAGGCGACCAAGCGACACTTAAAACTGCACCATCATGTCCCTGTAAGGTTTTGAGGAGTTTACCATCCCGGCTCCACAGTTTCACCGTCTTGTCGCTACTCGCCGAAGCAATAATCTGACCATCTGGGCTAAAACTGGCACTATTCACGACACCCTGATGCCCTAATAGAGTAGCAAGCAGTTGACCGTCTCGACTCCAAAGTTTTACCGTCTTATCTTGACTGGCGGAAGCAACGATTTGACTATCTGGGCTGAAACTGACGCTATTAACTACATCTCCATGTCCCGATAACGTTTTAACTAAGCTACCATCAGGATGCCAAAGTTTGACTGTAGTATCCGCACTGGCTGAGGCAATTAAAGAGCGATCAAGGCTAAATGTAACACTATTTACCCCAGATATATGCCCTTCTAAGCGGTTATATTCTTTTAACCCAGAAACGGCTTGATATAGCGCCGTCTGTACTTCCTCTCTGGTATTGGAATCTACCCAGATTATTTGTTGTAATTTTCGCCCTGCTTTTAAAGCTTCTTTTAAAGCATCAATACCTTTTTGGGATGCAAATAAAGCTTCACTAGATGCACTGAGGGTTTTAATTTCGCTATCTACTGCTGTGACGATGGAAACACTTAATCCTAATATGGCGAGAACAGAAGCAGTAAGTGCAATTTTTAATGAGCGATTTAATTGAGCTTGACTGAGCCTTTGTTTCTTTTGACTTTCTGCGAGTTTCGCTGTTAATTCTTTTTCTTTAAGTTCAGCTCGTAATTGCTCAATTTCTAACTGACTCAATTCTTCGCGCTTGTGTAATTCGCGTAATTCTGTTAATAAATCCAAACCCTGTTGCGGATGAGGATCTACCAATTGCGATCGCTGTTCATTTTGGCTAAGTTCACTCTTAAGTCGTTCAATCTCAGCTTGGCTCTGTTCTACTTTGTAGCGCAGCTGGTTAAGTTGTACCTGTAAGCTCGATTCTTGTTGTTGCAAATAGCGAATCAAGTCTACTAAATAATCGTGAATCAGTTGATAGCGTTCTGGTACATCAGGGAATAGTACCACTAAACCGGAGCGGACTAAAATTTCTAATACTAACTCTAATTTACTAGCATCTTCTAATTCTGCTAGTTGTACCGCTAACTCAGCCCGAGTTTTAAAAGGTCGATTGTTACTTTCATCTGTTAATAAATATAAGACGAGTAAGGCGGCTCGTTCATTTTCTGGGCCGCAGTCTTTAATTAATTCCTTCAGATATCGCTCGATGAGTTTGTTCGGTCTATATGGCTGATATTCTTCTAGTGTAGTAATTCGCTCATCTTGAATTTGCGCTCCCACAACTTGCAATTCAATGGGGCGGACTTCTCCAAATCCTGTGGATAAATCTTCGACTAAGGCATCAATTAAAGCCGGCTCTAAATTAAACTGCGATCGCTCTGTTAATTTTCGGATAATTGCTTTAGCATATTCTGGTGAAAAATTATTTAACTGGTAGCGAATATGTTTGTCAAGAATATTATTATTAATCGCTTCTAGTGCTGAAACATGTTTAAAGTCTAATAAACGATGTAAATAATCTTCTCGCAAAGAAAGAATAACTTTGACAAAGGGTATATTCAGGCAGTCGCTAATAAATTTATCAAATTCTTGCTTTTGATTGCGATCGCTATAACCAAAGAAAAATTCTTCAAACTGGTCAAAAATTAAAACTGTGATCAGATGGCGATCGGCATTTTCTTTTAGTTGTTGTAAAATTCTCAGGATGGTAATAGGTGTGGCATAGGGTAATTCCGGTTCAATGGCTGCTTCTGGCATGATATCAGCGTAGATGGCAAGAGATGCGTCATTAGACATCGCCTCACTTAAAGATTTTTCTAATTCCCGGGCCCATTCGGTGTAAACTTGCAGTACTACAGGTACAGCTATTTGATCGCCAATAGCTCGATTTTGCAGCGCTGGAACTAACCCCGCAGTTACAATAGAACTTTTACCCACCCCTGATTGACCGTGAATCACCGTCAATTTTCGATCGGCGCGGCTAATTCTGCCAATTAAGTTATTAATATCACGCTCTCGCCCAGAAGCGGCAATTTCTAAAGCAACGCTGCTACTCCCAGAAGGTGTCATCAATGCTGGGTTTGTCGCCTGTCTTTGCGGTTGCAAGCGTCCCGCACCGATAAAAGCCCGAAAGCCATACTGCTGCTCAACAGAACGCCGTTTCTGGCGAATGTAATAGGCTTCCAGATATCGCCCTTCTTCAAAATAGAGCGATCGCAGTGTCCGCAATAAGCGAATATAACGATGGGCATCGTATTGATGGGCGCTGCTTTCTAAGGCTGCGGGTAGTTCTTTTGTCGCCTTGTCTAAGTATTCACGAGCTACTTCCTGCTCACCTAAATTTCGCTGTGCTTTCGCTAAAACTAAATAGTAAATTTGCCCTAACAGTAATGGAAATAAACAGTTATAAGGGTCATTGTGCTTTTGCGCCTCACCTAATTTCAGCAGTGATACGTGTGCTAATATACTCGCCTGTACCCACCGCGACTGCTGCACAGCCACTTGGGCCAGAAAACCGTAGTCACAAGCTAATTGGATTTGACTACCATAAGTTTGATGCAACTCCAGAGACTTTTGAGCAACCGTCTGCAATTCTTGCCATTCTTGCAGATATTGCAAAACTTCAGCGAGTTGACTAATAAATCCAGCAACTATATCTGGACGACCAGCCACTTGTAAAATAATCAAGCACTGCTGAAAATAAGATTTAGCTGTGTACCAATGACGGCGATTTTCTGTTTGATTTTGCTCTGCTCCCCGGCAATAACACAGCCCAATATAAAACAGCAAAACTCCCTGTCGCAGAAGTAGTCGAGATGGGCGATTAGGAGGCGTAGGCGAAGAAAATGCTTCCCCTGCTTCCCCTGCTGCTTCATCCCCCGTCTTCGCCAACTGCTGCCAAACTAGCAAGCTTTGCTGAAAATGGTTTAAAGCTGGATGAATGCGATCGCTAATATAATCATCTAGACCAAAAACAAATTCTAAACTAGCGTGTAATTCTGGCTCTAAGGTAATACCACGATTGTGCAACTCTTTAATGGCAAAGTGGAGTTCATAGCTATGTTCCCAGACTTGCTCCACAGTGAAATAATGCTTTGCAACTTGAGGAGGTTGATTTTGTGCAGTATCGGTTGGTAACACCGTCGCAAATAAAGAGTCAGTTTCCTGTTGCAAAAATTGCAGCAATGATTCAGTTGTCATCTCAAACCGAATCGGTGTCGCCGCCCAACTAGCGAAATCTGGGGCTAAACGGACTACCTTTTGCAACACTTCCTCATTCATCCACACAATCATGGGAAATGGGTGGCGTTTGCGAAATTCATCACGAATATGATTGATCGAGCTAAGTAGATCCTCAAGTCCATCTACTGACTCTAAACCCAAAATCATCAACGCCGATGGCGGATTTTTTTCGGTTAGCAGTTGTAAATGAATACTTGTGTAAAGACTTCTAGCATTATGCGACAGAACTACCTTTTGAATTCGGTGTACTCCTGAAGAGAGTTCTTCGAGTCGTTGCAGCATTTGCTCTTGCAAAACTCGATAATTACAGCACACCAAAACCAGGGAGAATTGTCCGCTAGAAAGGGCAATTGCTCTCCCCAAACTCCGTAGAGCACGCTCATTAGCGGCTCTTATATCTACTTGTGCGTGTCCTTCCATGATTTAAATTTGTCCGTCTCTGCTAAAACTGGGTTGACGGCAAACCAAGCTCCTTGATGATCGCGGTATTCAAATACAAATAGACTTCGCAAGAGAGCGTGGTATTCTATATCACCTCTAACTCTCTGTTGTTGCACCACCTGAAAGATTAATTCCCACTCATGAGGATCGATGGCGTTGGCTCGGTAATCCCGTTGTCTTTGAATCACCAACTCTACACAATCTCGATCAAAGGGTGGATCTTGTTCTCGCAGACAGTCAAACAGCAACCCTAGCAAGTCGCGTACATGACCACCACTAATCAGGCACAATCGATCTAAGGTTTTCAAACTATCAAACACCTCTGTAATTAAGCCTAACCGATCGCTAGGCAGAATGTCTGGAAAGGCTCTAGCTAACACCATTTGCTGCATCATTGCTAGCCCTTGGCTGAAAATCTCCCCAGAGCGCAAACGTACAGGTATCATCGGTAAAACTTTTGGTGCGACTCCTCCCCCTAAACGATGCTGAAGTTCGGCGCTATCGTTGGAAAAAGTCAGGGCTAAGGGAATAGTGTAGACTACATGACAATTTAGTTTGCGTAACTGTTCACCCCGCTCAATAAATAAGTATTCTGGTAAAGATCGCCCCGATGGTAAGGGTCGAATTGCGACTCTATCCAAGTTATCAACAATCACCACCAGTCCTTTTTTACCCCTGGTTTTCAGTTCTTTGTTGGCACGTTCTAACAATTCTTGATTAATTGACTGTAAAATATTTGCTGTTCGCGGTTCTAGATAATCTCTTAACCGCCGCCGCAATTGGGGACTTTCTTTAGTTTTAGCGGTAATTTTGGCAATCCCTACAGACAATTCTGCTTCTACCCCAAGGTCAATTGGGGTCTGCAAGAAATCGACAATTTCACCAAATAATTTGGTAAAGTAGGTAGGTTTGAGCCTAATTTTCATTGCTTCTAGGCTTTGACTCACTTGGCCTGCGATCGCCAACAAAATATCAGTCACATCCACATCTGCCATTTCTAAGACATGGGTAGACTCAAAGTAAACTACATGAAATTGCTCTACTTCTAATTCAGCTTTCAGCCGCAACAACTCCGTTGATTTTCCACAACCGAGATGTCCTGTAAATAGTTGACAGGTTGGGGCATCTGGCGATATTCTAGCGATGGTACGCTGCAAAGCTTCAATGATTTTACCACCCCGCACCGCAGCAAAATCGATATAGTACCTGCGATCGCTGGCATTTCCTATGACTAGAGGTCTGCTCGGATTGCAAGCCTGATAAAATCTTTCTAAATCTAGGAGCATAACTAATCGAGTTCACTTAAGAATAGGGATGACAAAATTTACTAGCTAAATATATTGGTTTTAGGGAATTGATTTCTTAATTTAAGTACATCTCACTCAAACTACTAACTAAACTAGCAGCATTCAGGATAATTTTTCATATATAAGTTATGTGTAGCACATTGCAATGCTGATATTTGATTTAAAGTAAGCAGAAATACTACTATAAGTACAAATAGCAAAAATACCCAACCTTAAATAAGGTACTCTTATGAATATTAAAAATATCCAACACAAAAAAAGGTACTGTTAAGTACAATTTTCTAGTGTTTTTGAATATAGAGCTTTGTTACAGCAATTTTGAGCTTAATCTCCTTGCTAAATCATGATTTTGTTGATGAAACAGATCCTTTTGTTGATGAAAATCATGATTTTGTTGATGAAACAGATCCTTTTGTTGATGAAACAGATCCTTTTGTTGATGAAAATCATGATTTTGTTGATGAAAACCATGATTTTAGTAACAACAGCTTTTGAATTCAGGGTAAAGACCTCTGAAAAACGGGAAGTAATTTACAAACCCATTGAGTATAAAATAACGCGATCGTGCAGCTTGTCGGGCAAAATATGCTTCAGCACAGATCCAATTTTGGCATCTAGTCCAACAAGATAGCGTGTCTTGGGTTGCTTTGCAGTCAGCGCATGGACAACAGCCTGAGCAACAATATCCGCAGAAATTCCCCTAGATGCGATAATCTGCATTTTCTCACGGACAATATTCATCGCCTGTCCGTAGAGATTGTGTGCCGTTTGGGATAGATCCTGCTGTGCTATTTCAGATTGACTTAGGGACTTTTCCCAGATTGGGGTAGCGATGGAACCAGGCTCAATAATCGAAACCGAGATTCCCCAGGGGCGTAACTCCATCCGCATTACATCGGTGAGTGCAACGAGCGCAAATTTAGAAGCATTGTAAGCGCCCAGGAACGGCGCAGGGCTTCTACCAGAAATGGAACCCATATTGACAATTCGACCCCGATCTTGGCGTAATAGACCAAGAAATGCTTGTGTCACTGCTAATTGTCCGGTAACATTAACGTGCATCTGGTGCTGAAATTCTGCGATCGCTAATAATTCCAACGGGCCTGGGACAGCAATTCCGGCATTATTCACTAACCCTAAAATCCCCGCACCACCGACTGCCTTTGTTACCTGATCAACCGCAGCTGCGATCGATTCAGCCTCAGTAACATCTAGAAAAATCGGAATCAGCCTTTGTGACCCTTTTTGTTTAAGTGTTTGAGCATCAATCTCTTGACGCACGCCAGCAAAAACAGAGAAGCCCAACTGGTCTAAAAGCAAAGCACACGCCTGACCAATTCCTGTTGATGCTCCTGTAACCACTACTGTGCGCTGATTTCCTGCAACCATTAACTCTCTCCGTATTATGATGAAATTACTGAAATTACCAATTACGTTAGCGTAGCGGTAGCATTAGGGAAACGGTAGCGTTAGCAAGTCCACAAGCGTCATTACGAATTACGAATTACGAATTACGAATTACGCATTACGAATTAGTATCAATCTCTGCAAGTACCAGCGCGAAGACAATCTTCGGTTTGGTCGTCTCTAGCCGATATTTGCCACAAGAATTTGTCTAAGTGAGAATTTGGGCTGTAAACGACTTGAGCAGTTATTATCGCAGGCTGGTTTTCGACAATTGACACGTCGCTACTATAAGTATTGCCTAGTTGAGGATTGTATAAATACACAGGCAATGCCATCAGTCCAATGCAAATTGTGCGATTCATAACACCTCAGCTAAAAATTTCCGATTACGCTATGTATGTATAGATACCATCTTAATCAACCGGATTTCCAAAACTGAGTATTGTATGATGTTGTGTCAATTTACTCAGCGCTACTAGCCGCAGAGACGTAATTTCTAAATTATCGGTTCCACTCTTTTTTTAAGTTAAACATTGCCTACAAGATGGCTTACTACTAATTTATGCAGATGCAACCCGAAAAAACAGGACAAAAAACTCACAGCATTCAAAAACATATCTTGCTAGCTGCATTCGCCAGATAAAATAATGAAGAGTGCCAAGTCACCGAAATGCTCGATGACCGACAAAAAAAAGATACAAGCCCATAAATAAATTTAGGGGATTGTTAATTTTGAATTTTGAATGAGTGAATTTTGAATTCGGAGCGAAGCGACGTGACGCCTTCACAAGACGTAGATACTGTAAACGTTCCCAACATCGACTCGGAAGAATATGGCAACTCAGACACCAATCCTCTCGATGAGTTGCCAGGTGAAGTTGAAATGTCCCTTTTCGACCACCTAGAAGAGTTGCGGCAGCGCATTTTCTATTCGCTGATTGCTGTAGCGGTGGGTATTATTGGCTGTTTCTTTGCCGTTAAGCCGATTGTCCAGCTACTTGAGGTTCCCGCACAAGGAGTCAAATTTCTCCAACTTGCCCCCGGAGAATATTTCTTTGTCTCCGTCAAAGTTGCAGCCTACACTGGCATCATACTTACTAGTCCTTTCATTCTTTACCAAATTATCCAGTTTGTGCTTCCAGGACTAACTCGCCGGGAACGCCGGATACTGGGGCCTGTGGTTTTGGGTTCGAGTGTGCTGTTTGGAGCGGGGTTAGCATTTGCCTATTTACTCCTTATCCCCGCAGCCTTGAAATTTTTCATCAGCTACGGAGCAGATGTTGTTGAACAACTTTGGTCAATTGATAAATATTTTGAATTTGTGCTGCTACTGTTATTCAGCACTGGTTTAGCATTTCAAATTCCGATCATCCAACTGTTGCTCGGTAATTTGAACATTGTCTCGTCTCAACGAATGGTTTCTGGTTGGCGTTACGTAATTATGGGAGCAGTAGTTTTAGGAGCCGTGCTTACACCTTCTACTGACCCTTTAACTCAAAGTCTTTTAGCGGGAGCAGTTTTAGGGCTTTATTTTGGTGGTGTTGGACTGGTTAAACTTACAGGTAAATAAGGATATTCCAAAAAATTTCAACTTAGTTGAGGAGTGCATTTAGTAAGATCCTAACCACTATTTCCAACTCTTCGGTAACACGATAAATGTTGATTGCTTGCTCAATATGGCGTGTCTGTCGATACAATCGGCCAAATTGCCAAACATTACCTGTTGTTACCGCTCCTAATATTTCTGTTTGAGGTCACTAAGTCGGTCTAATGCGCCAGAATATTGTGGTAAATCAAGAAATTGCCGCTCGAAGGAATAGCCAAATTCAGCAACTAAATCGTCAACCGCAAACCCTAACTCAAAGTAATTACTAAAAGTATACGAGCGATTTGGGTCTAGCAATGGTTGGCGGCTCATTTGAGTTTTCTCCAAATTGTCAATATCTTTTAGGAAGGTATTTTTGTATAAAAAACACTATAATTACTGAGTAAATTATTAATGCTAATGCAATAGTGGGTCATAATATCCATTCCGAAGAACGTTCACCCAAATCTAAAGGAATGCTAACAGCTTTGCCGAGGCGGGGGCGATCGCGTGTTTGGAAAATAAAAGTTTGTACCTGTGTTGACCCACCCAAGGCATGAAGATAATTAGCAATGGTGTCCAGATGGTCTTGGTACTCCGCCTCGCTCAAGGGAAAAGAAGCTTGCTCGAGGTATTTCCACATGACTTGCAAAAATATCTTTCCTTGTGTCCGTCGAAACTGGACATCATAAGAATATCCCCACTTATCAAGCAACATCTGACGTAATTCCTGTCCTGTCATAGCTTTTCTCAATCAGATTTTACATTTAGTTATGATGTTAAGTTCCGTGACTCCAGTATGATAAGGATATAAAGAAATGTAATGCTAACAGAAAAGATGCTTTTTATATCTTGGAACAAAGAAGTATGGCATCGTTGTGAGCGCTAGCATTTCGACTTAGACAAGAGTTCCTCAAGTATTAGTACTTTTGTCAAAATGCTTAACAAAATACACAAAGAGCGCGTAGACTATGGCTCAATTTTCTGAATCAGCAGACGTACCCGATATGGGGCGTCGTCAGTTCATGAATCTGCTTACTTTTGGAACTGTCACCGGAGTGGCTCTCGGTGTATTGTATCCCGTTGTCAAGTACTTTATTCCACCCGCAACCGGTGGTGCTGGTGGCGGTGTAACGGCAAAAGACGAGCTAGGTAACGATGTTAGCGTCGCTAAATTTCTAGAAAACCGGAATGCAGGCGATCGCAACCTAGTCCAAGGGCTAAAGGGAGATCCTACCTATATTGTGGTAGACAGCAAAGAAGCGATCAAAGATTATGGCATTAACGCCATCTGCACCCACTTAGGTTGTGTAGTCCCCTGGAACATTGCAGAAAACAAGTTTAAGTGTCCTTGTCATGGTTCCCAGTATGACGAAACTGGTAAAGTTATTCGGGGCCCAGCACCGCTGTCTTTACCTTTAGCCCATACCAATGTAAAAGACGACAAAATCGTTTTGACTCCTTGGACTGAAACCGACTTCCGCACCGGTGATCGAGCTTGGTGGGCTTAAATCAGTGCTGAGTTATGAGTGCTAAGTTCTGAGTCAGGGAGTAAGGAAGCAGAGGATCAGAGGGGCAAAAGAGCAGAGGAGATAATAGTAACTCCAAACTCCTAACTCCTAACTCCTAACTCCAAACTCATAACTCCTAACTCATAACTCCTAACTCATAATGACCAATGACCAATGACTAATTCAATCGTTGCCCTTATTAGAGATGAGAAATGTTTTCTTCAGAGCGAGGTTAACTCGCAGCGCTAGAGCGATCGTCAAAACATTGCTCATAGCGATCGCTACTGTGACATTTTACTTCACCAGCGATCTAGCCCTTCCCCAATCAGCTGCCGCCTATCCCTTTTGGGCACAGCAAACCTATCCCGAAACCCCCCGCGAACCAACCGGGCGGATTGTTTGTGCCAACTGTCACCTAGCAGCCAAACCGGCAGAAGTGGAAGTTCCCCAATCGGTGCTACCTGACACTGTATTCAAAGCTGTGGTGAAAATTCCCTACGATCTCGCCGCCCAGCAAGTTGGTGCCGATGGTTCTAAGGTTGGCTTGAATGTCGGCGCTGTACTGATGCTACCTGAAGGCTTTAAGATTGCTCCCGAAGATCGTCTTTCTGAAGAACTTAAAAAAGAAGTTGGCGACACTCCCTTCCAATCCTACAGCGAAGACAAAGAAAACGTCGTCATCGTTGGGCCTTTACCAGGTGAACAGTATCAGGAAATCGTCTTCCCTGTTCTTTCTCCAAACCCCGCAACCGATAAAAACATCCACTTCGGTAAATATTCAGTTCACTTAGGTGCTAACCGGGGACGCGGACAAGTTTATCCCACTGGCGAAAAGAGCAACAACACTGTTTACAATGCTTCCGCTACTGGCACAATTACCAAGATTGCCAAAGAGGAAGATGGAGACGGTAACGTTAAATATCTAGTCAACATCCAACCTGAATCTGGTGATGTTGTCGTTGATACGATTCCTTTAGGGCCAGAATTGCTCGTTTCTGAAGGGCAAGCAGTTAAGACTGGTGATGCTTTGACCGGCAACCCGAATGTCGGCGGCTTCGGTCAACAAGATGCAGAAATCGTATTGCAAGACGCTTCTAGAGTTCAATGGATGATTGCATTCATCGCTCTTGTAATGTTAGCTCAAGTTATGCTTGTGCTGAAGAAGAAGCAGGTTGAAAAAGTTCAAGCTGCTGAGATGAATTTCTAAATTCTCTGCTAAATTATTACTTGTAGGACAGGCATCTTGCCTGTCTTTTTTAATGTTATACCAATTCACGAAAATCCTGATATATATAGATTTATCGTAGAGGTCAGGCATTGCCCATTGGTGTCAACTTAACGTAAACGTCATGTCCAGCAAGGAACTGAAGTTCCTTGCTAATAGCAAAAGTCATCTGAAGATGACTAAATATATACCCAAAAATCTTTAGTCTACTTGAGTAGACTTTAGCTAAAAGCCAAAGAACTTTAGTTCCAGGCGGGTGAGTCAGCCAACAGTGAAGCTATTTCTTCTCTTTAGTTGACACCAATGGGCATTGCCATGCCCCTACCAGCGTATTTGTATCATTATTAAAATGAAACGGTATTAACTGCTAGTAAACTTTATGAACTCAATCATGGTTATTCATCCCTATAAGTTCGGCGAGATGTGGGTGTTTGACGATGACAATGTAGGTCTAGATCGAGAGCCTTTCGTGGCAGGTGCGGACGAAATTATTGAAAGAATGGTGGCACAGATTCCAGATGCAAAGTCAGGGTTCAGTTTGGTATTTTCTGCGTCTCCCTTTCCTGGCTATCAACTCAAGTTTGACTGGCAGCGTGAAGAATATGGAGGTAACTGGTATTACAGTCCAGATTTAGATCGGGAAGGATGGCTTTGCCCTGCTCTATTTAAGTATTTCGATGAGGCTCCTAAAGAATTTTACGCTCAATTCAAAGCGAAAATAAAACCATAATCTTGATGAAGATGACGGCATTATGATGAAACTTTTCCTTGACTTTTTGATCAAGGATGCTATGCAAAACCCTTATAAGCTAATTCCTTATACTCAAGAAATGAGCGATGAAATGGATGATTTACTAGCTGATATAATTATAGATTAATGCCTTTTTTATCAATTCATTAGATGAGGTAATCTAACAATTCTGTAAGCAGGGCAAACGCATCTTGTCAACAAGAGCCTCTAAATGACTTGCTACCGTAAATCAAGTCTTCCAGCTTATATCTAGCTCAAGCTGTAATTTAATTACCAAAAATCTAACTCAAGCTGTAATTTAATTCCCAAATGAAGCGCCCAATATTTCTCATCAGATGCTCAATAAAAACGATGTCTACGACTGGCTACGCCTACGCGATTTGGAACTTATCGTAATTCCTTAGCCTCCCAGTCATAGCGATCGGATTTTGAGCAATATTATTGAATCTAGGCCGAGGTTGGGTTGAGGAACGAAACCCAACATGAGCAAGACTTTGTTGTGTAACGCTTACGTTCTACCCAACCTACTATTCTATGTTTTGGCTATTTACCTTCCTCATCAATACCATGCGGAGTTCTTAAAAAGATTTTGATAATTTAGTTACTAATTTTGTGAACATCCAGAATTTATTGACAAATATCTTTTATAAAAAGTACTATATAAAATATATTGGTTTGTAACTAAGTTACAGAAAAACCGATAAAAGACAAATGAATAAATAGCGTTATATTATAACACAAAAAAACCGTTTTTAATTAATATTTTATATTGATAATAATGGTTTATTTTACTTGCTTTTAGAGCCTATTGCTGCTAGACTAATTAGCATCAGTGGACTGTTTGAGTAAATATTTTTTGGCTAATTGATTTTCAACCATTAAGTATATGGTTATGGCAGCTAAACCTATTAAGGTAGTCTGCATATAAAGCCATATTTACTTCCTTGGTTTATCCTCAATTTGCAAGCACCAAGCATATTTTATAAAGTGGGATATCCCAGGTTTATTATTTCTGATAAAAAATAAAGCAAAAAAATGCTCCTGGTGTTGGTATTCCAAGCAGTCCAGAAGCCATTAAATAATAGATAAAACCATGATACAATACCCCCAACCTTTTGCTACACGATTGCAGCAAAAAGAGAATCATGCCCAAATTGAAAAAGCCATCCTGAAAATTCCAAAAGTACTGGAAGAAAATAAGAGACTGAAGATTTGGTTGAGGGTTTTGCAAAACGCTCAACCTGCACTACAGCAATTTCTATTACAACAAAGCCAGTTACTGCGTTTTGACCGACTAGAGGCTGTAATTTCTGTTCCTGAAGGCTATCGACCACAGGAAAAGGAAAAGTCCCTCTCGATAGAGGCGGTTTTCGGGAAGGTTGGTCATCCCGCAAAAGTTCGCTTTATATTCAAGCCAAATCCCTAAATTGATTAATGCGATATATACTTTAGTTCCAGAGGGTGAGCAATACACCCTCTTTTTGATGTGCAGTACCTACAACTTAAAACAAGGTTAAATTAAATCTAGCCCTGGTTGAGTTGAGGTATCCGACCATGACAGCCTCAGTAGAGTATATCCCCATTACGCCGATTGAGTACCCAGATGAGGATGGTAAGCCGATGGCTGAAGGAGATATCCAGTTCAGTTACTTGGCTTATGCAATAAATGCGCTACGGATTTATTTTCAAAATCACCCAGATGTATATGTGGCTGGTAATCTATTTATTTACTACGAAAAAGGTTATCCAGAATCAGTCGTAGCCCCAGATGTATTTGTGGTGTTTGGAGTGGAAAACCGTGACAGACGCTCTTACAAAACCTGGGAAGAAAATAATCAAACTCCAGATTTTATCCTAGAGATTACCTCAAAAAGCACCCGCAGCAAAGACCAAGGTGCAAAGAAAGGAATTTATGCCTTTCTAGGAGTGCGTGAATATTTCCAATATGACCCCACGGGCGATTATCTCAATCCCCAACTCCAGGGTTTACACTTGGTCGATGGGAATTATTTTCCAGTAGCAGCCAATACCCTGGCAGATGGTATAGTATCTCTACCCACTGAAGTTTTAGGGCTAGAGTTACGCCTGGAAGCAGGAAAACTACGTTTTTACAATCCAGCTACGGGTCAAATACTGCTAACTCATGAAGAGGAAGTAACAGCACGACAAACCGCAGAAGAGAAAACGCAAAGATTAGCTGCTAAACTTCGAGAATTAAATATCGATCCAGATAGCCTTTAGCTAAATCCGGTAGTGTTAATAAAATAATCGGGTGAGTATGATTTACCCACCCTAATTATGCTTACTGAATTAGACAATAATCTCAAAGTTCTCCATTAATCTTACGCCTGATGATTTCCATCTGAGCTTGCATATCAGCTTCTGTCACAGGCATAGGATAGCCTTTAGAATTAGGGTCACGTTTGCTCATTAAAAAACGTAGAGCCTCAATGTCTTCGCGGTTTTCCACGACGTAAGCTCTCAATTCTGTAAAACTCATTTGCTCATAATTCTGGTTCATTGACAAAATCCCAGATTCCATTACTTAGTACAATGACTTGGAGTTCATCTCCAGCTAGGATGTAAACTTGCCCTGTTTTGTCGTCAAATCGAAATAAGCGGATGTCTTTATACAGATTTGACAGCATTTGACAAACCCGTATACAGGCTAAGGCTTGCTCTGTTGTTGGTAAAATAAACGCTCCTCACTACTAATATAAGGTGGGCATTGCCCACCTTACTACTGTTGATTATTTTTCGTGAGACTATAGCGGACGATAGACGCGATAGTTGATTTCGGGGAAGATATTATCAATTAACTCGACTTTTTCTAGCCAGCCACTGTCAACTTTGCCGATTTTCACGTCTTCATAGAGCTTATTAAACCGCATTAGGTGCGATCGCGTCCGTCTAATTGCATAGGGTACCATTGTTCCCGTCCGCATAATAAATGCCCAGTCAGAAGATTGTGCTAATAACAATTCCCGGGCCGCTTGGTTAAGCGCTTTCAACTGCAATTCATCCTCTGGTTCCAAATACGATATTTCAATCATCCGTTCAGCAGCTTTGTGCAAATGCGGATAAACCCACGCGTTCGTTTCATTCAACCAATATTCGTGGAAACCCTTGAAACCCCAACTCGACTGCGAAGGACGACAAACTTGCTGCGTTGGCTGTTCCCGCAAATAGTCTGCTAAATGGGTCATTTGATATGTTTTTTGGTCATACCACGACTTGCGGAATAGGTAATCGATAAACCAGGGGCCTTCATACCACCAATGTCCAAATAACTCTGCGTCATAAGGCGAAACGATAATTGGCGGGCGCTGCATTATACCATAGAGATGCTCAGATTGCCGCTCTCGGTTATACATAAAGTTATCAGCGTGTTCTGCGGCCTTTTCCCTAGCCCAATAGGGATCGTAAAGTGCCTTATCTGAAAGTCCTAAGCCACGCCCAGTAATCTTATGATACTTAATACCCGTATTTTTTCGTTGACCATTGGGCATGATGTAGGGTTTGATGTACTCATATTCTGCTTCCCAGCCCAAATCTTTGTAAAATTCTCGATATTCTGCCGCCCCAGGATAGCCTACTTCAGAAGACCATACCTGTTGGGAAGATTCATGATCTCGTCCAAAGACAGCAACACCAGTTTCCGTATAAATTGGGGCATAAGTGCCAAAGCGCGGACGGGGACGGGCGTAAAGGATGCCATGCCCATCAGTGAGGAAGTAACGTAACCCAGCATCGGCTAGCATCCGCTCTAAACCTTCATAGTAGGCGCATTCCGGCAACCAAATGCCTCTGGGCGGTTGTCCAAAGGTTTGTTCGTAATGTTCGCAAGCTACCCGAATTTGCGCCCACACCGCCTCTGGATACATTTTCATCAACGGTAAATAACCGTGAGTAGCGCCGCAAGTGATGATTTCCAGGTTGTTACTGTCTTGGAACTGCTTAAAAGCTGTTACCAAGTCACCTTGATTGCGTTCCCATATTTGACGCGCTTCTTTAAACTCAGTAATGTAATGTTCGGCTAAATAACGAAGATGTCCGTTGTTGACATTATGTTCTGCTTCTAGTGCTATAAGTTCTTCTAGCTGGGTCAAGTGTGCGTCATAGCGTTCTTGCAGCAGAGGGTCACGAAGCATCGACACTAGAGGTGGTGTCATACTCATCGTGATTTTAAAGTCGATACCGTCTCGCTTTAAGCCTTCAAATACTTTTAATAAAGGGATGTAGGTTTCTGTGATGGCTTCATAGAGCCATTCTTCCTCCAGCACGTAGTCACTTTCCGGGTGACGAACGAAGGGCAAATGTGCGTGAAGTACAAGCGCGACGTAGCCGATAGCCATAGTGATTTTGGGGTGATACTTGTAAGTTGAAGGTCGAGAGGTTTGGCTGAAATTAACAATATTTTAAGACTTTATGGGGATTGTAAGGTAGATTTATAGCAGTTTTCAATTAATTTAAAAGCCTTCTATTTCTCAGAATATTTGCTCAGGATCAATACCTGCGGTTCGCAAGCGTTCTGCCAATATTGCAGCCCGTTGACGTTCTTGTTCTAGTTGTTGATTTGCTTGCTGTAACTGTTGATTTGCTTCTTCCTCTGGTAACATCACCAGCTGTCTATCTGGTGTAAAAAACCGTAATTTGCCCAAAGATACTGCCAAATACAGCCCTAACTGCTGACTCCACAACCAACCTGACTCAGTGGGTACAATGTCTTGATATTGCCCATCAACTAAGTGAAATCCCTGTAATTCTAGGTTATTTGGGTCAAACCAGAAGTAATCTGGAGTGCGAAATGTATTCTGGTAAATTTGTTTTTTCAAACCTTTATCAACCGAGGCAGTGGAATCAGATAACATCTCAATAATCACATTGGGATATTTACCGTCTTCTTGCCAGACAACCCAGCTTTTGCGGTCTTTTTTTTCTGTATCTAAAACCAGAAAGAAATCAGGCCCTCGAAATTCTTCTGATTTTTTCTGGTTAGGACTGAAATAAATGGTCAGGTTGCCGGTAGCATAAAAATCTTGACGATCGCGCCACCACCATTTAATCAGGCGGATGAGTAAATCGATTTGTTCGCGGTGTAAATCAGATTCCAAAGGGGGTTCGTCACTATAGATGTCGCCTGGTGGGAAAATTATACTCTCATTGACATCAGCTTGAGAAGCAGTGGCTAAAGGTTGAGACATAGCGATCGCCCTTTTTGTCTTTATCCTATTGTGACTGAGCGATCGTTTTCAACACAAAGAAATATCGCACTCAAAGCAGATAAAGTTTTCTTTTTAGAATATTTGTTCAGGATCAATACCTGCGGCTCGTAAGCGTTCTGCCAATATTGCAGCCCGATGACGTTCTTGTTCTAGTTGTTGATTTGTTTGCTGTAACTCTTGATTTGTTTGCTGTAACTGTTGATTTGTTTGCTGTAACTGTTGATTTGCTTCTTCCTCTGGTAACATCACCAGCTGTCCATCTGGTGTAAAAAAGCGTAATTTCCCAGACTCAACTCCTAAATATAAATCTAGCTGCTGACTCCACAACCAACCTGACTCAGTGGGTACAATGTCTTGATATTGCCCATCAACTATGTGAAATCCCTGCAATTCTAGGTTATTTGGGTCAAACCAGAAGTAATCTGGAGTGCGAAATGTATTCTGGTATATTTGTTTTTTCAAACCTTTATCAACCGAGGCAGTGGAATCAGATAACATCTCAATAATCACATTGGGATATTTACCGTCTTCTTGCCAGACAACCCAGCTTTTGCGGTCTTTTTTTTCTGTATCTAAAACCAGAAAGAAATCAGGCCCTCGAAATTCTTCTGATTTTTTCTGGTTAGGACTGAAATAAATGGTCAGGTTGCCGGTAGCATAAAAATCTTGACGATCGCGCCACCACCATTTAATCAGGCGGATGAGTAAATCGATTTGTTCGCGGTGTAAATCAGATTCCAAAGGGGGTTCGTCACTATAGATGTCGCCTGGTGGGAAAATTATACTCTCATTGACATCTTTTACACTAGCGGTGGCAGCAAGCGGCTGAGACATACAAGATACTTTTTCTATTTATATTCATGCTACCGTGACCGACCTTTGCATAGAAGCGCGTAGCGCAGCCCGTCGTAGACATCGCACTGCTTATTCCTCATCCCGATATAAATCCTGCAAGTCCTGTAACTGAGTCTTGCGGGAAATTCGGCGATATTTTTTACTTTCTAGCTTGGGTTCGTATTGACTCTGCCCTTTGCCTTTGCTTTTGCTTTTTAACTTCATGGTAGATTCAGGATCGGCTTGTTGGTGCAGCTGATTTTCATGAGCGATCGCAGCATCCAAAAATTCTAAATAATGTTCATATCGTTCCCAGTCTCCCCGTACCGCACACTCCGGCTCGTCTCGATGCAGACAATCGCTAAACCGACAGCTAGCAACTGCTAACCGCTTTCGGGCTTCTGGGAAATAATGGATTAATTCTTCTGGGATACAATCCATATCCGGCTGATTAAAGCCGGGGGTATCTGCCAACAAACCACCGCTAGGCAACTCAAATAATTCTATATGGCGAGTCGTATGACGACCACGAGCTAGTTTGCCAGAAACTTCTCCTACTCGCAGTTCAAGAGAATTAATCAGCGAATTAATCAGGCTAGATTTACCCACGCCGGAAGGGCCAGCAATTACAGTAATTTTATTGCTCAAATATCTGGCTGCTTGCTCAGTATTTATACCATCTTTGACGCTGATAAATATTGGTTGATAGCCCCAACCAAGAAGGCGATCGCTAACTTGTTGCTGTTCCTGCTGTGAAATTAAATCACTTTTATTCAAACATAAAAGCACATCCAAACCAGTAGACTCAGCTTTAATCAGAAACCGACTTAGTTGATAAGGTTCCAAAGGCGGATCGGCAACGGCAAATACCAATAAGATTTGGTTGACATTGGCGATCGCTGGACGATCTAATTCGCTTTGGCGGGGTAAAACATCAGCGATCGCTCCCCGTCCCCCAGCCCAATCTGGTTCTTCTACCACAACGCGATCGCCCACCATCACCTGTTGTCCGATTTTTTTCAGGCGTGTTCGGCGAGTACAGAGAAGCAGGAGATCAGGGGGATGGGGAAGATGAGGAGGATCTTGCTCCCTCATCTCCCTCATCTCCCTCATCTCCCTCATCTCCCTCATCTCCCCATCCTCATCCAGCTGTACTCGGTAAAAATTAGCCTGTACAGCCACCACTGTACCCAATAACTGTCCAGTTGCAGCAAAATCCTCTGTCATTGGCTAGCAACTGGACGGCGGACTAACAGAGAAAAATAACTATTACAGTCTGTAATTTGTTCCACCTGATAACCTGCCATTGTCAGACTATCGGGAACCTGCTCAATCGGCTCACCAGGGTCTAGCCAGACTTCTAGTAAACCTCCCAATGGCATTTTCTCCAGACGTAATTTTGTCCGCACAAAATTAATTGGGCAAGGAGTGCCGCGTAAATCAAGTTGAGCATCAGGAGTTAAAAGAGAAGAGGGCTTCATTACTTAAATAAATTTCCCAAGAATCCTTCTAGACCACCTTTTCCAGTGCGATCTCCCTTAATTTTAGCCAGCTTCTCCAACAGTTCCCTCTCCTCAGGGGTGACCTTGGTGGGAATATCAATTAATACTGTCAGCATGTGATCCCCTCTACTAACGGGATTACCCAAACGGGGTACGCCGCGATTTTCCAACTTCATCACCGTATTCGGTTGGGTTCCAGCCGGAATAATCAGTTCCACAGGGCCATCTACCGTATCTACCTCTAACCGACAACCTAAAATCGCTTGCAGGTAGCTAAGTTTGATTTCAGAGAGAATATTAATGCCATCCCGTTGGAATTCCTCGTCCTCATTTACGAACAAGTAAACGTATAAATCCCCAGGGGGACCACTGCGTTGGCCGGCATCTCCTTCACTAGAAATCCGCAAGCGTGTGCCATTATCCACCCCAGCCGGAATGGTAATTTTGAGTTTCTTTGTGACTTGATTTGCGCCCTTACCATCACAGGCATCACACTTATCTTCAATTACCATCCCTGTCCCATTGCAGGTGGGACAAGTCGAAACTTGAGTGAAACTGCCAAAAGGTGTTCTGGTGACACGGCGGACTTGACCAGATCCGCTACAAGTCGAACAAGTCCGGGGGCGGGTTCCAGGTTTAGCACCAGAACCGGTACAGACTTCACAATTTTCTAGATGGGAAATGCGAATTTCTTTTTCCCCGCCAAATACCGCTTCCCGAAAGTCTAACTTCAGGTCTAGCCGTAGGTCATCACCCCTAGCAGGCCCACTGCGCCGTCTTTGTTGCGTAGGATTACCCATACCGCCAGCAAAGCCACTAAAAATGCTTTCAAAGATATCGGCAAAACCACCCATATCGCCGACATCTTGGAAACCTGAGCCAGCACCTGATACACCCTCTGGGCCAAAGCGATCGTAACGAGCGCGGGTTTCTGGCTCTGAGAGTACCTCATAAGCGCGGTTAATTTCTTTAAAGCGATCCTCCGCCCCGGGTTCTTTGTTCACATCTGGGTGATACTTCCGGGCTAAACGGCGATAGGCTTGTTTGATTTCTTCTTTGTCGGTGTCACGAGAGACACCCAGGATTTCATAATAGTCGCGGGCCATATAGCAAAGGTAAAAGTTAGAAGGAAGAAAGCAGAAGGTGAGCCTGCGCGGTCTTGGGGGTTCCCCCCATAAGCGACTGGCGAACCCGGAGGGCAGTAGAACGTCACGGTCACTTGCTACCCTACGGAAAGTGAAAGTGTTTTGCCTACAGATGAAGCAACACAGTATTTTTTAGAGAGCGGCTTGCCGAAGGTTTGGCAGAAGATAAAATTAATTTTTGTTAATAACTGATTTTACCCTTTACCTTTTACAAAAATCACCGACAAATCTTGAGCAACAGTTGCTTTTCTCGTGGGAGACGACAAAAGCGATAAAAGTTAGCAGCAGGTGAAGCCTATGCTAAGACTTTCCACTGCCGAGTCGGCTGTCTCTTTTTCAATTGTGCTACGTAGGAGAGGAAAACCCCGCCCATCAACAGAGGGGCTAGCCGCACCTAATGGTGTGGAAAACCACCCTTATGCAATGGAAGTGCATCTGAACTGGCACATTGCCTAGCCCACAGTAATTTGCTTCTACAATCTAGCAAACTGCTGGGGTCTTGTGAAACTTCACTAAATTTATAATCTAAATATATAGATATAGTTTAGAACAGGGGAGGCAGGGGAGGTAGGAAAGAAATAACTAATGACTAATGCCCAATGCCCAATCCCTTAGGACTTACGCTTTCAAGGCACTGAAAGCCTTGATTTCTCGTAGGGGCAATTCATGAATTGCCCCTACATTTCGTACTTGATGCGTAAGTCCTATCCCTAATCTATCGCCTCATAATCAACTTGGGCAGTACTTTCTTCGTCAAAATCAAAGTTGAATTGTGGTATTAGTGTGCCATTCATTGGTGAGTCTACTTCTGGGGTAAAGAGATTCGCTGAAGCCTCTTCAGTCTCCTCATTTTGGCTGTTAGCTCGATTGTAGACATCAGCACCAATTGCAAACAGGGTTTGTTGGAAGTCGTCTAAGCGCTGCTTAAATTCCACAGTGGAAATACTAGAATCAATCATTGCAGCTTGGAGTTGTGAAACTTTTTCACTGGCCAAAGTTTTCATTTGCTCGCCGATAAAGTTGCTATTATCCTTCATCGTGGATTCGTAACTGAATAACAGATTATCTGCTTGGTTTTTGAGTTCAACCAGTTCTTTACGTCTTCTATCTTCGTCGGAAAACATTTCGGCCTCTTGGCGCATCCGTTCGACTTCGTTGGTACTCAAACCACCTGTATTGGTAATCCTGATACTTTGTTCTCTACCTGTACCTTTATCTTGGGCAGAAACCTTCAAGATGCCGTTGACATCAATTTCAAAGGATACTTCAATTTGCGGTACCCCACGGGGCGATGGGGGAATTCCTGCTAGAAGAAACTTGCCGAGACTCTTGTTATCTCGTGACATTGCCCGTTCACCTTGGAGAATGTGAATTTCTACCGAGGTTTGTCCATCAACTGCTGTGGAAAAAATTTGTGACTTACTAGTGGGAATTGTGGTGTTGCGTTCAATAATTTTCGTGAACACTTCACCCAAAGTTTCAATTCCCAACGACAGAGGAGTGACATCCAATAGTAAGAGATTATCAACTTCGCCGCCCAACACACCTGCTTGGATAGCCGCTCCCAATGCTACCGCTTCGTCAGGGTTGATGGAGCGATCGGGGGCTTTGCCATTGAAAAACTTAATTAGCGCGTTTTGGACTGCGGGAATACGGGTAGAACCACCTACCAAAATAATCCGATCTATATTTTGTGGTTTGAGATCCGCATCTTTGAGCGCTTGGATCATTGGTTCGATGGTACTTTCAATTAAATTAAGTGCCAGTTCTTCAAATTTAGAGCGGCTCAGTTCCATCTCCAGATGCTTTGGCCCGGTGTCATCAGCCGTGATAAACGGCAAGTTGACGGAGGTATTCATCATGCTGGAGAGTTCAATTTTTGCCTTTTCTGCTGCTTCCCGCAAGCGTTGCAGTGCCATTTTATCTTGGGAAAGGTCGATTTTCTCTTGTTGCTGGAAGCGTTCCATCATCCAACGGACGATCGCATTATCAAAGTCGTCTCCACCCAGTTGATTGTTACCACTAGTCGCCTTAACTTCAAAAACGCCATCCCCAAGTTGCAGGATCGATACGTCGAAGGTTCCGCCTCCCAAGTCAAATACTAAAATTAGCTGTTCTTGGTCTTGCTTGTCCAATCCGAAAGCTAAAGCCGCAGCTGTTGGTTCATTGATGATTCGCAAGACTTCTAATCCTGCAATTGTGCCAGCATCTTTAGTTGCTTGTCTTTGGGCATCTGTAAAATATGCTGGTACGGTAATTACTGCCTGAGTCACTTCTTCACCCAAGAAGCTTTCTGCATCCTGCTTAAGCTTTTGCAGGATCATCGCGGACAATTCTTGTGGCGTGTAGTTTTTTGAGCGAATTTGGACATCAACGGTATCGTCTCGACCTTTGACACAGTTGTAGGGGACGCGATCGCGTTCTATTTCAGTGTCGTCCCAACGCCGCCCGATAAATCGTTTAATACTGTAAATTGTGTTTTCGGCATTGGTTACGGCTTGGCGCTTTGCCAATTGACCAATCAAGCGATCGCCACTCTTGCCAAATCCCACAATACTTGGAGTAGTTCGTCCACCTTCAGAATTGGAGATCACCAGTGGTTGACCGCCTTCCAAAACTGCGACGCAACTGTTAGTAGTGCCTAAGTCGATCCCAATAACTTTTCCCATAATTATCAGTATTTTTACCGAGTTTTTTGCTGTAGTATGTCGCGGACTAGCTCAAAACTTCAGCATATAGAAATGGGGAAAGTAGGGGAGCAGGGGGAGATGAGGGAGATAAGGGAGTAAATTCCTCCTTATCCCCCTCATCCTCCTCATCTCCCTCATCCTCTCCATCCCTCAATAATGATGCTCGTCCTTGCTAGAACCCAGGCACTTTCGGTCAGCGAGGCGAGCGATTACAGCTTAACTGAAGGCTTGACTCGACTGATCTTCTGGTGCAGAAGGGCTATCTTCCTTGGGAGCAGCTACTTTGACCATTGCATGGCGTAGCACGCGATCGCCCAAGTAATATCCGCGCACTAACTCTTCTAACACTGTTCCTTCAGGATGTTCATCCGTAGGTTCGCGCATTACTGCTTCATGGAGGTTCGGATCAAATTCTTGACCTTCAGGACGCATTGGTGATACACCCAAGCGCTTCAGGCTATCTACCAATTGTTTGTAAACGCCTTGGTAACTTTTGTGCATGGTCATTTCGCCTTCAGATTGGGGTTTGAGGTGCGATCGCGCCCGCTCAAAATTATCGACCACTGGCAGCAATTCCAGAATCGTGTTCCGCTTCATCAGCGTCTCTAACTCTTCTTTTTCTTTGCTGGTACGTTTCCGGTAATTCTCAAAATCAGCAGCAATCCGCATATATTGAGTACTACGTTCTTCTAGTTGCGTTTTGAGAGAGTCGATTTGTTGAGTCAGTTCTGCCAAAGCTGCTGTTTCCATTCCAGTTTTCTCACTTGCAGCGACGCTATTTTCTGGATTGAGATTAGCCGTATCCCCCGATATATTGGTTTGGGCTGCCACTTGCTCTGTCACCTCGTTACCAGATTCATTGAAATTAATTTGGGCTGGGGAGTCACTCTTCATTGCTTACTTTACCTCTGTTGGTTCACCCAATTGCTGGCTTGTATTGTTTATCTGTTTATTTTCATCCATTATTGTCTACTCATTCCAGATGCTTTTTATGGCAGTGTATCTCCCCAGCTTGCAACCGTCGTCATCCACGACTTGCCAGTGAGGCTGATTTTGTTGCCGACAAGTTTCTGAAAATGATGTAACCGTTTTCTTATTGTGACAAATGGTGAACACCTTAGCCCAGACCCCACTAAGGCGGGAACCCGAACGAGTAATTTACAAGGTAGCGCTGAATGTGACTCGCCCCTGATCTTATTTGAAAATATCTTTAATTTTTAATTCAAAGTAAAGCGACGTGACTCAGGACTTTTTTGAGAAATGAGAATTCTGTCTCACAGCCTGGGAATACTTTAACCAGAGGTTTCCCCAAATCAATTGCTCATTTATGAACTCGTCACCACAACGGCGCAGTACCGCTCTAACTACCAGAACAGAGTTTTCGCCCTTTGGCAACAAGCTAGTGCAATCTGGCTATGTCAATACCGAACAGATGAGGCAGGCACTAATTGAAAGCCGCAAATCTGGCAGACCCTTAACCGAAGTACTAGAGTCAATCACTGGGCAACAACTATCACCTGAGTTGCTCAGGCAATATAAAAAACAACAGCTATTTGAACTAAAAATACTATACGGTGTTGAATTCCTCGATCCGGAAGTCAATTCTTTTGGCAACACGGAGATGGCGAACCTGATTGAAACCCTCATCCCAGTGGATATTTGTCGTCGCCACCGTTTAGTACCACTATCGAAACACGAAGACCAAACCCCGCCCTCAGTTTTAGTGGCGATGGTCACTCCAGATAATCTAGAGGCTTCTGATGATCTAAATCGCATCTTGCGCCCCCAAGGCTTGGCGTTGCAGCGCATGGTGATTACACAAGAAGACTACCAACAGCTAATCAACCAATATTTGGATGAAATGGCTGTTAAGCAAAAGCACCTAGAACGAGAAAACGCTACAGATATTAGTCAGGATTTAGAAAATCTCGGAAATCTCGATATTGAGGATGCTCCTGAAGAAATGGAGGCTGATCTAGGGGCAGCGATGAAGGGTGCAGAAGATGCCCCAGTTATCAACCTAGTCAATAGAATCCTGGCTAAAGCCTTGCATGAGGGCGTTTCTGACATTCATATCGAACCGCAAGAAGAAAATTTACGCATTCGCTTTCGGAAAGATGGCGTACTGCGTGAAGCTTTCCCCTCAATGCCGAAAAAAATCATCCCGGCGGTGACAGCCCGATTTAAAATCATCTCCAATCTAGACATTGCTGAACGCCGTCTACCCCAAGATGGACGCATCCGGCGGCTGTTTGAGGGACGTAAGGTGGACTTTCGGGTGAATACCTTGCCTAGTCGCTACGGGGAAAAGGTGGTGCTGCGGATTTTGGATAACTCCTCCACCCAATTGGGATTAGATAAGTTAATTACCGATCCAGAGACTTTGAATATTGTCAAGGATATGGTCAGCCGTCCTTTTGGTCTAATTTTGGTAACTGGGCCAACTGGTTCGGGGAAAACAACGTCGCTATATTCTGCATTATCAGAAAAAAATGATCCCGGAATTAATATCAGTACTGTAGAAGACCCCATTGAGTATAGTCTTCCAGGGATTACTCAAGTACAAGTAATTCGAGAAAAAGGGCTGGATTTTGCTACCGCTCTACGGGCTTTCTTGCGACAAGATCCAGATGTGCTGCTGGTGGGTGAAACGCGGGATAAGGAAACGGCAAAAACAGCAATTGAAGCTGCCTTAACCGGTCACTTGGTATTAACTACCTTACATACCAATGATGCCCCAGGTGCGATCGCTCGTTTGGGAGAAATGGGGATTGAGCCTTTCATGGTTTCTAGTTCCCTAATTGGCGTTTTAGCTCAACGTTTGGTGCGGCGTGTATGTTCTGAATGTCGTATTGCCTACACTCCTACAACCGAAGAATTGGGTCGTTATGGTCTATCAGCTTCCTCAGATGTTGAAGTTACCTTCTATAAGGCTAACACCTTGACATTAGATGCGATCGCTGACGCCAAAACCAAAAATCAGCTTTGCTCAAAATGTAACGGGATCGGCTACAAAGGGCGTTGTGGTGTTTATGAAGTCATGCGAGTCACCGAAAACCTCCAAACTCTCATCAACGAAGATGCACCCACGGAACGCATCAAGGAAGTGGCAATAGAAGAGGGCATGAAAACCTTGCTGGCTTACAGTTTGGACTTAGTGCGCCAAGGTTCCACCACTCTAGAAGAAGTAGAACGAGTGACCTTTACTGATACTGGTTTGGAAGCCGAGTTAAAAGCCAAACGCAAGACTGGTCTTACCTGCCGAACTTGCGATGCCACATTGAAACCAGAATGGCTCGATTGTCCTTATTGTATGACATCTCGGTTTTAAGGCTAATAGTCATTGGTCATTAGTCATTGGTCGATGGTTAGTAACTTTAAACAAATGACAAAGGACAAATGACAAAGGACAAATAAAACATTAAAAGGAAGCAGAACTATGGAAATGATGATTGAAGACCTGATGGAGCAGTTGATTGAATTGGGTGGCTCCGATATGCATTTATCCGCAGGTTTACCTCCCTACTTCCGCATCAGTGGCAAACTTACCCCCATAGGTGAGCATGTATTGACAGCCGATCAATGTCAAAGGCTGATTTTTAGTATGCTCAACAACACCCAGCGTAAAACCTTAGAGCAGAACTGGGAATTGGATTGTTCTTATGGTGTTAAGGGTTTGGCTCGCTTTCGGGTCAATGTCTATAAAGAACGTGGTTCTTATGCTGCTTGCTTACGGGCATTAAGTTCTAAGATTCCTAACTTTGAAAAATTAGGTTTGCCAGATATCGTGCGGGAAATGACAGATAAGCCCAGAGGGCTAATTCTGGTGACAGGCCCTACAGGTTCGGGCAAGACTACTACCCTAGCGGCAATGATTGATTTGATTAACCGCACCAAGGCAGAGCATATTTTAACGGTGGAAGATCCAATTGAATTTGTCTACGAACCAATTAAAAGCTTGGTTCACCAACGACAACTGGGTGAAGATACTAAGAGTTTTGCTAATGCTTTGAAAGCAGCTTTGCGGGAAGATCCAGATATTGTTCTGGTGGGGGAAATGCGCGATTTGGAAACGATTTCTTTGGCGATTTCGGCAGCAGAAACAGGACACTTGGTATTTGGTACTCTCCACACTAGTTCTGCTGCACAGACAGTTGACCGGATTATCGACGTTTTCCCCCATGAAAGACAAACCCAGGTGCGGGTGCAATTATCTAACTCATTAGTAGCGGTATTTAGTCAGACTTTGGTATCCAAGAAAAACCCTAAACCCGGTGAATATGGTCGGGTGATGGCTCAAGAAATTCTGATTGTTACTCCTGCTATTTCCAACTTGATTAGAGAAGGCAAAACATCTCAAATTTACTCGGCTATTCAAACTGGCGGCAAATTGGGAATGCAAACTCTGGAGAAAGTTTTAGCCGATTTTTACAAAGCAGGAACCATTTCTTTTGAAGCGGCGATGTCTAAAACTTCTAAGCCAGATGAAATCCAACGTCTCATCGGTACTTCTGTACCACCGCAGGCAGCAGGTGCGAAACCTGGTGCGGCTGCTAAAGCGCATTAAAGGAATTGGGGGGATGAGGGAGATGAGGGAGCAGGGGAAGAAGCAAGGGAGCAGGGGAGAAGAATTTTCCCCTCTGCCTCTTACCAATGCCCACTTGCCCTGAGCGGAGCCGTACCCCTCCGGGGATCTTGCTACGCGTAGCGTCTCCAAGAGTTCGGATGCCTAATACCCAATAAATAACAACTATTTTGAATTGATTTATGCCAACCTACGTTGCCCGTGTTCGGGATTCTCAAGGAAAATCCCGAACAGAAAAAATTACTGCTAAATCCTTGGTGCAAGCTCGTACTAATCTTAGAGAGCAAGGTTTTGTAGTCCAAGAACTCAAACAATTTCAAGGATTTCTGCCAAGTTTTGACATAAAAAAAATCCAGAATTCCTTTGTTAAGGTTTCTGTGAAAGACAAAGCCGTTTTTTCTCGTCAATTTGCCGTTTTGATGAATGCGGGAGTTGCGATCGTTAGAAGTCTGGGGGTACTTTCTGAGCAGTGTAGTAATACTAAACTCAAACAAGCCCTAATTGAGATTAGCAACGATGTGCAAAGCGGAATGAATCTTTCAGAGTCAATGCGGAAGCATCCTGACTGCTTTGATGGATTATATGTGAGTATGATTCAAGCTGGCGAAGTTGGTGGTGTTCTAGACGAAGTATTGAATCGTTTAGCCAAGTTGTTAGAAGATGTTGCCCGCTTACAAAACCAAATTAAATCAGCATTGTCTTATCCAAGTGTTGTAGGTTTTATCGCACTTGCGATCTTTCTGGGTATGACCATTTTTCTGATTCCAGTTTTTGCAAAGATTTTTACAGAAATCGGAACTACATTACCACCTCTCACGCAATTTTTGATGGATGCTAGTCTATTTTTGAGAAGTCCGAAGGTTTTCATACTTATCGCTTTTCTTGTAGGAGCGAAAATTGCTTATTCACAATACAGTAAAACTCCTATCGGTCGCTTAACAATTGATCGTCTTTCCCTGAAGTTGCCATTGTTTGGTGATTTAATTCAAAAATCTGCGGTTGCCCGTTTCAGCCGGACTTTTGGTTCTTTGACTCGTTCAGGTGTACCAATTTTAACTTGCTTAGAAATTGTCCGAGATACATCAGGAAACGTAGTAATTGCCAATGCCATAGACGCAGCCCGCATAGAGATTCAACAAGGAGGTATGATTAGCCTTGCTTTACAAAAAGATAGCGTTTTTCCAGCTATGGCAATTCAGATGATTAGTATTGGAGAAGAAACTGGAGAATTAGATGGAATGTTGATGAAAGTTGCCGATTTCTATGAAGATGAAGTCGAGCAAGCAGTAAAAGGAATGACCAGTATTTTGGAACCAGTTATGATTGTATTTGTAGGGGGAATGGTTGGAACCATTTTGCTAGCAATGTATTTACCGATGTTTAAGGTATTTGAAAAGATGGGATAGAGAATTAAAATAATTCGTAATTCGTAATTCGTAATAGAGCCTCCGGCACGCTGCGCGGTTTTCATGGGCTAAAGGGCTGTACGTCAATTTTGTTTTGTAATGGGCATTTAACCCCAATCGCATTACTTCCCGGTTTTAGAACCGGGGGACTTAAACCTACGGAACTAGTTAAAAGTTAAGAGTTAAGAGTTATAAGTTACGAGTTAGGAATTAAAACTTTTAACTCCTAACTCCTAACTCCTAACTCCTAACTACTAACTCTTAACTTATCACTATTTAATAAAGTATGATTGTGCAAAAATCTCACTACGAAGCGAGTTTGGCAGAGTACAGCAATCATCTAGCTGCGATCGCCTTACTAAAGCAATATCGGCCATACTTGGAGATGATTCCTAGTTTGCGCCGTCCAGATGAAAGTGTCATCACTATCCCCTTACCAATTGTCCGTCTTCGCAATACTGCTACAACAGTCTCACAAACGATTTGCTTACCTTGTGATGTGGCAATTTTGATGTGCGATCCTGAGTGGAAAATCAAAACTGGAGCAGAAATTTTAGTCTTTATTCATCGTCCTGATGAAGACTTTTCTGATTTGTTAGGACGTTGGCGACAAACTCAAGTTTGGCTAGACAATGATTATGAGTGGTTAATGCCTCTCCGTTACAGTCATATTTTGAGTGAAGGAGCTAATACTATATATCCTCTATTTGTCGTTTTTAGTGAGACTTTAGAACGCATCCAAAGAGGACTCATAGGAGCCGAACTCCCATTTATTCTACAAACAGCAGATTGGCTGCTTGAGGAGAATTTCACAGATATTTTTTCTCCAGAAACTCCACCAGCTTAGAAAAAGTTAGAAGTTAACACTGAAGATTTTTAATTTATAAATCGCAAATTTGGTGCATATTCAAAAGCTCTAAATTTGTGATTTTATATTTTTAACTCCTAACTCCTAACTCCCAACTCCTAACTCCCAACTCCTAACTCCCAACTCCTAACTCCCAACTCCTAACTCCCAACTCCCAACTCCTAACTCCCAACTCCCAACTCCTAACTATTACCTAACAAATTGGGGCATAATTTCGGCAGCAGTGAATATTCCATAAATGCCGCGTTGGTGCAATTGTCTACCAGCTTTGAGATAGCCAAAGGCAGGGCCGCATACATTAGCTGCCATGCTGGTTTCATCTCCTAGAGTAAAGGTATGGGTGGAAATCTTACCTTCAAAGGTGCGCCCTGTTACCTTAACGTTGGTGCTGATGGGCTTTTTAGAATTACGAGTATCGACTACACCACCAACAGTAACGCGATCGCGCCCCACTATTCCCGCTACCTCTAGCATCACATCATCAGCGTGTTCCATATTTGTCAAGGTAAGCACACCATTAGTTTTATCTAGTAGTGCTTCTACTTCTGCGTCAGTCATTGCCCTAGCGGTTTCCACTGTGTAACCAGGGATATGGCCAATGTCTTCCCTAACGGTGGCACGGTAAGCTTCCCAGTTGGCAATTCCCACTCCGAAGGTGATTTCGACTTGATGAATTTCGGCGTAGCTTTGGGCGGCTAATGCGGCTGCGGCGGTTAACAATCCGGGTGTAGCACCACAGCCTGTCATGTAGGTAATTCCGGCTGCAAGTAGTTCTTCTTTCATCGCCAGTAGTTGTTCTACAGCAGTGGTGCGCTTAATCGCATCCACTAGCACGCCACGCCAACCAGATTTAATAAACTCTTTGGCTACAGAGGGAATAAAATCATTTGGTAGGTTGGGTAAAGCCAGAAAATACCCATCGACCGATTGAGCTATTTCGATTAAATCCTGAATACTTTGATTTGTTAACGTACCGACTGGCTCTAAATGACCTACCGAACCTTGGGACTGGTAGGTTGCAATGCATTGTTGAGTATTTAAACCTTCAGCAGCGTAAGCGTAACCTTTTTGATCTGCTGCGGCGACTAAAATCATTTCCTGTTTAGCAGCAAGTAGCTTGGCGGCGGCTTGTCCGAGTCCACCAAAACCTAGTACTCCTATGCGGATGGCTGGCGAAATATTTAGAGAATTTTTGACTTTTTCGGAATTCATAGTCAATTGGGTTAAGTTGAATCAAAAGCCTTTAGCATTCGGCATCTCAGCTTCCGGCTTATAACTGGCGGCTGATGGCTGATAGCTCAAAGCTATAAAGGTTAATTATGATTCATTATCCTGGGTTCTTTGGCTGACTGATGTTTTTTTTATGTAAGCTACCTCTACAGTATCAAAAATACTTTCCCAGTCTTAGCCGTGAGCAAGCGATTCCTTCGGAGAGCTTCGCTAACCCAGCACTGGAATTAGCATTGATCCAAGAAAACCCAAAATTTGCTGATATTTAAAGGTTAAAGCTTTTTTATATTCTGGCGATCGCAGTCTAAAAATCCCTTTACTGACAACAGCAACATCAAGCTAAGTTGTCTATTTCTCGGCAGTCATCACCACAACCGCGCCGAGGTTTGAGAAGGTGTATTATGTGCAACCTGAGTTCCCCTTAAATCAATGGGGACAAATGATCTGTCAAACTAATCAAACACAGGCGGTTAAACTATATCGAAAAGCATTGCTTTCATCAAAATGGTTAACCGTTTACTGATGACTGTTAACTGATAACTGTCAACCACCAAGTATTATGTATAATTACAATCCCTTAGACTGCCTACCTTCATCGGCGGAATTACCAGATTCTGATGATACCCCTGTGGATAACGAACTACAAATATTAATTCCTAATTTATTGTTAGCCATCTTAGCCTCGATTTGGCAAACCCGTGATGACTGGTTTTTCGGTATTAATATGGGAATTTACTATACACCATTACAACCAGCTATAGTCCCCGATGGGTTTTTGAGTTTAGGTGTTGAACGTTTTGTTGGAGAAAACGGACGTTCTAGTTACGTTTTCTGGGAAGAAGAAGGGATTACGCCCATTTTAGCTTTAGAAGTGGTTTCTCAAACCTACAATGGCGAATATGAACAAAAGAAAATAGACTATGCCCAATTAGGCATTTTATATTACGTCATTTATGCACCAACGCGGCTACGTCGTAAGCGTCAACGTTTAGAAGTTTATCGCTTAGTTGAAGGTAAGTATCTTTTAGAACTCGGCGATAAAATTTGGATGCCGGAAATTGGTTTAGGTATAGGACGAGAACAGGGTACTTATCAAGGAAGAACACGAGAATGGCTGTTTTGGTATGACCAAAATGGTGACAGATACCAAACTCCAGAAGAGGTAAACGCACAACAGCAACAACAGCTAGAACAAACTCAGCAGCAGCTTCAAGAACTTTTAGCCAGATTACAACAACAAGGAATTGACCCAACTTTACTATGAACTACCCCGCAAGCAACGCGAAAAAGTTAGATCATCGTGAAATGAGCTTTCTTGAGCTTTCTTGAGCAGGGGGGTAAAGAAAAAATAGTAATTGCTACTACAAATCGTCCATAATACACTTAATTTATTTCTCTTCCCCTGCCTCAAGAGCCTTCGCGGCCTCCCCATCTCACTGTTAGAGCATTGCTCCCAACTACCGCTGGCTCAAACTTTCGCACAGCCAGAAGTAGTTTATTATCTGACTTTTATACCTGCACAAGTCAGATAAAACCTATTACCTTCTAAGTTTTGTTGACTGTGATTGGGTGTTAGTGTGCTTTAAATAATCAGAAACTATCTCTCCTACTTCCTCTTGCTTCTGCGTATACCCACCATATTGCTGTACGCTGACACCGCGCTGCATCCAACCTACCTGGAAAACCTTAAGAGAATAAGCTAAATCTCAAGGTAATGATAAATTTTTTCAATAAAATTTATATTTTTGTAAATTGCCTTGCTGGCTATATTACCTCTAATGCTTATATTTAGGACTTTTGCCGCTTACTTGGCAAGCTCAGTAGTTACCTTGACTAATCGATGAGGTTAAGAGAAACTAACTAAAGACTGATGTACCTGCTTACAAAATTAATAATTTTTGTAAGGATTTTGAGATATATATGTTGAGAGATGGAACATTATTTAACAAATGGTAAGTTTATATCTAAGTAAAAATGTTCCTACGGCTATATTTGTAGCCTTCTGCTAAAGCAGTAGAATTTAAGCGTACTTATCGTGGTTGGCCAAGAACATGGAGACATTAGAGTTCATAATCTATCCAGACGGTCGGGTACAAGAAAAAGTCACTGGCATTGTGGGTACTTCTTGCGCTGAAGTTACAGCAGCAATAGAGGCACAGCTGGGGCAAGTACTTGATCATGAGCCAACCTCAGAATATTTCGCCGCCAAGGTGCAGCAATCTAATGTGGCGAATACACACACCACTTACAGCGATTGGTAAGTTTTCACAGTAGTTTAGTGTAATTAATTCACAACCACCATGTCACACTTTAGCCAAATTAAGACTCAAATCCGTAACCTTGATTCTTTGAAAGATGCTCTGACTGAATTGGGCGTAGACTGGAAACCTGGCCCACGCGAAGTCCGTGGCTATCGCGGTCAAACCCATCCTGCGGAAGTTAGTATTGAGCAGGAAAATGGCTATGACATCGGTTTTAGATGGAATGGCAAAGAATATGAACTGGTGGCTGATTTGCAATATTGGCAGCAAAACCTATCTGTGGATGGATTTTTACGCCAGGTAACACAGCGTTATGCTTATCAAACAGTTGTGAAAGAAACCGCGCGTGTTGGTTTTGAAGTCTCTGAACAACAAAAAAATGAAGATGGTTCAATTCGCCTGGTAGTACAGCGCTGGAGTGCGTAATGGCTGATTTTCTGCCGTCGCTGGAAGAACAAGAAGATCGTTCGCGTTTGGAACCAGAATTAGGGGGTTTTTTACGGGATGCCCCAGAACGTTCTGGTTTAGAACCGGAATTGGGTGGTTTGCTGCGCCAAAATGGTGTTTACGTTGACGAAATCACCTGTATTGGTTGCAAGCATTGCGCTCATGTTGCACGTAACACCTTTTACATTGAACCAGATTACGGGCGATCGCGCGTGGTTCGGCAAGATGGGGACTCTGAGGAAATTATTCAAGAAGCAATTGACACTTGTCCGGTTGATTGCATTGATTGGGTTGATTACACTGAACTGAAAAAATTAGAACAAGAACGCAAATATCAGGTAATTCCTGTAGTGGGTTATCCGGTGGAACACGCAGTTGCTGCTAGCGAACGTCGGCGTAAAAAGCAAAAATTAAAAACCAAAAAATCCCGTTATTAAGATAAAAACGTTAAATCAAGATAATAAAGGACTGGTATATCCAGTCCTTTTGCTTTTTGCCATACTAAACCTTATCTAAGTTGAGAACCGTAGTTTTCACCCTCTCCCTCTATATCTGGGTTTTCTCTATCCATCTGTCGCAATCATTTTTCAAATTGGTATAAATCACATCAAATGGTAAAAATTAGTATTGTTTGATATTCCTAAAAGGGATTTTTGTTTAAGTCCCATTAATCCAAAATCGGCAATCCAAAATCCAAAATTGTTATGCCTACCTTCATTTTAAATTTAGAGGGTCGTGTTGTGAAAGCAATTTTTCTACTTTTGCCTCGTCTAACCTAGCGGTTAATCTTCTAGTTTCATGCAAATCTCTAGTAGTTTTCGCTAAAGTAAAAGTTGAGCCAACAGAGAAAGCCAAACCCATACCCATAAAGCCTTTTACCCAGCTATTTACAGGTAAGTTTACAATACCGAAGGTGGTCATAGAAATAGAAATTACAAAAGCTGCCCAAGTTTGAATAACCCAAGCTGAACTGTCTTTTTGAGTACCAATTGTTTGCATATTTCCTTCCTTTGATATGAGTCATTTATACCAATTCATAATTCACAATTCGTAATTAATAAAATTCAGATTTAATCTGGATTACCAGACTTGTATCTATAGTTTGATTTTGAAGAATTGGTGTTAACAGTGATTGTATAGATTGGTAGGTTTACTGGTATTAATAGTAAGACCAGTTTGGTAACTGGACTCCAAAAAACAAGTTTAAGAGCAATTGGAGTAAGTACAAACTGGCACAAGGTTTGTACCAGTTTTACAAGTGGCATTAAACTGAAATCTTGCACCATTCTCGATAAACTAACTAGTAGTCTGTCAAGTTGAAATATACCATTTTAAATGGCGTAAGCAGCTTGGAATACAATTATGCGTGAATGCGTGCCTTGCGTTACTAGTCCGCCTCAGACTTAAGTCTAAGGCTAATAGCCCAAGTCCACTCAAGTGGACTAAAACCGTCTATTAAGTAAGTGGGGACAAATAATCATCACTGGTTCGTAGTTGCGCTTTAGCCCTAAAGCGCAACTACGAGCTAAATACAGAGATTTTACTTTTCGTTACATAGTTTGGTTTTATCTTGCCTACCTACTTAGTTGTCTTTAGACGATTTTAGCCATTAGCCTAGTAATTCATTACTAGGCGCTTGTTATGACTAGTGCAATATCTCAGCTTAAACGGACTAATTTACTTATTCATCAGGAAAAGTCTGTACCTTGCCATCAGGACTGAGAACAACTCGAATTTTGACATTTTGTCCGCGTTTATTGGCGGAAACAAAAGGTTTCCCAACTTCAGGCATCCCAGCGCTATCAATAAAGTCTCTTGCTGACTTATTGAGAGGAATAATTCGTTCAATTGTGCCGTCAATACTGACTATCAAACTGTACTCTAATGTTTGTCCTAGTCCAGTGGGTGGTTGCCAACGTTTTTTTAAGTATTCTCTAGCTTGTGCTACTTGGGGTGTATCAAATAATGTGCCAGTAGCCACTTCTGTGGATTTGGGGCTTTGGCGTTCGTTGCCTAATTGATCGATAAAGGGATTATTATCCGCAGTTCTAGAGGAGGAAAGTTGTGAAGCAGGTTTCTCTCTAGGAGAAGATTGCTGTAGGGAATTAATTCCTTCGTCTAACTGTTGTGAGGTTGGTGAGGAGGGTTGGGTAGGGGTATTGCCACTATTGGGTATGGTATCAAGAGATGGGGGGACAACTGGTGAGATATTAGTTTGTAAGCTGCCTGTGTTAGAAGATAGCCTGGGTGGCAAATCCCGCAGCTTAGGGAGAGTAGCAGGTTGGGTACTTGAGGCTGTAGGGTTCTGTGCAAGATTTGGTAATATAGCAATTTCCTGACCTGGGATTTTGCTAGATCGTGCGTTAGAGAAGCTCGCCGTTCGCGTAGCGTCTCCAAGAGTTGGCATCGCTCCATTAGTGGAAAGGGTTGCAGTCTTGCCCTGAGGTATTGTCAGTGCATTTAGAGGTGGCGGTGTAGTGAAACTAGAACTAGGGGCTGTTAGAGGTGCTTGGGGTAAGGTGGATGTGGAAAGTGGAGGGGTGGAACCTAGCAAATTATCTGATGGAGCAGCTAGCCCAGGTTGAGGCGTGGGAAAGTTTAGTGAGGGTGAAGTTTCTAAAGCAGTCTTTACTGCTGCTGGATCTGCTGTTTTGGCTTTTTGCTGTTGCTTTTCCCTAAGGTTGTTAGCATATTGCCAAGTAACTGGTAAAAAACCTATACCTAATAATAATACTGCGGCAACAGGTGCCCAAGTAGGAAACCTCATCGAAGTACTAGTACTCTTAAGAGTTGGGAGTGCCATGACATCAGTTGAGTACTCATCTAAAGCACTGGCCAAATCGAATAGTTGCAGCAGACTGAGTTGAATTACCGGGCCGGATGATTGGTTGGCGAGAGAACCGAGAAATAAGTTGTGAGTTAAATGGTTGCTTGGTTCTAAGTGGATATTTGCCCCAGGAATCTGGGTACTAAAGGAATTTAATGTTTTTGTAGAGGATTTTAATTCCGGCTCACCTAATGCTGTGCTTGACTCCTGGGTATCGGAGAAACTAACGCAAAAGCTTTCTGGAGACTGTTGCAGAAATTGCTGTACATAGCTTGTGACTGCATCACATAAAGCTTCAAGTTGATCGCGATCGCCCCGAATTGGAATTTTGTGTTCTTCTGATAGTCGGGGATCATCAAAACGAAGCTCAAAGCTCAGGTGCTTGAGGACAGTTTTCCCCATCCAACGCGACAGAGGCGAGCTTTGCGCGAATACTTCTAGCGTGCAAGTAGGGGGTGTGTAGCAACGAATGACAGAATTTGATAGAGGCATGGCAGGAACTGCGAAGAAGACTATTTGGGATTTTGCAAAAAATTGAGCCAGTTGCTTGCAAAGAAAAGTTGGAAAGGCGGATTCCTCGATTGAGAATTTTGTTAGGTTCCTTCTGTTATGCAAACTGATGTGCAAAGAGAAAGCAGAGCTGATAGTGCATTACCCAAGAACTAACGATCGTCAAAAGGGAATCCTTGTCTAGCAAACCTTCATAAGCAAATTTGGTTGAGAAATTTCAAATCTAAAATCTAAAATTTTGTAGAACGGTCTAAAAGTGCTAGCCAGAGACGGCGATGCCCACCAGGAACACTGTAAAAAAGTAAATCTACAAGCAGTTTTAGGGCCAGGTTGGTAAGTAAATCTGTTGAGATTTTCTCGTCCTCTTCCATCCGCTCTTGGTAAGTGTTGCAAAAAGCATCAATATAATCTCCAAGTAAAGCAGTCTGGTGAGGTTCCCGGTTATTTTCTGCCATTTGTTCTAAGAGTCCGACAGCGCGGCGAATTAATTCCTGGTGCTGTTTCGCTAGGTAGCAGATGATCAGAACAAGCGATCGCGCTTCTTCGATATCTAGCTTTTTTCGCCCTCCTTGACCTTTGCGTAGGGGATTTGATTGGCGCAGTCGCCATAAAGCTACGCGGTCTGGCACTCTTGACTCTAAATTCAGATCAGTTGCCGCCGAAAGCATAGCCTCTGAACCAATCCCAGTTAAGGTTTCTAGCGCCAACAGCACCAAGTCTAATTGGGTTTTTATATTGTCCCATTGAACTGTGTTTGGGGCTGGAAGCTTGATTAAATCCTCCCACTGGGAATTTGGTGTGGCTGAGTTGGTGGCCGAGTGCATAACTTTTAGCATAGGTGATCAAGCTGATAGAGGATGTTGCTGTTACCCATTTTGAAACCAGACTCTCAAGCATTAACCTTGGTTTCCCATAGGTATGAGCCAGAGACTTCAGGTAGATTTTTTATGTGATGAGCAGCAGGTATCTTTGTCCTACTCTAGATGAAAATTTATTTTCAACAAAGTAGAAAAGTATCAATTCTAGTTAAGGTTTACCCGACTTTCGCTGGTAGTTCCGTACAAGAGTATAAATAAACAATGTTTTGAATGTTAACTGCTAATTCTCGCTAAGTAATTATGTAGAGTACCTCCTAATTTATTTGCGGCTTTTAATTTTGAAATTTATTGTGTTTATTATTTGGTCTTCATGTATACATAATTACTATACAAATTTTTTGTCTGTTTGCTAAAGATGCTTCTTGCTGCTGGACACGATCCCAATACCGGTTATTTCAGGACAGGCTGGGCAACATCAGGACGATAGTAAAGTTACTTTTGAGTTGATAGTACCTGTGGCTACTCACCAGAGGCGGGTTGCTTTACGAGGTAATAACCCAAGTTGCTAGTTACTCTTATGGGCAGAGTCATAGCGATCGCAATGGGTGTGTTAAGCAATAAAATGCCCTCCAAGAAGAAAATTAGGAGGCTATATGCTAAGAATCTATTTCACTAATGCGAAAATGTAATAATTTACTTCTGGGTTCAGTTGAGTTGAGAGTCTATCCCAGTAATAATATTTTATTAACAAAGTTTGGGGGTTTAACAAAGTTCGGCTTCAGATGCGGTACAACATTATATCACTAGGTGTAGGGGCTTGTCTAAGACAAGCCCCTACGGATGTACCTCACATAAACGAGAAGGGCTATATCACATTCTCGCTTTAGTGGAATCGATTCCTACAAGTTTGCTCTTTTGTAAATAATCTGTATAGCCTTGAATATTTTCTGGTTCAAATTGACGCAGTACGCGTGTAGCTTCGCGGATTAAATCCTCATTTCCGGTAACTGCAATTAAGTATTTGCCAGCATTCAGACGGTTACGATAAGGTAAAGCATCGCCACTGCTAACTGTTAACCCGACAGTTCGACCGATTAAACCAGCGCCCAAAGCACCGGCTATACCTCCTAAGATCCCAGCAAGAAATTCATTGCCAAATCGAGCAAATTGGGGAAATATTTCAACTTCTGTGAGATGGTTGAAGGCATAACCTGCAACAAATCCAAAGGTTACGAGCGACCAAAGGAGCCGATTTGATTGTTTGCGGGCTTGCTTGTCGGGATCAATTAGTCCAAATTCATCAGCACTGAGATAACCATCGCCCAAAATATTAACTTGTGAACTTGGCAAGCCTGCTTTTTCTAGAGCAGAGTAGGCGGCTTCTGCTTGTATTCGATCTGGTAAAACTGCAACAAGGTAATTCATAAGGATTTCGTTTTTAACAAAGTTTTTTTGTGCAGAATTAATAAAACTGCTTAATACCATCCCAGACAAATTCAAGCTTTGTACTTAAATTAGTTGTCGCACCTGATACCTGATCTGAGAGAATTTTGATACTCCCCAGTCGTAAATAGTATCAATCAGAACTTCGCCGCAGTTCTAGCCATAAATAAGTTTCTCCTTATATGGGTATTGGGCGTTGAAAGGGGGCAGTTCTTGCTGGGGAGGCGAAATCAATCAAGTGTATTATGGACTATTTATAGTAGCAACAATTACTAACTTTTTTCTTTACCTCCCCTGCTCAAGAAGGCTCATTGGACGATGATCTCACTTTTTCGCGTTGCTTTGGGGGAAAGGGGGCTTCGGAATTCGCATTGAGAATGTGGTCGGCAAAGATTGCCCCTGCACCTGCACCGATAAAGCCTATTCCTTTTAAAAAATGTCGCCGCTTTACCTCTAAAGGTAGATGCTTTTAGTCAGCTTCATCATTATTTTTTACCATTGATTTCCCATAATTTAAAATACTTAGTAATTTTGCAAAATTCGCCCAACAATTACATAATTAGTAATTTAATTCTTAACTACGAATTACGAATTACGAATTAGTAATTATTTAAAGGCGTTATGGCGTAGAAAAACTAATTGTTTGGGGCTGAAAACTTGATGCACTATCCCAATAATTAACTTGGCTAATATTCACCTGAAGCAAAGCAATATCGGGTTCCTCCAGTCCTTTACGAAACCAGGTTTGAAGTTCCGGCTTCCATAGCTCTTGCATCTTAGTACGGTCTTTCACCAGTTGTGCTGTACCTGAGATAGAAACGTATCGCTGCTGTTCGGGTGACGAAAAACTAATATTTACCTGCTTATAGTGTTCAATCTCAGTTACCTTATGGGAAGCAGCATAAGTAAAGAACCAGAGTGTGGCTTCAGAGTTAATCTCACCACTTTTTGACATGGGGTAACTATGCAAACTGCCATCATCATCAACTGTGGTAAACATACCATAATCAATATTTTTAATTAGTTCATGCAGCTTTCTAATCTCTTGCTCGCGGTCTGTAGATGTTGCCATTGTTTGTACTCTTTTCTCTATTTGCTTTTTCTTGACTGTAATTTTTGATACAATCAGGTTTAATGTTTGTAAAGTTATTTTTCAGTATCAGCCTTTTTTGTTTAAATTGCGTGAGCCTACAGATGGAATTATCCTAAAATTAACTTTTTTAGTTCTCTCTATAGAGAGATTGGTTAAGAGTGACTTTTCTGTGCATATACAACTTATAAGCATAGTAATACCAATTCTGTATGAAGATGCGCTAAACCATATTTAACTACAAGAAAGAAAAGCGAACCGCAAAGTCCGCAAAGAACACAAAGAAAGAAAGAAAGAAGAAGTTAAAAGGGTTTGGCGCAGCCTCACAAAGAAATGGTATAAAATGACTTTTGTGCTTATTTCTTTAGACATAAATTTTATAAATTTTTCCAGTCCACCAAAATCTCCGATTTGGTGGGGAACTTAAACCATGCACCCTCATTGTCGCGGCAGGAGACTGAGAGCAGCATTCCTTTTGCCTCCTGCCCTGTACAACCAGAAAGCCCAAAATTAAAGCACGCGTGACTTCCGCTTTGCGGTACTAGTCGAGCTTCGCTTTCAGAGGAAGCACAATTGAGAATTCAGTTCCCTGTCCCAAAGTAGAATTGACGTTAATCATTCCTGTGTGTCGTTCAACAACAATTTGATAAGCACTTGTTAATCCCAATCCCGCTCCTTGACCCACGGGCCTTGTTGTAAAGAAAGGGTCAAAGATTCGCAAGCGATTTTCTTCGGAAATACCAACTCCATTATCAGTAATAGAGATATTAATCCAATCCTCATCTTTTATAAATGTCTGAATTGTGATAGAGGGTGCAGATTGATCGGACTCATGCAGAGCGCTAATTGCGTTATTAAAAATATTTATAAATGCCTGATTTATTTGTCCTGCATAACATTTTACTAGAGGCAAAGTTCCATATTTTTTAATTATCTTAATTTCTGGTTTATTAGATATAGCTTGCAACCGATGATTCAAAATCATCAGTGTATTATCTAATCCTTCATGAATATCTACGAGCTTTATATCTGCTTCGTCAAGACGTGCAAAATTGCGAAGAGACAGGACAATTGTACGGATGCGAGTAGTTCCTGAACTCATCGAATCTATTAGCTTGGGCAAATCTTTGGCGATAAACTCAATATCAAGTTCTTCGAGTTGATAACTAATTTGGGGTGTAGGATTTGTATAGGTTTGTTGGTATAACTCTAACAAATTAAGGATGCCGTCACTGTATTCGCCGATATGGATAAGATTGCTATGAATGAAACCAATAGGATTATTAATTTCGTGGGCAACCCCAGCCACTAATTGTCCTAGACTAGACATTTTTTCGGTTTGCAAAAGTTGCGCCTGGGTATTCTGTAGTTCTTTTAAGGTTGCACTTAGTTGCTGCGTTTGTTGGCTATAACTGAGGGCGCGATCGCAAATTTGTTCATACATCTGTACTTGCCTCCATGCCCCAACTAGCCCCACTATTAGTAAGCCCCCTAAGACCACAGCCAATAGGTTTAAGACTTGCAAAGGTGATTCAATATTTTCTCGTGGCACAACTAGCGCCACAGACCAATTTGCCTCCTTCATTGGGGTGTAGGCAATATAGTTCCACTTGCCATCTAATTGCACTAATTGAATACTGGTACGTTTGTCTACCATCTGCCGTGTTATTTCAGCTAACTTAAGATTGGGCGAGTCTAAAAAACTGTCTGCTGGTTTTTCGGGTGAACCAATTAAACTCTTGTTGGGATGAGCGATGGGAATTCCCTTAGAGTTGAGGGCGAAGGCATAGCTTTTCTTACCTTGATGCAAATTACTAATAACTTCAACCACTTTGTCAATCGGAATGCCTCCCATTAATACACCACTGGGACTTGTATTTATTTTGCCAGAAATTGGTGAACTGATCTGAATTTGTAGTGCTTGAGATGTTCTTCCAACTATTGGATCGGCTGCGGCAATTTCCCCTGCCATACTGCGTCGAAAAAATTCCCGATCCTTAACGTTTGGCTGACCACCTTGAGTATTAATCAAGCCACCATCAGGCTTTACTAGTGCTATCAACAAAAATGTCCGTAACCGTGCTACCTCAGATTGCAAATAAGGTTTCATAAGCTGCCAATCTAGCGATCGCACGACTGGAGAATTTGCCAAAGTATTGATTTCTGTTTTACGAATGGATAACCATTGATCGATATCATTGCGACCTTGTTCTGCTTTGAACAGCGCTTGCTGTTTCAGGTTTTCCAGGAGCATCACTTTGAGAATGTTATAACTGGTGATTGCGGTTACTCCAATGCCCATAGACAAGGTAATGACAATGAGCAATAATATCTGCGATCGTCTCTTCAATTGTTCGGGAACAATATTAGTCTTGTTAGACATTAATTAAACCTGAATAAATTTGGTATGTTTGGTATATAAGCGTGAAATAATTGCTAATAAATCACTAATTTATACTGCTGATAGGCAAGGTAATTAAAAATTCTGTTCCCTGTCCTAATATAGATGTATCTTCAATGTTTCCCCCATGCCCTTCAACAAGAATTTGACGAGCGATCGCTAACCCCAAGCCTGTACCTTTACCAACAGCTTTAGTAGTAAATAAGTGGTTAAATATTTTTGATTTTACTTTTTCATTCATCCCTTTACCATTATCAGCAATGGCAATTTTAATGCTTTTATTTTCGACGAAGGTTCTAATTGTAATCCGATTTACATTAAATTTAATTTCTTCAAAATTGCGTCCTTTATTAGATTCATCTAATGCATCAATGGCATTCGCTAAAAGATTCATAAATACCTGATTTAATTGGCCAGGGAAGCATTTAATTGGAGGTAAATCACCATAGTCAGTAACAACTTCAATCGTGGGACGGTGTTCATTTGCCTTAAGATGATGTTTAAGAATGAGAATTGTGCTGTCGATACCTTCATGGATGTTAAATGGCACTTTGTAATCTCTATCAGCACGAGAGAAAGTACGTAAACTGGTGCTGATATTTTTTAAGCGATCGCACAAATCCCTACTCCCGACTCCCTACTCCCCACTCCTTTAAAGAAATCCCCCCAAAGTCTTCCATCACCAGCGCATAACCATTTTGGTAGGCTTCGAGGCTGTAGGTTTGGCCGATTAACGGTGAGTTGAGATTTTTAGCAATGGTGTACTGATTGCGAAACGACAAGAGTTCAGAGAAGCTGGGATAAGGATTTTTCAGTAGTTTAATCACTACTGGTAATGAGTTAAGTTTTTGATACCCTCGATAAACTAAAGTTCTAGAACCATTGTAGAGTTCTTCGCTGACTTGATATCCGGGAATATTGGCAAAACTGCTAACCATACCGCTAAATCCTAATGATTTACAGATATAGTGTTCCCAGATATATCAAGTTTTTTATTAACAAGAGCAAAAATTTACACCGGAATTTCAATGATAAATTCTGTACCCTCTCCTGGTGTGGAAATGCAGCTTAACTGGCCTCCATGTTTTTCTACCACAATCGAATAGCTAGTTGATAATCCCAAGCCTGTACCACTACCTACTGATTTAGTTGTAAAAAATGGATTAAATATATTATTTCGCACAGTCTCGCTTATCCCTATACCGTTGTCTGCAATGCGAATAATTACCTTTTTTGGTTCTTTTAATTCAGTCTGAATAATAATAGTCGGTTGGGAATTTTTCTCTGATGCTTCTAGGGCATCAATGGCATTGTTGAGAATATTCATAAACACCTGATTGAGAGCAGACGCATAACAATTAACTAAAGGTAGTTGACCATATTTTTGAATAACTGCAATCTCTGGGTGTTTACTATTACTCTCAAGTCGATGCTGCAAAAATAACAGCGTGCTATCAATCCCAGAATGAATGTCTACTCCTTTTATTTCTGATTCATCCAACCGGGAAAAGTTTCGCAGTGAGAGGACAATTTGACAGATGCGATCTGCTCCTGCCTTCATCGAGGACAGGATCTTTTGTAAATCATTTACCAGAAATTCTAGTTCAATATCGGCGATTTTTTGGGCAATCTCTGGCAATGGTTGCGGATAAAGTTGTTGATATAAATTATTTAATTCAATCAAGGATGCAACATATTCACTCGCTGGTTGTAAATTGCCATAGATAAAATTAATTGGATTATTAATTTCATGAGCAATCCCAGCAACTAGCTGTCCCAAACTAGACATTTTTTCTGATTGAATTAGTTGGGCTTGAGTCGAGTAAAGTTTCTCCAGTGTTAATTCTAACTGAGTTGCTTTTTCTGTTATTTCTTCGGTCCGTTCTTTTACTTTTTGCTCCAAAGTATGGGAATAATTTTCTAATTTGTGATATAATTGACTGTTTTCTAGAGAAATAGCTACTTGAGTAGTGAGGAGTTTGAGAACTTGTAGGCGATCGCTGGTAAAGGCTCCCACCGTCAGGTTATTTTCTAGGTACAAAATGCCAATCAACTTGCTTTGGTTGAGAAGTGGCGCACAGAGAATACTCTTGGGTGAATGGCGCAGAATATATGGATCAGCCGCTAGGGTTGGCTCGACTACTGCATTGTCAATTACAGCCAATGAAAGGGTGTTTTTGACCCGATTGATCAGTGCAACAGGTACTGTTTGATGATCCTCAAAAGGCAGCGAACCCAAAATAATCGCAGGCCCTTCGAGTTGGGATAATGCCTCAATTACCCAGCGCGAGCCTTTTGGCATCAGCAACGCACATTTATCAGCTCCGGCATTTTTGAGTATGACCTGAAGTAGAGTGGAGAGTAATTTATCCAACTCAATTTCACTAGAGAGAGATTGAGAAGCTTGGAGAATAGTTGCCAGATCGAGGGCTTCTGAGAGGCTAGTATTACTTAAGCTGGAACTTTGGATCGTGTTATGAGAAATAGGAATCATCGTTTCCATCAGTTTTAAAGATGGTTGCTGTTTTTGCAAAATTGTTGCAAGTACCTGGGGATAGCGGGTTTCTAGCTCGACAACTTTGGCTTTTGCTCCCCACCGAGCGTAACAGTAATAGGCTTCTTGCATATAACTTGCGGCAACTTTTTCTTTGCCCCAATCGAGATAGAATTTGGCGGTAAGTTCGTTAGCTAAGGCTTCTTCGTTAACGAATTGGTTTTCTTTAGCGAGTTGAATGGCGCGATCGTAGTGTTCGATCGCCGAGAGATCATTATCCTGCTGGTGCTTCGGCAACATCACCGTTTCATCGTAGGCAGTGCCAATTAAGCAATCGGGTTGACTTACCCTTTCTCTGAATTGCTGCACCATTTGCCGCATCAAAGACAAAAGAATATACGCTAAATCTTGTTTTAACTGAACCAGGGCAGCACTGTAAGCGGCTAATTCGGATGCCAACTTGTCTAGGTCTACACCTGCAAAAATCGCATTATAGGCGTAACCTAATATGCTGTAGCCAGTGTAGAGAAAATCACCTGTTTCTATGGCAGCAGTGTAGGCTTCTTTCAGCGTTGGTAGCGTTGCCAAGAGTGCTTCCTGGCGAGGCTGGATGAAATACCCAAACAGGTTTAGAGTGCTGGGCTTCATTTTCCGATTATTCAACCTTTCCAGCAACGAAAGGGCTAATCGACCAAATTCGTAACCTGTTTTTACTTCCCCGAGCAAAGCACACAGCACTATACCATGAATCACATATCCTGTCGTTGAGGCGGGGGAATTGCCAAACTGGAGCGACAACCGTACCATTGTCGCGCTCAACAGGGGCATTAAACCTGGCATTCCTTGCAACACTGGGGGAAACAAGATTCCTAACAGTTGCATCGCTGCGTAGGCGTAGCCCGCCGTAGGCATCGCTGTCGGTTCATTCATTACCGGCAAATCAATCAGCCCACTAATCTCTCTACCCTGGAGTTGCTGGTTAAGGTCTTGTAGCGCTTTGCCGATTTGGGCTTCATCTGGCGCATTGGGGAATTCTATCCCCAATGGCGCTAGAGCCTCGATTCCGACTGCGATCGCTGCTAACATTTGGCTCCCAGCAAGTAGTGCCGCGATTTGAATTTCGTAGATTTTCACTTTGTCTAAAATCGTCTGTGCTTGCTGTAATACCACTGCGGCAAGCTGTTTCATGCTTTCAAGATCACCATTCAAATAGCTGGCTTCTGTTGCTGCGACATATAGATTCAGAGTCAATTCATACTGACTTTGCCAACAATTGACCTCTAGTAGCTCAATTCCAGTTTGTAGATACAGTCTGGCGGCGGTGTATGCAGTTGAACTTCTGGCTTTAACACCAGCTTTTAAGTTGAGTTGCGCTAAGGCTTCTCGTTCCTGCTGTTGAGTAATTAATCCTTGTCCTTGGTTCAAATGCAAAACAATATCAAACAGTTTTTCTTCTCGTTCTATTTCTGAAGAGTTTTGCAGAAGTAACTGTCCAATTTTGAGATGCGTTGCTTGCTTTTTGTGATCGGGAATTAAGAAATAAGCAGCTTGTTGAACGCGGTCATGTAAAAATCGATAAATCGGATTAGCTGCTCCATTAGAAACTGATGCACTATCAGACTGAATAAAAAACTTATATATTTCCGTATTCGGAATAATCAGCCCTTCTTGCAAAGCTCTCCATAAATCAGCTGCCGTTGCTTCTAGAGATTGTTCTGAAATAATCGCCAATGTATTCAAATCAAACTGCGCCCCAATACAAGCTGCTAGTTTGAGAACATTCTGAGTTTTGTGCGGCAATTTTTGCAATTGCAGTGCCATAAACTCCACCACATCATCAGTAATTGCTAAGGCTCTGACTTGGCCAATATCACACTGCCAATGGCGAGATTGTAAGTCAAAGATAATTAGATTTTCGTCATTTAACGCCTTGAGAAACTGGCTAGCAAAAAAAGGATTACCTTGAGTTTTTTGATAAATCAATTTTGTCAAAGGTTGGGCAAGTAATAATTCGCAATTGAGCGTATCTGCTACCAACTGATTCAAAATTGGTTCGCTTAATGCTTGTAGCACGATCGTATTGACCACTGCCCCAGTTTTGACGATCTCATCTACAGCCAGAATAAATGGGTGAACTGGTGATACTTCATTATCCCGATATGCACCCAAGATTAATAAATGTCCTGTTTCTATCATCAACAATTGCAGCAATTTCAGCGATGCGGAATCTGCCCATTGCAAATCATCTAAAAACATCACTAAGGGATGTTCAATACTTGTGAAGATTTGCACAAATTTCTGCATTAGCAGATTGAAACGATTTTGGGCAGCAGCCCCTGATAGTTCTATAGCCGGGGGTTGAGTACCAATAATGCGTTCTAGCTCTGGAATTACGTCAATCAAGACTTGTCCATTGTCGCCAACAACTTCCAGAATTTTGCTTTTCCAGGCTTGCAGTTGTGCATCTGATTCTGACAGCAATTGACCCATTAAGTCTCGAAATGCTTTTACAAATGCACTAAAGGGAATATTCCGTTGAAATTGGTCATATTTACCTTTAATAAAGTAACCACGTTGTCTAACAATCGGTTTGTGAACTTCGTTAACAACCGCAGTTTTACCAATACCCGAAAACCCAGCGACAAACATCATTTCGGTTGCACCAAGGCTAACTCTTTCAAATGCTTCTAATAGAGTTGAAATTTCGGTTTCTCGTCCATAGAGTTTGTCAGGGATGATGAAGCGATCGCTAATATCACGCTCTCCTAGTGCGAAGGATTCAATGTTTCCTGTAGATTGTAATTGACTTAGGCAAATCTCTAAATCATGCTTGATTCCCAAAGCACTCTGATAACGTTTTTCACCATTCTTCGCCATTAATTTGCTGATGATTTCAGATAAAACTAAGGGAAGATTGGGATTATTTTCATGTACTGCAATGGGAGTTTTAGCGAGATGACAATGCACCAATTCCATCGGTTCATCACAGACAAATGGTAATTGTCCCGTGAGTAATTCGTAAAATGTCACACCTAATGAATAAAAGTCACTGCGGTAGTCAATTCCCCGGTTCATTCTACCTGTTTGTTCTGGAGAAATATAAGCAAGTGTCCCTTCTAACACATTTGGATTGATAAGTGTTTGGGTTTCCCGTGGTAGTAAGGATGCAATACTAAAGTCAATTAATTTAACTTCTTTGGTTTCGGGATTAATTAAAATATTGGCAGGTTTGATATCTTTATGAATAATCCGCTCTCGATACAATATATCTAAGGTATTGCACAGTGCGATCGCTATCTCTAAAAATTCCATCAAAAATTCTCCGCTTCCCCACACTCCCAACTCCCCACTCCTTACTCGCCACTCCTTTAAAGAAATCCCCCCAAAGTCTTCCATCACCAGCGCATAACCATTTTGGTAGGCTTCGAGGCTGTAGGTTTGGACGATTAACGGTGAGTTGAGATTTTTAGCAATAGTGTACTGATTGCGAAACGACAAGAGTTCAGAGAAGCTGGGATAAGGATTTTTCAGTAGTTTAATCACTACTGGTAATGAATCAACTTTTTGATACCCTCGATAAACTAAAGTTCTAGAACCATTGTAGAGTTCTTCGTTTACTTGATATCCGGGAATATTGGCAAAAGTGCTAACCATACTGCTAAATCCTAATGATTTACAGATATAGTGTTCCCAGAATATGCAGCAGAATTCAGGAGTCAAACAATTTTGGATTTTAGATTTTAGATTTACTTCACGTAGCTTGCTTCTGGCGAAACTAGTATAAATTCGCTTGTTCGCAACCTTTTTTAGATTTTAGATTTTGAATCTTTCATCTAAAATCCAAAATTTAAAATCTCAAATTCAGTCATAATTCACAATGAAAACGCGCTTTCTATCTATTCGTAAATTATTAAAAAAAGTTACTTTGTCAATTAGAAATTATACTTAAAATTTATAAATAATAGTATAAAATAAAACTTTATGCTGAATTAAGAGTCAAGAATGAATGATGCATATCAAGTAATTTTTAAACAAGAGCAAAGTTTTTTACACCGGAATTTCAACAAAAAATTCTGTACCTTCACCTAAAACAGAGTTAAAACTCAATTTTCCGCCGTGGGTTTCTTCAACTATTTGACGAGCGATCGCCAACCCCAACCCCGTTCCTTTACCAACAGCTTTAGTAGTAAATAGATGTTCAAATATTTTTTGTTTCACTGATTCACTCATCCCTTTAGCATTATCAGTAATCGTAATTTTAACGCTTTGATTTTCGAGTGAGGTTGTAATTGTAATGTAGTTAAGATTAGCTTGAATTTCTTCATAACTGCGTCCGGTGTTAGATTCCTCTAAGGCATCAATAGCATTTGCTAGAAGATTCATAAATACTTGATTTAATTGACCAGGGAAACATTCTACTTGAGATAAATTACCATACTTTGTGACAACTTCAATAGCAGGACGGTGTTCATTGGCCTTGAGACGATGCTTGAGAATGAGAATTGTGCTATCAATGCCTTGGTGAATATTGAAAGGCACTTTGTAGTCTCGATCGGTACGAGAGAAAGTACGTAAACTGGTGCTGATATTTTTTAGGCGATCGCACGCTATAGACATGGAATCAATCATTTTGGGCAAGTCTTCTAAGCTATAATCTAAGTCGATTTCTGACTCATGGTCAATAATTTCCTGATTTTTGTTGGGAAAGCTTTCTTGATAGAGTTTCAAATGTTCGATAAGATCGCCAAAGGTAGGTTTAGCTTGTTTGAGACTGGCAGAAATAAAACCGAGGGGATTATTCATTTCGTGAGCTACCCCAGCAACTAAATTGCCCAGTGCAGACATTTTCTCACTTTGGACAATTTTTAGTTGTGCCTGTTGTAAATCTTGTAGTGCTTGCCCAGCTTGTTGATAAAGTCGAGCATTTTCTAGGGATATTGCGGCTTGATAAGAGAAAAGGTTAATCATGCTGAGGCGATCGCTAGTAAATACGCCTTGAGTAAGTTGATTTTCTAAGTAAAGAATCCCCACCATAAGCCCTTGATTAATAATTGGAGTACATAATACACTTTTGGGTTGTTTCTCCAACATATATTTCCCAATTACACCAGGGATATCTGTTTGAGAATTGTTGATAACAACCGTTTCTTGAGTATTTTTGACATAGTTGATAATTGTCATGGGAATATCTTGACAATTGTCGAGTAATTGTGGAATTAGAATTGTTTGTATTTCCTTACGATCGCTTGAGGTAATTGCTCGGACTTGCCAAGTATTTTCTTCTTGAAGTAGCAATACAACTTTTTTTGCTCCAGAGTTTTCTAGGATAATCTGAGTCAGACTGGCAATGAGTTGGTCTAATTCCAGAGAACTGGAAATAGCTTGAGCTGCTTTCAAAACAGAGGTAAAATCTAAAACCTCAGAAATACTAGTACTGTTAGTGCTATGCGTGCGAGTGAATGAGGAAGTGCCATGAAAAGCAAGAGTTTCTTTTGGGTTGAGGTTGAGTCGTTGCTGTTGCAGGATGGGGGCGAGGACTTGGGGATAGGTTTTTTCGAGGTGATTAACTTTAGCTTTTGCTCCCCAGCGAGCATAGCAGTAGTAAGCATTTGTGATATAAATTTGAGCAAATTGTTCTTTACCCCAATCAAGACAGAATTTAGCAGCGAGTTCGTTAGCTAAGGCTTCTTCGTTGATAAATTGATTTTCTTTGGCGAGGGCAATGGCTTGATCGTAACATTCAATTGCAGGGGCTTTATCACCCAAAACTCGATAACGTTCAGCCTCGACTAAATACCATTTATGCAAGTGATTCATCGGGGCATTTTGCGCCCACTGATGCAGAATCGTTTGATGAGTGATGGCAACAGCAAGTATTTCAGATTGCTCAATTTCTGGCTGGTTACGCAAGAGTGCTAAGTGCGTTAGGGCAGTATAAAAATGGAAAATGGGAATATGAACTGTTCCCGATACTGCGATTAAGTATGACTTGAGTTGGGTAATGTAGTCGAGGGCAGCCTGATAATTACCATAAGAGTAAGCAAGCACTAGTTTGTAGATGTAGGCAATAGCGATCGCAGTAAAATCATTATCTTGCTGGTGCTTTGGCAGCATTACGGTTTCATCGTAGATAGTGCCTATTAAGCAATCCGGTTGGTTTACCGTTTCTCTCAAATGCTCTATTGCTTGCTGCACCATCTGGAAAAAAACATGCGCCGAATTTTGTTTCATCTGAGCTAGCGCAGGATTGTAAGCGGCCAGTTCGGGTGACAAAGTATCCAAGTCTACACCTGCGAAAAACGCAATATAGCTGTAAGCTCCTATGCTGTAACCGGCGGAGAGAAAATCGCCGCTTTCTATACCAGCCGTGTAGCCATCTTTCAGCGTGGGTATTGTTGCCAAGAATGGTTGCTGACGATGTTGGATGAATGCCCCAAACAAGTTTAGAGTGATGGGCTTGATTAAGAGAGCATTCAACCTCACAAGCAACGAGAGTGCTAATCTACCAAACTGGTAGCCTGTTTCGACTTCGCCCAAAAAGGCACACAGCACCATTCCATGAATTACATATCCTACCGTCGAGGCGGGTGCATTCCCAAACTGGAGCGACAACTTCACCATCGTTGCACTCAAGAGGGGCAGTAAACCAGGAATTCCGTGCAGCAGTGGTGGAAACAACATTCCTAACACTTCGATCGCTGCTTGGGCGGTGCGATCGCTCATTACCGGCAAGTCAATCAGCCCAGCAATCTCTCTGTTTTGGAGTTGCTCTTTAAGGTCTTGTAAGACTTTGCCAATCAAAGCTTCGTCTACTTCCGTTGGTAATTCTACCCCCAATTTGGCTAAAACTTCTCTTCCTACTGCGATCGCTGCTAAAATTTGGCTCCTAGCCACTAGTGCCGCGATTTGAATTTCGTAGATTTTAACTTTGTCAAAAATCGTCAATGCCTGCTGCAATACCAATGTGGCTTGCTGTTCCATGCCCGCAAAATCACCATTTAAATAGGCAGCTTCAGCAGATGCAACATACAAATTCAGAGTCAAATCATACTGATCTTGCCAACAGTTTGTCTCAAGTAGGTTAATCCCGGTTTGCAGATAAACCCTGGCGGCGGCGTAAGCTGTAGAATTTCTCGCCTTCACCCCAGCTTGCAAATTCAGTTGAGCTAAGGTTTGGCGTTCCTTTAATTGACTAATTAACTCAATTCCTAAATTCAAATGCCCAACAAGAACGAACAGTTTTTCTTCAAGCTCTAACTCGGATAAGTTCTGTTGAAGTAACCTACCAATTTTGAGATGAGTTGCTGTTTTTTGCTCATCGGGAATCAGGGAATAAGCAGCTTGTTGCACTCTATCATGTAAAAAATTATAACAAACTATTTTTTCTTCGCTCTTTTCTAATGAGAAATCACTAATAACTAATGACGAATCTTGATAAAACTTATAAACATCACCAATCGGAAAAATCAATCCTTCTTGTAATGCTTTCCATAAATCCGCAGCCGTTTCGATGTCTGATTGTTCTGAAACAATTGCCAAAGTTGCTAAATCAAAAGAGTTGCCAATACAAGCTGCTAACTGCAATATATTTTGAGTTGAGGAAGGTAGTTTTTGTAATTGAAAAACCATAAAGGCAGCAACATCATCTGTAACCGATTGAGTCGTCACTTGTGCAATATCACATTGCCAACAGCCTAACTCAAAATCAAATTTAATCAGATTTTCTTGATGTAATGCTTTGAGAAACTGAGTTGCAAAAAACGGATTTCCTTGAGTTTTTTGGCAGAGCAATTGAGAAATATTCCATGCTAAACTTTCAGGACATTTCAGTGTATCAGCAACTAACTGATTCGCTGTGGTTTGACTAAGTGGCGCTAAAGTAATCGTATTAATCGTGAAGAGGTTTTTTTGAATTTCACTTAAAGTCAACATTAATGGATGTGCTGGATTAACTTCGTTATCACGGTACGCACCAATTAAGAAAAGATGCTTTGTATCAGCCATTAATAGCTGTATTAACTTCAGTGATGCTGAATCTGCCCATTGCAAATCATCAAGGAACATAACTAAGGGATGTTCGGCGCTGGTAAAAACTTGGGTAAATTTTTGAAATAATAAATTAAATCGATTTTCTGCCTCCGCACCTGATAATTCTATAGCGGGTGGTTGTTGACCAATAATTCTTGATAATTCCGGGACAATTTCAATAATTACTTGTCCATTTTCTCCAACTGCATCTAATATCTTAGTTTGCCATTTCTGGATTTGAGCATCACTTTCGGTTAACAATTGCCCCATTAAATCTCGGAAAGCTTGCACAAATGCCGAAAAGGGAATATTACGCTGAAATTGATCGTATTTCCCTTTAATAAAATAACCGTGTTGGCGAACAATGGGCTTATGAACTTCGTTAACAACCGCTGTTTTTCCAATTCCCGAAAAACCTGCTATCAGCATCATTTCTGTTGCACCAAGGCTAACTCGGTCAAATGCTTGGAGTAGGGTTTCTACTTCGGTTTCTCGTCCATAAAGTTTATCAGGGATGCTGAAGCGATCGCACACATCCCTACTCGCAATTTCAAAATCTTTAATTATGCCAGAAACTTGTAGCTGATGTAAACAATTTTCTAAATCAAATTTCAGCCCCAACGCACTCTGATATCTGTCTTCAGCATTTTTTGCCATCAATTTCATGACGATATCACAAAGAACTTGAGGAATTTCTTTTCCCCTTTTGCTGCTCAATTGCTCTGGAAGTTTTGCAATATGAGAATGTACCAACTCCATTGCATCGTTTGATTGAAATGGTAACTCTCCCGTGAGTAATTCGTAAAAAGTTACACCTAATGAATAAAAATCAGTTCGATAGTCAATTCCCCGATTCATTCTGCCTGTTTGTTCTGGAGAAATATAAGCTAGTGTCCCTTCTAACACATTGGGATTGACTAACGTTTGCGTTTCTCGTGGTAGTAAAGATGCGATACTAAAATCAATTAATTTAACTTGTTTTGTTTCAGGATTAATTAAAATATTGGCAGGTTTAATATCTTTATGAATAATCCGCTCCCGGTAGAGTACATCTAAGGTATTACATAGTGCGATCGCTATTTCTAAAAACTCCACCAAAGATTTTACACTTCCCCCTACTCCCCACTCCTTTAAAGAAATCCCCCCAAAGTCTTCCATCACCAACGCATAGCCATTTTGGCAGGTTTCCAGGCTGTAGGGTTGGACAATTAGAGGTGAGTTGAGATTTTTAGTAATGGTGTACTGATTGCGAAACGACAAGAGTTCAGAGAAGTTGGGATAAGAATTTTTCAGCAGTTTAATGACTACTCTTAAAAAGTCAGCTTCTCGATACCCCCGATACACTAGGGTTCTCGAACCATTGTAGAGTTCTTCACTGATCTGATATCCGGCAATATTGACAAGAGTGTTGAACATACTGCTTAATTCTGGTGATTTCTGATTTATTGTTCCCAAATCAGTAATCTTTATCAGTCAAGTAAAAGGTTTTTAGGATTTAAGCAAAAGTAAACGTTCTAGTACCCTGTCCCAAAAGTTTTCAGAGGTTCGTGGTGTTCAGATCCCCGACTTCTTCAAGAACAGGACTTACGCAAAAACTCTCTCAAACTCTTATTCCTCTGTGTTCTCTGCGTCCTCTGCGGTTCGTTTTTTGGTCATTTTGCGTAAGTCCTAAAGAAGTCGGGGATCTCGCAGCCCCGCAAAATTAATGCGACAGACTACTAGTAAAAGACTGACGCGATGTCTACGACCGGCTATTCGGCGTCGCTTTATGTTAGAGCCAAAATATGATAACTGTTAAGCTGTTGGTTTTGCTACAAAAGGGGAGGAAATTTATGGAGTATAATTTTCAAGCGATGCCTCCGAAAGGCTACGCCTACGCTGAACTTTACAAAAACGCTCTCCTTAACGACGTACTCCCCTTTTGGGAAAAATATTCTCTCGATTGGCAGCAAGGCGGCTATTTCACCTGTCTGGATCGCGAAGGCAAAATTTATGATACAGACAAATTCATCTGGCTGCAAAACCGTCAGGTGTGGACTTTTTCCATGCTTTACAACCAGCTAGAAAAGCGCGAAAACTGGCTGAAGATTGCCAGCAATGGCGCTAATTTTCTCGCCAAACACGGCAGAGATAGCGATGGTAACTGGTACTTTGCCCTGACTCGTGAAGGTAAACCACTGGTTGAGCCTTACAATATCTTTTCTGATTGCTTTGCGGCGATGGCATTTAGTAAATATGCCCTCGCTGGCGGCGAAGAATGGGCAAAGGATGTAGCGATGCAAGCTTACAACAACGTATTACGCCGCAAGGATAACCCCAAGGGCAAATATAATAAAACCTATCCCGGCACACGCCCAATGAAATCATTGGCTGTACCGATGATTTTAGCCAACCTGACTTTAGAAATGGAATGGTTGCTGCCAAAGGAAACCCTAGAGAATGTCTTAGCTGAGACTGTCCGGGAAGTGATGAGCGATTTTCTTGACCAAGAACGGGGATTAATGTACGAAAACGTTGCCCCTGATGGTTCCCACATCGATTCTTTTGAGGGACGGCTGATTAATCCAGGTCACGGTATCGAAGCTATGTGGTTTATCATCGATATCGCGCGTCGCCAAAACGACACCAAAACAATTAACCAAGCCGTTGATGTGGTGCTAAACATCCTAAATTTTGCTTGGGATAGCGAGTATGGCGGATTGTATTACTTTATGGATGCAGACGGTCATCCCCTACAACAATTGGAATGGGATCAAAAGCTGTGGTGGGTTCACCTAGAATCATTGGTTGCATTAGCGATGGGTTATCGCCTAACTGGGCGTGAGGTGTGTTGGGAATGGTATCAAAAAATGCACGATTACACCTGGTCACATTTTGCTGATTCCGAATACGGTGAATGGTTTGGCTACCTGAATCGCCGTGGAGAAGTATTGTTGAACCTCAAAGGTGGCAAATGGAAAGGATGTTTTCATGTACCGCGTGCATTGTACCTTTGTTGGCAGCAATTTGAGGCATTGCAATTAGTGCGGCAGTAAACAACTCACTTAGGAACGTGAATTAAATAAAATGCAAAACTTCATCTTCTATCTAGCTTCCCTCTCCTTTATAAGGAGAGGGATTGAGGGTGAGGTAAGTTGTCGGATATAAATTGTATGTTATTTAATTTTTATTGCTTATAGGACTTACGCAAAATTATGGAAAAACGAACCGCAAAGGACGCAAAGGACACGAAGTAATAAGAGTTTGAGGAGTTTTTGCCTAAGTCCTAGCTTAGTTTAATCTCTGCTAGTGTACAAGTACTATTGGAAAGATATTTCATGAATGTTGTGACACCTAAGCGATTTACGATCGCAGAATACCATCAATTGATTGAACTCGGATTTCTCACAGAGGCCAATCATATTGAATTGATTCGAGGAGAACTAATTCAAATGACAGCAAAGGGAACACCTCATACAGTTTGTAGTTCTATCTTATGCCGTCAATTGGATCGGCTTCTAGGCGAGCGAGCAGTCATCCGTGGACAAGATCCTATCACCCTTCCTAATCAGAGTGAACCTGAGCCGGATGTTGTCATTGCACGAGGAAGAGATGAAGATTATCTTGCTCATCATCCCTATCCCGAAGATATTTTGTTAGTGATTGAAATTTCAGATAAAACCATAGATTACGATCAAACAACTAAGCTTTCATTGTATGCAGAAGCCGGAATTTATCATTACTGGATTGTCAATTTACCGGCTCGTCAACTTGAGCGTCACAGCCAGCCGTATCAGAATGCTCAAAATCAGTTTAGCTATCTCAGCAAGCAGATTTATTTATCAAATCAGTCAGTGGCGATTCCTGGATTTGAAGATGTATTATTAGACTTGAATCGGTTATTTCCAGAAGGTACTAGTGAATGATTTTGTTGGTGCGATCGCGTAAAAAAGTATTGTATCCTCTCAAATATCTTAAATGAATATGTTGATTAGAGATCCGTTTAAATACTGTTACGTTTTTTAGTTTTCTAATACATAACTACAAACTTTAGTTTGAGCGTGTGTTTGAGATTTTGGTTTTAACTTCACCACTATTTCCACATCACAACCTAAAGCATTCAAAAATCGGAACAGTCGCTCTGTTGAAAAGCCTGATAGTTTTCCCCTTACTAAAGCAGAAATCTTGGGTTGATCAACTCCCAATAGTTGGGCTGCTTCAGCTTGATTAATGTCCTGTTTAGCGATAATTTCACTGATTTGACGTGCAAGTTCTGCTTTCACAAGTAGTTCATCAGGGTTCGCTAAACCTAAATCTGCAAACACATTACCGCTACTTGCTTTTACACTGATTTCTTCAGTCATTTTTCTCTTCCTTTTGTTTCCGGCTATAGTTTTGTGCGTGATGCTCTTTTGCCCGCTTCAGCCTTGCTTTAATTAATTCGATGTCTTGCTTTGGTGTAGTAATACCGTGTTTGGATTTCTTCTGAAAACTATGTAAAACATAAATAACATCTTCCAGTTTGACTGTATAAACAGTTCTGTAAGTGTCACCATCAAAATCTTCTATAACTTCCAACACTCCAGCACCTTTAAATCCTTTGAGAGGTTTTGCTGAATCATGCTTCTCACCACACTGAGCCAAGTACAGAGCATAACCCATCATTTGTTGAACATCTTCTGGAAACTCTCTCAAATCATCAAGCGACCTTCCAACCCACTCGAGTAGCTTTAATAAAGGACTCATCTTTTACAAGATGCTAGTTTTGGCATACATATTTGGTTAATAATATCACAAACTAAATTCTACTGCGCTATCCTCATCTACATCTGCATCTTTACCCATCGCAGTAGGTTTAAATTTAGAGCCATGAATTAACTCACCAAACGCAATTCCTGGATTTTGGTAAAGAATATTCAGCACACTCATAAAATCTCGCACAATTTCCCCTGGTGTCAGTAATGCTTCTGCACCCAAGCGATTAATAATTTCTTTGACAAACTCCTTTAACTCACGATTTGTTAAAGTCTGTTCATACCCAAAATTGAGTGCATGAATCTCAGCCAAACGTTGCAAAAGCGTCAAAATTTCTGCTTCACTCAACGGATTTAACCGAATCACCGGCCCTAAATGTTCCTGAACATTAGCTTGTGCAACAAAACGACTTTCTTTTGTGCGTCTTTGCCAAGCTTGGTCTGCAAAAAGTCCGCGTTTGGGGTCTTCTAAAAATTTAGTTGTTCCACCAACGACAATCCCAAGATGTTCAGCTTTACACTGCATGGTATCGTTAAACATTGCCAGGAGTCGATTATAATTCTTTTCCCGCGTGACTGTAGTAGATATTTGATATAAATGTACAGCTTCATCAACTAAAATTAACAGTCCTTTATAACCAATTTCAGCGACAAATTTCGCAAACAGTTTTATATAGTCATACCAACTATCATCATCAATAATAACGCGCACTCCTAAAGCTGCTTTCGCCTCAACTTTAGTGGTAAATTCTCCGCGCAACCAACGCATCGCCGCATTTTTTAAATTATCATCATCCAATCGGTAGCCACGCCAATAAGCGATAATCACGCTACCAAAATCAAACCCGTGAACTAAATCTTCAATAGACTGAACGACTTCCCTAATTTTCGATTCAACTTGGTTATCAAAACCATCGTCATTCGGACGCATTTCAGTTTCTTTAACTACTTCTTGTTGAATTTTATTAATCCATCCTTCCAAAATTGAGACTAAAGCACCACCATCAGGACGAGTTTTTGTAGCTAGGTGGCTCATTAATTCTCGATAGGTAGCGACACCTTCATTATTACTTCCTGCTAATCGACGTTCCGGGGATAAATCAGCATCAGCTACTACAAAACCTTGCTCCATCGCGCGGTTGCGAAGTAGTTGCAATAAAAAACTTTTACCGGAACCGTAGTTACCAATTATGAAACGAAATGCTGCTACACCTTCTGCAATATCATCGAGATTTTGTAATAGGCTTTTGAGTTCTTTTTCTCGCCCTACTGCTATATATTCAACTCCCACTCTTGGTACTACCCCCGCACCAAGGGAATTGATTAAAGCTGTGGAGATTTTTTTCGATATTTTGAGCTTTGCCATGTCTTACAGTTTACTTTATTCTAAACGCAGAAGTAATTAGCCTTGGCGAATAGAATTCGCGGCTATAGAGACAAATACCCACCTCCGTGGGTTTCAAATTCCTAGAGTCCGCGCAGGCGGACGAGAGTTTGTGTAGCCGCAATTTATATATCAGGACTTACGCGCAAGGAACGGAAAATCGAACCACAGAGGACGCAGAGGCCACGGAGAAATAAGAGGAAAGAGAGTTTTTTTGCGTAAGTTAATTTAATTTGACGAAGCATGTCTAGCCATTCGAGCTTCATATATTGCAATCATTTTTTTGACATCATTTATATATTCTTGATGAACTTTTGGAATTTCCGAACTTGAATCAATTATTAATTCACCAATAATATCATTTGCTCGTTGATTTATAGAATCTATTAATAGATTTGGCATAGTAATGTTTGCTTCAGCAATTTTTTTAATAGCAGCATTAGGATTATCTTGTTCGACTATAGCTTTTAATACTTGTAGTTCGTATATTGGAAGATTTTCTAAAAAATTAGTCCATTCTTCGGGTAAATTCTCTGATGTATCAGCTTCCGAAGTATCTATGATTGCTGTAGTTTCCATTATCTCAGAAAAAGGAAACAATTCATTATCCTCTTCATTAGAATTATCAGACAAATGTTCTGGATTGAATGTTTCTACTTGTTGGAGTAATTCCCAAACTTGATTTTGTAATGAATCTCGTTCTTCTTGCAATAACGAAACTTGCTCTTGCAACTGCTGTAATTCGGCTTTGTGTTCTGCTAATTGGGTTTGTGAAGAATTCACGATAGCTTGGATATTTTCTCTTTCGGCTTTTGTCGCTACAAGGAATTGATTTTTTTGGGTTGTCTCAACTTCTAACTCTTGAATTGCAATTCGCAGTTCGTATAATTTTTCTTCTAATTGGGGTTTGAGTCTGCCTAAAAGAGTTAAATTGCTTTCAATTTCTTGCTTCTCCTGCTGGAGTTCGGAAATTTGACTTTGTAAATGGGTAATTTCACTACGAGATACATTACAATTCGACTCTAGCCGGCGCTTCTCTGCTGTGAGAACAGAAAAAGCATTGTTCAATTCTGTTAAATTTTTCTGCAAGTTATTAATTTCAGTTTTCAGGCTACTGATTTCAGTTTCTAACTGCTTTTTCTGTCCGGCAAATGTTCTTAATTCTCGATGTAAACTATCCCTTTGGTTACGGCTTTCTGTTACTTGATTTTGCAGTTGTTGTGACTCTGCATATAATAAATTATGATGTTCTTCAATTTGATTTATTTCTCTGACAACGCGAGCCTTCAATCCCTCCATCTCTTTAATTCGTTTGTGGATAGAACCTAAAATAAACATTTCATAATTTCTGCGTCGCTTATCTACAAATAATGCTGCTGTATAGATAGTAACGGCAGTAATTAAACCTGTGAGAAAGGCTTTATTAAAATCCCAGTTCGGGACGAGGCTAAGACCAAAACTCACACTAAAGGCAATTATCCCTAGTATAAATCGATTGCTGATCATTACTGATTGCATATTGCTGGTTTTTAGCGTAGTTAAATTATCAGAATAAGTAGCTCTCATAACTAATTCGTAATTCGTAATTCGTAATTCGTAATTAAAATGCACATAGGAAAAGGCTTAATGCTAAGTGTTGGATGTATTGTTATTTGCACCAAAAAGTTTTAAATCTGCTTTTATAAAATCAACAAACTGCCGTGCTGTGCGTCCAGAACGGCCGTTGTGGCGAGTTGCCCATTGTAATGCTTGAAATTCCAAATCTTCTTGGGTAATATTAATTTCAGCTTGTGCCGTTAGATGCTGTACAATTTTTAAATAAGTTTTTTGATCGGCTGGTTCAAAGGTCAAGGTTAAACCAAAGCGATCGCTAAACGAAAGCTTCTCTTGCATCGTATCCCAAGCATGGATTTCATCGTTATCCTTGGGGGTAGGTCTATCCACAAAAAACTCCCGAATCAAGTGGCGGCGATTGGAAGTAGCATACACAACTACATTTTGCGATCGCGCGGTTAAATTACCTTCTAAAACTACCTTAAGCCCTTTAAAGGCATCATCATCTTCTTCAAAGGAAAGATCATCGACAAATATAATAAATTTTTGTGACACTCCTCGTAAATGTTCCACAATTTCTGGTAAGTCTTTTAAATCAGATTTTGCCACTTCTAATAAGCGAAGGCTGCCTTGGGCTTTGTCCTTGCCGGAGACATCGCTATATTCATTTAACAAAGATTTCACTAAAGAAGATTTGCCAGAACCCCGACTACCGTAAAGTAATACATGCAGTGCCATCTCTCCTGATAATAAAAACTCTGTATTTTTCAGCAAAGCATCTTTTTGAGACTCATAACCTACAAGCGCACTCAGCTTAATTGGATCGGAATACCGAATACCGATAAACTGCCCAGCTTGCCAGCGTAAAGCGCGATATTCTGCAAATAAACCAGAGCCACATTGCCGATAATAAGCCGCTAACTCTTCTACAGCATCACCCCAATTATCTAACTCTTGTAGATATGTAGCGAATGTCTCTCCTCCTAGCAATTCTTGCTCTTTATACCACACTACTGGCGAAATAGGCATGTGAGCTACGCCTTGTATCCACTCACTTAAAGAAGCGCTGCTACATTCATAAAGACTTTGCAATACTTCTAAATCATGCCGAACTGCTGCTACTAAAGCTGGGGGTAAATCCTCAAATTCTCGCACTTGAGCAAGCTTTGTAAAAGGATTATCACAGAAGAGAATTTGAGTAATTAAATAGTCTTCCCAATTTTGATTTTTAGCAGCTAAAGCGTGGAAGTAACTACCGTAGGCTTGCAGACAACCCCGGGCATCGGCATCAGTGTAACGGATAGCTTGCAACAGTTCCACAAATGCCATCCCCACTTCGCCTTGCAGAACGGACTGGTACAGTAAAAGTGAGGCTGCTTGGCGCTGGAGATATTGAACCTTTGTATATGAAGAAGTATTTGCCATTGGCATCGCTTGATTATCCATCAATAAACTGTGTGGTATAGCTAAATAGCTATGGTAAATTGTCTGCTGACCCTGGCGGTAAAGTCAAAGTCTACATAGGTTTTAACAATGAATTTAAGTATAATTGCTGATGAATGCCTACGGTATATTAGCGATCGCTGGTGGTATTATTGGCTATATTCAGGCTAGAAGTAAGGTTTCACTCTTAAGTGGTAGCATTAGCGGTTTATTACTAATACTTGCGGCTTACTTTCAACTCCAAGGGCAAAGCTGGGGGTCGATTTTAGCGGTGATAGTTACTGCTGTTTTGGTAGTTGTCTTTGCAGTTCGGTTGGCTAAAACACGCAAATTTATGCCGGCGGGATTAATGACGATTTTGGGTATGTTGGCTTTGGCGGTGATGGTGAGTCAAATGGTGGGGAATTGAGGGGTGAATTTAAACGCAAAGGGAAGCGCAGAGGTACGCAAAGTTGTAGTTAGGGCAAAATTTGGTCAATCATTCGGTTCGCTTGGGAAGCATAATCGCCGCCAAATAAATTGAAGTGATTCAAAATGTGATACAGGTTATAGAGGGTTTTTCTTTGCTCATAGCCTGGAGCTAAGGGAAAGGCTTCGTTATAACTTTTGTAAAATGCTGCGGGGAATCCACCAAATAATTCTGTCATGGCTATATCAACTTCGCGATCGCCAAAATAAGTTGCTGGATCAAATATTACTGGTTCTCCTTCTTTAGTACAACCGGCATTTCCGCCCCATAAATCGCCATGTACTAAGGAAGGTTGCACCTGATGCGTCAATAGTTTAGGGATTGCTGCTAGTAATTTTTCTTCCTGGGGGAAATTTCCTCCCTTTCGCCTTGCTAACTGGAATTGATAACCCAGGCGATGTTTAATATAAAATTCTGTCCAGTCTGCTGTCCAAGTATTGATTTGGGGCGTGGAACCAATAGTATTGTTAATTTTCCAACCAAAACCTTGACTGCTGCTAGCTTTATGCATTGCCGCCAACTTGCGCCCCATCTCTTCCCAGGAATTGCTGTTACCGCTACCAAGTTCTAACCATTCCAGCACGATGTAGCTAGAATTCTCAGCTACACCCCAGCTTAGAGGTTTGGGGACGCGAATACTAGCTGTTGCTAGCATTTCCTTTAAACCCATTGCCTCAGCCTCAAACATCGCAACTTGGGATGCTTGGTTAATCTTAAGGAAGTAGGTTATCTCACCATTGGAGATAGCATAACCTTGATTGATGCATCCGCCACCAACCGATCGCCGTTGCTGACTCTGAAATTTTTCGCCAGTTACCTGGCTAATATGGGTGTCGATTTCAGTCCACATGATTTAATTGGGGAGTGGGGAGTAGGGGGTTGCCTACTGCATCATATATTTAAAGTCACAGAATATTGTACCCGTGACATTCTTCGTCGTCATCTGAGTTAAGCGATCGCGTGTATCATATTGCCGTGCTGTAGTTAATGGTGTCGTAAAATATCTGTTAATGGCAAATAATATAATAGACCTCTTGCACAAATGTAAAACTTGCCCTCATCCCCCAACCCCTTCTCCCAAAATTGGGAGAAGGGGAGCCAATTTCAAAGTCCCTCTCCCAAGATTGGGAGAGGGATTTAGGGAGAGGGTTTTTGATTTATGCAAGAATACTGATTGAGCCGATCGTAACCCTAGCTAGTCGATGAATTGGGAACCTCACACTCACCGCTTGCAGTGAGTGTGAGTAATTTACGGCTTGACGACAACTACACCATAAGCGTCTGGGGAAAGATACTCTTTGGCTGCTTGCATCAAGTCGGTTGCATTTTGGCTCTGAATATGATCTGGGTAGTTAAAGGCGGGTTCTAAATCTCCCACCAAAGACTGATAGTAGCCATACAAATTAGCGCGTTCGCTTGGTGTTTCATTGCCAAAAACAAATCTGTTCGCTACTCGCCGCTGCATACGGGCAATTTCTGATTCTGTGACTAATTCGGTTTGGACTGTGCGAATATGTTGAGCGATCGCATCTTCTACTTCTGCTAAATTTTCCACTGCACATTTAGCTGAAATATAAAATGTCCCTTGCAGCTGATTGCTCATGTTACTCACAGAAATTGAAGAAACTAATCCCCGTTCTTCTCGTAAATCCCTCACCAGTCTTGATGTGCGTCCATGTCCCAAAATTCCGGCTAAAACATCTAGTCCATAGGTGCAATCTAACTCAACCATTCCTGGAACCCGCCAAAGCATCACTAGTCTTGCTTGCTGGAGACTTTCATCTACAAATTCTCGACGGACAATTTCTGTAAATCGTGGCTCAGTCGGAAGTGGGGAGTGGGGAGTGGGGAGTGGGGAGTGGGAAGTACTAAGTTTTGTAAATCCTTCAGCAATGGTTGCAATTAATTCTTCTACGGGCAAATTGCCCACAGCTACAGCAGTAATTGACTGGGGTTGATACCAACTACTATGAAAATCTCGCATTTGTTGGGGTTTAAGTTCGGCAATCACCGATTCTGGCCCCAACACTGCACGGCGATAGGGTAGTTCATCAAAAGCTGTCTCCATCGCCCGCCGAAATGTCCGCCGTTGGGGATTATCTTCTGAACGCCTAATTTCTTCTAAAACTACTAATCGCTCCCGTTCAAAAGCATCATCAGGAATACTCGCATTTGATACTACATCTATTTGTAGTGGAGCAAGGTGGGCAAAATCTTTGGGGGCTGTGGTTATATAGTAATGAGTATAGTCTTGGCTAGTTGCGGCATTGGTAACAGCACCCCGTTCTTCAATTCGACGTTCAAACTCGCCGCTAGCAAGTCGTTCTGTTCCTTTAAAAATCATGTGCTCTAAAAAGTGAGCCATGCCGTTAATGCTATCAGATTCTACGGCTGAACCAACTTTAATCCATAAGTTGAGGTTTACAGCTTCAACTGGCATCTGCTCCGCTATGATTGTCAAACCATTGGGCAACTGATGCACGGTTGGGGTATTAAGACGAGGAAGTTTCCGCAGGGTTGAAGTCATTGCTACTTGTGTGAGGAGCTACGTTACTTCTTTATCTTATCCGTCACGGAAAATCATATAAAAAGACCTCTAAGACAATACGGTTCAGTTAAGGCTAGCACTTTTTATCAAAGTTGTTTTTTTACGAACCACAGAGGCGCAGAGGACACAGAGAGAGAAAGAAGAGAAGGAAAAATTGCTTAACTGAACTGTATTGACCTCTAAGAAGGTTTTACTATGTAAAACATGTCCCTCTCGCCCGTCGGAGAGGGACAGACTGATACTTTTGTCAAGTATAAAAATTGGAAGCATAGCCTTTCCGTGACGCAAAATTTATGCTTCCAGTAACATTCGTCGAACTAGCGAGGGTAAGGGTGATTGAAGGTTTCCCAAGCAGCAATAGCCGCTTTTTGCAGGCGAAAGCTCAAGTCTACTAAGTCTTTCATCATTAAGTGCCAGTTTCTCTCAGCTTCATCCTGAATTATCGCCCAAGAGTCTTCTAAGCGATCGCGTTCCTTCTCTTTCCTACCTTCAATCAATTCTCGTGCTTGTCGCACAGCTTTTAAATAAGTTTCACGCGTGAGAGTACCTGCTGACTCTGCTTGGCTGCGTCTTTCTAGGGCTTCAATCAGCGCGATCGCTGAAGCGATCGCACTTTATCTCCCTTAGTAAATCCCAAAATTTGTTTAATCATTTACTAAACCATCGCTTCCAATTCTTCCAAAGCTTGAAAACTTCCTACTTGCCAACTACGTTCCACGGCAGCGGGAATAATCTGAGTAATAGCTATATCCTCAAAATTAGGACTGGTATTAGATTTTATGTATTTCCCCTCTTTCAGCAAATAAATAGAAAGGTTTCCACTGTCGTAAACCCATAATTCTGCGACTCCAATGGCTTCATAAGCATCAAGAGTAGTTTTTGATGTGACATCAGTCTCAATCGCTAAATCTGGCGGCGGATCATCAGCTTGCAAGCGGCGATGACCAATCATTTGTTGATAATTCTGAATATAAAAGCAAGCATCAGGTTCAACTCCTGCTACACCTTGCCGTTTAAAAGTAGTGGAACCAAAAGGTTGATATCTGATATTTTTAGCCTTCAGTAATATTTTGACAATATCAGAAATTAAATCTTTGGGTATTTCATGTTCTGGTAAAGGAGCCATAATTTCTAAATTATCCTGGCTGTAGGCAATTCGTGTAGTTCTTTTTTCTCCTAATTCTTGTAAAATAGATTCAAATTCTTCCCAGCTAACATCTGGAATTGTCACCGTGCTACCAGGTGCTAACTGCATTTGGCTAACAGGTTTGAAAACGGGGATAGCAGCAGTCACTCGCTTCGCTCCAATTCAAAATTCACGCATTCAAAATCTATCAGGTTGCGGTGGATAATATAGCCCACCGTAACATGATAGATTAATAGAATGAGTTTAACAAAAGCGGCTAAAAGCGATCGCTTACACTTTAAACTTCTCTGTAATCCGCTTCATCGCCTCTTCGACATTCTCCCGGCTGTTAAATGCCGAAATGCGGAAGTAACCTTCACCCGCAGCACCAAAGCCAGAACCAGGTGTCCCCACAACGTTGACGCTTTCCAGCAGCTTATCAAAAAACTCCCAACTGGATAAACCATTAGGAGTTTTCACCCAAACATAAGGTGCATTCACCCCACCATAAACTGATAATCCGGCGGCTGTGAGTTTTTCGCGGATAATTTTGGCGTTTTCTAGATAGAAATTCACCAAGCCCTTAATTTGTGCTTGTCCTTCTTCAGAGTAAACCGCTTCGGCTCCCCGTTGGACGATGTAAGAAACACCATTAAACTTGGTAGACTGGCGACGATTCCAGAGTTTCCATAGTTCCACATCAGAACCATCGGCGGCAATTCCTGTGAGTGTCTTCGGTACTACGGTTAACGCACAACGAGTTCCTGTAAAACCTGCATTCTTAGAAAAAGACCGAAATTCGATCGCAACTTCTCTTGCACCTTCAATTTCATAAATTGAATGCGGAATCGATGGATCGGTAATATAAGCTTCGTAGGCTGCATCAAAGAAAATAATCGAGCCATTAGCTTTAGCATAGTCTACCCATGCCTTCAAATATTCTTTGGTTGCAGTTGCGCCGGTGGGGTTATTGGGAAAGCAGAGATAAATTAAATCGACTTTCTTTGAGGGAATTTCGGCGGTGAAGTTGTTATCAGCCGTAATTGGTAGATAAACTAAGCCTTCAAACTCGCCTTTATCATTGGCATCTCCCGTATTTCCCACCATAACGTTAGTGTCTACATATACGGGGTAAACGGGGTCAGTAACGGCAATTATGTTATCATGACCAAAGATTTCTAGAATATTGCCGGTGTCACACTTGGAACCGTCGGAGATAAAGATTTCCGAAGCATCTATATCGGCTCCCCGTGGTTGAAAATCGTGAGTAGCAATTTTTTCTCGTAACCAAGCGTAGCCTTGCTCTGGGCCGTAGCCTTTGAAGGTATTGCGATCGCTCATTTCTTCCACAGCTTTAATCATAGCTGTGCGGCAAGCCTCCGGTAGAGCTTCGGTAACATCGCCAATGCCCAGCCGAATTATTTTAGCATTACTATTCGCTTCTGCAAAGGCATTCACCCGCCGAGCAATTTCTGGAAACAGATAACCCGCTTTCAGTTTCAGGTAGTTGTCGTTAATACTTGCCATAGTAAATTATAAAAAAACGCCCTCAAACAGCTTACTGCTAATTTATGAGGGCGGGGAGAAATCAATTCAAAATTCAAAATTCAAAATTGAAGAAAAAGAATGGAGTAGATGTAGCTTCAGCTTCTCCCAGGAAGAGAAATAACTCTAAACTCCAAACTCCAAACTCCAAACTCCAAACTCCAAACTCCAAACTCCAAACTCCTAACTCCAAACTCCTAACTCCTAACTCCTAACTCCTAACTCCTAACTCCAAACTCCAAACTCCAAACTCCAAACTCCTAACTCCTAACTCCTAACTTAACAATGTCCAACTAAACATTTACTGGTTGTTTATTCTCGGCTGATGTGTAATTGCGATCGCTAATTCCGAACTGCGTAAGGGATTCTTGACCTGTAATTAATCTTGCTCCGCGATTACGGGTAAAGTAGTTCCATGCCCACTGAATCATTACTACTAATTTGTTGTTAAATTCAATTAAGAAGTAGATGTGAATCAACAGCCAAAATAGCCATGCAAAGAAACCTTTCAGCTTGATAAAACCCAAATCTACCACAGCAGAATTGTGTCCAATCATTGCTAAACTACCATAATCCGCATAAGCAAATGGTGGTAAACTCTTACCTGCAAGCCGATGCTGGACTAGTTCTGCTACATATTCACCTTGTTGCTTTGCTACAGGTGCAACACCAGGTAGCGGTTTACCATTTTGATGAGAAAAATTTGCTAAGTCGCCAATTACAAAAATATTCGGATGTCCCTTAATACTCAAGTCAGGTTCGACGATAATCCGTCCAGCGCGATCGCATTCGGCACTTGTGCGTTCTGCTAGCACTTTTCCCATTGCTGAAGCTTTTACACCTGCTGCCCATAATACCGTTTTTGAGGCAATTTCTTTAACTTCTTCGCCTTGTTTGAGGGTAACAATATCATTTTCAATATTCGTTACCAGTGTTTTTGTCTGCACAACCACCCCCAAGCGCGTCAGGGATGCTTCCGCTTCTTGTGATAACTCTGGTGCAAAGGGTGGCAAAATCCGATCCAGCCCTTCTAATAGCAAAATTTGAGCTTCTGATGTGTCGATGTTGCGGAAATCTTCTTTGAGAGTTTGATTTGCCAATTCTGCGATCGCACCAGCTAATTCTACACCAGTTGGGCCACCACCAACAATTACAAAAGTTAACCAAGCACGGCGTTTTTCTGGATCGGTTTCTTTTTCTGCGGCTTCAAACGCCGTAAAAATCCGGCTACGCATTTCTATGGCATCTTCTACAGTTTTCAAGCCGGGGGCGAATTCTTCCCAGTTATCTTTGCCAAAGTAGGAATGCTTCGCACCTGTGGCGACAATTAACGTATCGTAAGCTATTGCTTCGTCGCCCACAGTTACTTGTTTTGCTTCTGGATCGATATTATTCACCTCTCCCAGCAGCACTTTCGTATTCTTGCTCTTACTAAGCACAGAACGCAAGGGTGAGGAAATATCAGCAGGAGATAGCGCCCCTGTGGCGACTTGGTATAGGAGGGGTTGAAAGAGATGAAAGTTACGTTTATCAATCAGAGTAACGTTTACGGCCGCTTTGGCGAGTGTTTTTGCTGCATAAAGTCCACCAAAACCACCGCCAACGATCACTACTTGATGGGGTGGATTCTTGTCAAGTGAATTTACCATAAGAAATATTATCGTGTATGCCGACTATTTTAACTATTCTTAACAAATTTGTATCAAAATTGTCATCCTATCTTTTGTATTGCTCTTTACATTTGAAAAAGTTTTAAAGTAATTAAAACTACAGGATAAACAGAACTTTTCAAGATGGAGGCTCAGACAATAAGATTTGGCAATATTTTAATCACTCTTTTTATGTAGATTTATCAAAGGTAGATGTATGATTTATGCAAGCTCACTCAGAACTAGTTGATTCTGGTGTTTGTGTTAAACGTGGTGAATGAGTTCGCCGCCAACGGTTAAAGCCATAGACAAGCGCAGCAAAAATTAACAAATAGGGACTGTAAACAATTAACCAAATACCCAGCTTGAGTAAGCCAACGGAAAATACACTCAAAGAGTGAGTAGATTTATTCCAAGTCTCCTGAACTTGCAAACCAAAGGCAGGTTGTGAACTGGTGCTAGAAACTGCTGCTTCTAGGTTCAGCGTAATAGTGGAATAAGCAACTTGATTTTGTAGGCTTTTGAGTTGGGCATTAATTTGTTCTATGGTTTCTCGGACATTGCTTAGTTCTTGGGCAACACTAAGCACATCTCTAATAGAACCAGCCCGATCCATAATTTTTTGCAAATTGGCTTCAGTTTTTTGTAAGTTGGTTAATCTAGCTTGAAAATCCACCAGGCGATCGCCTACATCTTCCGCAGTAATATTACGACTATCAACAGTGCCTAATTTAGCTAATTCTTCTAAGGTAGGTTCTAGCTGATTTTCTGGTATCCGCAATTGTATTGTTGCTGTGTGACGCGAATTGTCGTTTTTGGGTTGTTGTTGTTTCAACCCGATCAAATCCCCTTGCTGTTTATTGATAATTTGCGAAACAGCATCAATAGTCTGATCTACAGAGTTGACAGTCAAAGACATTGCTGCCTTTTTGATCAGTTGGGGACGAGAACGATTTATTGGTGCAGCTTCCGTCTTTTGAGAACTGCTTTCACTAGCAGGGGCAGATGCTGGATTTGCCGCACCATCAGCTGCACTTCGAGGTAACTGCTTATTTGCTAACTGATTGGAAGAGGCGCAACTGGTAAAAATTAACCCTCCTAATAGCGCACTCACAAATAAAACAGATGTGCGCGGTAATTTAGCTGAAGCGGACATAATCTACCCCTAGACAGATGAAGTTAACCCCAGTATTACTGAAGTAAAACTCAAAGGCTGCATTGTTGCAATTTATGTAACAGGGATAAAGTTTTGTCCAAAATCCAATTATTCTTCAATTGATGCTTTTTGCTGAGAGAAACTTGCTAACTCGGATGCTAAAGTCTCTTCTAATACATCTATAATTGCGTGCGGATCGGTAGGGGACTTCATCAGTTCAGCCTCCGGGTCAGAGCGATTTTTGACATTAGGAATATCCTGGCGTAATTCCTCAACCAAAGCGATGAGTTTAGCGATTTTCTGCTCAGAGAGCAGGTTGAGTTGAAGACTAAGCTGCGCCCGTTGCTCTGCTAACTTTTCTTGTCGCTCTTGTTTAATCAATACCCCTGTTGTCACCAACAATGAACCCGTACCCAGTGAAAATTGTAACCAAGCAAATGGAACAGGATCAAATTTTGGTATGCCCAAACTTCGTGGTAAGACATTGGGTGTTATCCACAGAATAATCCCAAGCAGGATGCTATACAGGAATATAGGACGACCAAAAAAAGCAGTTACCGTTTCTACAACCCGCTGGTGTTGTGGTACGTCTTTTTCGGAACGTCTGTGCAATGCGATGATAGTCTCGATATTTTTACTAATAGATTCCGGTAATGGGGCAGTGGGCAGAATGTTTTGACGGGGCTTTTCGCACGATCCTTGCGGTGAATCTTTTGGATTTGGTTTATCTTGGGAGAGCATTGGTAGTCTGACTTGATGAATGATTACTTCAATTTACTAACCCAATTTAAACCATTCACAAAGATTACGACTCCTCAACCACCCCCACAACAGCACTCTTCATTACAAAACTTAATTACAAATTACGAATTACGAATTACGAATTATTTAATGCAGTGTGAAACTTCTGAATCTAGGTTTTATAAGGTTTTGAGCAGTATTGTGATAAATCCGGGTAACAGTTCATCTGTGGTTACTCAATTTGAGGTACAATCGTAAGCCTGCCAATCAATGACGATGCTTGCTGACAGGAGATGCTTCTATGGCCCGGATGTATTATGACGAAGATGCCAATTTAGACCTTTTGGCTGGAAAAACTATTGCTATCATCGGCTATGGTTCTCAAGGTCATGCCCACGCTCTCAATCTCAAAGATAGTGGTTTGAATGTGATTGTGGGATTATATCCGGGTAGTAAGTCAACAGCAAAAGCTGAAGCTGCTGGGTTAACTGTGAAAAATGTTGCAGATGCTGCTAATGCTGCTGATTTCATCATGATTTTGCTACCTGATGAAGTCCAAAAAACGATTTATAAAAACGAGATTGAACCAAATCTTGAAGAAGGGAATGTCTTAGCCTTTGCCCACGGCTTCAATATTCACTTTGGGCAAGTTGTACCACCGGATAACGTCGATGTGGTGATGGTAGCACCAAAAGGGCCGGGGCATTTGGTACGCCGGACTTATGAAAGTGGTGAAGGAGTACCCGCGCTGTTTGCAGTTTATCAAGATGCTAGTGGTCAGGCACGCGATCGCGCCATGTCTTATGCTAAAGGTATCGGTGGGACTCGCGCTGGTGTTCTCGAAACGACTTTCCGCGAAGAAACTGAAACCGATTTATTTGGCGAACAAGCGGTATTATGCGGTGGTTTGAGTGCTTTAATCAAAGCTGGATTTGAAACTTTGGTAGAAGCTGGTTATCAACCAGAATTGGCTTATTTTGAATGTCTGCATGAAGTCAAGTTGATTGTTGACTTGGTTGTAGAAGGTGGTTTAGCCAAAATGCGCGACAGCATTTCTAACACAGCCGAATATGGCGATTATACCCGTGGACCGCGGATTGTAACCGAACAAACCAAAGCTGAAATGCAGAAGATTCTCAGCGAAATTCAATCTGGGCAATTTGCACGAGAATTTGTTCTAGAAAACCAAGCTGGTAAACCAGGATTTACCGCCATGCGTCGCAAAGAATCTGAACACAAAATTGAGGAAGTTGGTAAAGATTTACGCGCTATGTTTAGCTGGTTGAAAAAAGCTTAAGGAACTTCCAAATAAATAAATATCCAACTATTTATTGTGGGGCGGGCGAGACGAGAGTCCATAGTCAAGGGCGGGCGAGACGCCCACCCCACAAGATTGGATAATTTATTTCTTGGTAATCCCTAAGCAAAAGAAAAACAATTATCCTTACAGCTATTTATCTGAAAATAGCTGTAACACCATTTCTTTGTGAGGCTGCGCTAAATTTTCTTGACTTCTTATTTGTTTCTTTCTTTGTGTCCTTTGCGGCCTTTGGGGTTCGTTCCTCATGGCGCATGTTCATACAGAATTGGTATAACTTATACTAATTAGCTTTCTTCTTAATGGGATTGAGCGATCGCTCAAATTGACTCAACGCTTGAGAAGAAAGCAGAGTCAGGAATAAATAAACCAAGGCGACAGTCGCGTAAATCTCAAATGAACGATAGTTCTCAGCTACAATCAGCTGTCCTTTGCGGAACAACTCTTCAAACCCGATGATTGCAACTAAGCTGGTGTCTTTGAGCAAGCTAATGAACTGATTGCCCAGAGGTGGCAGCATCCGTCGCAGGGCTTGAGGAAAGATTATATAGCGCATCGTTTGCACTGAGCTTAAACCCAGTGATTGAGAGGCTTCTGTTTGTCCAGGCTCAATTGATTGAATGCCTGCGCGGACAATTTCAGCAATGTAAGCAGCGCTATTGAGACTCAATGCAATCACTGCTGCTACTAAACGATTTAAAGTCAAGGTAAAACCAAAATTTTGGGCTAAAGCAGGTAACCCAAAGTAAATCATAAAAATCTGCACCAGCAACGGCGTTCCCCGGAAAAAGTCTACATACGCCCTAGCAATCCAGGGCAAAGGCGGAGTGGGGAAAAGGCGAACAATTCCAATCAGTGTACCCCCGATCATCCCCAGCAAGACTGAGATTGCTGTGAGTTCAAGTGTTACTAAAGCCCCACTTAGCAGGGTGGGTAGCGACTTAAAGATAATGCTTAGTGAGGTAAATAGTTGAGATACGCCTTTTTTGGCAGCCTGGTTTTCGATGGGTGATTTTTCTGGTAGTTGTGGCGGTTGGATACCAAACCACTTTTGATAGATTTTGGCGTAAATACCATTTTTCAGCACCGTTTCTATACCTTGGTTAATCGCTTCCAAGTTGGGCGATCCTTTAGGTGTAGGAATGCCATAAAATTCTTCTGTTAGCAGACTGCTGACAACTTTGAGTTTTTTAAGGTTGCCGCTCTTTATACCATATAAGAGAACAACCTGATCATTCAAAACGGCATCGACATTACCATTAATTAATGCTTGAAGAGTTAAGGGTGAATCATCAAAAGTGCGAATTTCAGATCCGGGAATACTTTTAGCCTTCTGTGCGCCAGTTGTCCCGATTTGCACACCAATAGTCTTGTTTTTAAGACTATCGAAATTGATAATGTTTTGATTGTCTGCGCGGGTGGCGATCGCTACCCCTGATTTGAAGTAAGGACGCGAGAAAGAAATTGTCTTCACCCGTTCGGCAGTAATTGCCATTGCCGCAACTGCCGCATCTACAGTTTGTGTTTGCAATGCTGGAATCATCCCAGCGAAGGGCATATTTTGGTACTTAACTCGAAAGCCAGAGGATGAAGCGATCGCATTCATCAAATCAATGTCAAAGCCCTGTAACTCACCAGTTACAGATTGAAACTCGAAAGGCGGAAACGTCGGTTCTGTGGCAACCGTTAGTGTTTTGCCAGCTGCTATGGAATCAGTCGCAATCCAAATTGAAAGCAGAAGCAGACAGCTTAAACCAAGAACTAGCTGAGGTAGCCAACGGATTATACTCAATCTAGCCATATTTTTTAGACATCTCTCATCTCTGTACCTTATTCAAAGGATAATAAAGTCATGAACATGTTGTTGCGGCAAAAACCCTCCTTACAGATGTTCTCCGATATACATTCAAAATTCACTCAATAAATCAGATTTAAAATGATTGCAAATTTTACATTCAACGATCAGAGCGTATTCGAGGATGATTATCTTTACTTTTATGACATGCTGTTGACACCAGAGCGCAGCCAACACCAAGTTGAGTTGATTTGCCGACTGCTAGATATACAAGTAGGAATGACTATTTTAGACTTAGCTTGTGGGCATGGGCGGATTGCTAATCGGCTAGCGGCTCGCGGTTATAATGTGACTGGACTTGATATTACAGCTTTCTTCTTAGAAAAAGCCCGTCAAGATGCGGCTAGTAACGGCGTTAAGGTAGAGTACCTTCAAGGCGATATGCGTTCCCTACCCTTTAGCGATCGCTTCAACTGCATCATCAACTGCTTCACAGCCTTCGGTTACTTCGATGACAATGAAAATAGATCGGTCTTAACCGAAGCGTATCGCGCTCTAAAAGTAGGTGGCAAATTACTAATTGATATTCAAAATTTTAGCCGCGTCTTGCAAGAGTTTACGCCTGAGTTAATTACTGAGCGTGAGGGAAATTATATGCTCGGACGCAGCCGTTACGATGCGCTTACCAATCGGATCTATACCGAGCGGATTATCATTCGTGATGGACAAGTGCGGCGCGGTCAATACTTTGTTCGCAATTTTACCTTTCCCGAAATCCGCGATTGGCTCTTGCAAACAGGTTTCAGCGAAGTAGAGGGCTATGGTTACGATGGTGAACCGTTCGCCCTTGATAGCCGCCGAATGATTCTGGTAGCAAGCAAATGAAGAGTCCTGACGCCTTTCTTCTGTTTTAGGACTTACGCAAAATATCTCTCAAACTCTTATTTCTCCGTGTCCTCTGCGCCTCTGTGGTTCGTTATTCCGTATTTTTTACGTAATTTATATGTTTCCAAAATCACCATCATTTCCAGTAATCTCATTTGATATCTTGAGCAATTCTAAAACCAGCATGTTGATAAAAGTAGGGACGAAACCAGTTGCGATAAGTTGGTAATGCCATTGAACCATTAGTAGCCCAAGAACCGCCAACCATCATCTGATGTTTATCATCAAAAAATGGTGCTGCTTGATCTTCGTAAAGTGGATGAGGTTCAAATCCTGGTAGGGCGTTGAATGTGTCCCCCAACCATTCCCAGACGTTTCCTCTAAGATCGTAAAGGAAAGAAGCACTATTAGCTGGTTTGAACATTCCCACCGGGCTGGGGGAAATGAATTGTAAGTTGAGATTATAGTTACTTGATAAGTGCTGATCCTCAGAGGTAACTAAGGCTTGATTCCATTCGGCTTCAGTCATCAAGCGAATTTCTGAGCCTTGAGAACGACAAAATGCGATCGCTTCGTAGTAATTGACTTCTACAGGCCAGTCTAGGGGTAAGTCTATTTCGTCGAATATGGCTCGATAGCGATAACCATCCTGCAAGGGTATCCAGAATTTGGGATGTTGGACGTTGTAGAGTTGCTTCCAATCCCAAGATTCAGCATTCCAGTAATCTGGATTATTGTAACCACCAGCTCGAACAAATTTTAGATATTCGCCGTTAGTGATAAGATATTGACTAGCTAAAAACGGTTTGACTTCAACAGTGCGATCGCCATATTCGCTATCCCAACCATAAGTAAAATCATCCTTGGGTTTTCCTAGTTTCACCACACCACCGGGAACCCGCCGCATTTGATTGTTAGGAATTTTACCGTTACTAGGTGCGTAATTCCAGCCTTGGGGACATTTTAGGCGATCGCTAGGCAATTGACGCACCAGCATAGAAGAGGTTTCAAAGTGAATCCGACTATGTTCTATTCCCATCAGCAAGGCCCAGAAGGGATGCTGTTGATGAATTGGCAGATCCAGGGAAGTATTTTGAATAACTTTTGTAATTGTCTCTCGCGCCTTGTCTCGATATTGCCAAACTTTTTTTACATCAGGCCAGCTAACCCCTTGCATCGCTGCGTCGAGTTCTGTCGGTGTTTGTGGATCAACTCCGATTTCAAATAGGGTTTCGTATTCTGAATTAATTCCAGCTTTGATTAAACCAACGCCAATTAACTTATTAATGAAAAAAACAGCTGAGTGACCAAGATAAAAAATTATCCGGTTTCTTAAAGAATCGGGGTTAAGATAAAAAGTTTCTTCCCCGACCAAACTTTTCATGAGTGTTTCTTCAAGTTCCCAAGAATTCTCAAAGTATTTTAGCAGGTTTTGTGAACTGCAATCATTGAGTCTGGGGACTTGAGTTGATGTCAGTTTATTTATGGTTAGAACTAAAGCCATGATATTTTTGACAGAACATTCATCAGACAAATTACATAAACTACGACTTCTTACAAAAAAAAGTGTTGTTCATCACATTTTGTCTTGTGTCGTTATGATCAGACAATTTCCTAAATTTGTAAATAGATAAAAGGTGTAGTTAAAATTACTCTAATTACGCCTTGTCAAAATAATATAAATAATGTATTAATATTGTTGAACAAGTATGGGCGAGTTTAAAACATTTATTAACCGTCTTATTGCTATCAATTTAAAATTGCAACTAATTAGAGAAGTATACGGCGATGCCTTCACAGTAGGCATCGCGGATTTTAGATTTAATCTAATCTAAAATCCCAAATCGAGTTACCGATTCACCGCCGCCGCTTCCCGTGCTGCTGTTGCTTGATCTGGGTGGATACCCAAGCGGGTGAGATTAATCCGACCTTTGTTATCAATTTCGCGCACTTTGATAATCACTTCATCGCCCACCGCTACTTCATCTTCAACTTTGCCAACGCGGTAGTCAGCTAGTTGTGAGATGTGAATCATCCCTTCTTTTCCAGGCAGAAACTCCACAAATGCACCTATCGGTATAATCCGCGTGATCCGTCCTGCGTAGACATCCCCTTCGTGTAGCTTGCGTGTCATCCCTTGGATGATGTTTCTGGCTTTTTTGGCCCTGTTCTCATCCACAGCCGAAATTGTCACGGTGCCATCATCTTCGATGTCAATTTTCGCACCAGTTTCTTCTGTAATCCCCTTAATCGTCTTACCTCCAGGCCCAATTACCAGACCAATCATGTCTGAATCAATCTTGATTGTTAACAGACGTGGGGCATAAGGTGAGGTTTCAATCCGTGGCGTGTCAATGCAAGCAAGCATTTTCTCCAGAATGTGCAACCGGGCTGCTTTGGCTTGGTGAACGGCTTGGGAAATAACCTCCAACGACAAACCGGATATTTTCATATCCATTTGCAAGGCGGTAATCCCGGTATCGGTACCAGCAACTTTGAAGTCCATGTCGCCCAAAAAGTCTTCAATGCCCTGAATATCGGTGAGGACTCGCACTTCGTCCCCTTCCTTAATCAGACCCATTGCTGCGCCACTAACGGGTTTGGTAATTGGTACACCAGCATCCATCAGGGCTAGGGTGGAACCGCAGACTGAACCCATTGAAGTGGAACCGTTGGAGGAAAGTACTTCCGATACGATGCGAATCACGTAGGGAAATTCTTCTTTCGACGGTAGCACAGGTAGTAATGCTCGTTCTGCTAATGCGCCGTGACCAATTTCGCGCCTTCCTGGGGCCCGCATTGGCTTGGTTTCGCCGACTGAGAACGGCGGGAAGTTGTAATGATGCAGGTAACGTTTGTGTTGATCTAACTGCATGTCATCGTTGAGGTTTTGAGCATCCCCAGGTGTACCCAGAGTACAAGCTGATAAGACCTGAGTTAGTTCTCGGTTAAATAAACCGCTACCGTGGACTCGCTTTGGTAATACACCAACTAAACAAGAAACAGGTCGCACTTCATCAAGTTTACGACCATCAACACGAACGTTATCTTCGACGATTTGCCGCCGCATGAAGTGTTTGGTAATATCTTTAAAAGTGTTACCAAGTGCCTTGCTATTTGCAGTTGCGGCAACTCGAATTGGGTCTGATTCTGAAAGTTCCTTAATCGTCGTGGCAATTTCATCCTTGACGACATCTAAAGCTGCATCGCGTTCGGGTTTGGTGAAACTAAATTGAGACAGAATTTTCTTAATCTGGCTGCTAGCGCGATCGCGGATATAATTTTCTAGCGTTTGGTCTACGTCTGGTGGTGCTTCTTGCACTATTACCAGACCCAGTTCTGCGACTAAATCTTGCTGCGCTTTGATTAAGTCCCGCACTGCTTCATAACCAAAGTCAATCGCCTCGATAATATCTCGTTCTGGCAATTGATTGGCTCCCGCCTCCACCATGATTACGCCATGTGGTGAACCTGCTACGACTAGATCCAAGTCTCCAGCTTCAATTTCTGCATACGTGGGGTTAATAATAAAATCATCTCCCACTAAACCAACCCGCACTGCTGCCATTGGCCCATTAAAAGGAATCTGGGCAATTAGGGTAGCGATAGAAGCGCCTGTAACAGCTAACACATCGGGTGGAACTAGCTCGTCCATCGACATTGTTAAGGCAATAATTTGCAGGTCATCCCGTAGCCATGAGGGGAATAGGGGACGCATGGGGCGGTCTATAAGACGGCTGGTGAGAATTGTTTTTTCTGGTGGACGACCTTCTCGGCGCATGATCCCTCCAGGAATCCTACCAGCTGCATATAGCCTTTCTTCATAATCTACTGTAAGGGGAAGAAAATCAATGCCTTCTCTGGCTTGCGATCGCGTAGCCGTCACTAAAACTGATGTGTCCCCCGATTCTATCAAAACCGACCCACCAGCCTGGGGAGCTAGTAAGCCTACTTTCAGTCGAATATCCCTTCCATCGAAGGATATTGACTTATCAACTTCTGCCATTCAGTTTTTTTTCCTTCTCTTTCGCTATTCTCTTTCTGTGGCAATCCTAACATTTATGCACTATGACTGGCTTCTAGTACATACAAAGATAGATAAGTAGTTCAACCCAAAGCACGATACATGATCAGCGCGTCTACCACTTGTTCATCTTTTAGCTTCGCCGCACGCCCAATGCGCCCAATGATCTCAAATCCTAAAGACTGCCAAAGTCTAATTGAAGGTATATTAGTTTCAAATATCAAATTGAACATTACTGCCTCATAGCCCAGGTTTGCTGCTATTAAGAGCATCGCCTCTCCCATGAACCGCCCGATCCCCTGATTGCGTAACTGAGGTTGTACAATAAAACCAGCGTTGCAAATATGGCAACACCGACCGGGGAAGTTTGGTTTTAAATAAAACGCCCCTAATATTTCTTTTGGTTTGTGTGTAGCATCCTGACCAGATGTCCTGACAACAAAGGCATCTTTACTCAACCAGTAAGCTGAAAATTCTGCCTGAGATAGAGGTTGCTTTTGGGGATAAGTTTTACCTTCAATAATTACAACATTGAGTAATGCTCTTACAACCTCCTGTTCTTGAGGATGCATATAATCTAGTTCAGCTATTTTACCGCTTTTTAAAACTTTAATTAAGGGAAGAATCATTATAAATAATTTTGCTGTTAAATGAATTAATTATAATATTATGTAATTTTTAACTAAAAAATCTTATTGATAAAATACAAAAATTAGAACAATTGTGATTTTCATTCTTTAACTTTGGGAAATCTGAGTAATTAGCAAATGGCGATTTTACACTGTAATTGGTTACTAAAAAGTCAAAAGGGTTGTTTATTTATTTGGGGGGAAACTTGGCGATCGCCACGAGTGAATATCGAGCCTAATGGATCTGGAAATATACTATTACATCCATTGGCAATGACAGTAGTTGAGTTGAGTGAGTGGTTGCGTTCGCAAAGCGTCGCCTTTGGCGATTCGCAAAATATGGCAATTACCAACTTTATTCAGCAGCCCCAAATTGCGATCGCTACTACTGGGCGAACGCGCAAAGCCGCCAGTCCGACTGAGATCATACCAACACATTCGCAAATCATTGCCCTACCAACTTATATCCCAGAAGGCAGTAGCGAGGGAACAGCAGCGATTTTTCCCGTACATTCTGCCAGCTTGGGGTTAGACGCAGACTCCCCGCAATATTTGCAACCGTGGCGAGTTGAAGGTTTTTGTCTTAACCCCAGCGAAGCAGTAAAATTTCTCGCTGCTATTCCCCTAAATGCTACTAACGGAGAAGATGCATTTTTAGGAGGAGATTTACGTTTTTGGTCGCAGGTTGCCCGATGGAGTTTAGATTTAATCTCACGGTGTAAGTTTTTACCAACAATTGACCGACAATCAGATGGTGCATTTGCTGCTAAATGGCAAGTACTTCTAGACAGTGCAGTAGATGGAACCCGTCTAGAAAGATTTTCTGCGAATATGCCATTGGTTTGTCGGACTTATCAAGAGGGAGTGGGGACTGGGGAGTGCGAAGTGGGGGGAGATGAGGGAGTAGGGGGAGATGAGGGAGCCAGAGAAGAAAATACTCCCTCATCCCCCTCATCCCCCTCATCCCCTCACCTAGCGGTAAACTTCCCTACCGAACCTCAAGAATTACTTTTGGCATTTCTTAACAGTACGATAGATGCCCAAGTGCGAGAAATGGTGGGTTCTCAGCCTCCAATGGAAGAAGATGCGATGTCTACGACGGGCAACGCCTACGCATCTTTACCATCTGGCGTGCGACAGTGGTTGCAAGCTTTAACAAGTGCATCTGGTACAGTTAATGCAGATGCAATTGAAGTGGAACGACTGGAAGCGGCACTGAAAGCTTGGACTATGCCGCTACAATATCAATTAACTCTTAAAACTCTATTTCGTACTTGTTTTGAACTGCGTTCTCCAGAGTCTGGCGAAACAGATTGGACATTGGCGTATTATCTGCAAGCGGCTGACGATCCTGAGTTTTTGGTGGATGCGGCAACTATTTGGAACAATCCAGTTGAACGATTGGTTTATGAAAATCGGACAATTGAACAACCACAGGAAACATTTTTGCGAGGATTGGGGCTAGCTTCTAGATTATATCCAGCGATCGCACCCAGTTTTGAAACCGAATATCCCCAATTTTCTCATATCACCCCCATGCAAGCTTATGAGTTTATCAAAGCTGTAGCTTGGAGGTTAGAAGACAGTGGTTTAGGAGTAATTTTACCTCCCAGTTTGGCGAACCGTGAAGGATGGGCGAACCGTTTGGGTTTAAAAATTACAGCCGAAACCCCAAAGAAAAAGCAAGGGCGTTTAGGGTTGCAAAGTCTGCTGAATTTCCAATGGCAATTGGCAATTGGTGGACAAACTATTTCTAAAGCCGAGTTTGATAAACTTGTGGCTTTAAATAGTCCGCTAGTGGAAATTAACGGCGAGTGGGTGGAATTGCGCCCCCAAGACATCAAGACAGCCCAAACTTTTTTTACGACTCGCAAAGACCAAATGGCGCTTTCCCTCGAAGATGCCTTGCGTTTCAGTACAGGGGATACCCAGGTAATTGAAAAATTACCAGTGGTCAGTTTTGAGGCATCTGGGGCATTGCAAGAGTTGATTGGGGCGTTAACAAATAATCAAGCGCTTGAACCTTTGCCCACACCAACAGGCTTTAAAGGACAGTTGCGGCCTTATCAAGAACGTGGTGCTGCTTGGCTATCCTTCTTAGAACGTTGGGGCTTGGGTGCGTGTCTCGCCGACGATATGGGATTAGGTAAAACTATTCAGTTCATTGCTTTTTTGCTACATCTCAAAGAACAAGATGCACTAGAAAATCCAACTCTATTGGTTTGTCCAACTTCTGTTTTAGGTAACTGGGAAAGGGAAGTCAATAAATTTGCACCAAGCCTGAAAATTTTGCAATATCACGGTGACAAACGCCCAAAAGGGAAAGCGTTTTTAGAAGCAGTCAAAAAACATGATTTAATTGTTACTAGCTATTCTCTACTTCATCGAGATATCAAGTCATTGCAAAGTGTCTCTTGGCAGATAATAGTTTTAGACGAAGCCCAAAATGTGAAAAATCCAGAGGCGAAGCAATCAAAAGCAGTGCGGCAATTATCAGCTACATTTCGGATTGCGTTGACGGGGACACCAGTAGAAAATAGACTACAAGAACTCTGGTCTATTTTAGATTTTTTGAATCCTGGGTATTTAGGCAATAAGCAATTTTTCCAGCGCCGGTTTGCTATGCCAATTGAAAAGTATGGTGATACGGCTTCTTTGACTCAGCTACGTGCATTAGTTCAGCCATTTATACTGCGACGATTGAAAAGCGATCGCGACATCATTCAAGATTTACCAGATAAGCAAGAAATGACCGTATTTTGCGGTCTAACTGGTGAACAAGCTGCACTTTATCAACAAGTTGTAGAACAATCTTTAGTAGAAATAGAATCTGCTGAAGGATTGCAACGTCGGGGGATGATTTTAGCTTTGCTAATCAAACTCAAACAAATCTGCAATCATCCTGCACAATTTTTGAAACAGACGACATTAGAGCAACATAATTCAGCCAAACTTCTGCGTCTAGAAGAAATGTTAGAAGAAGTTTTAGCAGAAGGCGATAGAGCTTTAATTTTTACACAATTTGCTGAGTGGGGTAAGTTACTTAAACCCTATTTAGAAAAACAGCTAAAGCGAGAAATATTCTTTTTATATGGTAGCACCAGTAAAAAACAACGAGAGGAAATGATCGACCGTTTCCAACACGATCCTCAAGGGCCACCGATTATGATTCTTTCTCTAAAAGCAGGTGGTGTAGGACTGAATTTAACCAGAGCCAATCATGTATTCCATTTTGACAGATGGTGGAATCCAGCTGTGGAAAATCAAGCGACAGATAGAGTATTTCGAATTGGTCAAACCCGAAATGTGCAAGTGCATAAATTTGTTTGCACAGGCACTTTAGAAGAAAAAATTCATGACATGATTGAAAGTAAGAAACAATTGGCTGAACAAGTTGTTAGTCCTGGTGAAGAGTGGTTAACTGAAATGGATACAGACCAACTCCGAAACTTACTATTACTTGACCGCAGTGCAGTAATTGACGATGATGGAGAATAATTTTGTAGTAAGGACTTTAGTACCTCAACTTTGGACTGGCGCTTGTGTCGTCATGGATAATTTCACTTCTCACAAAGTTGCTGGTATTAAAGAAGCTATAGAAGCTGTGGGAGCTAAATTGATATATTTATCTCCTTCCATCATAGGTGAGTAAAGCATTTATGGCATACGGGTCGGTTTTATTCACATACCCACTACCTATAGCTTCATATGTTCCCTGCAAACTTTTGTTGGAACATACTTTTTCTGCTCCTTGAGTATAAGAAAACTCTTGTATTTTATTAGGAGGTTGTGCCTGTACCACTAGGGGTATCAAAGCGTCCAAAATGGTGAGTGCTGACAGAGTAGAAATCGTCAACGCGGCGAAAGCTTTGCGAGTTTTAATTGCAGATTGTATTAACTAACGGGGTTTATTTTTAACTATTAAATAATACATATAAATCAAGAATATATTTGATAATTTTTTGATGAGGAATGGAACAAAGGTATATATATCATCCTTTTCAACGCAGAAACTCACCTCTGACATCTAAACTTTTGGTATAAGTAGGTAGGCATGATAAAACCAAACTACGTAAACTTATGCAAAGCACCAGAAACCCTTTGAATATAAGCTTTTAAGCGATTTACATTTCTTAATGTACTGAGATTTTTAGCGCCCACCTACTTAAAGGAAGTTCACTTTCCTGAATAGACCTCTTGCATAATTTTTTTTATCTCATGCACAGAGAACAAATCTAAATTTAGAACTTTTGCAAGAGGCCAGGTGATTTTCAAATTGCAATCTTCTTAAATCGGCGCTTCAGTAAGTAAGCAGCACCTATTGCACCAAAGGCTAATGTGCCTACTCCAGACGGTTCAGGCACGGGAGTTACATTGGTAGAAAACGCACCTGTAGTAGTATTGCTAAATCCACTTGTCACCAAAAAATAATCGGTTCCTGTTATTAAGCTATAATTAAAACTCTTTGAACCACTATTGAAAGGGTTATTCGTAAAAAGAATATTACTTAGTGGTTGGGTCGAGTTGAAATTGTTCTCGTACAAGAACTGGGAATAATCAAAACCAGGGGCAGTCGTATTAAAGTTGTAAACCCCATTAGTGGCGACAGTAAAATTATTGACAGCGAACGGAACGTTAGTAGCCGTTGGAGAAAGACTAGTAGGAGGATTGTTGGTAGTTGAAGGACGATTGTAGGTAGGCTGACCAACAGTTGTGCCTGTAAGAGTGATTGCCATTGATGATGTGGCGGTTACCAAGCTGAAAAATGCAGTTCCAGCGGTAACTAATGGTAACTTGATTAGAGAAGCTAAAGAAGCCATAAAGCTAGTTCCTTCAAAGATAAAAGTGATGTCTGCAATAAAAACTATTTGAGCGCATTAATCATTACATATTTTCGGACAATACATTTATAAAGCTTTGATAAAGGTCAAGCAGCCAAGCCCCGGCAGGATGATGCCCAAGGTGAAAATCAATCTGCCTTGGGTATCCGAAAGCTCAATATGCTTGAGTTAAGGTTAAGAAAAGCCTGCTTTTTCAGCAGGTTAATGCTTGGCGCTGCCGGGCAAACGCATCTAAATATAGTACATAAATACTAAATAAAGGATAAAGGCAGCGATCGCGTGTGGTATGAAGGATAAGCAATGGGGCATTGATGGTAAAATCATTGTAAAAGTAGCAATATTGCCCCAGTTTGCGTGAAACTCAAGCCCAAAATTAAAATTGCTGACCACCTTACACAGATATCAGATCCACGAATAGATCATACGAAGCGACACAAGTTAATTGATATTTTGACTATTACCATTTGTGCGGTGATATGTGGGGCGGACAGTTGGGTGGCGATTGAACTGTATGGCTGTACGAAGTATGAGTGGTTAAAAACATTTTTGGAGCTACCACGTTCGCCCTGCGACTTTAGTTCAGTAGCAACAATTTTCAATCACCACTGAAGTGCTTCTGCGATGCCTGCCTGCGTGCTGCCAGGGCGGCTAAAAATCCTTCTTTGAGCCGGTCTGCCTGATCTTCAGTATGGGAATTAGCACCCTCCTGTCGGGCAAGGCGCTGTAACGGGGCCGAAATGGCAATCCTCTCTTGCTCGTAAGTGTGTAGAGCAACGCCGAGTTGTTCCCCATCACCTAGATCAGTACGGGCTAGAACCTTAGCCAAGGCTACCACATCCTGTATAGCCATAGTTGTGCCCAATCCCAACGATGGCCGCATCGGGTGGGCTGCATCACCCAGTAGGGTAACACGTCTCAAGTCCCCCCACTGCGGCACTGGTTCCCTGTCGAATACACCAGTTTCGATGATGCTCTCAGGCTTAGTGGCTGTAATCACACTTTCAACCAGAGGCGGCCATTGCTCAAATATTTGGAGTACCGTCTCTAGCGCTGATGAACTTTTCGAGTGATTCAAACGTAGGGCTGTGCCACCCCAGGCAAGCAATTCCGTACCCGCATCCATTATCCAGAAGTTCTTTTTTTCTCCAACCACAAGTTGAAATCCAGCAGATTCAACGAAGGGAGCGGTAAGTGAGGGCAAGTTTTTCCGTTTCACAATCCCCCTCCAAGTCATGGTTCCTGTATAAAGAGGGACACCATCTGCAACGGTAATGCTTCTCACCGCAGAGTTGTAACCGTCGGCACCAATTAAAAGTCGGGCAGAGACATCTTCCTGTTGACGGAACTTCAAACGCAATTGCTCTTGACCCTGGACTGAAGTCCGAGTGAAACCGATGAGGGTATGGTTAAGATGAAGTGATACCGTCGCGGGCAGTGCTTTATAAAGACAGGTCTGTAGGTTATGCCAGCATAGCCAGGTGAAGCCTGTCCCGGCAAGTGGGGATTCATCAGCGAAAAGAACCTCGCCATTTGGCCGCATCAACATCTGCTGTTTGGGATTCACCGCCAACAGCCGCACCTGCTGCGCCAGTTGGGGATCGATCTTTGCTAGGGCAGTATAGCCAGCATCACCCATCCCCAGGGCAGCACCAATTGGTCGCAAGATGTAGGCTTGCTCAAAAACCCCAATCGAGAAGCCAAGTCGTGCTAAAGCATGAGCCGCAGAGAGTCCACCTGGCCCGGCTCCAATGATTGCGACATCCAAGACATTATCGGTCGAATTGACTTCAATCATCTCGTTCACCTTGTTCCAAAGCATGACTTTACTGATTAATTTCAACTGAGGAGCATTATCACATACGATACCAAAAAGTGGGTTCCGACTCAGGACAAATGCTGTCACAAAACCAGATCAACCCATCTATTCTAGAATTTTCCATAATTTGGAATTTTAAATTGACTTATGACTAATTACACATTACAAGCAAGCCGCGAATGGTGGTCACAGCAATGGCTAGATTTGCTAGATTCCTATCGCTTTAAAAAGCGTTTAGAACGTGCGAGAAACTATGCTCGTCAAGGAAATGTTTTGAGCATCGAATTTAAAGGTGCGAAAGTATTAGCTAGGGTGCAAGGTAGTGAAATTGAACCTTATAAAGTTTCCCTTTCCCTTGAACCTTTTAGCGATGAACAATGGGGTTATGTTATTGAAACCATGTCCCAAAGGGCAATTTTTGCTGCCAAACTACTAGCAGGAGAAATGCCACAAAATATAGAAGAAGTATTCACGGCTAATGGACTTTCGATATTTCCTTTTACCCTTGGTGATGTCCAGAGTAAATGCTCTTGTCCAGATAAAGCAAATCCCTGTAAACATATTGCTGCGCTGTATTATCAGTTAGGCGATCGCTTCAGTGAAGACCCTTTTGTACTATTTCAATTGCGCGGACGCACCAAAGAGCAAATTATCAGCGATTTACGTCAATTACGTAGTGCCAAGATTCAACCTAATACCACAGAAACGCTTGATATTCAACAGTCAATTCCTAATAACAAATACTCAGTAAAAATTGACTCTTTCTGGCAATACAATGAGCCACTAGAGTCATCATTAGTAGTGATTGCGCCGTCTACTAATGAGATGGTTTTAGATGTATTAGGAGCAATCCCGCTAGCGAAGGAAGAGGAAAATGCAGTAAATTCAACTTCCAGTGATATGGTAATGAAGTCTTTGAATACAGTTTACAGAGATGTGAGCCAGAAAGCTTTTTTAGCAGCAATGAATGTGGGAGGAAGTTGATATTAATTCGTAATTCGTAATTAGAGCATTTTGCATCTAAATGAAGTATATTCTTACCCCCTTAATCCCCCCGATGTATTGGGTGAAAATTCCCAATCTAGTTCTCTCCCCTTTCCAAAGGGAGGGTTAGAGAGGGGTATTTTTGTACTTTATTAACTTGTAATCTGCTGTATTTTTCGTAAGATTATTGTAATTTTAGTTTCAGACCAAAGCGCTGTAGGACAAAGTGCTATCTGCAAAGATAAAATTCTCAAAGCCCGTAGTAGAGAGTGTAATAACATTTCCATTGTTATTGAAGTTGATGTTAGCTGGGTTTAAAGCATTGCCCGAAATCACACCAGAAAAAGTGAGTTGAGAGCGATTGAAAGCACTGAGGTCTAAGGTGTCAAAACCTTTTCCACCATCCACAGTCCCAGTACCAAACCCTTTGAAGTAGTCATTTCCAGTACCTAGATCAATGTTGATACCGCCACCAATAGTAACTTTTTGTTGAACTTCATTGATGGTACTGGTGGATGTAATTTTGTCATTACCATCACCAGTTTTAATCATTCCTTTTCCATAAATGCCGTATGCAGCACCACCAATTGTTGCTGTAGCCTTTCCGGTAAGGATGTCATAACCATTCCCAGTATCAATTACTCCGTCGTTGAAAATGCCATAGCCGGTGGCATTTGTGCCTGGTATTTTGCCAGTACCACCTCTGCCGCCAACACCTGTGCCGATGATAGTGTCATTCCCATCCCCTGCATTCAGATTGCCACTGTTACTAATACCTGTTCCAGTGCCACCATTACCGCCATTACCGTCATTACCGCCATTAATGCCATTACCACCCCGATCGCCATTACCGCCAACACCTGTGCCAGTGATAGTGTCATTCCCATCCCCTGCATTCAGATTGCTACTGTTACTAATACCTGTTCCAGTGCCACCATTACCACCATTACCACCATTACCACCATTACCACCATTACCACCATTACCACCATTACCACCTTGAAAAGTAGTGCCATTACCACCATTACCACCATTACCGCCAACACCTGTGCCGATGATAGTGTCATTCCCATCCCCTGCATTCAGATTGCCACTGTTACTAATACCTGTTCCAGTGCCACCATTATCGCCCTTAAAATCGTAATAGGCATTCTCGCTGTTAACGCCAACACCTGTGCCAGTAATAGTGTCATTGCCCAACCCAGTCCAGATCGTTCCTTGTCCATAATTGCCTATGCCAGTGGCTATGGAAGTACCAGTGTCGCTTATGGAACTTGTTGTGCTAGCAAGTCCCGTAAGGATGTCACAACCATTGCCAGTATCAATTACTCCATCGTTGGAGATGCCTATGACGATGGGGCTGTAGACTAAACTTTTGCCAGAACCAGTAATTGTGTCGTTACCCTGTCCTGTGGTGATGGTGGCACCTTTCATGTTCTGGATGCCAGTTGCATTGTTTGTGTCGCTAATACCTGTGCCAGTGCCTATGATCGTGTCTTCTCCGTCTCCGGTATCCAGTTTCTTACTGTTAATGATGCCAGTTCCAGGACCGCCGCCGACGGGTAAAATGGTATCGCCGACGAAAACGCTGCCTTGATTAGTAGCAGTCCCAGTCCCAGTGCCAGTGATTGTGTCATTTCCGGCCCCTGTATTCAGATTGCCATTATTGCTGATGCCAGTCCCTGCACCTCCAGAGCCAGGCCCACCAATCCCGAAGCCGGACATGCCGCCAATACCGATACCAGCGATGGTGTCTTTTCCGTCTCCGGTATCCAGTTGCCCAGTGTTGCTGATACCTATCCCAAATCCGCCGTCGCTGCCGAAGCGACCGCCACCACCATTGCCGCCCTGACCAGTGCCAGAGATCGTGTCATTTCCGTCCCCTGCATTCAGTTTGCCACTGTTACTGATGCCTGTTGCAGTACTACCATTGATGCCAACGTAATCAGCACCAGGAGTGCCGCCCTGAGCAGTGCCTGCGATTGTGTCATTTCCGCCCCCAGTATTCAGTTTGCCACTGTTGCTGATGCCAATCCCATATCCACTGTAGCCGCCACTCAAGGATTGACCGCCGCCGTCGCCGCCGTTGCCGCCAGTGCCATTGCTGATGATAGTATCGTTGCCCAACCCAGTATTAAGGATGCCACTGTTACTGATGCCAGTCCCTGTACCGGCATCGCCGCCAAAAGTGCCAGAACCATAACCACGCACCTCCGCACCCTTGCCTCCACTACCCCCAATACCCTTGCTGATGATAGCGTCGTCGCCAGACCCAGCATTCAGATTGCCATTATTGCTGATGCCGATTCCAGCACCGCCTTTGCTGCCATTGACGTTCTTACCGATAACACCATCATCGCCTTTACCGCCAGTGCCATTGCTTTTAATAGTGTCCTTTCCTAAGCCTGTATAAATGAAACCTCCAGTTAAAATATCAATCCCGATTGCTGGAAATTTATTTAAATCTTCCCCAATTAAAGTGTCGTCACCAGCAGTACCTGTGAAATTGGGTGGAACCGTAAGTCTAGGCATAATTAAAATTCTCCAAATTTTAGATTAGTATGGTCAGTTCGCTCATTTGAATTGTCGCTTGGCTCTGCCTTTTGACGGCGATGACTACTTTTCTTCAACTCACCTATTAATCTATTATCTCTTTGTAATGTAATCTTTATGTTCAGGTAAAGGTCTGATAATTTTCAAAGTAGGGCGATCGCAAGCTAACTTTGCTGCCCAATGTCCCAAGTCTTTTAGAAGATTTTCAAACTTTTGCTAGCTAATGTCATAAAGCATTACTCCGTCTGCTCGATTTTTGGCGACTGTCATTGTTGCAACCTCCAGAATCTTTTATTGTCCAAACTCAAGCCTAGCCTGTTCTACCAAATCGGCTGTCACAATCTCTTGTCCTGCTTCACGAGCCAACTGTTCAATTCTGACTTTAGCTTGAGAGCGGACAAAAAAGGGAATATTTTGTAATTTTTCTTTAGCTTCAGATGTCCATCGCAAAGCATCAATAAAATTGGAATCGCTCATATAGCCCTCATATTTGATTTTTGAAATGCACGTAGGGTGTGTTAGCGTCAGCGTAACGCACCTCCCCCAAAGCTTTTGGTGCGTTACGGCTTACGCCTAACACACCCTACATAATACTTAGATTTTTTCAGAAATCAAATCGGATTCCTATAGTATTAATTCTGTTGGTTAAGTCGCTCAGTTAATCAATAGATTATTAATTTTCCTATAAAAAAAGCCCTTGCTTTTACGCAAGAGCCTCTAAATTATTTAATTATCAGTGATGAAATAAACTTTACAACCTAATCTAGGTCGTCCATAAACATCACTGGCTCAGTAGCACGGTTAATTCCTTTCTCAAAACCACCAGCCGCAGCCCGTGCGCGACCAGCGTGCCACAAGTGACCAACTAAGAAGAAGAATCCTAGTACGAAGTGAGAAGTTGACAACCAAGCACGAGGAGATACGTAGTTGAAGGAGTTAATTTCGGTAGCCACACCACCCACGGAGTTCAAAGAACCCAGAGGAGCATGGGTCATGTATTCAGCAGCGCGACGAGCTTGCCAAGGCTGAATATCGTTCTTGATTTTTTCCAGGTCAAGACCATTGGGGCCACGTAGAGGCTCTAACCAAGGGCCACGGAAATCCCAGAAGCGCATGGTTTCACCACCGAAGATGATTTCACCAGTTGGAGAGCGCATCAGGTATTTACCCAATCCTGTGGGGCCTTGGGCAGAACCAACGTTAGCACCCAAGCGTTGGTCACGAATCAAGAAGGTCAAAGCCTGAGCTTGAGAAGCTTCTGGACCCGTAGGACCGTAGAATTCGCTGGGGTAAACGGTGTTGTTGAACCAAACAAAGATCGAGGCAATGAAGCCCATCAACGACAGAGCGCCCAAGCTGTAGGAGAGGTAAGCCTCACCAGACCAGATGGATGCACGACGGGACCAAGCAAAAGGCTTGGTAAGAATGTGGAAAATACCGCCAGCAATACAGATAAAGGCAATCCAGATGTGACCACCGACCACATCTTCTAAGTTATCGACGCTGACAATCCAGCCTTCGCCACCGAAGGGAGACTTGAGTACATAGCCGAAGATTACTGCTGGGTTCAATGTCGGATTGGTAATAATCCGAACGTCACCACCGCCTGGTGCCCAGGTGTCATACAAACCACCAAAGAACATTGCCTTTAGCACCAACAGCAGCGCACCGCATCCCAAAATAATCAGGTGGAACCCGATGATGTTGGTCATCTTGTTCTTGTCTTTCCAGTCGTAACCAAAGAAAGAAGAGTATTCTTCTAAGGTTTCAGGACCACGAACGGCATGATAGATACCGCCAAAGCCAAGGACGGCTGAAGAAATTAGGTGGAGTACACCGACAACAAAGTAGGGGAAGGTGTCGATAACTTCACCACCAGCACCAACACCCCAACCCTGACTGGCGAGGTGAGGTAACAGGATCAAGCCCTGCTCGTACATGGGCTTTTCAGGAATGAAGTGAGCGACTTCAAACAAGGTCATCGCTCCAGCCCAGAATACAATCAAACCAGCATGGGCAACGTGAGCACCCAGCAGTTTGCCAGATAGATTGATTAAACGCGCGTTACCAGACCACCAGGCAAAACCTGTGGATTCTTGGTCGCGTCCAGTGCCGCCTAATATATTTGGTCTATTAGAGAGCGTTACCACGTGGCAATACCTCCTCAGGGAATACAAATTGTTCGTGGGGTTGATCTTGAGGAGCCATCCAAGCGCGGATACCCTCATTCAGCAAAATGTTTTTGGTATAGAAGGT
>NZ_JBALFF010000051.1:0-22286 GCF_036916975.1 Nostoc sp.
AAGTTTATTGCGAATTGAGGCTCTTTTTGTTTTACCATAAATTGCCACATTCTTTAACCTGTAGGCATTTCAGGGGATTTTGTATCCCCTCAAGGAAAATTACACTCCTGCTATAGGTTGAAGAGGGTCATTCAGAAGGTACAAATTTAACAGAATCAGGACTGAGGTAAAAAGGCAGTGAAAGCCTTGATTTCCCGTAGGGGCAATTCATGAATTGTCCCTATGTTTAGTAGTTAATGCGTAAGTCCTAATAATATTTGAGTCAGAATCCTCTATTGAGCAGGACTTGATAGATTAGCACGCCGATCGCAAGTATGATAACTATGGTGATTAGTGGCGATCGCTATTGCTGTGTCATATAAAATTTTACAGATGTAGAATTTGTTTTGTTTTATATTTTTATTCAAAAGCCGATTTGACAAATATTATTTTAGATATTGCCGAAACACAAAACGAGACAATAATACTTAAGAAAAATATTGCACAATAACTAGAAAAATTAAGAGAAGCAGGTTTAGGATTTGATTTGGTGTTGATAACTTATAAAAAAGCTCCAGGGGGAAGCGACTTGGTTGTTTCCCAAGGATATTGAAACAAAAGGGACTGATGGCGATAAATCAATACCCTCCACCAACTAATTCACAACGCATCCTTCAAAGGAGAGAGATAGGAGCCTAAACCCTGTTATAAAATAGACATATAAGGATTCGGGGGGCCATTTAACTGGTCATAAACGCCTATAGAAACTATTTTTGGAAATCTCCAAGGTCTGAAGTCCAGCCAGCTGAAACAACTACAGAGGCTGTATCACCAGCGTATACCGAGCGATCGCATCACCACATCCGAGTTCTCCCAGCGGCTGGCAGCAATTAGCACAGAAGTAAATCAGCCTGTGTGCGCCTACATCAACCGTCGCGGACAAGTGATTCGGGTCGGGGTAGGCACACCGCGTCAAACACAAATACCACTGATGGAATTGCCCCGTTATGGTGCAGAACGACTCAGTGGTATTCGTTGCATCGCCACCCATCTCAAAGCAGAACCGCCAAATGAGGCGGCACTCACGACTATGGCACTGCAACGCTTAGATGCCCTAGTTGTCCTAAACATTACCGGAACTGGATTTACACGACGGGGAGGTGGTGCGACTGGTTATGTCAAAGAAGCTTATCTAGCTCATCTGACACCCCAAGAGTCTCGCACTCTGATTCCTAGTCCTGCTGCTGTCAAAGTAGAGGAAAGCCAATTCGGCTTCGCTCACTGTAAACAAATCCAATCCCCAAGTTGGAATATATCGCCACCTCTAAGCTTGGATGAACTGGCAGACCAGGATTTAGTAGACTTGGTAGAAAACCTGGAAGCAGAATTTCAACGGGAATTTATCGCCCAGGAAGTAGATTCTGACCACGATCGCGTGCTAATTGTCGGGCTGATGACCAGTGAAATAACTCCCCTACAATTCCAAGACACCCTAGTAGAATTGGCACGTTTAGTTGATACAGCTGGGGGAGATGTATTACAGACAATACAACAAAAGCGATCGCGCATTCATCCTCAAACAGTAGTTGGCGAAGGTAAAGTTCAAGAAATTGCCCTAACCGCCCAAACACTAGGAGTTAATCTCGTCGTCTTCGACCGCGACCTCTCACCCTCCCAAGTCCGCAATTTAGAAATGCAAATTGGTATCCGGGTGGTTGACCGCACCGAAGTAATTTTGGATATCTTTGCTCAACGCGCTCAGTCCCGAGCTGGTAAATTGCAAGTAGAACTAGCACAGTTAGAATACATGCAGCCGCGACTCGCTGGTAGAGGTCGCACCATGTCCCGATTGGGTGGTGGTATTGGGACTCGTGGCCCTGGTGAAACCAAACTAGAAACAGAACGCCGTGCCATTGGGCAGCGCATTTCCCGACTGCAAAAAGAAGTGACCCAGTTACAGGCGCATCGTTCGCGGTTACGGCAGCGACGACAGCATGAAGAAGTTCCCTCAGTGGCTTTGGTTGGATATACTAACGCTGGCAAGTCCACCTTATTGAATGCTCTCACGAATGCAGAAGTTTATACAGCCGACCAGCTATTTGCCACTCTCGATCCTACTACTCGCCGCCTGGTAATTCCTCATGGCGAAGCTGATAAACCTCAAGAAATTCTGATTACAGATACGGTAGGGTTTATACATGAACTACCTGCATCGTTAATGGATGCCTTCCGCGCCACCTTGGAAGAAGTCACAGAAGCCGATGCCCTACTACATTTGGTCGATTTGTCTCACCCCGCTTGGTTACGCCATATTCGCTCAGTTAGAGAAATCTTGGCGCAAATGCCAATAACTCCAGGCCCAGCGCTGGTTGTTTTTAACAAGATTGATCAAGCCAATAGCGAGACACTAGCTTTAGCTAGAGAAGAATTTCCTTTAGCGGTGTTTATTTCTGCGAGTCAGCGTTTGGGATTAGAAACCTTACGTCAGCGTCTTGCCAAGCTAATTGAATACGCAGTTGACAGTAGATAGATGTAAAAATTAATACGGCTTTTGATTTTAGAAAGCTCAGTATTGTTACTGGGCTTTTTCTGTGTATAAAGCTTAAAATAAAGTATCTTTAAAGATGAATCATGTATTATAGACAACCTGTCGCTCAGTGTTTAGAGTGATGTAAGGCTTTTTCTTGAGCGCTTTTGACTTTGATGGCTGGCAAGCAGCAAATTTCCATCGTAACAACTAACTATTGCGATTCTATTTAATTTATCAATTAACATGAAAAATCTCTTTTCAGCTTCAGCAGTACCATCCTTTTTAGCTGCAACTGCCGTTATAATATCATCCTCTGCTTTTTCCCCCGCAAATGCTGCTTCTTTTACATATAATCTGGATTGCGTTATATCGGGAACTGTAGGTACAAAAACTTATTCTGGTGGAAATACCTGTGCTAAAGTAGACACATCTTTTGGAACGCTTACCATTAAGGACAATGCGACTGATGCAAAAAAAGTAGATGTTGTCATCGACCTAGCAGGAACAAACAAGAATAAAATTCAAACATTTGATTTGAATTACGACGACACCAAATTTAATAACAATACTTTGTTTCAAATATCGGCAGCTTCACCTTACGCTATGGGCAGTAACCCCATTACAGTAAAGGAAAACCAGCAAAAACCAGGTGGCTATCAAGGTCAATTAGATTTAGAAATTAACCCATCATCAACTGGCCCAACCAATGATGGCTTCACCGCCACAATTTCAGTGAATAATTTTGATCTCAATGCAGCATACTTTAATTCTCAAGATACTCTAAATCAAATATACGCGGCAGTTCACATAGGAAATTACGGTAATAACCCAGGAGAATCTGGTGCTAATTCAATCTGGGTAGGGGCGAGTTCTTATTATCAGGCTCCACCTAAACCTAAATATGTCCCTGAACCAAAGACAACAGTTGCTCTAGCTTTATTTGCTCTGGGTGCTTTGGGACTTATCAAAAAAAGAAACAGTCTGCATAAAAGTCAGCAACATTGCTGATTCAATTTGGGTGGTGAAGCACAGAGGTACTTCACCACGCGTTACTTGTATAAGTAGGTAGACAAGATAAAACCAAACTATATAACGAAAAGTAAAATCTCTGTATTTGGCTCGTAGTTGCGCTTTAGCGCTAAAGCGCAACTACGAACCAGTGATGATTATTTGCGCCCACTTACTTAGTAGTAATTTTTGACTTAAGTAAGCCTCAATACTGGCCCCAAACTTTGTTAAATATAAGATAAAACCTCACCCTCAATCCCTCTCCTTATTATTGTCGGGGTCAGCCGGAGGCAGGGTGAGGTTTTATATTTAATTTGACCTACTTACTTATAAAATCGGTTAGTTAATACATAAAAAATTTCTATATGGTTTGAGCAAAAGTATGATAATGAAGCTACAGTTAGTACCAACATTCTAAAATTAAGAATGTATGACATTAATTTAAGGACATTATGGCCGCAAAAGTAGAAATTTACACTTGGAGAACTTGCCCGTTTTGCATTCGTGCCAAAAGTTTGCTGAAGAACAAGGGAGTTGAATTTATTGAATACAGCATTGATGGAGATGAGACAGCTAGAAATAAAATGGCTCAAAGAGCAAATGGACGCCGTTCTTTACCGCAAATTTTCATCAATGACGATCATATTGGTGGTTGTGATGATATCCACGCTTTAGACAGTCAAGGCAAGCTAGATGAGCTACTAACTTCTAGCAAGAGTGTGTAGTTTCAGAACATATTGCTAGAAGCTAGCGACAAGCCGCTACACACGGCAGTCGCTACAATGGAGAGCTACGCGCTGCCTTGTTTAGAGACTTTTTTCTCACAAAAGTGATATCTGTCCACAAGACTTTACCCGCCAGGTTCCACTTAGCAGTACATACAGCCGATTTTAAGCAAAGTGAGGTACACAAGCTAAGGAACGTGAATTAAATAAAATGCAAAACTTCATCAATTATCTCAATCCCTCTCCATATATCGGAAAGGGATTGAGGGTGAGGTAAGCTGTCGGACATAAATTGTATGTTATTTAATTCTTATTTCTAAGTCTGTTACCCAGGTATAAAGCGTGTTTTATTCCTGAATTCTGTATTATGTATTCTGAATTCTGCTGTATATACGTCAATTGGTGAGAGCATCAAGAGATAATAATTGAATAACCATTTAATTTCTTGGTGATTGAGGTATAAAGGGTGAAACTGGCTTTTATCATTGATCCCATCCATCTGCTTGACCCGTGTCATGATACCAGTGTTGCCCTAATTGAAGCAGCCCAAATCCTGGGACACGAAGTTTGGGTGACTCAGGCAAATTTGCTGAGTGTAGTGGAGAGCAAAGCTTGGGCTGTCCTACAGCGAGTCGAACTTGTACCAGTGCAGTTGGTGGAGGGACGCTGGGTAGCGGTGAATCCTTGGTATAAGTTGAGCGATTCCTGCTTAACTTCTTTAGAGACAATGGACGCCGTATTTATGCGGACAGATCCACCTGTAAATGATTCCTACCTCTATGCCACTTACATTCTAGATTACATTGACCAAAATAAAACCCTGCTGATTAATAGTCCTAGCGGCATCCGAGGGGCAAATGAAAAAATGTACGCCCTCCAGTTTACTAAAGCGATTCCAGAAACGATTGTCAGTGCTGATAAGCAGTTTATCCGACAATTTGTCGAAGCAAAGGAAGCTACGGTTCTCAAACCACTGGGTAACAAAGCTGGGGAAGGAATTTTATTTTTGCAATCAGGCGATCGCAATTTTAACTCGATTGTCGAACTTAGTACCCTCCAAGGTCGAGTGCCTGTAATGGTGCAAACCTATTTACCGGAAGCAAAAGCAGGAGATAAGCGAATTATCCTACTCAATGGCGAACCAATTGGTGCGCTCAATCGCCTCTCTAGCGGAACTGATTTTCGCAATAATATGGCTACTGGTGGCACAGTCGCTCAAACCGAAATCACCCCAAGAGAGGATGAAATTTGTACTCAAGTAGCCGAACGCTTACGTCAAGACGGCTTAATTTTTGTCGGTATTGATGTTATTGGTGGCTACCTAACTGAGGTTAACGTCACTAGTCCTACTGGAATTCGTGAGATTGATCGCCTAGATGGGACTCACCTTGGTCATCAGGTTATTCAATGGATTGAACAGACAATAAAAAGCAAAAAATAAATGTAAATTATTTTTTGCTTCGTGTCCTATAGCAGTTCTCACTTGGATGCAATACAGTCTGAACCTCACCCAGTATTTGCTTACACAAACACTTTTCTGTCCTTGCCAAGGAGAGAGGTTGGGAGTGAGTTTTAAAAATGTACTTCATGCAAATGAGAACTCCTTGCTATATTTTCCCAGAAACAGACTTCCTTCGGGCGCTTGTGTAGGCAAATTACCCACGCAAAGTAATCTAAATAAACATACTTAGTCTTACTGTATGTGAGTTTAAGGAAACGCGGGGGTAGATGTAGCGATGACTACGACGGGCTATCAGTTTCGCATCTGTAGTTGGGCAGGTATTCTTCTTTATTTCTTCTAAAAGAATAGCTGGACATGTGAGCCAGCAGACTCCTGCCCAAGTTCATTCTATTTTTATAAAGTAGCGTTAACGAGTTTTTTACCCATTAGCAAGATCGGGGATGGCAACAGATTGCTTACCCCTGCCCTTAGTAAAACCCTGAAACTAGCAGATTTTATACAGCACTCAGCCTTACCTGAGACTGCTAATTTAATCTAAAACCTCAAATCCAAAATCTTTTAATTCCGTGGTGTACGTCGTTTTTGAAGAAAATCAGGTATATCCAATCCAGGTTTTTCTTTTGGTTCGGGAATTGGAGTTGGAGTTGGAGTTGAAGTTGGAGTTGAGGTTGGGGGATTAACTGCTGGTTGCTGTGTTGTTGGTCGCTTCGAGGTATTAGGTGCTACTCGAACGTTAGCAACGGTTTGTTGTACCGCAGCTTGCACTTCACCTGTAAATCCGGTGGCAATTACAGTAATTCTTACCTCGCCTTGGAGTCTGTCATCAATTACAGCCCCAAAAATAATATTGGCGTTGGGATCAACTACTTCATAGATTGCTTCTGCGGCTGCATTCACTTCATGCAAAGTCAGGTCAGTACCACCCGTAATATTAAAGACAACGCCTCTAGCACCTTCAATAGAACATTCTAGTAAAGGTGAAGAAATAGCTGCGATCGCAGCTTCTCTGGCTCTAGATTTTCCAGAGCTAACGCCAATTCCCATCAATGCCGATCCCGCATCTGCCATCACAGCGCGGACATCAGCAAAGTCAACGTTTACCAAACCGGGGATTGTGATGATATCAGAAATACCTTGCACCCCTTGACGCAGCACATCATCTGCATAACGAAAAGCTTCTTGCACAGGTGTTTGTTCGGGGATCACTTCCAACAGTTTGTTGTTGGGGATAATGATCAGTGTATCTACTCTACTTTTTAGTCCTTGAATACCTTCTTCGGCTTGGCTGGTACGGCGGCGACCTTCAAAGACAAATGGACGTGTGACGACACCAACAGTCAGAGCGCCCATTTCTTTTGCTACTTCTGCCACTATCGGCGCTGCACCTGTCCCAGTGCCACCCCCCATCCCAGCAGTGATAAATACTAGGTCTGCACCCTCCAAAGCTGTAGCAATTTCATCTCGTGATTCCTCAGCTGCCTTTTGACCGATGGCAGGATTACCACCGGCTCCTAAACCCCGTGTTAGCTTCTGTCCAATTTGCAATCTACTGGGAGCGCCAGCTAAGGTAAGAGCTTGGGCATCAGTGTTAATTGACCAAAACTCTACCCCAGAGACATCAGATTCGATCATGCGGTTAACGGCATTGCCACCGCCACCACCTACACCAATCACTTTTATGTTGGCAACCCGGCCAGGAACAATCTCGCCAATTCGGCTATTTTCTGGAGAAATCTTCTTACTATCGTGATTTTGTCCGAAGTTCAACCCAGAGTTATTAAAGGGATTAGTCGAGTTAACTGCCAGAGAGAACCCCGGCTGTCCCGTAGATTGGGAATTTTTATAGTTAAGTCCTTGGTTATTATCAAGTGTCATTGGATTTGTCAAAGGGTAGATAAACGACTTTTTCAGGTGTTATTCACCTAAGAGTCAACTTTAGTTTGACAATGCCACAATACTAGGGCATTGTTCTTTATTGTTTTCACTACTGCCAAGCCTAACAGAATTGGCAGTGCGAAAATTTGCTATGGGATGAGCTTTCAGGGCAACCGATCGCACAGCCAATTCTAGAGAAGTATACCTATATTTATCTAAAAGTGAGATGTATAACATCAAAGAGACATTCTTTGCTTGATTATTCTCAGTAGAGGGCAGAACTTGTAAAAACACACCATAGCGCATCTTATCTACCTCAATAATATTGTTAATAGATTTCACCATTACGGATAGCTGCAACTTTAGACACAAAATTTACCTTATACTTACTTATCCCTAAGGTTGAAGTAAGCAAGAATTTACTTGTCAGACTATACCTGATTAATTTGTTGTTTGGGGGGTCTTAATGGACACTTTGCTTGAGCAATAGTCTATCTTACAAGAACTCTCACTACTGTGGTCAACAAATCAAGATTTTTCCAGAGGTTTCGTAACCCAATAGGAATTACAGTACAGAATAGTCTAAACTGATTGCCCAGAAACAATGCTTACGCAACTTTGGGCGGCATTTTCCTTTACAGATTGAAAATAAAGGTAAACTGTTTTTGGAATAGAAGGCGTTTTGCACGCCATCGCCCATCATTAGATTGTCGGACATTTTGCACCCTACTATTAGATGTTAGGGGTCATAATTGAAAGTGTTTTACTCGTAATAGAGATTTTAGGATTTATCTTCTCATTTTAATTAGAAGTTAATGCCGATTTTCGTGCGGTTTGCTCGAAAACTGAAAATAATAAATATATTTATCAGCATAAAGCTTCTTAATCTACTAGGAGCTATCAATACATTAAACACGCTAGATGTTTTTAGGGGTTTTGGAAGTTAATTTTTGTTCTTTTTGGTTCATCTGTACTAATGGAAATTCGGGATTTTTCAGATCAATATACTCTATTTGGCCGGAATTGAGTTTTGCTGTTAAAGGGCGCATTTGGGCGAGTACTTTAATTTGTTCAGACAACTGGGGACCTGGAACGCCGAGATGCACATTTCCTAGTTCTGTTTTCAAAATTAAATTCGTTGGATTTTGGCAATCAATTTCCATCACTTTTACCGGACTTTGGCTTACAGCTTGATGAAGTTGAGTCCAATAGAGACAGTATTGTTTGGGCAAGCCAATGACTCTGAGGTTGGGTAATTTCTTAGTGGGATTGAGTGATGTATATTTTTCTAAAGGCATCCAGGCCCCGCTTGCATCTAGTAAGCCGATTGTGACTTTTTTGTTGCCAGCGCCTTGATTTTGCCCACTTGGTGTTTGAGTCACGGCTACAGGAACTCGTTCTTGGATTTCGATGTTTAATCCAGGAGGAAACAAGCGGCGTCTAACGATAGCTTCGGCAATAGTTGGTTGTTTCTTCAAAGAGTTAGCGATCGCTCCCGGTTCAATCCGCCACAAAGATTGGGGGTAAGATAGCACCAACAGTGATTGAGTTGTCTCATCCGACAGGGACTGATTGCCTGATTTGATCGCTACTTGTTTGGAACTTTTTAGCACCCACACTGGTTGGACTGCCAGCCAGAGCAATCCACCCGCAAAACTGGTAATGGCAAAAGTTCGCCAAATAGCTTGAATAATTCTCATCTGCCTCTCTCGACGTAATTTCTTACGACGCTGGGCTAGATCGGTGCGGGAAACTGATATTATGCCAGCCATTCAAACCCCTTTCTGGTTACAATCCAAATTCCTTGACGCGCTTATAAGTAGGTAGACAAGATAAAACCAAACTATGTAACGAAAAGTAAAATCTCTGTATTTGGCTAGTAGTTGCGCTTTAGCGCTAAAGCACAACTACGAGCCAGTAATGATTATTTGCACCCACTAACTTAAGTAAGTAGGCATAATTAAACATAAGATCAAACCTCACCCTCAATCCCTCTCCAAAGCATCAAAGAGGGAAGCCGGAGGTAGGATGAGATTTTATATTTAATTTGACCTACTTACAAGTTATTATTCATCTCAGTAAACACTATCGGCATCTGTTAGCCGCTCTCCTCAAAACTTTTTTTATTTTTAGTAACACTTTACATTAACTACACAACGAACGTGGCCTTAGTTATCCTTCCAATTAAAGTTTCCGGTGTCCATTTTTAACTTACTGTTGTCTTTTCGACAAGCGATCGTCAAATATTTTGTCTTTAAAGATTACAAAATATTAATTTAGATATTCCTAATATTTCCTTGACAAAAAAAACATAAAATGATATGAAAAAGGTTTCTATATCTCTGTATAGCTTGCTATAATTCATACCAGTCCTTATCATTAGCTATACAAATTGGGAACTATATAATCTAGTAGCTTTTTGACTGATTAACTCAAGCCTACAAGGTTTGTGCCAGGTCAAACAAAAGCTACAGATTGTCAAAATCTCAATAGCAGGAGTAAAAAGGACAGATATGCTTAAGTTTACTAGTACAGATGGCGCGTAAATAAACATACCCAAGAAGCCCGGAATACAATTATGCATGAATGCGTGACTTCTGGCTTGCGGTACTAGGGTCAACTAAATCTCTACCATACTACTGACAGCGATTTGTAATAAGTGCTGTCTTTTGCAAGATACTACCAACTTGCGAAGTAATCCTGTGCCTACATCCAGGCTAGAGATTTTTTGTATAAAAAATACAAGTTAATTGCATCGACACATACATCTACACACATCTACATACATGAAAACGACATTAAATTTGTCACGTTTTTATAAAGCATGTAACCCAAGCTACACACTTAATATAAGTAACGTGCTAGATCGCCAGTATTACATAGATTTTGCTGATGTCCGTGGTTGCAAGATTGTCGAAGAATTGCAACGGACTATCGTTCGGATTTCTCCTGATGAGCCAACCTGCCAGTTATTTACAGGTCACATTGGCTGCGGGAAGTCAACGGAATTGCAGCGCCTCAAGACAGAACTAGAATTGGCGGGATTTCATGTAGTTTACTTTGAGTCCAGTCAAGACTTAGATATGGCGGATATTGATATCAGCGATATTTTGCTGAGTGTAGCCCGTCAAGTCAGTGCCAGTTTAGAAGGCATTAGCATTAAACTCAAACCTGGTTACTTTACCAATTTATTTAAAGAAGTAGGCGATTTTTTGCAAACCCCCATAGAGCTTTCTGGACAAGCAGAGTTGTCGTTGGGTATTGCCAAAATTACCGCTAAAACCAAAGATAGCACCCAGATGCGGAATCAACTAAGGCAATATCTGGAACCACGTACTAATAGTATTTTGCAAGCGATTAACGAAGAAATTTTAGAAAAGGCTGTCGAACAGCTAAAGCAGCGGGGTCAAAAAGGATTGGTAGTAATTGTAGATAATTTGGATCGAGTGGATATGCGTCCCTTAGCATCGGGGCGATCGCAACCAGAATATCTTTTTATCGACCGAGGCGAACAGCTACGCCGACTCAAATGCCACCTAGTTTACACCATTCCCCTAACGTTAATTTTTTCCAATGAGTACGAGACACTAAAAAATCGCCTGGGGGGGGGGATTGCGCCAAAAGTATTACCGATGGTATTAGTGCGCCAAAGAGATACCAGTGACTACGAACCAGGGATGTCACTAGTGCGCCAGTTAGTTCTAGCTAGAGCTTTTCCAGAAGTTCCTTTGAGTGAAAGGTTTTTATTGATTACAGAATTATTCGATCACTCCCAAACCTTGGATCGTCTATGTCGCGTTAGTGGTGGTCACATTCGTAATTTATTAGGTTTACTTTATAGCTGCCTGCAACGACAAGATCCGCCTTTTTCTAGGGACTGTTTAGAAGCCGTGATTAAGGACTACCGCGACGATTTGCTATTAGCTATTGATGAATCCCAGTGGGAATTATTGTTTGAAGTCGTGCAGCAGCAGAGAGTTAAAGGTGAGTCTGACTATCAGAGCTTACTAAGAAGCATGTATCTGTTTGAATATCGCGATCCTTTGGGGCGCTGGTTCGGCATCAGTCCAGCGTTAGCAGAAACAGAAAAAGTTTTAGCTTGGCAAAAAAACAAGTAACAGTGCTGGGTGGGTCATTAGTCCTTTGTCCTTTGCCATTGGACTAATAACTAATGCCAATTTCCCATTCCCCATTCCTAATGCCCAATAACCAATGAATATTGACAAGCAGTTACAAGTCTACACAAAAGAAAATCAGCATACTTTGCAAAGATTGGTTAGAGCGATCGCACTTTCTGAAGGTCAATTTGCCCTAATTTTAGTTCGGTGTAACTATGGGCAATTACGCGAGCAAATGTTAGAAAATATTCGCTCCATCACCAAAGATATCTATCTCAGAGAAATCGTTCTGAATCCATCAACGACTTCCTTACACAACACAATAGTCTCAGAACTATCTTTAGATAATCCTGCTGTCCTTACAGACTCTTTGCCATCTGCTGTAATGGTTTTCGGTATTGAGTCAACTATCAACCTGGAAAACGTACTTACAGGCATCAACCAAGCGCGAGATATCTATGCCGCAACTTTTCCATTTCCAGTGGTGTTATGGCTACAAGATGAAGTTGCATCATTGCTTTCAAGATTAGCGCCTGATTTTAAAAGCTGGGCTGCAACCACGATTAAATTTGAAATGGCAAAAGCAGATTTAATTGCTTTGATCAACCAAGAGGCAGAATCATTATTTGCCAAAGTTTTAGAAGCAGGTGCCGAAACATTTTTATCTAACGCCTCCCTAGATTTAGATCCTAAGTCTCAACACCGCCACGAAATAGAATCAGCCCGTAATGATTTGCTGCGCCTTTACAGCTTTCAATTAACACCAGGATTAGAAGCTAGTTTAGAATTTGTTTTAGGGCGAGATAAATACGCCAACGATCAAATTAATGGTGCTTTAGCCAATTATCAAAGAAGCCTAGCATTGTGGCAGCAGGAAACAAAAAGAGTAGCAGGATGGGAAACTAATTCTTCTTTACGCCTCTCATATCCTCACCCTAGCCCTGCCTCATCTTTACTGAAGCAAGCAATAGTACTATTCCATCTGGGGCTGTGTTATCACCGAATGGCAGACTTACACCAAAATAATAATAGTAGCTATTGCGAACATGCTCTGTTGTGGTTTAAACAATGCCTAAAAATATTGGAGGAGGTAGAAAGAGAAGACTTAGTTGCTAAATTTATTTTGCCTGCTTGTGAAATGTTGCAACGTTTACAAGCCTGGGATGACTTAAAAGAATTAGCTCAAAAGTCATTACATCTACATCAAACCTATGGAATTCCTGCACAAGTTGCTCAAGATTATGGATTTTTGGCAAATGTGGCAGTTTCTCAGTCGAATTGGGTACTGGCTCATGAATTAGCAAATACAGCACTTTCTATCTCCGAAGAAGTAACACAAGCTTCTTTGCAAGACGCTGTGCGAAGACGACGACAAGAAAGTTGGTATCTTCTCTTGCTCGCCCGGACACAGAGGCATCTAGGTGAGCCAGAGGAGGCTATCAATAATTTGGAATGGGCGAGGGTAGTTTGTGAGCTACAACATCAGCCATCTCTTTATTTAGAGATTTTAGAGGAACTGCGATCGCTTTACTTTTTTGAGCGTCATGACTATACAGAAGCCTTTAAGCTCAAGCAAGAAAAAATTCAAATAGAACATCAATACGGCTTTCGTGCTTTCATTGGAGCAAGCCAATTGCAGCCGCAACACTCTAAAATTAACCCAGCATTAGAACCTCAAAAAATACCGTTTATTGCTGAGGGAGTTGCCCAAGAAATATCTGCTTCTGGACGGCAGCAAGATGTCAATCGTTTGATTGAAAGAATTACTCGTGCAGACTACAAGCTCACAGTAATTTATGGCCCATCCGGTGTAGGTAAAAGTTCAACTCTCAAAGCTGGTTTAGTCCCAGCACTAAAAGGTAAAGTTATCGGTGAACGCATTCCTATACCTATTGTTTTGTCTGTTTACACTGATTGGCTTACAGTCTTGATAAGCAATCTAAATAAAGTGCTGGCACCCACAGGAATATCGGTTAATCTTGACTCTACACCCAGTATCCTCCTAGAAAAGATTCGGTTAGCAACCGAGCGCAATTACACAATAATTATCATCTTAGACCAGTTTGAAGAATTTTTCTTTATTAGTAATCTTCCTACAGAAAGAATAGAATTTTATCAATTTTTTAGTGAATGCTTAAACATTTCTTATGTCAAAATTATTTTGTCATTAAGAGAAGATTATTTACATTATTTACTAGAATTTGAACGGTTGAGCCAAAAAAATAGTATTGGTCTATATGATTTAGGCGTAATTAATAAAAATATTCTTGATAAGGATATTCGCTACTATCTAGGAAAATTCTCAAGCGAAGATGCTAAAGCCATAATTCATAGTCTTACTCAGCGTTCCCATTCTGAACTGAGTGATGAATTAATTAACCGATTAGTCCAGGATTTAACAGGAGAACTAGACGAAGTACATCCAATTGAATTACAAATAGTTGGCGCTCAACTACAAATAGAAAACATTACCACACTCGCACAATATAAGCTTTGCGGCGGCTCGACAAAGTTGGTAGAACGCTGGCTTGGGGAGGTTATTAAAGATTGTGGTCAGGAGAATGAAGAGTTAACTTGGAAACTATTATTTGAGTTAACTGATGAAAAAGGAACGCGACCGTTAAAAATTAAAGCTGATTTAGCGGCTGCATTAGTTAATAATCATGATATAGATACAATATCAAGCTTTGACACAGTTGGGGAACTGATTTTAGAAATATTGGTGGGTTCAGGTTTGGTGTTGCGAGTTAGAGAAGAGTTAGGCGATCGCTACCAGCTAGTTCACGATTATTTAGTTGAACCAATTCGCCAAAAAAACAATTATGGTATGCTCGCGGAATTAGAAAAAATCAAGCTGGAAAAAACTCAAGCTGAAGTTGCCCAACAATTTAGTCAAAAGCAGCTAAATTTGATATTGCAACGGCGACTGCGGGAAGCACGAATAGCAGGTGCAGTGCTGGCAATCATGGGGGGAACAATAGCAGCATTATGGTGGCAAGCCGACTTGCAAAAAAGAGCCGCAATCCGCCAAACTCTACGAGCCGAACGCAGTGAAAGCAACTTGAACATTAGTGCGATCGCGGCTGCTAGTGAAGCTTTATTTGCCTCTAATAAAGAATTTGATGCCCTATTAGAAAGTTTGCGGGCTTGGAGAGAACTTAAACAGGCTAATGGAGTGCAGCCAGATACTCGAATGCGGGTAGTGACAGCCCTCCAACAAGCAGTTTATGGGGTAACAGAGGCTAACCGCCTAGAAGGACACGCTGATATTGTCTGGGGAGTAGCTTTTAGCCCAGATGGTCAGTTGCTAGCATCAGGTAGCCGAGATCAGACAGTGAAAATTTGGCGTCCTGACGGTACCTTACTCCAAACCCTCAAAGGTCACACTGATGCTGTCAGCTGTATAAGTTTCAGCCCGGATGGTCAAACCCTAGCGTCCGCCAGCCTCGACAAAACAGTACAAATCTGGCGCAAAAACCAGGTTACAGGTGAATTTGACCCCAAGCCATATAAAACCCTCAAAGGACATAAAGATTGGGTTTATAGCGTTAATTTCAGCCCTGATGGCCAGTTGTTAGCTACTGGCAGTAAGGATAAAACTGTAAGACTCTGGCGCAAAGACGGTAGCCTAGTAAAAATACTGACAGGACATCAAGGGTGGGTTAACTGGGTAAACTTTAGTGCCGATGGTCAATTCATCGCCTCCGCCAGCGACGACAAAACAGTGAAAATCTGGCGACGGGACGGTAGCCTCGTTAAAACTTTGCAGGGACATCAGCAGGGTGTGGTTGTAGCTGTTTTCAGTCCAGACGGTAAACTGTTGGCCTCAACAGGTCGAGATAAGACAGTGAAACTTTGGCGGCGGGAAATTAACAGCACAGACGGTTTTGATTTTTTTCCTTACAAAACTTTACGGCAGCATAACGGTACAGTCTGGAGTTTGAGCTTTAGTTCCGATAGTAAAAAGTTAGCTTCCGCAGGTGATGACAATATCATAAATCTCTGGAGTATCACTGGCACCTTACTCAAAACCTTCAAAGGACACAGCGATGCTGTTGTCAGCATCGCTTTCAGCCCAAATAATAAATTTCTAGCTTCAGCGAGTTATGACAAAAGCGTGAAACTATGGAGTTTAGATGCTCCAACACCGTCTATTCTTCAAGGGCATCGGAAGCGAGTTTTGAGCGTTGCTTGGAGTCCCGACGGTCAGATGCTAGCTTCTGGTAGTCGCGATCGCACTGTCAAACTTTGGCAACGATACACCAGTAGAGGTGAGGTCAAAACCCGACTTTACAAAACTTTAGTGGGGCATACAGATCAAGTTCCTAGTGTCAGTTTTGACCCTAAAGGTGAAATGCTAGCTTCAGGAAGTTATGATAAAACTGTGAAACTTTGGCGGCTTGACGGTACTTTAATCATGACTCTCCACGGGCATACTGATAGTGTGATGAGCGTGAGTTTCAGCCCCGATGGTCAATTTTTGGCATCAGCTAGCAAAGATAAAACAGTGAAACTTTGGAACCGTCAAGGCAAGTTGCTCAAAACCTTAGTGGGGCATCAGGGTTGGGTAAATAATGTAAATTTTAGTCCTGATAGTCAGATTTTAGCTTCCGCCAGTGATGACCAAACTGTGAAACTGTGGCAACCGGATGGTACTTTGCTCAAAACTTTTTCACCCCATGACAGTTGGGTGTTAGGCGTTAGCTTTAGTCCCACTGACGAGTTACTGGCTTCTGCCAGTTGGGATAATACCGTAAAATTGTGGCGACGGGATGGTACCTTGTTAAAAACCTTATTAAAGGGGTACAGCGATAGCGTCAATGCCGTGACTTTCAGTCCCAATGGTGAATTGCTCGCCGCCGCCAGTTGGGACAGTACAGTGAAACTCTGGAGCCGTGATGGCAAATTAATTAAAAGTCTCAATGGGCATCGCGCTCCGGTATTAAGTGTCAGTTTTAGCCCAGATGGTCAAACCCTAGCCTCAGCCAGTGATGACAACACGATCATTCTGTGGAATTTACATCTTGATGATCTGCTTGTTCGTGGTTGCGACTGGGTGGGCGATTACCTCAAACACAACCGCAATCTTGAAAAGCGCGATCGCCTTCTTTGTGATGGTATAACTAGTACCGCAGGGCGGAATTAAAAATTAATTCGTAATTCGTAATTCGTAATTACGTTTTGTGACGGGGATTTAGCTGAGGCATCAAAACGTGCTGCCTGTAGAGACAGGGGGCTTAAACCCCCAAAGTTCGTTAAAAATTAAAAATTAAAAATGAATACAGCATAATGGTTTCGTTGATTTACAATGGGTAGTTTATTTCCGCAATGCTGTACTAGTACAAACCCTTTTTAATCAGGACTTACGCACAGGTAACGGAAAATCGAACCACAGAGGACGCAGAGTCCACGGAGGAATAAGAGTTTGAGAGGTTTTTTGCGTAAGTCCTATTAATTACGAATTACGAATTAGGAATTACGAATTAGCTTGAAGCCTCAATGGGCAACCGCTCTTGGTTTAGCGGTTGATGAGGCGATGGGAGTTGTTAATTCAAAGCTAGAAATTTATTTCGAGACGATCAGCCGCATGAGCCATCGCTCTCCAAAACTTCATGATTATTTTCTGGGGGAGCCTCTTGTGGCAAATTCGCTAAAAAGGCTTGTAGTCTCATGCGCTCAATATAAGGCCAGCCTCCCTCAGACTCAATATCTTTCAGCAGTGAGTAGAGTTGCCGACGGTTAACAGGCAAACTCTCTTGAAAAACCCCATCCCGGATATCTCGGTGTAACTGCTCCAATTGCCTAAGCAAAGCTAACAGAGCTACACTATCGCTTTGACAACCTTGAACTGCATCATCCACCACAGTTGCGATCGCTTGCAGTTTACAGGACAACTCCCCTAATTCAAGATTTTTCTTATCGTTCATGCCATCCTTTCCGTATAAATGAGGTCAACTCAAATTTACCGGAGATTTTTAATTTTCCCTAGTTTGCCAATAGTTCCTCTAGAAAATGAACCTTCTGTAGGCTTCTAAAGTAGGCTTCTAGCTTCTAAATGAGTTTTTATCTAGAATCCCCCAGCAAGAACTGCCCCCTGCCCCTTCCTTGAGTCAGGGTGAATATAACTAGATTTGTATATTTATCAAAAGCAATTGCGATCGCTCGTAAAAGAGCGTAGTAACCTTTACCATAGCCTCCACGGCAGCTAGATGCGATCGGGATCAGACTTTCTTGGATTTTGAGTACTTTGATTTTGAGTTAAAAAAAATCGTATGATCTGGCTGATTTACCCATCAAACAATGGGCTGTATGTAGTAGCGTCACATACATGATACAAAAAGACTTGGGCGACGCCGCTTTTGCTATATGCAAGAGCAAAGTGCGAAGCAGCGACACGTTTAAGTACGTTTAGCAGAGAAAAGTTTGAGTGGCGACTAGCCAACCTATACGCCCGGACACTTGTTTCAACTCTAAGAAAGAGCAATGCAGTGTCCGATAAAGGATGCCTTCTCGTCAAAAATCAAAGCTTCGATGCAGTTTTACAACTTAGATATTAATTTTTGAGATTGAGGTTGACCATGAGGTATCGCGCTTTAATTGTTGCATTTTTGGCTTTGTGCCTGGGGCTAATAACTGCTTGTAGTGATGCTCCTGCTACTAGTAGTAGAGATGTACTCACTTACGATCAAATTCGCGGCACTGGTTTGGCTAACAAATGCCCCCAACTAGCTGAAACAAGCCGTGGCTCCATTCCCATTGATTCTAGCCAGTCTTATGCCATCAAAGAACTTTGCTTAGAACCAACTAGCTTCTTTATCAAAGAAGAACCTGCTAATAAACGCCAACAAGCAGAATTTGTTGCTGGCAAATTGTTGACCAGATACACTTCCACCATTGACCAGGTGCAAGGCGATCTAAAAATCAACGCAGATAATAGCCTCACCTTTACCGAAACTGATGGTCTTGACTTCCAAGCCATCACTGTGCAACTTCCTGGTGGTGAGCGAGTACCTTTCCTCTTCACCATCAAAAACTTAGTTGCTCAAACCCAACCCAGTTTGAGCAGTATTAACACCTCCACGGACTTTGAAGGCACTTTCAAAGTTCCTTCCTATCGTGGTGCTGCCTTCCTAGATCCAAAGGGTCGTGGTGTCGTCAGTGGCTACGATAATGCCGTGGCTCTCCCCGCCCAAGCGGATGATGAAGAACTTACCCGCACTAACGTCAAGCGTGCTGAAATTCTTAATGGCAAGATTTCTTTGCAAATCGCTAAAATCGATAGTTCTAGTGGTGAAATTGCTGGTACTTTCGAGAGCGAACAGCCATCTGATACTGATTTAGGTGCTGGCGAACCTAAAGAAGTTAAGATTCGCGGTCTATTTTTTGCACGGGTTGAACCGGCTCGTACCTAAACTCTTTGGAGTTAGGCAAGCATCAGCGATCGCAAAAGTTAACTACTTTGCCCGGATTTTCAGGGCTGTTTCATTCCTGTAAAAGCACTAGAGCGACGAAAAGAGACAAAGGTTCAAGGGGAGACAAGAAAAAAAATTCTTCCTTCCCTTGTTCCAGCTTTTCAAGAGGCTTTTAAAGAATGAAACAGCCCTACCTTTTTTTAGGCGTTTTTTACCGGAAAGCTGGGTCTAGAGCTACGCACTTCCACTGTCATAGACAGGACTTACGCTTTCAAGGCAGTGAAAGCCCTGATTTCTCGTAGGGGCAATTCATGAATTGCCCCTACATTTCGTACCTAATGCGTAAGTCCTAATAGATCGAATGTTCAACCCAACCTACTAATATTCAAAACCTACGCAGTATTGCGTTAAATCCAACAAAGGGCAAGATACCTTTTGGGGGTTTTTTTGCGTAATTTTACTTACTATTCTCGGAAAAATATTAGTAATTTTTAATTATTGGATGGATTTCGGTTTAATGAACACGTAATTTTACTGTAAATCAAACTTTTGTTTATCTAATAAAATTCCGGCTACTGTTGTTTTGTTTATAGAAATTAGCTTCAGCATTAATTATTTAAAGTTAAGTACAATCTCGGTTTGATATTTGGTAACTAATTTTATATTTTATTTCTATGTAGTTCTAAAAACAGCTACAGATTAGACCGAAGATCAATAAGCAACTAAATACCGATTTTGCTTATTTAAACTTTGCTCGATTGTCAAGCAAGTCTATGGAATTTTCTTTAGAAAAACGTTGTTATCTACTAGAGAATTTGCTCCCGGCATGTACGACATTATCTTTGATCTCGTGCGATCGCCACCGGAAAGTGTGGGTACGCCATCGCATCTGAGTTTAAAAGACAAAAATTAATTGTTGATTTACTTAATAAACAAACGTCTATGCCTACCACAACCACCAATGAACTGAAACATGAAATTTGGCAGTTGTTGCGAGAATATCAGCAATTTCCGTCAGAAAATATTCGCAATAAGCTGGTAAAACTAAATTTTGGACTTGTGAGAAAAGAAGCTCACTACTGGACGAATCAATGTCATGAAACCTACGATGATTTGCTCCAGGTTGGATGTTTGGGTTTAATCAGGGCGATTGAAAAATTTGAACTTTCCAAGGGACATGCTTTTAGTTCCTATGCTCTTCCCTATATTCGGGGTGAAATTCAACACTATCTCCGAGATAAAGGTGTTACCGTGCGAATTCCTCGCAAGTGGTTAGCACTGCAACAGCAAGCAATAGGAGTATCACGTTCTTGGCGTGAAAAGCATAATCGCCAACCAACAGACTTGGAATTAGCAACAGCACTAGAAATTTCTACAAACGAATGGCAAGAAATTAAATTAGCATGGGTAAATCGCGCTCCCTTGAGTCTTGATGTACCAATCCAAGATGGAGAAGAAGGCTCTACCTGTTTGGGAGATTTAGTTCCAGATCCTCACTATCGGAGCTTTCAACTAGTACAAGAAGACCAACTTCGTTTGCAACAAGCATTGGTTCAGCTAGAACAACGCACCCGCGATGTGTTGGAATGTGTGTTTTTACAAGATTTAACACAAAAACAAGTTGCAGAACATCTGGGAATCAGTGTCGTAACAGTTTCCCGTAGAGTTAAAAAAGGTCTGGATTCAATGAAGCAGCTTATGGGTGTGGCAGAAGATTGATTGTAACTAAACACCAAGCCGCAGTTCTGCCCAGGAGGCAGTGCTAAAAATAACCCTAAAAATGTAAAAAATTAGGTTATAACGGGAACATACTTTGCCTTTGATACAAATTTCAGGCATGTTAATTTGCACTTTCCAATTTTCCAATGGCTTTTGAGAACAGCTCATGGGCAGAAATTTAAAAATTACAATTGCAGCTATTTTAACTTTGGCGATCGCTGGATGTGCTTCTGAAGATACACCACAAGCGCTCAATCCTGCGCCAATTCCCAAGATAGCAGCATCGCCATCAACGACTCAATCCTTTAAGAATCCAGTGATACCTGCCAAAGAGGTTTCACAAGTTACGCCTGCATCTGCTAACTTGATTCAATCCACTAATGCTACAGAGCGGGCACGGTTTCTTCAGGTATCAAAAAACCGGGCTGATCCATTTGCACAACTTTTCGGACAGACGGTTCCTGGAATGCCTAAAACATCTGGAAAACCTGTTCCCGTGTTACCTAAGCTACCTACTCCATCGATAGCAGTCCGAAAACTTCCAACACGCACCATAGCTTTAAATCAGAATAAAAATAAGATTGCTTCTGTACCAAAAAAAGTCAATCCTACTTTGGCTAAAAAAGTCAATCGTACTTTGATTTCAGTCTTACCTAAGGTTTTGCCTCAAGTTGTCCCCAACCCAGCTTTAGTATCTGTATTGCCACCGCCAGCACAACCTGAATTAGCAAAGGCAGTTGTTGTGACTGGTGTAATTCTAATTAGTAAGGAACCACAAGCAATTATCAAAGTACCGGATGAGCCGACGAGTCGCTATGTGCAGGCGGGAGAGCGATTAGCAAATGGCGTACTGATTAAACGGATTGAAATGAATCAGGGCTACAACCCGATCGTGATTCTGGAACAATATGGTATTGAAGTTGCCAAAATGGTAGGGGAAGGGCCTGTTAATTCAACGCCGTCAGCTGCATCTGCTACCGGCAATCCTATTTCAGGGACAACGCCCCCCTCAAATCCTTTTAATGGTGGAGCTTCATAAAGATGGAGACTAAAGAAAAAATTGAATTCGCTGGTTTGCCTTTAGCTGTCTATAGAGAGATAGCAGCTCATTTACATCAAGTCGAAGGGATAGAAGTGGATTTAATTCCCCAGTCATCCCAAGAGTTTGATTACAATCAAAGTCAAATTGGTGGTTTGTCTATCTCTTGTACAGCAAACTCTGGTTTAGAAAGTCGGCAACGAGTTAACCAAATTTTGGCTTACTATCAAAATCGCTATATGAATCATATTTGATCTGTGAAAATTGAAATTTTAGATTCCCGATTTTTCAAAAAAGTCGGGAATTTTGTTGTTCACAAATGACTAAGGGACTTCCAGAAAATAAAATATACATCTAAAATAATGATAATCATTCCGATGGGGAAGGGAGAGGCTGCCGTTGGCAGCCTCTCCCTTCCC
>NZ_JBALFF010000052.1:0-26866 GCF_036916975.1 Nostoc sp.
AACGTGAGTAACCATTGCTTCAGCATTGATAAGAAAATATTTAACATTTGCAACAATTGCTTAAACGTTTCTTATACATCCTTTAACGTGAGTAACCATTGCTTCAGCATTGATAAGAAAATATTTAACATTTGCAACAATTGCTTAAACGTTTCTTATACATCCTTTAACGTGAGTAAAACCTTGATAATAAAATATTTAACATTTACTAACAAACGCTTAAACGCTAGTCACAATTGCTTCAAATGTGTAAGATTTTTATCTAAATTCTACGTATACAACCTAAATCAAACAAAGTAAATAGCGTCTGCAAGCAATTTACTACAATTTAATTTGTTAATGATGCTGAATAAAACCAACTAATGAACAAGCAATTGAATTATTTAAGGTGTGTCAGGATTTAACTCAGATGTACCTACCAATTTACTTGGTGAGATTAGATGAACGGACAACACGCATTTACATTCTGGCTGGACAAAGCTTTGAAGTAAAAATATTGCCAAATGGGAGGGTAAGATATTTATGACTAAGGCAAATTTTCAAGGGATGACCAAACAAGAGTTAAGAGCTTATGTGTTGGAACATCGAGACGATCAAGAAGCTTTTCATGCATTAACGGATAAACTTAGAGAAGAACCAGGGATTGAAATTACCTCAACAGAGCAGATGCATGAGCTAATTGAAGCAAGCTTAGATGAGGCTGATGTCAGAGATGCTTATAAGGTACTAGAGGAAATTGCAGGGCTGGGGACAACACCCTTTGAAGAAATTAAAAGGGAACTAGGGATATGAGCTATCAAGTAACATTAGCACCTTCATCTGTCCAGAGAATTGTAGAATTGGACTCAGAAATGCAGCAACTACTAGCACAAAAGTTAGAAGAACTAGCATTAAATCCACGTCCAGAAGACGCTCACCCATTGAAAGACACCGAACATCTGTATAAGGTTCGTTTGGGTGAATACCGCATTATTTACCAGATTCAGGAGCAACCCTTACTACTAACAGTGATAAAGATTGCACATCTCAAAGATTATTAAAGCTCGTCTGGAAAAGCAATAATCTTGAGTTCCAAATTTAACTAAAAATCTTATAAAATCTCTGCCAACTTTACCAGCAGACTATTTACTAAATCAAATAACCTGATATCATCTGTATTAATACTATTTCCTTCGCCAGCTAATAAGTGTCTTACGGCAGATAACCTGTTGTTAGTCTCAGAAATTCTCCAAGATTCATCTAAGTTTACTGCAAAATCAAATAGCGATCGCTCTCCTAAATGCTCTCTTACTTTCACAGCTACACTATCATTACTTACCAAAAATTCTTTAATAGTATCTAATTGAAAATTACCTAAAATTTCGTCATTTCCCCACGTTTCTAGCCAGTCCCCCTCCACATCTTCAACGTAAATATTGACAAAATCAACCCCATAAGTTAGCCAGTTCTGCTGCATTTGTCGCGCTGTTGCTAAAGCTTCAGCAAATGTATCTACTTGATTGTTGCAGTGAGTTTCTCTTTTATTAGCCATAAAAGCTCTAATTAGCACGTAAGTATATAGGCTAGACACAAATCTGAAATATCAAATTCCTGAAAATTTCACGAAAATTTTAAATATTTGCCACCAGAAAGGTAATCACTGTTATACAGGGCCACGTTGACTAACTGGTTGACAAAATTAGCATCTTTGGGATTGTAACTTAAAAACAGCCCCCTCTCGATTTCCCACGATCGCAGCGTATTTTCCCAAGCTTCGTACTTTTGTTGATTAAGTTCTTCACTAACACTAGTTACTTGAATGCACAGTGGTTGATTGTTACGACTAACAATTAAATCTGTTGCCATTGAAAGGTCGGCTATATAACGCTGCCAAAAACTACCTTCTCGCTGAACAATATCTTGGGCTATTGATTTAATAATATCATCATCTACCTGATTAAATTCGCCTGCCATTAATTTTTGTTTCCAAATATAAAACTTGGAGTCACTTGCATTAAACCATCTGGGAAATAGATAACCATACCAATATCTCTCAATCGGCGTCATCAGCTGGAACTTGGCTTTTTGTTCTTCTTCTGAAGGTAAGGATTTAATTATCAGCCAAATTCTCGAATCAGTAATTACCTCTAGCAGAAAGGCAAGTACAAAGGGTTTCGCAGTCAGGGAACCTGGTTTGGTGTCTTTTATCCAACGATTGATTTCATCTAATCTTCTCGCTAAATTATAATCTATCGAGGAGGCTTGGAGGGTAAGGGACTTTAGCTGATCCTTAATTTCTTTTGCTTGCAAACGATGCCCTACTTTCAGAAGATTACGCTTTTTTTACACACTGATAACTAGATTTTAACTTAAAAGTGTCTTTAATTAATTTCCTGATGTCATTAAATACTCTCTAGGTCGATGCCCTGTGTACGTAAAACTAAACGCAGTCGAGCAATTTCTTGCTCTGCTTGTTGGACCCGTTCTTCTGCTTGTTCGGCACGTTCTTCTGCCTGCTCGGCACGTAAACGTTCTTGTTGCGCCAATTCTTCTGATGATAGTATCAATTCATTTTCAGTAGTGAAGAATCTTAATTTACCTTCATAAACTCCCAAATAAAGTTGTAACTGCTGACTCCACAAACGGCCATCAGTAGTTACTTGGATTTCTTGATACTTCCCATCGACTAAATGAAACCCTTGAAGTTCCATTGTCACAGGGTCAAACCAGAAATAATCCGGTGTACGGAAGGTATCTTGGTAAACTTGTTTTTTTAAACCTTTATCAACTGCTGTCGTTGAACTTGACAAAATTTCCACAATCACATTAGGATATTTACCGTCTTCTTGCCATACTATCCAACTCTTACGGTCTTTTTTCTCGGTTCCCAAAACTACAAAAAAGTCTGGCCCACGGAAATGTTCTGATTTTTTCTGGTTAGGACTGTAGTAAATCGTCAAATTGCCAGAAGCATAAAAATCTTCTCTTTCTCGCCACCATAATTTCAGGATGCGAATTAGCAAATCGATTTGTTCACGGTGTAGGTCACTTTCCAAGGGTGGTTCGTCACTCAGTATATCGCCAGGAGGAAAAATAACTTCGTCTTCTGAATTATCAGAGATGATTTCTAGAGTAGCAGGTTCAGACATCAGCGATCGCCCCGCAATTATACGTTCATTTTACTGAAAATTCGGTAACTTGCAGATGCTTTTAAGAACTTGTAACAACTTAATTGCACCGGGAGCTTCATTCAGATTTAATAATGGCATTAACTGATAATTTGGCTGTTCGTCATGTCTTAAATAAACAAATTGATAACGCAGTCCGTTAGTTACTAAGCCCCAAACTGATGGTTGTTGATCTAAACTTTTAAAAGCATAAGTGAGTAATTGAGGTAAACCCTCACCCACTTCAACCGCACTATTTTTCGTTTCAATCACTAGAACCCAAAAAGGCGGCGCAATATTACTTTGAGGACTATTGATTGCTAAAATATCCATCCGTCCAGTAATTCTTCTGTCTTCATCTTCGATAGCGATCGCAATGCTATCTTCCATTGTCAACCGAATCGGCACATCGTAAAATCCAGCTAACCGCATTAAAGGTGCGATTGTTAAGAATTTAACTAAACCTTCAGAAATTTTCCGATCGCTGAAATAGCGACGGAAGTCATTTCTGATTCGCAATAAATCCTGCTGTTCAAACTCAGAGAGTGGTTCTAGACTTAAAAAGTCTGCGAATGAACCATTGGAAAGTTCTTCTAGTTTTAGAAAGCGATGAACATCGTTGAGAGATAGGCTGCTAGCTTCAACAGTAAGCGTCATAATTTCAGGCTTTGTTTGTCAAGACTACTTACATTTTGCAACATTCCCGGTAGATAGGTTGCAAAACGTCTTTACTTTTCTCGATCGCTTGCTTTCGGTAGATGAAAATAAATGTAAACTAAATAACTCGGCAATTTCTACCTAGCTTAACGAAAATCTAAACAATGTCTAGTACAACTGGGCTAAGAATAGTTTTTAGTATCAATAGCGATCGCACTCATAACTAACCATGTCTCAACCAACTATAGAATCAATCCTACAAGAGAATCGGCTCTTTCATCCAGCTTCGGAATTCTCGCAAAAAGCCCATATCAAAACTCTGGAAGACTATCAGCGTCTATACGACAAAGCTAAAGCCAATCCCCAGCAATTTTGGGCAGATTTGGCTGAAACAGAATTAGAATGGTTCCAAAAATGGGACACGGTACTAGATTGGCAACCACCTTTTGCTAAATGGTTTGTTGGTGGTAAAATTAATATTTCTTACAACTGCCTTGACAGACATCTCACAACCTGGCGCAAAAATAAAGCAGCATTGATTTGGGAAGGAGAACCAGGTGATTCGCGTACCCTCACTTATTCCCAACTGCACCGGGAAGTTTGCCAGTTTGCCAATGTATTGAAGCAATTGGGTGTACAAAAAGGCGATCGCGTTGGTATATATATGCCAATGATTCCCGAAGCGGCGATCGCTATGTTAGCTTGTGCGAGAATTGGTGCACCTCATAGTGTGGTATTTGGTGGTTTTAGTGCCGAAGCTTTGCGCGATCGCTTAATTGATGTTAAAGCTAAACTGGTAATCACGGCTGATGGTGGTTGGCGCAAAGATGCGATCGTTCCCCTCAAAGAACAGGTAGATAAAGCCTTAGCTGATGGGGCTGTTCCCAGTGTAGAAAATGTCCTCGTTGTCAAGCGCACCGGACAAGAAACTTATATGCAGTTGGGCGGACGCGATCATTGGTGGCATGATTTACAAAAGGGTGTATCAGCAGATTGTCCCGCCGAACCGATGGATAGCGAAGATATGCTGTTTGTCCTCTACACTTCCGGCAGCACGGGCAAACCGAAGGGCGTAGTGCATACAACTGCTGGTTATAATTTGTATACCCATATCACCACCAAGTGGATATTTGACCTGCAAGACACAGATGTATATTGGTGTACCGCCGATGTCGGTTGGATTACAGGACACAGCTACATTGTTTATGGCCCTCTTTCCAACGGTGCAACAACCCTGATGTATGAAGGTGCGCCCCGTGCTTCTAATCCTGGCTGTTTCTGGGATGTAATTGAAAAATACGGCGTTAATGTTTTTTATACTGCACCTACGGCAATTCGGGCATTTATTAAGATGGGAGAACAACATCCGAATGCGCGAAACCTGTCTTCGTTGCGTTTGTTGGGAACCGTTGGGGAACCAATTAACCCAGAAGCTTGGATGTGGTATCACAAAGTAATTGGTGGCGATCGCTGTCCAATTGTTGATACTTGGTGGCAAACGGAAACAGGCGGTATCATGATTACACCGCTACCAGGGGCGATTCCCACTAAACCCGGTTCTGCAACTCTTCCCTTCCCTGGAATTATCGCAGATGTCGTAGATTTAGAAGGAAACACCGTACCCAATAACGAAGGCGGTTATCTAGCAGTACGCCATCCGTGGCCAGGAATGATGCGGACAGTTTACGGCGATCCAGAACGCTTCCGCCGCACTTACTGGGAACACATTCCCCCCAAAGATGGTAATTATACTTACTTTGCTGGTGATGGTGCTAGAGTTGATGAAGATGGCTACTTCTGGGTGATGGGTCGTGTAGATGACGTACTGAATGTATCAGGGCATCGACTTGGTACAATGGAAGTAGAATCAGCTTTAGTCTCGCATCCAGCAGTTGCAGAAGCGGCAGTAGTTGGTAAACCAGATGAACTTAAGGGTGAAGAAGTAGTTGCTTTTGTGACATTAGAAGGCACTTATCAGCCAAGTGAAGAACTGAGTAAAGAACTCAAACTGCACGTTGTCAAAGAAATTGGTGCGATCGCCCGTCCGGGAGAAATTCGCTTTACAGACGCTTTGCCGAAAACGCGATCGGGTAAAATTATGCGGCGCTTGCTGCGGAATTTAGCCGCCGGACAAGAGGTATCTGGGGATACTTCGACATTGGAAGATAGAAGCGTGTTAGATAAATTGCGAGAAGGGACGTAAGTAATTCAAATTTATCAAAATCTGAGTCTGTTAACCACAAACGAACACGGGAGCAATTCTTAATAATGTAGGGTAGGCAAAACAGCCTGCCCTTTGCTAAACAGGCTCAATTAAAATAGGTCTATAAATGAGTGATGCACTAGGGCAAAGAGGCGAAGCAATTTTTACAGTATTAATGACCGAATTTCACTCTCATGCTGGCCCTATTTTCAAGCCGCAGTTTTTAGGAGACAAATGGCAATATGTTGATTTTATTGTAGAGTTGGTAGGGTCTGGTAAATCTGTTCCTTATTTTTTTGTGCAAGTGAAAACAACAAGAAAAGGTTACACTAAAAAATATAACCGTTTGAATGTGAAAGTGCTAAAAGAAAATGTAATTGGTTTAGCATCTTATCCAGCACCAACTTATATAGTAGGTATTGATGAAATTCAAGAGGTAGGTTACATGGTTTCTGCAAATGGTGAAAGTCTTAAGTCTATGTCAAGCCTTTCTACTCCATTTAAAATTATCAAACAAAATAGAGAACTGCTATGGCAGGAAGTTGATGATTTTTGGAGCAGATACCATACTAATCACTTAGTTTCCAAATTTGCCGATCAAGACTGGAGATAAAACAATGAAAACCACAGCACCTTGGTATATTGCAAGACGGGCAGAATCTCTTGCCATTGTTTACTTAACTCGTCGTGATGACTTGATTATTTCTCAGCCAACACCAAAACCAAATCAAGAATTAGACTTTTTAATCACAATTACCAAAGATGGAGTTTATACTGGAAGACTCTTTGGCATTGAAGTAAAAGCAATAGATTCTACATCGAATTTAAACAAGCATAATGATATTTTAAAGTTAGACAAAAATAGGTTAAATATAGTACAAAAATTCCAAGATTTACCATTCCCAGTTTGCCTATTTTTCTTTATTTTAGAGAACGATAAAGGTTATTATAAATGGATTTTAGAACCTAAAATAAATGGACAAAAGCAAGTTAGCTTGAACTTTAACGAAGATGAGGAACTGAAAAAACTTGATGACAAAGAAATAGCTAATATTATTTCAAGTGTAAATAGTTGGTATGACCAGAGAAATAATACATGAACATGTACATACCAATTTATTCTTATAAAACAAATAGGCGCGATCGCCTGCCCCTAAAATTTTAATGACACCGTGCCGTCAGTATATTGACACACTTTTTAGGGCATTGCAGACTTACTAATGCATCTTCAGATTATTATAAGAATAGAACATTATTGAGGCATTCAGGGCGATGAAGGTAAAGCGCAAACTGAAATCAGCATTTGTTCAATCTTTTAGCGGCATGACGCTGAGTATTATCACTGTAATTAGTTTATCACCATTAGCGTTAGCGGTTCCTGCAACAGTTTCTTTGTATTCTCATGGACAGTCGGTTGAGAGACAACCACAAAAACTAGCACAGTTTTCAGACACAGGGCCATCACAGAGGGAGCAGATGCTGCAACAAGCCAATGCTTTATTTAATCAGGGAGAGTTGACAGGCGCAGAGGAAAATTTACGCAAATTCGTTAAACAATTCCCAGACGATGCCTTCGGACACTTTCAACTAGGAAATGTGCTTTTTCGACAAAAGAAATCAGAAGAAGCAATTAGTTCTTATCAAGAAGCCATTCGCCTCCAGCCAAAATACGCTCTAGCTTACAATGCGGTAGGTATGGTTTACGCAAGCCAAAGTCGCTGGGAAGAAGCCATTACTCAATATAAAAAAGCTCTAGAAATTAATCCTAATTATGGCGAGGGGCTGACTAATTTTGCACTGGCATTGTGGCAAACAAATAAAAAAGATGAGGCGCTATCTTCTTTAGAAAAAGCTTTAAAAATTTTCAAAGAACAGAATAGAGTTGAAAAAGCTAACCAAGTCGAACAAATTTTGCGAGAGATCAAAACGGCTGATGATCCTAGTGTTTCATGAAAATCATATTAAAGAAGTCGTTCGTCTGAAGTACAGTTTTGTAACGAACGCACAAAGCCTCTCGTAGAGTTGAGTGCTGTTATGGGGACGGTTTGAGTCTACAAAACTTCGGGGGATTTAGTGCTGCATTGCCGTCTTGGTGTGGAACCCAAGAGAAGCAACTTTGTATTTGCAGTCCCCCTCCACATACTTACGGCTTCTTTTGTAGCCGGGGACAAAAAAGCGCCGAAGTTTGTTAATCAGTCAATAAAAGCCTTTTTCTCTAGGGTAGTGACATTAACTACGCTTTTTATACCGAAAAACAGTAATTTGTTTTCCATAAAGCTACCATAGATTATCTCAAGAAGCAAATTTAACATATCCTCACCAAAAATACCAACAGCCGCACCAATTGCCCAGTCGCAAAACGTTTACCAAGCGATGGTCAATCAATTACTGGTCAATCAATTACTAAATAGAGACAAGTGCTATATTATTTTGGGGAAACAAAATATTTTTTTATAAAATCTTCTAAGACACCTTAATTTACATAATCTAACTTTTGTGCATAGATTTCAGATACCAAGTGTTTTAAGATTAGCGATATCTACGACGATCTTCGCTTACGCAGGGTTGATTGGTGGCATGAGTTCTGTCTTTGCCCAACAAGCCGTTTCCCCTTGTCAACCACCAACTCCGGGTGAGTATCTTTTATTAGTAGTCAGTCCCACAGCAGATAATCAAAAGCAGTTGCGTAGTGCCTTACCGCCGGAACTGAAGACGATTAACTGCAAATATCTTAACGAAACTGTGACGCGGATCGGGGGCTTTAACAAAATTGATGATGCCAATCGATGGGCAAGGTATGTCAGCAATATTGTTGGCTTGTCTGCCATCATTACCACTCGACCAACAACGCCAGATGTGCAGCCACAGCAACAGCAACAGGCACCAATACAGCAACCTCAGCAGACAGTTAACTATAATCCTCAAGCATTAGGAGAAGGTTATGCAGTCCTGGTAGATTATTACAACCGTCCAGAACTAGTAAATAGTCTGCAACAAATAGTCGGAGGTAACGTAGGTTTTGTTTCTTATGGACAGCGCCCTTACTTGTTGGCAGTTTATACTACCAACCAAACTGAAGCATACAACACCTTGCAGAAGCTGAACAATGGCGGTTTTGTTGCCAGCATAGTTGATAGTCGTAAGGTAATTCTGCTGCGCTCAACTGTACGGTTGTAGTCATTAGTCATTACTCATTAGTCATTAGTCATTAGTCATTCGTTAATAAACTGTAGACTGAATCCTTACGACTATTGACTAATAAGCAGACCTAGCTAACCAATAGATGGTTATGCCCAAAGCCGAGCCAGCTATTACCTGAACTGGTGTATGTCCGAGTAATTCCTTCAGACGGTCTTGGCTAAAGTCTGGTTTTTCATGAAATAATTCATCAATCATTTGATTGAGGATACGAGCTTGCTTACCAGCCGCTTGGCGAACTCCGGCTGCATCATACATGACGATGATGGCAAAAACTATCGCAACGGCAAAATCAGGAGATGCCCAACCGAGTGTTTGCCCGACACCGGCAGCAAGAGCTGTAACTAAAGCTGAATGGGCGCTGGGCATACCTCCGGTTGTCACCAAAACACGCACATTCAATTTGCGATTTTTGACGATCTCGACTACGAGCTTTAGGGCTTGAGCAATTAAACAAGCTATCAGAGCAACCAGCAGCACCCGGTTGTCTAAAATGTTGCCTATGTCCTGCATAGTATTTTGGGTAGGTTAGTAGATATTAGCAGCAGTTGTTGGTTGAGGAAACATTTAGATTCAACCCAAAATCCAAAATTAACCTAGTACATTACGGTGGAAACTGACCAACTATTCAAATCCACCCAAAAGCTTACTTGATAAACTTTTTGGATTTTGATATGAGTGAATTTTGAATTTCGCTAGACGGTGTAGTATAGCATGGCGTGAATCAACCACCCACTCCAAATCAATCAAATGCTTACGAATTACGAATTATCTAAAGCGTTACTAGTTATTGCGGCTGATGATAAAATGAGCGATCGCTTGGAGTGATTTGGCTCTCTCTCCAAATGGTTCTAATTCCGCACAAGCTGCTTTAACTAGCTCTTGGGCTTTTGAGCGAGATTCTTCAAGTCCCCAAAGGCTAGGATAGGTCACTTTCTGCGCTTTTTGGTCTTTACCCGCAGTTTTACCTAATTCCTCTTGGGTAGCAGTGATATCCAAAATATCATCGATGATTTGGAATGCTAGCCCAATATTTTGAGCATAACGGGTCAGTCGCTGCACATCTTCAGGTGATGCCCCAGCTATGATCCCACCACAGACTACGCAAGCTTCCAAAAGGGCGGCTGTTTTGTGTTGATGAATAAAATTTAGGGTTTCTAGGGAAATATCTGATTTACCTTCCGACTCTAAATCGACAACTTGACCGCCGACCAAACCAGCTGCCCCCAGCGCCCGACCAAGACGGGCAATAACCTGCAAGACTAGCTCTCTGTTAACGCTTTGGGGGGTTTCAATGGCAACAAATTCAAAAGCCAAAGCCAACAAGCCATCCCCAGCCAAAATCGCCACATCTTCGCCATAGACTTTATGATTCGTCAGCTTCCCACGACGGTAATCGTCATTATCCATCGCCGGTAGGTCGTCATGAATCAAGGACATTGTATGAATCATCTCCACAGCACAAGCCGTTGGCATGGCCATTTCGATGGTTCCACCGATCATTTCACAGGTAGCAAGGCAAAGAATGGGACGTATACGCTTGCCTCCAGCTAATAACGAGTAGCGCATCGCCTCATAAATCTTTTCTGGATAAATGATGGGGATAGCCCGATCTAAAGCAGTATCACAAAGCTTTTGCCGCTCTTTGAGATAAGCTGCTAAGTTAAATGTGGCTTCCTCTGGTGGTGTCTTTTGAACGTTATCAGTTGCTACCATTCTTAAATTCCTGACATTTTGGGATTTTTGTCTTATACGTCACAATTTTAAGGTGCTGTGGCGCTGAAAAAATGAAGAGTTGGAATTAAGAGTTAGGAGTTAGGAGTTAGGAGTTGGGAGTTGGGAGTTGGGATTAATAATTCTTAACTCCTCACTCCTCACTCCTCACTCCTCACTCTTAATTCCTCACTCCTAACTCCTAACTTTTTTCTCTTGCCGCCTTGGAATAGCTGGCAAATGTATTTTGCAACAATATGGCGACAGTCATAGGGCCAACACCACCAGGAACGGGGGTGATAAATTCTGCTACAGCAGCTGTTGATTCAAAGTGGACATCGCCAATTAAGCGACTTTTGCCATTAGCATCGGTGACGCGATTCATTCCCACATCTACCACAACAGCGCCCGGTTTTACCATATCAGCAGTGATTAGTCCGGGACGACCTACTGCTGCAATTAGAATATCAGCATTTTGGGTAATGCTCTTGAGGTCGTGCGATCGCGAGTGAGCGATGGTAACTGTAGCATCAGCTTCTAGTAGCATCAGTGCCATTGGTTTACCCACCAAAATACTGCGTCCCACCACTACTGCCTGTTTTCCCTGCAAGGCAATCTCATATTCTTCTAAAAGCCGCATCACACCAGCCGGGGTGCAGCTGCGTAAACCGCTTTCTCCCCGCACTAGTCGCCCCAAGTTAACTGGGTGCAGTCCATCAGCATCCTTATCGGGATCAATTTGATTTAGCAAAGCCACAGCATCCAAGTGGTTAGGTAAGGGCAGCTGCACAAGAATGCCATCCACCCGTTCATCGTGGTTTAGTGCAGCTATGACTTCTTGTAACTCCTCAAAGGTAGTTTGGGCCTGAAAATGCTGACCAAAAGAGGCGATCCCAACTTTCGCGCAAGCTTTTTCTTTATTACGAACATAAGCTGCTGAGGCTGGATTATCGCCAACCATCAGCACTGCTAAACCAGGCGATCGCCCAATTTTTGGTTGTAATTGTGTAATGGCAACAGAAAGTTCTTGCTGAATTTTTGCCGCTATTGCTTTACCATCAAGGAGTTTGGCAGTTTTTGTTTCCATGAGAATTCCCAGCTATATTCGCCTTTTGTCAAAACACTTGCAACAAGTTTTTCCCCCTGCCCCTTAATTGATGTCGTAGCGTTTTTTTCACAGTGAATCCATAATCTTTATTTTCTCAGATCAATGGCGTTATCTGAAGAATAAACAAATAAACCACGTCTATCTTGAAACCTATAGTTCTTCCACGATCAAAAGGATTTGCCCTCATCCCCCAACCCCGAATCCCAAATCTGGGAAAACAGAAGCCAGAATTTCAAACTCCCTCTCAAGCATTTGGGAGAGGGATTTAGGGAGAGGGTGAAAACTACAGTTCTCAACTTAGAGAAGGTTTAACAAGGAAATTCAGAAGATTTTTTACTCAGTTGAGAGTGTGTTTCTGAAAGTGCAGAGAATAGTATAGATGGGAACAGACCTGATGAAACTGGCGACACAAGCAGTGAAGCAAAAATTTGCTCAATCGGTGGCTTTCATGCAACAAACGAGAATGCCCCTTTCATTCTTGTACGGATACAGTATTTTTCCCTACCGCCTGGGGTTGATTTTTATATTGGTGGTGGGACTTTGTAGTTGTGGTATTTTAACGTCGCGTGGCTTGAATGGGACTAATTTTACAATTGGGAGCAATGTCACCCCAATTCGAGAAATTAAACCAGAACAAGACAATAAGGCTACAGTTTACATCCAAGGTAAGGTTGAACATAAAGCTCCTTTGATCAAGCAATGGGCTTATCAAATTAGTGACTCAACTGGCAAAATTTGGGTTGTCACCAATCAAAAGAATCTAGCTGAGGAGGCACAAGTGGTGATTAAGGGTAAAGTTCGCTACCGAAGTATCCCTTTAGCTGGTAAAGAATTGGGGGAAGTTTATCTAGAAGAAGAGTAAGTCGGTGCGAATAAATGGAACTATGTTAATTAATGTAAAATTATTGTCATCGTTTTTGTAGTAAAGACTTTAGTCCTTACCCAACGGCAAAGTTAGTCCTCATGGGGGAAACCCCCCTGTTCCCGCGCTAACTTACTACAAACCTTTAATTATTTACGCCGTTTTACTTAATTAGCAATTAAAACTAACACATGAACAATCAACCAATACATGTAGCGATCGCAATTCTCTACCAAAAAAACAAGTTTCTTATGCAACTGCGAGACAACATCCCCGGTATTCTCTACCCTGGTTACTGGGGGCTATTTGGCGGTCATATCGAACCTGGGGAAACGCCAGAGCTAGCAGTGAAGCGCGAAATTTTAGAAGAAATCGGTTATATTTTACCACCCTTTGTTGAATTTGGCTGTTATCCTGACGAAAGAGTTGTTCGTCATGTTTTTCATGCACCACTCTCGGTGGAATTAAATCAACTGGTTTTGAATGAAGGCTGGGATATGGGATTATTGACCCCAGAAAATATTCACCAAGGTAACTGTTATTCGCAAAACGCTGGTGAAGTGCGACCTTTGGGGAATATGCATCAAAAAATTATGTTGGATTTTATTCAAACATACCAACAAACCTAGCGCCGTAAGGCAAAAGTCAGCCCATTGGGGGAAGTCAAAAATCAAAAGTATTATGAAATGGGATTTTTAGGAATTTTAAATGGTTGCTCTATTTCCGCCGTGGCGTACTAATTTACCCTGCTTGCGTATATTGTAATTGCAGCACCATCTCCTAAATGGTTATATGTTTTTTCATGAATCAAAATCAAAGCCAAAATAAAGTTATAACTCTTGTGGAGTCATCACTAATGCAATCAGCAAACAAACTACCGCGATGGTTAACTATAGGATTGGCATTTCCGATTATTATTCTCAACGGCTGGCTATTGCTCCAGGTTGTACAGTATTTTCAACCCTTAGTCAGCGTTATCGCCGCCGCCATCCTGCTAGCTTTTGTCTTAAACTATCCCATCCAGTTTCTCCAAGAACAAGGGGTAAAACGCAACGTGGCGATCGCTGGAGTGTTGCTTTTGACTGTAGTGGTTTTAGTGGCTTTAGGTATCACCTTGGTTCCCCTGATTATCCAACAACTCGTTGAGCTAGCTAATATATTGCCTAGTTGGATAGATTCTGGTACTCAACAGTTGCAAACTTTCCAAGATTGGGCGTTAAATCAACAACAACTTCCGATTAATTTAAGTGGTTTATTTACCCAACTTCTTGAGCGATTATCTAACCAGCTTCAGTCCTTCACTGGTAGAATTCTTGGTTTTGCTGTCGATACCATTGGTATTGTGCTGAATGTGCTGCTGGCGGTAGTGCTGACTATCTACCTAATATTGAACGGTGAACGTCTTTGGGACGGAATTTTTCAGTGGTTTCCTCCTAATATTGGCTTAAGAGTCCGGGAATTACTGCGAGAAGATTTTCACAATTACTTCATCGGTCAAGCAACATTAGGAGCAGTGTTAGGAGTAACAATTACACTGGCTTTTTTGGCGTTGCAAGTTCCCTTAGCTCTACTTTTTGGTCTTGGTATTGGTTTATTTTCTCTTTTCCCCTTTGGTACAGGAGTAGGTATCGCTATAGTAAGTTTGTTGGTGGCGCTGCAAAACTTTTGGTTAGGAGTTGAAGTCTTAGGTGTAGCTGTTGCGATCGACCAAGTTAATTCTAATTTTATAGCACCAAGAATTCTCGGCAATTTGACTGGACTAAATCCTGTGTGGGTAGTAATTTCTTTGCTGTTGGGAGCAAAGTTGGGAGGAGTTCTGGGTTTGTTAATTGCAATTCCTATTGCCAGTTTTATCAAGGATATAACAGATAGCTGGCGGGCTGGAGAGTTTACCAAAATACATGATATCGTGTCAGAACCTATAAAGATTACAAGTGAGACAGCAGGAACTTATAGTTAAAATTCAATATCTAAATTAAGGGAAATAAACAATATTGACTATTTATCAAAATGTCTCTTGTTTGCTTATTGCTTGTTTTTTACTCTCAAGTTTTACGTTAAGCCTTCCTAATTTTAAGAATTAAGTTGAGCGGGAATTTTAATAATAAACTCAGTCCCTTCGCCAAAAGCAGATATGCATTGCAGTTGACCACCGTGTTTTTGCACAACAATTTGATAGCTGATAGATAGACCTAATCCAGTTCCTTGTCCAACAGGTTTAGTGGTGAAAAAGGGGTCAAATAATCGATTTTGATAACTCTCTGGAATTCCAGTTCCATTATCGGAAATGCGAATTATTACTTGTTTGTCATCAGTAACTTCAGTCCGAATACAAATTTTTGCTTTATCCCTTACCGATGACGAATGAGTAATAACTAATGACTCTTCTATAGCATCAATAGCATTCGCCAATATATTCATAAATACCTGATTGAGTAACCCAGCGTAGCACTCAACTTGGGGAAGCTCACCGTATTCCTTAATTATCTTTATCCTTTCACCTAATTGGTCGAGACGACTTTGTAAAATTACCAGTGTGCTATCAATACCTTCATGAATATCAACTAATTTTTTATCAGATTCATCAAGACGAGAAAAATTTCTTAAGGAAAGAATAATTTCCTTGATTCGCTTGGCACCAACCTTCATAGAGGTAAGAAGACGGGGGAGATCGGTACTTAAAAACTCTAGTTCAATTTGGGCGATGTCTACGACGGGCTACGCCTACGCAGTTTTAATTTCCGCTTTTGGTTCGGGATAACATTGTTGGTACAATCTAATAAGATTGAGTAAATTTTGGCTGTATTCAATGGCGTGAACAATATTACCAGAAATAAAATTGACGGGATTATTGATTTCGTGTGCAATACCAGCAACGAGTTGTCCTAAAGCCGCCATTTTTTCATTCTGGATTAACTGCGTATAGTTCTGTTGAAGATTGCGAAAGCCGGCTTTAGCGACTCTAGATTGTTCCTCAACTTGCTGTAGTTCAACAAGCGTTAAGGCATGAATTTGGGAGTAGGCTAAAAGTAATTGATGAAAATCGACGAGCTTATATTTTTCAGACGTAGTTTTAACTAAAATTGGCTCATAAGCAATTTCAGGTGGTTGTTGCAAAGTTACCTGAGTAGCATTAACAATGAGCATATCTTCAGAAAGTATTAATATCTCTTGTTGGAAAAACTTGTAAAGAGTTTTAATCGGTCTTGTAGAAAATAGTGCCAGACTATAGGTTTGGCTCATATACTGAAAAAATTTCCGCCGCGAAATCATCCCTACATACTGTTGATTATTATTTAGAATAATTCCCGGTAATAAAGGCTCTTGCTTAAAGAGCATAGCCAAATCATTACCAGGACACTCTACTTCGATGTGAACCTGCCAAAAGGGTAATTCTTGCAAAGTTGACTTTAATCGCAATTTCGACTCACTAGCATTTGTCACACCATCCATAGCCAGCATACTCTCAAGTCTTGACTGCTGAGGTAATATTTCTGGTAACATCCTGAATATCCGTCTCTATAATTTTAAAGTTTTCAATGGTTATAAACTTATCTTTCCCAGATTGCTACCCAAAATTTACAAGATAGATGTAAGAATAAACTTTATATTAATTTTCATTACGAAACAGGTTTTTTATTAACCATTGGATAACCCAATCTTTACTTGTTGGCATAACAGAATGTGCTAAAAAATTATCTTGTAATACTTTTTAAGGTTGCCATTATTTATCATGGAATCTAATCGCCGATTGCAACTAAACCGCCGCCAGTTTTTGCTCGGTTCAACTATCACAGCAGGTGGAATTATTGCCACAAATCTTGTATCCCAATCACAAGTTTTTGCCCAAAGTCCTGCCATTATCACCTCAGACAAAATGCGTCCTGCTATACCTTATGGTGTAGCTAGCGGAGATATTTCTAACGATCGCATTGTTATTTGGAGTCGTAGCGATCGCCCCGCCAAAATGATCGTAGAATATTCTACCAGCGAATCTTTTAAAAATGTGCAGCGAGTTGTGGGTCCCAATGCTTTAAAAAACAGCGACTTTACAGCACGACTTTATTTAAGCAACCTGCCACCAGACCAACAATTATTTTATCGGGTAATCTTCCAAGATTTAGATTATCAAGGCACTTACAGCGCTCCTGTCAAAGGCAGTTTCCGCACTCCCCCCAAATCTGGGCGAGATATATTCTTTGTGTGGGGTGGTGACACCGCAGGTCAAGGATGGGGAATTAATCCTGATTTCGGTGGGATGAAAATTTACGAAACTATGCGTCAACTTCATCCCGACTTTTTCATTCATTCTGGCGATAATATTTACGCCGATGGCCCGATTAAATCAGAAGTAACTTTAGACGACGGCACTATTTGGAAAAACATCACTACACCAGAAAAATCTAAAGTAGCAGAAACTCTCACAGAATTTCGTGGTAACTATATCTACAATTTACTGGATGAAAACATCAAGCGTTTCAACGCTGAAGTTCCAATCTTGGCCCAGTGGGACGACCACGAAACAAGGAACAATTGGTATCCTGGGCAAATTATCCTGAACGATGACCGCTACACAGTTAAGGATGTTAACTTGCTATCAAAAAGGGCAAGGCAAGCATTTTTAGAATATCTACCGATTGGGTATGAAACAAACGATCCAGATAAAGCGAAAATTTATCGCTCCTTTAACTATGGCCCATTGTTAGACATTTTCATGCTAGATGAGCGCACTTACCGGGGGCCAAACTCTCCCAATAATCAGCCAGTACCAAGTAAAAAAACAGATTTTTTGAGCAAAAAACAAGTGGAATGGTTGAAAGGGCAATTGCTGTCATCAAAAACTTAACGAAATATAGCCAGTTAGATAGAGTAATTACACAATTTTTTACTTTTTCTGCTGGCTTTGTTGTTTTGGTGAGATGTTGAATGATGAAAAACTTGTGCGATGCCTACGGCGGGCTTTGCCAACGCTACTGTTAGGAGCTAAATTGAGATAGATACTAGATTTTTTAATTGCTGGTATCAACCTCAATGAACTGACCAAACCTGTATAAAAATGTCTAGATTAACTCCTGTTTCTTGGCGTGATTTAGTAAAACGTCTGCAAGAGTTTGGTTTTGAAGGGCTGTATGCAGGAGGAAAGCACCCACAAATGCGGCGAGGTGATGTTACTGTGATTATTACCAATCTTCATCAGGGTAATATTAGTGTAGGTCTATTATCGCGGCTATTACGACAAGCTGGAGTTTCTTGTGAACAATGGTTGGGTGAGTTAAATTTTAAAGGTATATTAAACTGTGCAATTTGCACCCTAAGTTGCTATCAAGAGTATTAGTAAAAATAGAATTTTATCATTTTTGGAGTTGGTCATGCTTAAGCAACTCATTCTTAAAAATTGGAAAAGTTTTCGTTATGCGGAGCTTCCACTTGACCCGTTGACTGTTCTGATTGGGACAAATGCAAGTGGTAAATCTAATGTAGTTGAAGCTTTGGAGTTTTTACAAAGAATAGCTAGAGGTGAGAATGTTGAAGCAGCTTTAGCAGGAGATAAAACACTTACATCTATTAGAGGTGGCTTAGAGTGGGCTGCACTGAAACCCGAAACTGGATTTACATTAAATGCTTTAGTTCAGGCTGAAGATGATAAAGCAGACTACTTATATGTTATACAAACACAAATAGTAAGTGAAGTCAAAGTTATAGAAGAATATATTGAGCGTCAAAATTTAAATGAAGATCGTGTTATTAATTATGTAGAAAAGTTTACTGTCAAAAAAATAGATTTAAATACAAGAACTGGGATGAAAGAACCAGTAACTCATTTTGATTTCATGGATATTGTATCTAATCATATATATTTAAGCATTGCAGAAGATGGGAGCATAATTTTTGAAAAAGAACTTTAAGAAAGAGATTTTCCCTTAAAAATTAAAGCTATCAATTGTGTGGTTTCCACTCTGAAAGAAATTTTTATTCTGAATCCTATTCCCTCTAAAATGCGTGAGTATTCACGCCTATCTGACACTCTTGAAAGCGATGCCTCCAATATTGCTGGTGTATTAGCAGCATTATCTGAAGAACATAAAACCGAAGTAGAATCCACGCTATCTAACTACATCAAAGATTTCCCAGAAGGTGATATTCAAAAACTATGGGCAGAAAAAGTGGGCAGATTTGGTACTGATGCAATGCTTTACTGTCAGGAAGAATGGAAACCTGGTCATGTTACAGAAATTGATGCTAGAACTATGTCAGATGGAACTCTCCGGTTTATAGCAATTATCACAGCACTACTTACGCGGCCAGAAGGTAGTCAAATTGTAATTGAAGAAATAGATAACGGCCTTCATCCCTCGCGTGCAAAATTGCTAGTCACAATATTACGGGAAATTGGCAGCAAAAGAAAAATTGATATTTTACTGACTACCCATAACCCAGCTTTGCTTGATGCTTTAGGCACAGAAATAGTTCCTTTTGTGGTTGTCGCACACCGCGATAAAGAAACTGGAGAAAGTAAGCTTACACTTTTAGAAGATATTGATAATTTCTCTAAGTTGTTTGCATCATATTCTTTGGGTGATATGACAACTAAAGGTGCAATTGAAAGAAGCCTTTCTCGTAATGAATAGTTACTAATATGAGAAAGGTGCTACTTATCGATACATCGCTTTTATGCGTTTGGTTACAAGTTCCAGGTAGAGAAACTGCTGGTAATAATGATTGGGATTATCAGCGTGTAAATCAGAAAATTGAGGCAGAAATCGCCAAATCAACAACGCTGGTACTTCCTTTAGCTGCTGTTATAGAAACAGGTAATCACATTGCACAGGCTAAAACAGCAAATTCAGAAAGTAAACGTATAGCAGCTCATAAATTTGCTGAAATCATAACTTATGCAGCTGATGAAACTACACCTTGGGCTAAGTTCCGTGAGCAAATTGTTCTCTGGGAGGAAGAACACTTGAAAGAGTTAGCTGCTAAATTCCCTAATCAAGCTGTAGAAAAGACTTCTATGGGTGATGCTAGTATTGCCATCTTGGATTGGCATTATCACCAAAAGGGTTTCCATGTAGAATTTTTGACTGATGATGACAAGCTAAAATCTCAGGAACCACCTCCGCCACAGCCACCTACGCGTCGAAGCAGTCGCAAAAAAGCGTAAAATATCTTTGAGCGATCGCCATTCAACTTTCACATCACGTTATCATCGGATATTGTGGCATCTTTGTGCATAACTCGATAGCATCTATGACCGCCTCTCACTCTGAAACTCCATCTACCAAGCCAGATGCAAGTACTTTTATTTCTGACCATCAACAGGTGGATCGCAGTAAGCTAAGTCAAATGTACTTGCACTATGTCGAGACGAAGGATAAATATCCTCACGCGGTATTGCTGTATCGGGTAGGAGATTTCTTTGAATGCTATTTCCAAGATGCTGTAAAATTAGCCCAAGAATTAGAATTAGTTCTCACTAGCAAGCAAGCTGGCGAACAGGGACGAGTGGCGATGTCTGGTGTTCCGCACCACGCTTGGGAACGCTACGCGACGCTGCTAGTAGAAAAAGGCTATGCAGTCGTAATTTGCGACCAAGTAGAAGATGCTTCTGAAGCTGCTGGTAGATTGGTACGACGCGAGGTAACGCGCATCCTCACCCCTGGCACTTTGCTAGAAGAAGGAATGCTAAAATCAAGTCGCAATAATTACCTAGCAGCAGTAGTAATTGCCGCAAATCATTGGGGTTTAGCCTATGCAGACATCTCTACAGGCGAATTTCTCACCACTCAAGGTAGTGATTTAGAACATTTGACACAAGAGTTAATGCGCTTGCAACCTTCAGAGGTGCTAGTTCCGACAAATGCGCCCGATTTAGGTAGTTTGCTGCGTCCGGGAGAAACTTCGCCCCATCTCCCCCAGTGTTTGCCACCATCATTTTGCTATAGTTTGCGATCGCAAGTACCATTTTCTCAAGGTGAAGCTAGACCTAGATTATTGCAGAAATTTAAGGTGCGATCGCTCGAAGGACTCGGTTGCGATCATCTTCCCCTCGCTGTTCGTGCATCTGGCGGTCTTCTAGAATACTTGGAAGATACTCAAAAAGAAAACCCTGTCACCCTTCAAAGACTCCGCAGCTACACTGTCACCGACTACCTAATTGTTGACAATCAAACCCGCCGTAACCTGGAAATTACCCAAACGGTTCGGGATGGCACATTTCACGGTTCTCTACTCTGGGCATTAGATAAAACTAATACAGCGATGGGTGGGCGGGCATTGCGGCGGTGGTTATTGCAACCGCTAATCGATATTAAAGGCATTCGGGCCCGTCTTGATACCATCGAAGAATTGATGGAAAATACACCCCTGCGTCAAGATTTGCGGCAATTGTTACGCCAAATTTATGATTTGGAACGCTTGACAGGAAGGGCAGCTTCTGGTACAGCTAATGCTAGAGATTTAGTAGCTTTGGCAGATTCCCTCTCCCGCTTACCAGAATTATCGAGCTTAGTAACCCAAGCGCATTCTCCATTTTTGAAAGCTTTGCAGAAAGTGCCAAGTGTGTTGGAAGAATTAGCACAAAAGTTACACGCGCATCTTGTCGAGTCGCCACCCATACTAATCAAAGAAGGCGGATTGATTCGCCCTAGTGTAAATCCCCTGTTGGATGAGAGAAAGGCAACTGTAGAAGCGGATCAGCAATGGATTGCCAATTTAGAAGTTGATGAGAGAGCTAAAACGGGTATTTCCACTTTGAAGGTAGGATTTAACAAAACCTTTGGTTATTATATCAGTATTTCTCGCACCAAAGCTGACCAAGTACCCGCTCATTATATCCGCAAGCAAACCCTGACCAATGAGGAACGTTACATCACCCCAGATTTGAAGGAACGGGAAGCCCGGATTCTCACAGCGCGGGATGATTTAAATCAGTTGGAATATGAGATTTTTACGACGTTGCGCGAAGAGGTAGCACAAGAGGCGGAAGTAATTCGCAATCTGTCTCGGGCGGTGGCGGCGGCGGATGTGTTATGTGGTTTGGCTGAGTTAGCGGTGCATCAAGGTTACTGTCGTCCAGAAATGTTGTCAGGAAGGGAGATAAACATTGTGGATGGGCGTCATCCGGTGGTGGAACAGTCTTTACCTGCGGGTTTCTTTGTGCCGAATTCGACGCAATTGGGAAAAGAGTCATTAGTCATTAGTCATGTGTCATTAGCAGATGAGCAAGAACAAATGACCAATACTTCGACTTCGCTCAGTACAAGTGACAAAGGACAAATGACAAATGACAATCCCGATTTGATTATCCTCACTGGGCCAAATGCGAGTGGCAAAAGTTGTTATTTGCGTCAGGTGGGATTGATTCAGTTAATGGCGCAGATTGGTAGTTTTGTACCAGCTAGGTTTGCTAGATTGGGAATATGCGATCGCATTTTCACCCGTGTAGGTGCAGTAGATGATCTTGCAACTGGTCAATCTACGTTCATGGTAGAGATGAATGAAACCGCAAATATTCTCAACCATGCTACATCTAGGTCACTAGTACTGTTAGATGAAATTGGTCGGGGAACAGCGACATTTGATGGTCTTTCCATAGCTTGGGCGGTGGCGGAATACATAGCAGTGGATATTCGGGCGCGAACGATTTTTGCGACTCATTACCATGAATTGAATGAACTGGCAAGCATTTTGCCAAATGTGGCTAATTATCAAGTGACGGTGAAAGAATTACCCGACCAAATTATCTTTTTGCATCAAGTTCAACCGGGAGGCGCTGATAAGTCTTATGGAATTGAGGCGGGAAGATTGGCGGGTTTACCAGCCGTAGTTATTCAACGAGCAAAACAAGTAATGGGGCAGATTGAGAAGCATAGTAAGATTGCGATGGGGCTGCAAAATCTGGATTGATATATTAATGATGCGACTGTTTCTCGATTTTGCTATGACAGAAGCGCTCAAAAATAACACACTGCAACCTTATACAACTGAAATGTCTGAGGCTGTCCGCAAACTAATTGCAGGTGTGGAATTAGACAATGAGTCATTAGAAGATGGCTAAGTTTATCAGTCTTGTCTTGGCAGACTACTAGCTTAAAGGAGCAGGAGATTTGCCAAGTAGTTGAAATGTTGTTAACATTTATGCTTAAAATTGCACAAGAGGTTTATTTAGCATCTACTAAAAGCTAAAGTCAACCCTTTGCAGGACTCCATAAGCAATGCTGACTGAAATTTTACCTTTCCGCTTTGAGTTAGACACGATCGCGCTCGCCGGGGCGAGTTTGTGGTCATTGGCGCTATATCTAGGTTTATCAAGAGTTAATGAATGGGTAATCGAGCAACTCAATCGCTGGTTTAACTTTGCCGAGCGATCGCTTTATACCAGCCAATCAGAATTTGAAAAGACTCGTAAAGCCAGAGAATCCCAAAACTCTTTCTACGCTTCATTATTTAGCATTGTACCTTTTTTGGTAATTGGTGCTTTATTTAACTGGGGTGTAGAAATTAGTTTAGGGCCTAGTTGGGGAATCAGCTTAGGTATACTTGCGTGTATTAGTTGTGGCATTTTTGAACTAGGACGACGCAATGGCGAATCTTCGGATTAAGTGCTGGCCTTTAGAAGTTCACCAAGATTGTTCGAGAAGCTTTTTTAAAGGTGGCTTGATATCATAATACCTATTCTTGTCCTCCATAGCTTTTCAGTAGCCTAATCATTTCTTGAAAATTGATTGATTTTGCATAACCAAGAGAAGTTTTGCCATTATGATCTTTAGCATTTATATTTGCACCCTTAGATATCAAAAATTCAGATGTTTCTAAAATATCTTTTAAATAAATACGTCCCTTACCTTCTTTAGTATTAGTTTGCGCTTTATAGTGTAGTGCAGTTAAACCTTTATCGTTTGTTGCATTAATATTTGCGCCTTTTGCAATGAGAAGTGCAGCAATATCTTTGTGATGTGTTTGTTACTTATAAAGCCAGTTTGGGCTACATTTGGGCTTAATTTTTGTCTAAGTCCCACTATTCAAAATTCAAATTAAATTCTGCCGATCTGTTCCTACTTCCTAATCTCCTCACCAACAATCTTTGCTATCTTCTGGGCTGCACCGCTTTCACCGCGAATATTTCGGAGTTTAGCGCGCATATCATCCAATTTTTCTGGATGCTCTAAGAAATCTAAAACCATTTCACCAATTTCTTGCGGTTGCACTTTACCCATGATTTCTGGCACTATCTCTTCCTTTGCCCAGATATTTGGCCATGCTAATAAACCTTTGCGTCTCACAAATCTTAGGAATAACCAATTAATCACCTTAGCCCATAGCGTACCTACCCCTGGCAGATTTGCCAACAACCCAGGTAAACCATCCCAAGCACGCATAGCATCAAGTTGCTGGGTTGGCAACAAAACAATCATTGGCATCCCTAAAGCACCGAGTTCGGCAGTGTTTGCCCCCACCGTAGTCAAGCAGATACAGCATTGGGATAATAAGTGATATGCGGGGTTTTCTTGGCACAGTTCCACAGTTAAGCCCGTTGTTGTTTTGAGCAATGCTTTGCTGCTAGCAGACTCTGGGGCAATTAAGTCAGCACCGCCAAAGCCAAAGATTTCAGCAATAGAATTCTTTTTAAGATCGGCAAAACTAGCTAAAGTTTGTAAATCCAAAGTTGGGGCTACAGGAATCACAAATTTAGTTTGCGGCCTTTTAGCGTGGATGTATTCGGCAATGCTTAGACTTAATGGCACTCCTTGGGCTAATTTTGCCGCTTTTGAACCAGGGAGTAAACCTATCAATTCAGTCTTGTCTTCTACCTTGTGGGAAACCGTTGACGGGTCTTCGTTGTTTGCTAAGGACAAATGACCAATGACTAATGACGAATGACTACTAGCTTCTACCATCAAATCACCGACAACGGTAAATTTGTGAGCATATTTCTGAGGGACACCGGCAGCAACTTCAGGTTTCATCACCCCAAAGCGGTCAATCCACTTATGCCAACGGGCTGACCATTCGGCGTAAACTACTGTGCGATATCCCAGCTTTTTGCCTATGACTACGGGGAAAATTTGATCGCCACCGAGAAAAACAACTACACCGCGACTTCTCCAGTCCCAATTATCAAAGGTTTTACCCCAAAGCAAAAATTGCCAAAAATGCTCTGCTTTTTGTACTCTATCTACTTCTGGGTAAGAAAGAGCGATCGCAGCTTCTTTTCCACTAGCATTTGAGCAAGGTGATAGAACTACACTGATCCTGATTTGATTTCGGTCATCGCCGAATTTTTGCCGTAACGCCCTTACTACCGGGCGCACCCAGGTTGTTACCTCACCTGGCCCATTTGATAGGATGAGAATATCTACTTGAGTCATTAGTTAATGGTCAGGAGTTAGGGGCCATTAGTCAAGAGGCAAATATTACTAAATTCGTTCCCATGTTATAGGTATATACTGTAGCTTGATATAATCTGCTCTAACCCTCTTGTCTCAACTCTCCGAAAACTTTTGCCATTTCCGAATTCTAGAGCTAATGTCTTATAGTGACTTTTCCCTGTCAAAAGTAAAACGTGACTTTAACTTAACTATAGTTGAAAATGGACGGTTTTTACCCGAAACGCAGTCCATAGAACCTAGTTTTTATCTCAAAGAAGCACTCAGCGAAGGACTACCACTAGCAACAGCAACTGGTTCAGAAAAAGCCCGCTCCGAGTTAATTATTAGTCCAATTCTCGTAGAAGTTCGGAAAATTCTTGATCGCAAAATCAGCTTTTTTTCAGGTGAAGATTTTACCGTTGCATCGGAGTTAGGCTTAAGTGGAGTATGTGATTTTTTAATTAGCCGCTCACCCGAACAAATATTTATTGAAGCTCCTGCGATCGTGATTATTGAAGCTAAAAAAGGTGATTTAAAACCCGGTTTAGGGCAATGTGCAGCCGAAATGATTGCCGCACAAAAATTCAATGAAACCAATAATATACCGATTCAGACAATTTATGGTAGCGTCAGTAGCGGTACGGCTTGGCGATTTTTAAAATTAGCAGCACAAACATTGACTATAGATTTAAATGATTATCCCGTTCCGCCAGTCGAAATACTATTAGGAATGTTGGTTTGGATGGTGCGAGAAGGTTGAATAATAAGGGAGAATGCACATCTTATGTATAAATTGAATACTCTAGCAAACGGGGATTATCGATTATTTTGGAAGCATCTAATATTTCTAGCCCGATCATATTTCCATCTTCGTCGTAATCTAAAATTATCCCTGGCTTTTGTTCGTCACTATCTTCTATGGGTACATTAATCAATATAATTCTTAATATATCTACTTCTGGGTTATAGGTAATTTTCATATTTATCTCCTTCAGTCTAAAACTTTTCAGACATCCTATTAACTATTTTCGAGTATAAAATTGCCTCAAAATGGAATGGTTTCTCCGTTAAGTGCAGTTTTGAAAAACTTTGCATATCGAGATTGGTCACAATCTAAAATAAATAGGTTATTACGGCATCTTGTTAAGGCTGTGTATATTAATTCATCTATTGCAAAATAATCTGAAAAAGCTCCTTTTTCAATTATTAAAAATAAAGTATCTACTTCCCAGCCTTTAAAGCTATATATCGTTGATAACTTCATTGTTCCAGAGTTCATCCAATAGTGATTTTTTTTATTTTTTCTAAATTTTTCTAGGTCATTATTAAACCTATTTTTTATATTAGTGTCTTGAAGTAAATTTGTGAAAAAAGGTAGTATATTTTGATATTCTGCTTGATATTTTTCAATTGTAATTCTGTTACTCTCCAAATAGTGTTTTAGCTTTTCACTAGATACGGGATTTATAGTAAGATAACTAAAACAAACTGCCTGAACAGCAGCTTCAATTTGCTTAGGGACTTCCAGAAAATAAAATATACATCTAAAATAATGATAATCATTCCGATGGGGAAGGGAGAGGCTGCCGTTGGCAGCCTCTCCCTTCCCTT
>NZ_JBALFF010000053.1:0-94493 GCF_036916975.1 Nostoc sp.
TCCTTTTCCAGGGGGAAAAAGAGCCGTCTACAGCCCCAAAATCCCAGTTTATCAGACCTTTTTCATCAGCGATCGCTAATATACGTGCTTGTATGAAGATATTCCAGTAATTAATGACTGCAAGAATGCTGTCAGACATTTACATGGGAGATATGCCCTCATTGGCTGGCAACCAAGAAATTGTGTGACAGCAGCTCACAACCTAAAAATATCTCAAGCAACTAAGGTTTACAATGAACTTCTCTGGGATGAAGATTGGGTAGATGAAGAAGACTGTTCAGGAGATTGACAGCTTTGATGATATCGTTGAAGTGATTTGGCTTTTGCTAGACAATGATTGCGTCTCGTAGAGAGGAAAAAAGAGCGATGCCTCCGGCGGGCGGGTACGCCATCGCACATCAAAAACAGTCTGCTTTCAAGCGATGCCTGCGGCGGACTATTCGCTGTCGCCCCCATCTGTTTAGTTTTGTAGTTAGGCGATCGCACCTACAAATGATTAACTGTGATGCATAAGTTGTTAGATTATTTCAGTTAAATATATATTCAATAACCAACACAGAATCACCTATGAAACTCCCTAACCCGCTCAATTGTGTAGTATTCTCATAATCCCGTAGCAAAATATAATTAATTACCAAGCAAAAATAATTATTTTATTGCTATACCTCCAAATACTCTAGCACTGATGATGAGGCGACTGCCGATTTTTGATACAGCAGTATTTACCAAGGAGCAATTGCAGTGGTCAAGCGCATTACTTAAGACTATGCACTCAACGATTTAAGAAGCCAGCAAACCCGACATCTCCAATACTCGCTGTGACCAAGTAGACGCAACAGATGCAATATCTGTAATTTCCATTGATTTGTCCCAAACATTGATCCAGTTTTGTAATAAGTCTTGGAGTTGATTTAATTCAACATTATTAATTTCACTTTTTTGTTGTATTAAAGACACGTACAACAAACTTTCTGACAACAATATTGGAACTAATTCACGAATTGCACTCTTTTGTGACCAAGAGTTAAGGCGTGCCAAACTTGCTGCCAATTCTCCTAATTGTTGCGCGTGGGATTGACGTAAAAAACTTGCTTCAATTGCACTCCAGTTAGGCATTACAATCCTCCTAGCAACTGCTTGGTAATTTGGCTAACTTGTTCTCGAATTTGGTTAGACTGTATTATCATACTACGGTTATTCTGGCTTGGGCGAATGTTGATGATTGACTCAAACACGATTTCCTGAGTGAAAACAGACCAATCCACACCCCAAATATCTCGTTGTCTGCTACCGTCTTTGAGTAACTCTTGTTCACATTCGTAATGGCGAACGCCACCACCTGCAAGAATTTTGCGTTCGATGTCTACTGCTATTTTAATGAATACATCCCAAGTTTTCACCATTTCGTCTATTTCTTCACGACTAGCAGGCTCACGGATTATTAAAATCAATTGAATTTAGTCCCAAGTAGCAATCAACAAGATCATTCCATATATTAGTGAATCACGCCAAACAATTGAACACTGATGAATAAATTCAGGAAAGTTCGCTTATATCCCCCGAATTTAGCAAAGCGCATTCGGGGGCTTTACGCATCACCCATCGTAAAGCTATTTGCTTCGATCAAGGATAAAAATGATAGAGGCTGACTCATATTAGCAGCAAAGCCCAGAATTCCTGGATCTCGATGAGAGTAAAGTAACTGGCCTTTGCTATCAAACAAAAAAGTTCCACCACGCTGAGTTAAGTAGGCTCCATTCGGTACATAAGTGTGCCAATTGCTCAGAACTTCCACCATGTTACGTAGCCGGAGAGTTGCTAATTCAAAGGGACGTTGAAAACCATTTGGGCCAGCTAATCGGAAAAACGAGCCTTTAAAAGTAGGTAGAGGAGTACCTTGAATAATTTCATCATCAAGAATTAGTTGAGGGGCTTGACGATCTCCCCTGTATCCCCGAAAAACTTCTCTTAGCGTTCCTGGACTTCCAAACCCTGCACACATTAACATTAGATTTAGCCAAGCTTGATGAGACACAGAAAGTCCAGGTAGAGTCAGATTCAGACCTGAATAAAGTTTAAGTTGGTGATGTAGTTCTGCATTGGGTTCAACAAATAAATTTTCGGGTGGAAATCCTGTATATTGACAGAATCTTGTTCCAGAGGTGCGTGAGCCAATTCCCACTGCACGAATAGCGAGTTTTTCAGTCGGCAATTTTTTAGCTTTGCGCTGTAACCACCATGCATATTCAATACTATCAAAATCCCCAAGTTGTGGCCAGACTAAAATCAGGATATGTGAGGCAGTCTCGCAATTTTCTAGTAGGGGTCGGGTTATGCCATCACTAACACACTGAAGTTCAGTCTGATTAAGGATATTGTAGGGATTCATTAAAAATGATTAACTGCTATTGAGCTATCCAATTTTAATTTACAAGAAGTAAGTTGATCAATATAAATTTGTGTATGAGAGCCAAATGTTAAAAGAACTTCACCTCCAACAAGTTGGTCCTGCTGCCCATTTTGATGTCGCATTTGCTGATAGGCTCAATATATTTACTGGTGATAATGGTTTAGGTAAAAGTTTTTTACTCGATATTGCTTGGTGGGTGATGACTACAAATTGGGCGGAGCAACCAGCGTACCCACAGCGAGTTAGAGGTGAAAATCCACAAATTACAGCCGTAGTTAGCAATAAAAAAAATATAAGAGAGTATCAGAGCCAGTTTGATTTTTCTGAACAGCAATGGCGTAATTTACAAATGCCTCCTTTATTAAAAGAGGTAGTTATTTATGTACGGGTTGATGGTAGTTTTTCTGTTTTTGACCCAGCTCGCCAACGCGATATTCCTTTTGACTTTAATCCAAATACACTTTGGAATGGATTAAAGTCAAAAGGTAAAGTTATTTGTAATGGTCTAATTCAAGATTGGGTTACATGGCAGAATCAACCCAATAAATATCCATTTGAACTCTTTTCTAATGTTATTAAAAAACTTGCACCTCACCCTTCCGAATGGATACAAGTGGGAGAACCAACGCGAGTTTCTATTGAAGACGTGCGCGATATTCCTACAGTTAATCTGCCTTATGGGAATGTTCCTGTTACTCAAATATCAGCCGGAATGAAGCGTATTTTGGGACTAGCTTATTTACTAGTGTGGACTTGGTACGAACATAAAAAAGCTTCATAACTGCGACAACAAAAGCCAGTAAATCAGATAGTTTTACTAATTGATGAAATTGAATCTCATTTGTATCCTCGTTGGCAGAGGGTGATTTTACCAGCTATTTTATCTGTGGTTACAGAATTACAACCCAGGATGAAGATACAAGCTTTAGTAACTACTCATTCTCCACTTATTCTTGCTTCCTTAGAGCCAAATTTTAATGAGCAAGAAGATAAACTATTTTTATTTAAATTACAAAATAGAGAGGTTAGCCTTGACGAAGTACCTTGGTCAAAACAAGGGGATATAGTTGGATGGTTAACCTCAGACATTTTTGGACTTAAACAAGCCCGTTCCAAAGAAGCAGAAATCGCAATTGAAGCAGCAGAGGCTTGGATGCGTGATGATGATATGAATGCGTTTCCAGAAAATCTGAGAATACCAACACAAATTCATCAGGAACTTCAAAGAGTTTTACCAGGACATGACCCATTTTGGCCCCGTTGGATAGTTACAACGGAGAAAATAAATTCTGGGTTATCAGGGGTATAACACAGATGATGCCATTTAATCCTCCTCCAGAACCACCTGATTTTGATAAAAAAGTGCGACAACCGGGAAATGCTTGGTTGGCAAAAAATCCAACCCCTAAAAAAGGAACCAGAGATTATTGGTCGCCTTTCAAAAGTTATTTAGCTGATGGATTTAATAATCTTTGTGGCTATAGCGTTATGTATGAACCAGTTGGTACAGTAGAACATTATCTCAGCCGGGAAAATTATCGCAATTTAGCTTACGAATGGAGCAATTTACGCTTTGCTTCTGCTTGGATTAATAGTAGTAAAGGTACGCTTGATGACCAGGTACTTGACCCTTTTGATTTGGGAGAAGATTGGTTTGAAATTTTGCTTCCTTCTCTACAATTAGTACTAACAGATAAAGTTCCTCCGCAACAACGTCAAAAGGCAGGTTCATTATTATCATCGCAGTAGTGGTGATGATGGTGTGCTGTTGAGACTTTCACAATCACCTGATTTTCTGTTGGTTATAATAAACTGCTGGTGATAGATAATTTTGATAGATTACACTTTGTTAGCGATAGTTTTATCGACGACTTATTTCGATTACAACAGTTAGCTCAACTAGAAAATTTTTCTTTACTATTAATATCTCGGATGCCGTTAGAATATTTTCACTTTCCAGGTTTTGCTAACTATTTTGAAAAATTGGAATTAAACGAAACTAATACTTGGACTCTTGGACAGTAGATATATGCCTTTTAGATATCGTTTTTTGGTGATATCCACTCTGGGTGGATGATTGTTTTAAGCAATCAAGCAAGTTCAACTCTTGCTATCACCATTGGGAATGAAACTACTGCCGATACTGAAAATTAACCAGGACGAATCTATTAAATAGTTTTGGAATTGTTAATAGAGTAAGCGGTAGGTTAGTGGTGTAGTTCTCAGCAAATCCCAATTCGTGCCGGGGCAAGAGTAATTAAAAACCTTGTAACCTGCATTTTGGAGGGATGAATTATGTTGAAGAAGTTTGCGTTTAATTGCTTGAGAAACATTAATGCTGCTTTTGGAATGGTGTCTTTGACTGCTATTGGTTTGGGCGCTATAGCAACTTTTTCTGGTTTGGGTTTATTGTACTTAGCTAGGGGCGGATTCCCAATTGTTGAGAAAGAACGCTCCGAACAAATTGCCTCTACCGGCATTGGTGCTATTGTATTGGGCTTTACCGGAATTATTTTTGCTTCCTTGGGTGGTGCTTTCTTAAGTATTGTTGAAGAATCGGAGGAAACTAATTCGAGTAGAGAAACTGCAAAAATAGCTGACACAAAACCGCTTGTATTAACAAAACCTGAGAGCTTTGAAAAATCTAATGGTGTACCTTTTATTTACACTTACACGGTGATTAATTTTGAGGGACATCCTGATTCAAAGGGCTTGGTTGTTTGTAGATTTGAGGAAGAACCGTATAGGAAATTGCTACTTTACGAGGAATTACGTTCTCACCACATTGACGACTTGGCAGTAATCTGTGATGAAATTGATCCAGATAAATTAATTGGACAAACTTTTTCCTCATATAAGCCTTTACCTTGTGAAGCTTTAGAGGAACATTTAGATATACACCGACGCTATGTTAATGCAGTTAATAGCGAAGAATTTAGTTCTTGCTATTTGCAAGTGTGTGCTGGGTGTAAGTTACTGCATGGTGCCAATAATATTGTTTGTAGCATTCATGCATACGGATGGTTTGAAGATGGTTGCTGTCCAGATAAGCAATGGGATGAACGTAAGGCGTTGTTTCCATTTGACGATGATGCTGTTATCGAAAACTTAAATAGAGAAATATCGTCCAATCAGGCGAATATTTACAAGTTTTACGGTAACCTTATTTTGTGGGATGAATACGCTAATCGTAGGTTTTCTTTTTCTTATTCCGGTATCTTGCTGAAACATTCTGATAGACTGCTTGAGCTTGGTACGGAAGCGAGACTTCTTTCCTACATCCAGTATTTCCGCACTCGAAATGTAGTGGTCTTTGACTACGTAGCATCAGGGCGAGTTTCGGACTTTACGAAGGAACTTAAGGGCATAGCCAAAATCGAGGTTGATGGTGATGAGATATCTATCTTTTTTGATATATATGCGCCTTGTCACCGCTTTCGCCGTGATGGTGTAGCGCTGCATCCTTACTCAACTTTTGTTCCTCAAGAACTCAAATATAACTACAACTTGGTTAGTTACGTCAACTACCTTAAGAGTAAAAAATCTGGAGTGCTGGGATGAATAAGGAAGTTTCTAAAAGCTGCGGGTGCAAGTCGGAAAAATCGCATTTTTGTAATTTCTGTATCTTGGATTGGTAATTTCTAAAATTCAACAACTGCAAATTTTGGAAAACTTGGTTCGTCTAATTGCTTAAAGGCAATTTACCCTCCTTCCTCCTACTGGTGGATGGGATACGTGTAAAAGCTTTCACTCAGTAGGGGGGTTTCCCCCCGCTACTGGGTGGCAAGCCGCTACAACGCCGCCCATCAGTAATTCATGGAGGAATCACATTATGTCTGCTTTTGCAATATCACCTTTTGTGCAATCTGTTAACGATGTTTTGTTTCCAATCGAGTTGTTTTTGATTATCTTCCCAATCTTGTATGTGATTTTTGTCCCTGGTCAATCAGCATCACTTCAAGTTAGTAATAGCGCTGGGGTGATTTCTGAAGAGTCGTCAGTTTTGGAAACTCAGGGGGATTTGACTGTGGTTGGTGCTGTTTCTGATGAGAAAGAATTTTCTGAACCAGAATCTTCGATTATTGAAACTGCGCCGCCAGTTGTTGAAGCTAGGTTTGCGGATGAAGCCAAACAACTTGTGTTAATAGACGTTACGGAAGAGAAGAAGAAGCTTTTGGATTTAGGTACGCGGAAGCTGCGACAGTTCTGCAAGGAACGCCAGATTCAAGGCTATTCTACCGTCTACAACCGTAAAAAACTCGATGGACTCGTTGACTTTCTGATCGCAGAACAAGTAACTTCTGCTCAAGTGGTCGAGTTTGTGGAAATGCTTGCTTAGAGTTTGATGAAAAGCCTCGGTAAAAACTGGGATTTCAAAACTACTTCCTTGAGATAGGATGGTGCTTGCTTGATAATTCTTTCTATTGAGATTGAGCTTCCAAGATGCGTCCTATACTTCTTGGCGATAATGTCGGTAATCCCCTCCGAGTAGCTTCCTCAGCTACCTGCGTATGGTAATGGTGCTTTGAACGACTGGGTTTTCGGTTCTTGCTCCATTCGCTGATTTCGACGATTTTGCTCGCCTCTGTACTTTTGCACTTCTTAGGTCTGCCTACGTTTACACCTAATACCTCGTTAGCTTTTGCGATCGCCGACTCCTGGGTTTCTGACAAGATGGTACAAGATGTCCATCTTTTTTTCCACTTTGCTATTGAGTTTTCGGTTACGCCAATCTCTTGGGCTAAGGCTACATATTTTTTGCCTTCGTTTAGTCCTAGCAGAATTTTCGCTCTTTTGCTAACTTCATCGCTGCTGGTCGCTGCTATGTGCTCTAGTGCTTGTTTTTCAATAGAATTTAATATCTGAAGACGAGGCATCTAAAAATTTACCCCTCTTTACTGTACAATTTTGCCAAATGGAATGAAGCCTGATATACTTTTTTTGTAGAGTCCATTTTTCCTAAAGATTCACTCAAGACCCTGGTGCAAACAGGGCTTTGAGGAAAAAACAAGCCCACCTGTTACTAGAACAGGACGGAACTTTGTTTTGTCAATTTAATTATCTAGGTCCATCATATCATGAGTTTACACAGTTTTACAAATCTTTCTTTAGATAGATGCTTTTTTTCTCAATACCAGTCCGTTAAATATCTCTTCAGTTGTATTAGTTGTCAATGGGTTGGGAATAATAGTTACTGCGCGAGAAAATTCTCTTTGAGAGGTTTTCTGGTAGGTAATCCTTTGCTATTTACAAGAATTAATTATTTTTTCAACTTGTCACTTTTTCCAAGGGATGAAAGTGCTATGAGTTTTGCTGATTAAGCTTTGTCTGCTTTCTACTTAGACTTTTCAAAATTGAACTTATCTTTTGAATGACAATTTGTGATCCGGAGTATCAATAATGTTTGAGGTGCAGAATCCGGCAATTGTATATATTTCTCCTGCGGAGTTGATTGTTCATCCGAAGCTGATAGAAATATATGGTGAGAATGAAGATCGTCCAGCTTTAGAAAAAAGTATCTCTGAAAGAGGGATTATTGAATCTTTGAAGGTATCTGCACGTACTGGTGTCAATGTAGTCTTGGCAGGTAAGTGTCGCTTGCAGATAGCTCGCCAGTTGGGAATTGACTCTGTGAAAGTGGAATTTGTTGAGTCTGGTTCGCCTGAAGAAGATTTGAAACTAGTGCTTGACTTTAATCTCCACCGGGAAGGCGGGAAGACTCATTACCAGAAATTTCACGAGGGGCAGTACTGGGAGAGCGTACTTCGTCCCCAAGCGAAAGAAAGACAAAGAGAGAGCGCTCGTCGTTTGAATGAATCGAAGTGTTCAAATTTGAATCATTCGATAAATGAGAGTAAGTCTCAATTAAAGAAGGGTAAACCCGTGATTCGGGAGGTTTCTGAGAATCTAAATATAAGCGTTGGCAGTTATCACAAAGGTAAGAAAGTTTTTGAGTTGATTTATCAATTACGAGAACTGGAAAAATTTAAGGCAGTTGTTGCACTGGAGATGGAATTTAACCGAAGTATTGATGCAGCATACAAGTTTGTTTGCAATCAAGATATTTGTAACCAGGTAATAGACCTTCTGGAGGCTACGGAGATAGGTAGTATAGGCGATGGTATTGCTTGGATGCTGAATGGCGAGCGCAATCCGTTTCGGCGTTTCCAGCTTGACCAAGTATATCAATTCAAGAAGAGACTGCGGCCCGAGTTGGAAATTGTGGGACGGGTTATTGGTATAACTAATGAGTTTGTTGTGTTTGGATTGAGGAATTTAGTGAATATGAGCCTAGAAATTGTGAATCTCCGTCCGCGACAAATTGATGCAGAATTGCAGGATGAACCATCTGCGTCACAGAGGAAGAGAATATTTCACTTAATGCAAAAGTTTAGTGATGTTTTCCCAGTTCAGGTGTCTTTAACGGAGTTGTTGAAACTTTCAAATTTAACTGATAAAGAAGAGGTTTTATTGCGGATGTATGAGTCTGACGTATTTGAAAAAACGTGGGAGGATTATAAGAACCAAATGAAAGCAATGGAAGTTTCTACAAATAGAAAAAAGGATAATATTCGTGCTGCATAGGTAGCTGTGAGCAGTTAATCTAGCAGAGAATTTATCCCGCAATTTAACGTTATCTCATAGATTAGCATCTCAATGCTGATTACAGTACGAGTTAACTTTTGTGGGTGCTGAACTCGTATCAAGATATTTGACTGTTTTTTGTTTTTAAACTCAATGGTGGAGTATGAGTAATTTCATCTTCACCAGTTGTACTAACAAAAGCCAATGTGACGTGACACTTGTGGGTGTTACTAGCTTTGCGGTGTTATCCCAAAACTCTTTTGTCGATTTAGTGACAACTTCGCTAGAACTGCCTCATTTAAATAATAACCAAAAAAAAAGTTGGGTAGTCGCATTGTTGTTGGTGAAGCGTGTTGGACTAAATCTTAGCCTAAGCCTACGTATGTCTAAGCCTAAACAAGTATAAACCTTTGTTTGCTTTCAACCACGAGGCGATTACCAGTCGCCTCCAACAAGCGGATAACCAACCGCTTAAACATAAAAAATTCAAATTTAGGCTAACACATTTTGACCAACAGCGAGACTACCTGATGCACAAAAATCATCAGGACAGTCACTCATGTTCCAAGAAAATTTCTCTTCAGATTTTGATAACAAGCCCCAATTAAGCCTTTCACAGCCTTCAAAAAAGAAAATCAAACCCCACCTGCCCGCAGAATCTGTGGGTAAACGCTACGTAGAGCGTTTTTGGCATCCATTTGGGGCAATTATCGCCCCAAATCAAGCAGAAGGTGATGAAAAACCAGCATGGCGTACCATCGATTATTACCTGCAACCCTCCCAACTGTGGAACCTACACCAAGACAAGTCGAAACTAGTAGGTCTGCGCTTTAACGACACAACACGTTACGCCACAATCGATTTAGACTTAGAAGGCGACTACCATAACATTGAATCCATAAATCGGATCAAAGCAGCGCTAGAGGACATTGGCATAGTCGATATCATTATCCTCCAGTCCAGCTTTAGTGGCGGCTATCACCTAATCCTAACCTTTGCATCTCCCCTGCCCACTTTTGCCCTAGCCTGCGCCTTAGAGATTACCTTGAGGAATGCAGGTTTTATCCTGCGCCAAGGACACCTAGAAATCTTCCCCAACACCAAACCATATAGTGCCAAACAAATAACCAACTACAAAGCCATCCGTTGCCCCATGCAACCGGGTAGTGGGTCATTTTTACTTAATGATGACCTACAACCAATTAGCGACTCAGTTTCTATCTTCCTCGATTATTGCGATCGCGCGGCAAGTCGGCAAGATTTAACTAAACTAAAACGGGTAGCGAACAAAGCCAAAAAACAAATTTCACGGGAGAGATATCGCAAGCAAGAATCTGCTGACGTTGTACAGTGGCGTGCCAACTGGGAAGAAATCATCACCACAGGCTGGACAGGAAAAGGACAAACAAACACCCTCCTACAAATCTTCGTAGGCTACGGAATCGTCTTTTTAGACTTAGAGAGTGATAAATTAGTTGAATTTTGCCTTACTACCGCAATTAACGCCCCTGGCTACAGCCAATATTGCCGACACCAGCACGAAATCGAAGCTAGAGTGCGGCATTGGGTAGAATCCACAATTCGCAACAAATGGTACAGCGCCTATATTAGTTATCCCGAACGGCTATTGGGTACATTCGCCAACACATTTGCAGAAGCCATAGCAGGCATTAGCAGCATCCATAAACCCAAAGATAACGTAATCCCATTTGACCGTCGTAAGCAACAGAACTGGGAACGCAGCCAACAAGCCCAAAAACGCATCCAGATAGTAGTAAGGGCAATAGAGTGGGATAGAGGGTTGCCAGTAGGGGCTACTGAACGGGGGAAAGCAATACGTGCTGAATACAAACGCCGTTTTCACAAAACTATCTCACAAGAGACATTACAAAAGCACTTGCATTTGTGGCATCCTACGCGCTACATCTTAGACCCTTGGACAGAAAATAGCTCAAACCCTTATAAATCAACAAATTACGGGCAATTTAATAGCTTTCAAAACTCATTTGCAAAACAGAGTGCTGAAAACCCTTACCAAAAGGAAAATGACGGTCATTCTTTCTATATGAAGGTTTTTTGTAAATGCTTACCTCCTGCTGCCGATGCCCCTACAGGGCAGCAGGCAGTAGCAAGTTTTGAAGAAGTTGCTGTGTCTGAAGGGGAATTGTTTGTACCACAGGTACAAGATGAATCTGAGGAAATTAATATTAATTCTGAAGAATTGAATTTATTACAGTCAGAAGATTTGTCTTTAACTTCAAGTGTCAATAATTCTGATAATTCATTAGTTTATTTAAACGTTATACGATTAGCTGAAAATCTTAATGAAAGTACTTCAGATAAGAATTTTAAATACTTTTCTAACCCCAGCGCGGCTCAAAATTACAATAACAAAAACTTATTAATCAATTCTGTCAGTATTCCACCTACTGCGCCTACATCTGCAATTGTGCCGCCTGAAATGTCACAAAAAGCCGAAGTTAGTGAGCAAAATACACCTTCAAGCGATCCAGCAGCAACTCTCGCTTTGTCAGAACTGAAGAAACTGACTAAGTTGCGACTCCAAGCAGCATCCCACGCCAAGCGTGTAGCTAGAGAGTACTGCCTGATTGCGCGACGCTTGATTGGAGGCAGAGAACGTGAACGTTTGGAGCAGAGTGCCAAAATGCAATTTTATCTCGATTCGGGTAACAAAACTCTAATTGCAGAAGCCAACGAGTGGGCAGCTGTCAATCCTGGGTGTCTACCGTTTTCGTTGGAGTTGGCGTTTCAAGAAAGTGAGAGGTGATGCCTGAATGGCATACATTCTATTCCTGTTCCAATGCTACTCACGGGCGTAGCTGTGCTAATCGCTTCTCTATCTCCTGCTCATACCGTGTAATACTCGGTAGTGGTTCTGAGAAATCCCATGTATTACGAGGTAAAGTGAAGCCAATCATCTACGTAATACATGGTGTATTATATCTGATAATTATTTTGCAATCCAGCAGTCAGCGATTACAGATACTTACGCCATAGCTGTAGCCATTTGGCGACAAGACTCGGCGCAGCGACGGCAAGACACAGCACAGCGTTTACAGTGGTCGCTATCGTGTTTTTCACATTCACTGGCACAGCGATCGCAAGCTTCAGCACAGACTCCACATAATTGAGCATGGAGAGCCGAATTGCGAGACATAAAACGGGCACACAGAGCGCAAGTATCAGCACAGTCTCGGCACAACTTAATGCATTGAGCCATCATTTGTACCATGTTGCCACTTAAACAGGCATCAGCACAGTTTTCACACTTGCGCAGGCAATCAAAGCAAGCCTCTATGCAACTTTCAAGCAAGGATTGGTGAGATTGGGTTGTCGTCATAATTATACCTCCGATTTCAAGTCGTCAATTTCACATGAGGCAGTATTTATGCCTCTGCGCCCTCAGATTAAAAAATAACTAATCTGCTTGCGTCTACCTAATGGCACAAGAAATATTTATTACTAATGACATCAGGAAATTTCATGCTGATTTCATTTGAATATGCATAACTATTTTTTCCTTAAATTGCAAGGATTTCATATTAATTTCATCACTGTGTGGAAAGCTAAAAATATAGGGAAATATAGTGTTGTTAAAAACTGAGTTAATAATTTATGAGCTTTGATTATGACCTCTTTGTAATTGGCGCAGGACCTGGAGGTGTTGCTGCCGCTAGACAATCTGCTGGTTATGGTGCTCGTGTGTTAATTTCTGAACGCGACCAGGTAGGTGGCACATGTGTAATTCATGGCTGTATTCCAGAAAAACTTATGGCATATGCTGCTAGTTTTTCCCATGTTTTTGAAGATGCTGACGAATATGGCTGGGATAAAGTGAGTGACCGCATTGACTGGCATAAATTTATGACAGCTAAAGACCGAGCGATTCAACATTTGAACAAATTGCATATTCAGCATCTTCAAGAAGCAGGGGTAAACCTAGTTTATGGAGAGACAAAATTTTTAGATTCTCATACTTTGGATATTGAGGGACACCAGTTTACTGCTAATAAAATCTTGATTGCTGTAGGTGGAGAAGCTGTAAAACCCGAAATTCCTGGAATTGAATATGCTATCACTACACGTCAGATGTTTGAAATCAAGCAGCAACCAGAGCATATTGCGATTATTGGTAGTGACCAGATAGCAGTAAAGTTTGCTGGAAGCCTGAATGGGTTGATTTCAAAGGTTACTTTAATAGTACCTGAAGACCGTATTTTACCAGGTCGAGATCAAGATATTAGGACTACAGTTCAACAAAGTATGATGAAGAATGGCATTCAAATTTTTTGCAATACTGTTGTTGAAAAAATTGAAAAAGTTCAAGATAGTCTACGTTTGAGTTTATTAGGAAATGAACAAGACAGTATAACTGTAAACACCGTTCTTAGCGCCATAGGTCGAGTTGCTAATTTAAGTGGTCTTAATTTAGAAAAAGCGGGTGTTCAAGTCAAACAAGGAGCGATCGCAGTAGATGAATACAGCCGTACTACTCAGGCGAATATTTTTGCTGTTGGAGATTGCACCAATCGTCCCCATTGGACTCCTGTCGCCATTGCCACAGGTCGTGCCTTTGCCGATACTGTGTTTGGTAATCAGCCCCGAACTGTGAATTTAGAGTGTATTCCCTCAGCACTTTCTTCTCGACCGGAAGCGGCTACGGTTGGCTTGACCGAAGCTAAAGCACGCGAAAAATTTGGAGAATCAATACGCTGCTATTCCCAAAGGTTTCAACCTCTTTTCGACACGATTGCTGAACCGGAACAGAAAACTCTTATTAAATTAGTAGTTGATAGCAAATCAGACAGGGTACTCGGTGCTCATATGGTCGGTGAGTATGCTGGTGAGATTATTCAATGTCTTGGACTTGCTATTCGCACAGGTATCACTAAAAAAGATTTTGATGTAACAATTGGTATTCATCCTTCAGCGGCGGAAGAGTTTTTTACCTTGCGCTAATTTTTGCTACTGACAAGAGTATATAGGATTCCTATTTGATTTATGAAAATCCAGATTAGTCCAAAGCTTGGTTAACAAAGCTTAGAGGCTTAGTATAGCTATCAAGATTCAAACCTGATTTCTATATCCAGTTAATACTCCTTAATGAAACACGCTTTTTAAGAACTGGCTTGCTGTAAATTCAAAGGTAAATATGCGCTCCAAATCAATTTTATGGATAGTTTTATTTTTCAGTGCGAGACTTTATACTTTTCTATAAACCAAACTCTTGCTTGAGTTGAGCAACCCAAGTTTTAATTCGTTCATTAGTTAAATCAGATTGATTATCTTCATCAAGCGCTAGACCTACAAATTTACCATCGCGGACGGCTTTAGATTCACTAAATTTATAACCATCTATTGACCAATAGCCAACTATTTCACCACCCTTTTCTGAAATTTTTTCTGATAAAATTCCTATTGCATCTTGGAAACTGTCAGGATAACCAACCTGGTCGCCTGCTCCAAAATAAGCAACTTTTTTGCCACTAAAGTCAATGCTATCTAGCTCGTCGGAGAAATTTTCCCAATCACTTTGCAATTCACCAATATTCCAGGTGGGGCAACCGATGATGATATAACTGTAATTCTTAAAATCATTAGGCTCCGCTTGTGAAATGTCATTTAACGTTACTACATCTTCTCCACCAAATTCCTTTTGAATTATTTCTGCTTCCGTCTGAGTATTACCTGTTTGAGTGCCGAAGAATAAACCAATAATAGCCATTTGTCCTCCTTTATTTTCCTTTTAGTGATTGTTTTGCGTTGTGTTTCTGCGGTTGCTAATCTACCTGAAAGCCGCTGTTGTGTCTATGTGTCATCAGTTTCTCCCAAGCACAAGAGTCAATAATTTATGCTATCGCCATACACATCTGATGACAAAACTTTCTCGCCTAAACTTAAGAGGTTTCAAGTGTAAAGTTCATCTGGCTAATGGCATGATTATAATTTATTTCCAATGGCTGATAATGATTTCATCTTAATTTCATCTTGATATGTATAAATGTTTGAGTATTCTTTCAAGAAAATTTAACCTAATTTTAGACGTAAATAAAAATAGATATAATTATTAATGAAAAACTTTTGCTTTACTCACTTATAATAAATTCGGTAGTGATAAATATATAGTGAAAATAGGGATTTAGTATTTATACTCGGATAATCCAGTAACTATTTCCAGATTTTTGTATTGCTTTTTATACTACAAAATGACGTGCTGAATGTAGGTTAAATACTGAGCCTCGGCGAGGGGATGGGAAATTGTTCTGGGGTGGATCGGGGTGGGTGCGATTGGCTCTGCCACTACCCCTTGGGCAATCGCTGTTCTAGCGATCTCCTGATGGTAGAATCAATCTAAAATTAAGAACATTCATAATGTTACATGAATTTCTCTTAGCAGAACGTGACGAAATTCTCGCCTTGTGTTCAAAAAAGATCGCGCGTCTTGCTGATTCCAGAAGTTCGAGCGACGAAATGGAAAAAGGATTACCTGTGTTCTATGATGAACTCATTGAGGTATTACGTGCTGATATAGATGAATCTGGGGAAGCACATAACAATTCTATAGAAAGTGTTCACAGAGCCTCCGCAGAGCGCCGGGGGAAAGAGTCATTAAAACTTGGCTACAGCATTTCTCAGGTTGTTCATGGCTACGGCGCTCTTTGTCAAGCTATCACTCAGTATATTCAGGAGAATAGTAGTGAAACAGCATCCCCTCGTGAATTCAATCGATTAAATTTCTGCCTCGATATCGCTATCGCTGAAGCGGTTACAGAGTTTAATCGAGGTCAGCGCGAGAATGCAGAGCGGGATGAGGTTCAGCGTCTTGGATTTCTAGCACATGAGTTGCGAAATGCGTTGACCTCCGCTACTTTAGCTTCCCAACTTATAATCACAGGGAAAGTCGGAACCAATGGAAGTACATCTCGTATTCTTGAAAATGCCCATAGGCGTATGAGAGACATTATTGATCGTTCACTTGTTGAGGTGCGACTGTGGAACGAACCAACTGTCCAATATCAGAGATGTCGAGTTATTCACCTAGTCAGTGAAGTTGAGGCTACTGCATGGTTTGAAGCAAGTGCGAAATCAATTGAGGTGCGTGTTGAGGTAGCGCCCGAATTGGAGGTTTTAATAGATCGTCACCTAATAATATCTGCCCTATCGAATCTGGTTCAAAATGCCATTAAGTTCACCAAGCAGGGTGGGATTGTATGGATACGCAGTAAGGCTGTAGGTGGGCGTGTTTTGCTTGAAATAGAGGATCAATGTGGAGGACTCCCGCCTGGTGAGGCGGAAGAACTCTTTAAGCCTTTTTCTCAGATGGGAACAGATAAATCAGGATTGGGGATTGGGCTTACAATTTCACGACGCGCCGTGTTGCTAAACAAGGGTATACTCTCAGTTCGCGATGTCCCCCATCAAGGATGTGTGTTCTCAATTGATTTACCCTTAGCCTTCTCCCCTCTCCCCACTACATAATCCTCTGGATATGGGACAGAAAATAATCAAGTCACGCCTCTGCTATCACAGGTTTATCAGCGAGTGTTAGCAGAGGAATTGACAGTAACAAAAACCAGATAATTTATATAAAAAAGAACATGAGTAGGTTGCATCAGGTAAAGTAATGAGTTAATAATTTATGTACCTTTATTCCCTTTATGAAATTGTGCTGTTGTTACCAACGGTGTTTTTTGTACCTGTATTTCTAACAATTCTGGTATGGTCACAAACCGATAACCACGCTGTTTGAGTGAAGCGATAATTTGTGGTAAAGCCTTAACAGTGCGTGAGCGATCGCCACCACCATCATGCATCAGTACTATGCCACCAGGCTTTGCGTCCTTCAGCACATTATTGACGAGTCTGGATACTGGAGGACGACGATAGTCGATCGAGTCATCTGACCACATGAGAACAGCGTAATTATTCTTTTGAGCGTAATCAGCTACACCATTGTTGAGAATGCCATAAGGCGGACGAAACAGAAAAGTTTTTACTCCCATAGTTTGGTAAATAGCTGTTGCGGTGGACTCAATCTCACGCGCAGCAACAGACAGGTTCATATGCCGATACCAGTGATGCCACGTATGATTACCAATCGCGTGGCCATCGGCTACCTCTAGCTTGGCAATTTGGGGGAAATAATGCACCATCTCCCCCACACAGAAGAACGTTGCCTTAATATTTTGTTGCTTCAGGATTTGCAATACTTGTTGCGTGTATTTAGGTGCGGGGCCATCATCAAAAGTCAGTGCAATAACTTTGTCTGGTTTACTCAGCTGTGCCTGCTGAACGATTTTTCCCTGAAACTGATTAGGGACTGTAAAGATGTAACTGTTCACTTGCGTAACACTAGCTTTATTGGATGCCGAACCATGCTGATTGCTTACCGCGCTGGCATTGAGTTGTTCTGGTTTTTTGACTAATGTTTGATAGTCTGAGCGTTCTGAAAACCAAAATCTTCCGAAACCAAAGTCACATAAGACTGCGACTAGCGGGATGAATACTATTCCTCCAATCAATAATTTCAGCTTTACCATATTAGATTTTCTTATATTTACCACAAACGCAAATTATTTTAAATACGTTACTTCCATAACATAATTATTTGCCATATCTAAACTCTGGAGCTAACGCCGGCAAACTAAAGCGAGGTGTCACAAAAGAATTATCACCCTGTAGTACATTACTACAGGGTGATAATTCCTTGTAGCTAGGGCAGCAACCTTTAATTTCATCCTGATTTCATCTTCATCTGTCAAACTATGTAGTAAGTACGATAGTTGCATTGTAAGCAACCAGTTACTTGGGTGATTTTATACCTGAGTAAAGAATAAATAATCTAAAGGGTTAACTCTCCAGTTAACTGGAGATTGCAAAATGAAATCAGGAAACATTTAGATAATCACTATGCAACTTTCTACTCTAAAAAACAGCTTTTTGTCATTGACCTTAGTAGCGATCGCCTCTGTTCCCAGCGGACTGTTAACAGCCTGTTCTACAACCACTTCCCAAAACCAAGTATCAGACCCTACTACCACCGCTATTGATACTAGCGACAAGCAACTGATGAATCACGACGCGGAGATGATGAATCATGGTGCGGAGATGATGAACCATAAAATGGCAATGGATTTAGGTTCAGCCGATGCTAATTATGATTTGCGGTTTATTGATGCAATGATTCCGCACCATCAAGGAGCAGTGGACATGGCGAATGTTGCACAGGAAAAATCAAAACGTCCTGAAATCAAAAAGCTGGCTGAGGAAATTATCTCTTCTCAAGATCAAGAAATCGCTCAGTTGAAACAGTGGCGCACAGCTTGGTATCCAGGAGCAAGCAGTACCCCGGTGGCTTATGATCCGAAAACAGGTAAAACAGTCCCAATGCCTCACCAGCAGATGCAAGGCATGATGATGAATATGGACTTAGGAGCCGCCGATGCTGACTTTGACTTGCGGTTCATAAATGCAATGATTCCCCATCATGAAAGTGCAATTACAATGGCTCAAGATGCATTGAGCAAATCTAAGCGTCCTGAAATCAAGAAATTGGCTCAAAGTATTATTGATTCACAGCAAGCAGAAATTAACCAAATGAAACAGTGGCGAAAAACTTGGTATAACCAGTGAGTCTAGTCCTTGTACTGCTTCCCTACGGAACGCTCCGCGTAGCTTGCTTCTTTGCAGGAGTACGCAGAAACCGCAGGGTAGGCGGGAAACTCGCCGTAGGGAACTGGTGTTAGCGAGTAGTCCAGCGTCAGTAAGAGCGTTACCTGAAGGTAAGCAAAAGTATTTATGTGAAGCATGATGCAAGTATCCAATGCCCAATAGATAGGGAACACTTGCTTTCTTGAATTCCAGTTGTGTTTAGAGTGATGTGATTCTGAGAGCGGTCAAAACTTGATTTCATCCTAATTTCATTTCTGAATGAAAGACTAGTAAAAGAGTGTATTTATAAAACTTAAAAGTACTTTTGACCGTTCGCAATTTCTTCCCTCCCATACTCAAGGATTTTTAGTAGCGATGTCTAACTCTCTGCGTTCCCAAACACCTACAGCTATTCGTTGTGTTTCTGGCACATTCCTGAGCCTGTTGTTATTAGCAAGTCCCACAATTGTTCTGGCTCATGGCGGACATGGAGACGAATTTCAAGGAGGAAGTGAAGCCACCTCAACTAATAATTCTATTCAGGTTGATGCCGACACAACAAAACGTCTAGGGATTAAGGTCGAGCCAGTCCAACGTCAGCTGCTAGCCATTGGCATTAAAACTACTGGACAAATTGAAACTCTTCCCAGCCAAAAAGTAGAAGTGACTACCCCAATTCAAGGGGCGAAAGTAGTTGAGTTGTTGGTGGAACCTGGCGCATCAGTAAATCTTGGTCAACCTGTTGCTGTTGTAACCAGCCCAGATTTAGTCACATTGCGCGTGGAATCTCAGGACAAATTAGCACAAGGTCAAGCTGATTTACACTACAGCGAAGCAGACTTAAGACTAGCTCAACAAAATTACCAAAGATATCAACAAATAGCCGACTCTGAAATTGCCCAAGCACAGAGTCAAGTTGATTTTGCTCAAGAAAAGTACAACAAAGACAAACAGTTAGCCGCTGAAGGTGCTTTACCCCGACGCAATGCCTTAGAATCCCAGACCCAGCTAGCACAGGCAAAAGCCGAACTTACCAAAGCTAACAGCCGTCGGGACGTTATCGCGGCAGAAAATCAACTCAAACGCGCCCAAGCATCAGTTCAACTAGCAAAGTCAAATATTAATCGCAGTAATACTAGTTATCAAACTCGACTTGCTCAACTGGGAAATCTCCCCAATTCCAAGGGACTAGTGACAGTAACTGCTCCTATATCTGGTAAGGTTGCTGATAGAGAAGTTACTATTGGTCAAACTTTTAATGATGCAGGCGGCAAATTGATGACTATTGTCAACGATAGTCGGCTTTTCGCCACAGCTAACATTTATGAAAAAGATTTAAGTAGAGTTAAAACTGGTCAAAGGGTGACTCTAAAAGTAGCCAGTATGCCCGATCGCATCTTTTCTGGACGAATTTCCCGAATTGGTACGGCGGTAGAAGGAGAAACAAGAATTGTACCAGTACAAGCAGAGATAGAGAATTCAAGCGGACAACTCAAACCCGGAATGTTCGCAGAGCTAGAAGTTTTAACAGACCAAACTTCCTCTGCTATTTCAGCTATTCCTACCTCAGCAGTGGTTGACGCGAATGGTAAGAAAGTTGTTTATGTGCAAAATGGTAATGCTTACCAAACAGTTGAAGTGACTTTAGGGCAAACCTCTGGAGATATGGTTGAGGTTAAGAGTGGCTTATTTGAAGGAGATATGATTGTCACTCAACGCGCACCACAACTTTATGCACAATCATTGCGGGGTGGTACTAAGCCAACAGGTGAGACAAAAGAAGCTCCTGCACAAGCGACTGAAATTAAAACGCCCAGCTTCCCAGTACCGTTGTGGTTGCTAGGAGCAGGTGGAGGAGCTGCAATAGCTGCTGTAGGTTTCATAGCAGGTCGTCGCAGCAAGCGTCAACTAGTTCCAGTAGGGGCAGAACTTGCCTATGATGTACCAGAAGATTCTATTAATGGTTCTACAAACTCAGATGATAACCACCGTGCGCCTCATGAAGAATCAAAAGTCATAATCATTAGTAAAAATACTCAACAATAAAGATGCTCAGTGCCATTATCAAATGGGCGATCGCTCGTCATCCTGGGTGTGATAAATACCACAATTTGGATATTCTGCACAATTATTCAAATGCCCTTGGATGTCTTCCCAAGCTTTGCACCACCCCAAGTCGAAATTCAAACGGAAGCGCCGGGACTTGCACCACAAGAAATCGAATCTCTGGTGACTTTACCAATAGACATATCTGAAAAAGAATCTCAAACCATTATCCTGTCTAGGTGAAAACCTAATTTCTGGAGATGTCTAATTGAAAGTGCAATTAACGGTACTCCGGGAGTTACAGCAGTACGTTCTTCCAGCGCTTCAGGAATCTCTGCTGTCAAAATCATTTTTAACTGGGAAACCGAGATTTATCAGGCTCGCCAGTAACAGAGCGATGCCGAAGGCAAGCTGCGCTAACGCAACAAGCGCAAAGTAAGCTTCCTGAAGGAGGATGAAAATAGTCTTAGTCAGGCAATTTTCTAAGTTTTGTAAATATGCCCCCTCCCCCCATTTTTGTTAAAATATTGATATAAAAGACTTGTGTAACTATGCCCCCCTGATAAATGAATACCTTGACATTTTTCCGCAGCTTGAGAAATCCGGTATTTGCAAGGCTGTACACTGCTCAAACCACTAGTTTATTGGGCGATGCACTTACTTGGGTGGGTTTAGCCCTTCTGGCCTTTGAGTTAGCTGGAAAGAATGCAGCAGTTGTGCTTTCAGTTGCTTTGACTCTGCGTGTGACTGCTTTTGTGTTGCTGTCTCCCCTTGCAGGCGCGATCGCAGACCGACTTGACCGCAAGAAAATCATGGTCGTTACCCATATTTTCAGAATGCTAATTGTGGGTATGTTGCCTTTTGTAACGCAGATTTGGCAAGTTTACGTATTGATATTTGCGCTTAACGTCTTTAATGCTTTTTTTACCCCAACTTACCAAGCCACAATTCCATTAGTCACGGGTGAGAATGACTATGCAGGCGCGATCGCACTTTCGGCCGCTACTTTTCAATTACTTGGTGTACTTGGCCCTGGTATAGCTGGAAGTGTTGCCGCCTTCATTGGTGTAAGACAAGTTTTCTATTTGGATGCTCTCAGCTTTGCGATCGCGGCAGTCTTAATCTTCACTTTACCAGGTCAGCTTGTCGTTGCACAAAATCAACAGCCTTCCAGGACAACACGCCGAACATGGGGAGACATTAAAGACGGTACAACTCGCCTGCTTACAGATGCACCTATTCGTTACGCGCTAGCGATGCAGTTAGTCGCATCAATTGCCGGAGCGCAAATCTTAGTAAATACTGTTGGCTATGTCGAAGGTACGCTCAAATTGGGAGAAGTGCAGTACGGCTGGGTGATGGCAGCTTTTGGGATTGGTGCAACCCTGTGTGCAGTTGCAGTTGGTACGTTCAATAGAAGTTTGCCACGTACAACATTTGTTTTGATTGGTGCAACTTTGATAACATTGGCTTTGTTGCCTGCTAACTACGCAAATTTAGCACCACTAATGCTTTTATGGTTGGTGGCGGGTGCAGGGCAAAGTTTAGTAAACTTACCCACCCAGACATTAATTGCAGACCGCATCCCATCTGGTGTGCAAGGGCGAGTTTATGGCGCACACTTTGCCTGGAGTCATCTTTGGTGGGCAATCTCCTACCCTCTTGCCGGTTGGTTGGGAAGTAACTTTGCTGAACGTGAGTTTCTTTACGGTAGTTTGATTGGCTTCATGCTACTAGTGGTAGTGCAAATTACCCTCTCACCTCAAGATCATGAACACGAACATATCCACTATCTCAGTGAACATGAACACAAACACATCCACGATGAACACCATCAGCACGACCATACTCAAGGGCTACCTATAGGCGAACCTCACAACCATCTTCACGAACATACGGTGATTATCAATCATAGCCACCCTCATACAAGGGATATTCACCATCGCCATAGTCATTAAACTGCTGTTGATAATGTCTGTTAAATGGTGCTGTTGAACATACTTGTTAAATTTCATCCTGATTTCATTTTGATTTGAGACATTAAATACAGTGCCTAACTCGAAATATTGCTATTACCAAGCAGATATTCCAGCTAAGATTTAACAGAAAATGCTTAACTCTATTGTCAAATGGTCGATCGCCCAAAGGTGGCTAATCGTTATTGCCTCTATATTAATTAGTTTGTGGGGATTGCGTGTCATAACGCAAATGCCCCTTGATGTATTTCCTAGCTTCGCTCCGCCGCAAGTGGAAATTCAGGTCGAAGCTTCCGGTTTAGCACCAGAAGAAATTGAGTCTTTGGTGACTCGCCCAATTGAGAGCGCGATTAATGGCACACCTGGACTAGAATCTCTGCGGTCTTCATCTGCTATTGGGATTTCTGCTATTAAAACTGTCTTTAGCTGGGACACTGATATATACCGCGCCCGTCAACTAGTAACAGAGCGATTACAAGGAGTAAAACTACCACAAGGGGTAGAGCAACCGGAAATTCTGCCTGTTAACTCGCCCTTGGGATGGGCTGTCAAATACGCTTTTTCCTCCCAAAGCACCGACATGATGGAGGTATGGCGCATTGCTAACTGGGACGTAAAAAATCGCTTGCTGGCTGTACCAGGGGTAAGCAATGTATTTCTTTATGGTGGCGATGAGCGGCAATATCAAGTTTTAGTTGACCCAACGAAACTAAGAGCCTATAATGTCTCCCTGCCAGAAGTTACTCAAGCAGTGCAGAATGCCAACGTCAACGTGCCGGGAGGATTTTTGATTACTCCCGATCAAGAAACACTAATTCGGGGAATTGGGCGAATAGAGTCGATTGATCAACTCAAGCGTTCGGTGATCAAGGCGATTCAAGGAACACCCGTATTACTGGAACAAGTGGCAGAGGTCAAAATTGGCCCAGGACTAAGACGAGGAGATGGGCTATTTCAAGGGAAACGAGCAGTAATTTTAACTGTCTCTAAGCAACCTGCGGCAGATACTCCCACTGTAGTCAAAGCTATAGAAGCAGCAATGGAGGAGATTAAACCAGGGCTACCGCAGGATGTTAAGTTTACTAAAACCTTTGATCAAGATTTATTCATTGAAGCTTCGGTGAAAAACGTTGAGGAAGCTCTGCGGGATGGCATCATTATTGTTTCAGTCATCCTAATTATCTTTTTGATGAACTGGCGCACGGTAATTATTAGTCTGAGTGCGCTGCCTCTGTCGTTACTGTTAGGCATGATTATTCTTAGCTGGACTGGACAGGGCATTAATACAATGACCTTGGGTGGACTGGTAGTTGCTATTGGTTCAGTGGTGGATGATGCGATCGTTGATATGGAAAATGTCTACCGCCGATTGAGGGAGAATCAAATAGCGGGCAACCCGAAAAATCCTTTGCAAGTCGTGTTTGACGGTTCAGTAGAGGTACGTGTTAGTGTTCTATTTTCTACAGTCATTATCGCAGTAGTCTTTGCACCAATTTTCGTCCTGTCTGGGGTAGAAGGTCGCATTTTTACGCCGATGGGAATGGCGTATTTGCTATCAATTCTCGCTTCTACCTTAGTTGCATTAACACTAACTCCAGCGCTATGTGCTTTATTATTAGCAAATCGTCGTTTACCAAGTGCGGAAACTTGGCTAGAGCGCAAAACACATCAATTTTATCGTCCAGCGTTGAAGTTCTCGATTCGTTACCCGAAGGTGATTTTGGGAGTGGCACTTGCGGGTTTTGTAGCTTCCATAATTATTTTGCCTGGGTTAGGCAAAGTCTTCCTGCCAGAGTTTCAAGACCGCTCTTTGGTCAATTCAATAGTTCTTCTACCTGGGGAATCCCTGAATGCAACTAACCAAGCAGCTTTGGCAGTGATGGATGCCCTGAAAAACGATCGCCGCTTCGATTTTATTGCGTTGCGAGCTGGGTTTGCTCAAGGAGATCCAGAAGTTGCTGGAGTAAACTTTGGTGAGTTGGATGTGCAGATTAGCAAAGAAGGAGCGAAAAACCGGGAGAAGACTATTGAAGTACTCCGCAAAGAGTTTGAAAAACTTCCTGGTGTGGCAACCAACATTGGTGGATTTATCTCCCACCGCATAGATGATATCCTTTCTGGGGTGAGAAGTGCGATCGCTGTCAAAATCTACGGTCCCGAACTTGAACAACTCCGTATCATTGGTAAACAGGTACAATCCGCCATGAGTAGTATTTCCGGGATTGTGGATTTGCAACTTGAACCCCAAGTTCCAGTTAAACAAATCCAAATTAAATTTGACCGCGATGCTGCGGCTCGTTATGGGTTAACTGTGGGGGAACTGGCAGAAACTATAGAGACTGGATTAAATGGTAAAGCAGTTTCTCAAGTGTTGGAGAAGCAACAAACGTTTAATCTCGTCGTGTGGTTGCAAGAGCGTTCCCGTAACAATTTGGATGTGATTGGTAACTTACTGGTTGATACACCCAACGGGCAGAAAATTCCTTTATCACAAGTTGCCAAAGTTGAATATGGCACAGGGCCAAGTACTATTAATCGTGAAAATGTTTCCCGGCTGATTGTGGTTTCTGCCAATGTTGCTGGAAAGGATTTGGGTTCTGTAATTAAAGATGTACGCGATCGCGTTAAACAAATTCAACTACCTGGAGGCTACTATGTGCAATTTGGCGGTCAGTTTCAGGCGCAGGAACAAGCAACGCAGACATTGATGATTGCAGGTGGAATTGCGATCGCAGTAATTTCAGTGCTGATTTACTTTGCCGTCAAGTCAATTCCTGCCACGGCAATGATTATGATTAACTTGCCACTAGCGTTAATTGGCGGTGTAATTTCTGTTGCTATAGGTGGTGGGATCATCTCCGTTGCCTCAATGGTTGGTTTTATCACTCTATTTGGTGTAGCTACTCGCAACGGATTGCTGTTAGTAGATAACTATAACAACCGCCTCGCTGAGGGAATACCACTCAAACAAGTAATTGTTGATGGTTCGATGGAACGATTAGTTGCAATTCTTCTGACAGCACTTGCGTCAGCACTAGGTATGGTTCCCTTAGTAATTGGTTCTGGCGCAGGTAAGGAAATTTTACAACCTTTGGCTGTGGTAGTGTTAGGTGGCTTGGTTACTTCCACTGCTTTAACACTATTAGTTTTACCGGCTTTATATTCGCTATTTGGGAGGTTTTTGGTTCCGAATAAGACTACTAAAATATCCGATATTCAAGTTACTCAGGAGTCAATTGTATGATACTTAATTTATTAATTGTTTCCAGATGTCCACCTGGAAATACAGAGATATTCATGCACTTAGCGTGTAATTTATCACAATTTTTCTAATAATCAATCAGGAGTAAATCAATGCAATCATTCAAACTAGGTTTTATTGTTTTTGCAAGTGCAGGATTACTTTTCTTGGGAGCATGTGGTAATCAAGCTTCTGAGTCCAGTAGTAATCCTTCTAGTCCTTCTACAGAAAATACTAACAAAACCGAACCAGCCGCCAAAACTGAAACATCTGCTCATGGCGACTCGCATGGTAAAAATGCTCAAGTCGTTGAAGTCGGAAAATATCATTTAGAGTTAGTGCCTGAGAAAGAAGGTAGCACGACTCATTTAGATTTATATTTGCAAACAGGTGACAAACACCAAGCAGTTCCAAATGCGAAAGTTACTGCTGATATTCAGTCACCAGATGGAAAGCAAAAAACAGTTCCCCTAACATATGATGCTGATGGTAAACACTACGCTACCAAGTTGGAGGGAGTTACGGCGGGTCAATATCAAGTGAAAGTTACTGCGGATGTTGGCGGTGAAAAAGTCAACGGTAGGTTTAGTTTTAATTAGTAATCCGAGTATTTAGGCATCGCTTGCAGGGCAGTTATGGCTCATATTGATAGTCATTCATTAAGTTAGCCTAAATTTCCGGGTAAGTCTTGCTTGCCCACCCTGAAAATAAGCTGATTAAAAATGATTTTTACCTAATTTCGAGCCTGAATATTGCTTACTGCTGAATCTGCTGAAGGAGAGTTTGTGTTTGCTGATACCTCTGGGTATTTCCTTCTTGCTGAAACAGACTTGCAGCTTGCTGTAAATCGGTAATAGCGCTTTTGCGATCGCCTAAAGCATATTCAGCAAGTCCTCGGTTGCCGTAGACATCAGCTAAGTTGGGATTGATTTGTAGTGCTTGGTTAAAGTCAGCGATCGCCAGCTTGTGATTTCCCTGTCTATAATTCAAAAAGCCTCTATTGTAGTAAGCATCTACAGACTTAGGATCAATTTTTATTACCTGGTTAAAGTCAGTAATCGCAGCTTGAATGCTTCCTAGTTCCGCATGAGCAGTCCCCCGACTGTTGTAAGCATCTGTATGGTTGGGATTTAATCGCAGTGCTTGATCAAAGTCAATAACGGCTGCTTTAAAATCTCCTAATTGAGACTTTGCCAAACCTCTTAGGCAAAAACCTTCGTAGTATTTGGGATTTAACTGTACTACCCGACTAAAATCTTCTATCGCGCCGTTGAAGTTGCCTTGCTCAAGCTTTTGCACACCCTGGTTATAGTATTCCTGATAATTCATCTGTTGAATGCGCGTTTGTGGTGACTGTGCAGCATGGGCAGCAACAGGTATTCCACTCAGTACGCTAGTTGTTATTCCCAGGATGGCAACAGAAGAGTGAATGTAGTTCATAGCTTGATTTTCTCCGTGTAAAACATATCAAGACAGACGCACGGGATTGTTCTCGACTAAATCCATCCTAAGCGGTTTAAAGCTTGGAACCCAGCTAACTCAAAATACTTTGTAATAGCAACCAAACATTTAGTCCAACAATGACAGTAGCAACTCCCCAAGCTAGAGATTTGAGCCATAGGGGATTTACGAACTCACCCATTAAGCGACGGTTACTTGTAAACATCACCAAGGGAATCACTGCAAACGGTAACTGTAAGCTAAGGATAACTTGACTTAAAACTATGAGGCGGCTTGTGCTATGTTCCCCAAAGATAATAATTGTAATCAACGCTGGAATGATGGCAAGCAGACGGGTAACTAAACGCCGTAACCAGGATGGGAGGCGAAATTGTAAAAAGCCTTCCATGACAATTTGCCCAGCCAGAGTTGCAGTGGGAGCAACGCGATTTGGTGAGATCGGGGAAAAAAGGTGCGATGCCTTCGGCGGGCGTAACCATCGCTAAAAATTTAATTTAGGTACAATGTAATTTTATTTACAAGCAAAATCCTGCATCACAGGATAATTGATCTTGATGAGATATCTCAAAAAGATTACTAGCAAGCTATTTAACAATTATTTCAAAAAATATCTGTAACAAGTCTTTAATACGTAGTATTAATTATGATAAAACTTTCTTCAGGTCGGAATTAAAGTATAAAATAATCAAGCATTTATAGGCTTGATGAACGAATTAAAGATAGAATCACAAAAATTATCCCAGCTTCCCGCTATCCATTGACAACGCAGATGTAACATAATTTCTGCATTGTCTTTTAACCAAAACTTACTGTTTCCTTTCATGCGTAAGTTAACGACTTGACGAATTAAACTCTCAACTGCACCACTACCAAGAGGGAGCTTTTTAGATACAACTTCATTATATTTTAACAGCCTCCGTCGGTAAGCTTTTAAAATATAATTTCGTTCTCGCACTAAGATTTTACAGCGTTCTCCAGTAGCTGATAATATAAATTCACCCATGTTTCTTATTAAATCCAGTGTCCGACCTTTTTTTAAAGTTTTGCGACCTTTTTTAAACCATTCTTGACGCTCATTATTTGTACTAAAAGCAGCATCAGCAAAGTCTTGTAAATGTGATGCGGCATGATAAAAATCTAACAATTGATAAGTTTCGGTTGGGCATTTTAACTTTTTTAATAAAGGGGGAATATGTATCCATATCCACTCTGCACCATCGGCAATTAATAAAACTTCTTTAGCTTGACTTATCCCCAAATTAACTAAATACATTTCTAATATTTTTAAAAATCCTTGATACCCTTCATAAGTCCCATCACTGGTAACAGGAATATCTCTTGTTCGGATTTTTTTACCTTGTTCATTTACCACATAAATTGTTAGTAATTTTGGCTCTATCCATTCACCTACAAAGCCATGACGATTTGTTTTCACTTTACGCCTTCCTTTTTTATTAATCCTTATCCGGGTACGACCGCCGTCCGCAGCGATTACAACACGTTGGTCTTTAAGAGTATTTAAGTTAGATAAAGTACCAGATTCTAAGTCATTTAACTTATTTTTACGTAAATCTATCCCGATTTTACCAAAATAATATGTCAGCCGTTCTATTCTTTTTAGACTAATATTTATTCCCCAATCAATTAGTGTTGTACGTGCAGCTTCAAACGAGCCTGCAATTGCACCATATTGAGCAACCGTTGATAAAACAACTGGGGTTAAACCCTCAGACATTCCTAAATATCTTAAGAATGGGCAAAATCCTTCATGCAAAGATTGTTTATTTTTATGTTTATTTGGTTGATTTTGGCGTTCAACTACATACGGTATTTTTAAAGTTACTTCGACATTGCCGACTGTTAATATTTGTCGCTTTTTACAACCATGTTTTTGTGTTTTATTATGCCACCATCCCTGTGTCTGGTGCATTGCTTTATCTAAAAATTCTTGAGATTTAGATAGATTATTAAGCAATAAAGCAATACATTCTCCTGCTAAAATTAATGCAGATTCCCTAATTTCTTTCTCACCTACTTTTAAAAGTATTCCATCAAATTCTGATATATTTGTTGATTCTAAAAGTTTGGTGACTTTTTCTTGAAAGTGTAACAATGATTTGCTTAAATCCAAGGTAGAATATATGTTATTTTTCATTCAGTGTAGGCATTCCCTGTTTTGATGTCAGATATCAAAACCTTTACTATTCGGGAATCCTACCTTTTTTTTGTCCCAAAAAAACAAATCATCTTCATATCCTAAAATTTTCAGCAAACTTAAATTAGTATTAATACGTATTTAACTGTAATAAATATCATATTTATACTGAAATAAGTTTTTAGCGATGGCTACGCCCGCCGCAGGCATCGCACGTTTTTTATCCGACCTCACCAAATCGCGTTGCTCCCGTTGCAGTCAGTGTTGAACTCTGACCGGAAGCAAGTAAGGCAATCCCAAAGATAGCACTAGCAGCACTAACACCTAACAATGGTGAAAGCAGTTTGTAAGCATCTTGAATTTCTGCCACATTCTCATTACCAGAAAAATGAAATGTTGCAGCAGATACAATTAAAATCGCTGAGTTAATAAACAGTGCCAACGATAGAGCAAAAGTTGAATCAATTGTGCCAAACTTAATTGCTTCCCATCTTTTTTCAGTAGTAGGTTGTCAATCACGGGTTTGCACAATAGAGGAGTGTAAATATAAGTTGTGAGGCATCACTGTTGCGCCTAAAATGCCAATAGCAATGTAGAGCATTTCTGGGTTACTTAAAATCTCTGGTTTGGGCAGATATCCAAACATTATCCCCCCCATATCAGGTCGAGAGAACAGAATTTCTGCTGTGAAACAAAAGCCTACAGTTGTTACCAACATTATTACCAGGGCTTCTGTATAGCGAAAGCCTTTACTTTGCAGGAATAGCAATACCAGGACATCCAGCGCAGTGATGCACACACCCCATACTAAAGGAATACCGAATAAAAGTTGCAGAGCGATCGCACTTCCCAATAGTTCCGCCAAGTCACAAGCTGCGATCGCAATCTCACATAGTATCCACAAACAAAAGCTTACCTTTGCATTGAAATAGTCCCGACAAACTTGTGCCAAATCTCGCCCCGTAGCAACACCCAAACGCACACATAGCGATTGCAGTAATATCGCCATCAGGTTCGACAGCAGAATGACTGTCAACAAGGTGTAGCCAAACTTAGCTCCCCCAGCGATGTCTGTTGCCCAGTTTCCAGGGTCTATGTATCCGACTGAAACTAGATATCCTGGCCCTGCATAAGCAAGCATTTTGCGCCAAAAACTTTTCGTGTTGGGAATTCTAATGCTGCGGTGAACCTCTGGTAAGCTGGGTTTCTTTTCTGGGATAGTCATCTATTCTGATATTGATATTTTCATATTTATCTCATAATGTCAAAAAAGCTGGCAGAAATATCAATATACTCAATTATGAGCAAACCTTGGATCTGAATGTTCGGGAGAATCCAGTCAAATTTAAATATTTTGCGATCGTCGCGGGCAAGCTAGTAGCTAGTATTTTATTCCCAATCTAGTATAGGAGGATCTCCGTACTCATCTTAAGGATGATGAAGGTTAAAGCAAGATTTGTTACTGTTAGCTCTGAATCTCTGTTGCTTAACCTTAATGAGTAGTCGAACAGCTCGCTCCTATGCTTTCTTGTCGATTGCAGCGGCGATCGTCACAATTGTCCTGAAGTTTGGGGCTTACCTGCTAACTGGGTCAGTAGGGCTGCTTTCAGATGCCATTGAATCCTGTGTGAATCTCGTAGCAGCATGTGGTGGCAGTGTGGGCATTGACCTATGCTGCCAAACCAGCGGATGCAGAACACGCCTTCGGGCATGACAAAGCTGAATACTTTTCCAGTGCAGCCGAAGGTACGTTGATTATAGTGGCAGCCATCATCATAGCCATTGAAGCTTGGGGACGCTTGTTGCATCCAGAACCACTAACTGGGCTGGGATTGGGATTAGTACTCTCACTTTTAGCAACGGCAGTCAACGGTGTTGTTGCCTTTGTCTTGCTGCGGGCGGGGCGGCGGTTACGTTCCATTACACTCAGGGCTGATGCTCACCACCTGTTTACCGATGTGTGGACTTCAGGTGGTGTGATACTCGGAATGCTTCTGGTCAAGGTAACAGGCGCTCTAGTGCTTGACCCGATTATCGCTCTGTTAGTAGCAGCAAATATTGTCTGGACAGGATTTCGTTTGCTGCGGGAAACTGGTTCAGCGCTACTGGATGCTGCCTTGCCCAAAGAAGAAATTGACGTAATTTCCACAATTCTAAACGAATACAAATGCCAAGGTATCCAATTCCATGCGCTGCGAACCCGCATCGCTGGAACACGGCGCTTTGTTTCATTCCATATTCTTGTACCTGGAGCTTGGACAGTCCGGCAAGGGCATGATTTATGCGAGGTGATTGAGCTTGCCATCATCCAGGCATTACCTCTAACCAGCGTGACAACACACTTAGAACCTTTGGAAGACCCTAGCTCTTGGGATGATCTGGAGTTGGAGCGGACGAACAAGCAGCAGGTGGAAAATAATAAATAACTATATCAAACCAAAGTTGCAATTCGCTGTTGGCGTTCATATAGCAGATTCATTAAATTTAATTTACAGCGATTTTCAGGTAAATGAACCACAAATAGACCTCTCTCCAAACCTCTCTCATAGTAGGAGAGAGGCTTTGATTTTCTCCCCTTCCCTACAAGGGAAGGGGCTGGGGGTTAGGTCTCATAATTGTGGTCTAAATACATGAAAACTGCTGTAGTAACTAAGGGACTTACAAAATAGCAACAACTGCAAATATCAAGAATAATAATCCATCGATTGCTGTGATCGTGCATTCAGATTGAAGTTATTTTTAGACTAACGCGAGCTTTAATAACAGACCAATCAGCAACTAAAGATTTGATTCATCTAAGTGTTCCTCTACAGAACGGTATAGGTTAATGATGTGACTATCAGCCAAACTGTAATAGACATTCTTACCTTCTCGACGATAGTTGACCAAACGCATCGCTTTAAATAATCGCAGTTGATGACAAACAGCTGATTGGGTCATTTTTGTTAATGCAGCTAAATCGCAAACACACAACTCTTGGAAAGCCAAAGCTGAAAGGAGGCGTAGGCGATTCGGATCTGCTAGGATTGCAAAAATTTCTGCTATTTGCTGTGCTTTAGAAGTTGCTAATATTTGCGCTTGAGTTGAACGCACATTATCTAAATGCACCAAATGAGTGTCACAGTTCGGCACATCCGAGTTTTGGAGGTTGTCGAAGTTTTGCTTTGCCTTGCCCTTGTTCATGGGTTTGTGCGTAGGTAATGGTTATCAATTCCAATCATATCCAAAAATGAGAATCATTGTACACTTGAAAAGTTATTCAATTGTTGTAGTAAGATATTGGCAGTTAACTTTGTAGTTTTTTATGTAAAGCTGCCATGACTCAAACCTCTTCCTTCAAAACCCAGTTTTTTCAAGTTGATGGCATGGACTGCGGAAGTTGTGCTAAGACGATTGAAGCCAGCTTGCAACAGCTACCCGGTGTGATGGAAGCTTCAGTGAGCTTTGCAACTGCAAAAGCCAAAGTTTTATATAACCCGGAGATCCTGAAAGAAGCTGAAATTATAAATCGTATAATTGCTTTGGGTTATACAGTTGAGCAGAGTGGTGAAGTAAAGTCTCATAATCACAGCGATTCTTGTGAAGGTGAACACGACCATAATCACGACCACGTTAAAGCGGATGTTAGTAAAAAGTTGCAGGCAAAAGTCGGTGGGATGGATTGTGGCAACTGTGCCAAAACTGTTGAGGTTGGCTTGCAGCAAATCGCCGGAGTTTTAGAGGCATCGGTTAGCTTTGCGACTGAAAGAATGCAGGTATCTTACGATCCGCAACAGGTTAGTGAAAAAACAATTTACAGCCGAGTAAAAGCTTTGGGTTATACGGTTGAACAAAGCCATGAGGTAAAGCCACATAATCACACCCCTGACTGTAATGGCAACCACGACCACCATCACACCCACTCCAGTGACAGCGACCATGAGCATTTGGAAGTAGCTTCTCCTCAAAAACTACAAGCAAAAGTCGGTGGGATGGACTGTGGTAGTTGTGCCAAAACTGTTGAAGTTGGCTTGCAGCAAATCGCTGGAGTTTTAGAGGCATCGGTTAGCTTTGCGACTGAAAGAATGCAGGTATCCTATGACCCCCAACAGGTAAATGAACAGACAATTTCAGATCGAGTTCGGACTCTGGGTTATACATTTGAACAGATTGGTGAGGTAAGCTCTCATCAACATACCCACAGTCGTGACCACGATAATTCAGTCTCGAAACCAACTCAAAAACGCGACCCAGCAAGCTGGAAATTCTGGATTAACAACCGCCGAGGACAGAGCGTAATTTTAGCGGGATTGGGGTTAGTCCTGGGTTTGCTGACTCAACATTTGGCATTACCGATCTGGATAGCAAGGGCTTTTTATGGAATTGGCATAGTAATTGCAGGCTATCCTATTGCACGGGCAGGTTTGTTTGAGTTGCGCTTGCGCCGCGCCGATATGAATCTGCTGATGACCATATCAGTTATTGGGGCAGTAATTTTGGGGGACTGGTTTGAGGCAACGCTAGTCCTGTTTTTGTTTTCTTTGGGTACAACACTGCAAGTTTTCACCTTTGGTCGCACGCGCAATGCTATCAGCGCTCTCATGGATTTAACTCCACCGACTGCTACTGTCAAGCGGGGGAATAAAGAAGTTACAGTTCCCGTTGAAAGTGTTCAAGTTGGTGAAATTTTGACGCTTCGACCCGGACAACGTGTAGCCTTGGATGGCATAGTTGTTTCTGGCAGCAGTGCCATTGATCAATCGCCAATTACAGGAGAGTCAATTCCAGAAGATAAAGCTCCAGGCGATACTGTCTTTGCTGGGACGTTGAACCAGTCAGGCTTTTTAGAAGTAAAAGTAACTCACACTGTTAGTGATACAACTGTTTCTAAAATTATTCATTTGGTAGAATCAGCTCAAGGAAGTCGCGCTCCTTCTCAGCAGTGGGTGGATCGGTTTGCAGAGGTCTACACCCCAATTGTAATTTTGATTGCGATCGCCATTGCCCTAATTCCGCCCTTGGCTTTTGCTCAACCTTTTAACGTCTGGCTCTATCGGGCGCTGGTAATGTTGGTAATAGCCTGTCCCTGTGCCTTAGTAATTTCCACCCCAGTTTCAATTGTCAGCGCCATTGGTGCAGCAACTCGTAACGGCGTTTTGTTCAAAGGGGGTAATGCGCTGGAAACTGCTGGACGCCTTACCACCCTTGCTTTTGATAAGACTGGTACAATTACGCAAGGGCTACCTGTTGTACAGAAGGTTTATGACCTTGGCAAGGTAAGTGCAAATATGGTATTACAGATTGCAGCTTCACTAGAGCAACAGTCAGAACATCCGCTCTCCAAGGCAATCGTAGCCAAGGCTCATGAACAAGGTTTGGAGTTAGAAACACCTATAAACTTCACGGCACTACCTGGGAAAGGAATTCAAGCAAACTTTGGTGATCTGTTGTACTTCGTAGGCAATCAACGGTTGTTTTCAGACCAAGGTATTCGCTTATCTAGTGAAGCTGAATCTTTGTTAGCTGAAATTGAACAACTCGGTCAAATTCCGGTGCTGATAGGGACAAATGAAGGGTTATTGGGAGCGATCGCACTTTCCGATGGCATCCGCCTTGAAGCTACAGAAGCCCTGCGACAGTTGAGGCGGGTTGGATTAAAGCGGTTGGTGATGTTGACAGGCGATCGCACTGCTGTTGCTAAACAAATTGCCCAGCAAGTTGGAATTACAGAGTACCGAGCAGAACTGCTACCAGAAGATAAACTTGAAGAAATTCAACTCCTGCGTCGAGCAGGAGTTGTAGGTATGGTTGGAGATGGTATTAACGATGCTCCTGCGCTTGCTGCTGCGGATATCAGTTTTGCGGTTGGTGGAATAGATATTGCTCTGGAGACAGCAGATGTAGTAATCGTGGGAAGTGACCTCAGACGACTTGCTTATGCAGTAGAATTAAGCCGTCGCACTGTATCTGTAATTAAACAGAATGTTGTCTTTTCTTTAGTAACAAAAGGTTTATTTCTGCTGTTGGGAACCTTTGGATTTGTTGGGTTAGCTGTAGCCGTTTTAGCAGATACAGGGACTTCCTTATTAGTTACTGCAAATGGAATGCGGTTATTTAAAACCAAGACTGTTAAGGATTAAGCAATGGTACACAACCACAAACATCAGGGACATGAACACGGAAATGGCAACTACAACCGTGCTTTCGCAATTGGTACTACCCTCAATATCGGATTTGTAATTGTTGAAGCAGTCTATGGCTACCGAGCAAACTCGCTTGCTTTGGTTGCCGATGCTGGTCACAATTTGAGTGATGTATTGGGACTACTATTAGCTTGGGGAGCAAGTGCCCTCACCCAGCGACCTCCAACCCGACGGCATACCTACGGATTGCGTCGTTCCTCAATTTTGGCGGCTCTGATCAACGCACTTGTTCTTCTCCTAGCAATGGGTGCGATCGCTTGGGAAGCAGTTCGCCGCTTTAGCGAACCTAGCTCAGTATCGGGAGGTACAGTCATCGGCGTTGCTGTAGTAGGAATTATCATCAACACAGTTACTGCCTTGATGTTTCTGTCCGGTCGCCAGCAAGACTTAAATATTCGAGGAGCATTTTTGCACATGGCGGCTGATGCCGGAGTTTCGTTGGGGGTTGTATTAGCTGGCATCGCCATTGTTTTCACTGGCTGGTTGTGGTTTGACCCAGTTGTGAGTTTAATTATCGTTGTCGTCGTTGTAGTTGGAACCTGGCAACTTTTGAAAGAGTCTGTGAATCTAGCATTAGATGCTGTGCCAGAGGGAATTGAGCCTTTGGCTGTCCAGACTTATCTGACCGAGCGTCCTGGGGTGGCTGGTGTCCATGATTTGCACATCTGGGCAATGAGTACTACCGAGACTGCACTCACTGCTCACTTAGTTATGCCTGCCGGACATCCAGGCGATGCTTTTTTAGTACAGGTTTTTCAAGAGCTTCAGGACCATTTTGGCGTTGAACACGCTACGCTTCAGATTGAGACTGGCGATCCGAGGTATCCGTGTACTCTTGCTCCAGATAATGTGGTTTAGAAAACAATGGTACTAAGATTGATCAGAGCAATGTTACTGAAAAAAAGATGGTTCTTCAGTACCTGTTATGCCAAATTAAGTAGTAAGACAAAATTAATTACACAAATTTTGACCTGAAACCCTTATCCAGTCTAAGAACTCATTTGTAAATATTTCTATCCTATTACTTATTAGTTAAACATCAAAACTAGGCTTAAAAATAAAGGTCAAAAGCCCAAATCATTACCAAACTCCTAAAATGCTAGGAAATAATGTTCATTTTTCTTGCATAGCAAGAGTTTAATGGGTTTTTCAAAGATTTAGCATAATATGTAATGAAGAACCAAAAAAATAAAAAATACTTTAAGTATTAAAATATTAAAGTGATAAAGTAGCTCTGTCACCTCGTTGTGAATCTCTCAGTTGATAGCCGGGTAGAGCGTCAATTTAAGATAGTTTGGAGTGTTTTGAGAAAAGACACGAACCCAGAAGATAGACCAGCAGTACAGCATCTAGAACCAGTTCAAATTGAGCAAATTCTCGTCCATGATAGCGCCAGTCCCAGTAGCTAATTGGGCTATGGAAACGAATACTCCACTCCAACGGAAAGAACAACAGTGGCCCATCATTGGCATGAGTGAATATGTCTAAAACAGTATGGAATAAACACGCTAATAGAAACCAGAATAACCAGCGTTCGCGTGATCCAATGTTTTGCCTACGTCGCCAGACCAGTCCCAAGCCAAGCAGAAGCAACACGGGACTATGTAGTAAATTATGGAATGCTATCCAAGCTAGGTTATAAAAGTACAGTTGGTCAAACAGTAAATGAAGGGTTTTTGCTAGACTCCAACCCAAAATGAAGTGATAGTAAACAATTCCACTGATAGACAGAATCCAAAGGGGTATATCAGGAGCCACAGAGCCAAGTAAAAAGGCACTTTTAACAATTGGTACTCGCGGTAAAGCTTGATCTAGAGCCGCTGTCATGAGAAAGTGAGAAGGGGTTTTCATTTGAGCAGTTTTCTGTAAAGCTTATTAGAACTGTACTATCAGAAGCTACAAATGTAACTTAGCAGAAACTTCGCCTTTCGTAGTCAAAAGTAGGATTTGATCACTTTCGCTATTATCCATACTAATCTTGCCAACCTTAGCTCCTTGCAATTCATTCGCTGGAAATCTCGTAACATTTGACTGAAGTAAGCTGGTTTCTACCAACTGACAATTACTCTGGATTGAAGGAATAATTCGGTTGCAAGTCAACGTTATGACTTGCCCAAAAAAAGCGATTAGAAAAAGCCCTTCCACGATAAACGTGATTGCTAGCGCCCAAGTCCAGGGTGAGCGGTATCTGTGTGCTGCTGGTGGGCTTTGCATGAGTATCAATCTCCATTTAATTAAGATAATCAAGTTATTAATGAAAACAAGAAGCGCAAAATTCCGTCTCTTCAGAGCAAAGGTCTAGTTAAATTCCCTTCAAGAGATTCATTCGCTATTTTAATTAGCTCTTTAGCGGCTTTTTCTTTACGTTCGCTATAGCGGTCTGTGAGATAGTCAACCTGTTCACGCAACAGCAATGTGAATTTATAAAGTTCTTCCATGACATCCACGACGCGATCGCGGTAGGGCGAATCCTTCATGGTATTGTCTTCATTAAACTCCTGATATGCTTTAGCGACTGAAGATTGATTGGGGATAGTGAACATCCGCATCCAGCGCCCAAGAATTCTTAATGTGTTGACGGCGTTGAAAGACTGCGAACCACCGCTGACTTGCATCACAGCCAAAGTTCTACCTTGAGTAGGGCGAACGGCTCCGATACTGAGCGGAATCCAGTCAATTTGGTTTTTCATAATGCCAGAAATCTGACCGTGCAGCTCCGGGCTAGACCATACCTGCCCTTCCGACCACACACTTAATTCGCGCAACTCCTGCACTTTCGGGTGGGTGTCAGGTACGCTGCCGTAGATCGGCAGTTCACGCGAGTCAAAAAACTTCACTTCTGCCCCCAATTCTTGAATAATGCGTGCCGCTTCCTCAGCCAAGAGGCGGCTATAGGAGCGCTCACGCAACGAGCCATACAAAAATAAAATTCTGGGGGGATGATCAAATGTAGTCATAGAGATGTCAGAATACAAATTAATAGCTGGGATAGATAAGTATAGAGCTACAGAGACTAAGAACAGGTGGATTAAGGGGTTATTTCTACCTCGCTTTGAGACTTAGCTTATGTACTTCACCAACTTGAAATCTGCTGTATTTTTCGTGAAAATTTGCTTTGGGTTTGTTGAGCCAGGGACGGCATATCAATAACAAAACAACGAGTAGAACATGGGAAATTAGTCCTGTCGCACCGATGATGAATACCCCTGGTAGCCTATCTTTTATCGTTTCAGACTTGAGCTTCTTCCACCAATCTTCATCCATTGCCTTATCCCAGTATCTAACAGTAATTAACAAAGCCATTTGCATAAGTTCCCAAGGGCTACTGAGAGGTGAACTTATTCTTCTGCTAACTCTCGCAAGAAGCTAGTTTGGGCTTCTCGCAGTTCAACTTCCAGGTTTGCGGTTTGGATTGTCTGTATCGCATCATCGTAAGATAAACCAGCAACCCCTAAGTAAGAAGCAAGCATCGTTCCCGTCCGCCGGCTATAGGAGCGCTCACGCAGAGAACAATACAAAAACAAAATTTTGGGCGGATGGTCAAATGTCGTTATGGAAATGTCAGGATACAAGTTAATAACTGGGATAGATAAGCGTAGAACTATAGACTAAGGACAGGCTCCTTATTGACAGCAAGCCCCCGTGCTGACTTCAACAGGTTTAATATCCCGCACCTGTGAGTCACCCAAAACTTTATAAATTTCCCAAGGTGCGCCATCTGGGTCATGCACCCACACTTTATCTTGAAGGGCATAGCAACAGGTCACTTGCTCTTCTGGTCGGGTTTCTAGTCCAAGTTGTTGTAGGCGATCGCCTGCGGTTACAACTTCATCTGCTGTCTCAACCTCTACACCCAAATGATTGAGAGTGCCAGCGCTCTCTGTATTCTCAATTAGTACTAACTTCAGAGGAGGTTGAGCGATCGCAAAGTTGGCGTAACCGGGGCGGCGTTTTGCAGGCTCAGTACCAAAAAGCTTGCTATAGAAATCAACCGCAGCATCGATATCACTAACATTAAGGGCAAGTTGAACACGGGACATGATATTTCTCCTTAAATCGATACTCATCAATATTTATGCATATCTATATATTGCCAAACTATATTGATGAGTGTCAATATATAAATATGAATTCTTTAACCTCAACTTCAACGTGTTGTCCTTTCCTGCTGCAAGAGGTGTTGCAGCCAGATGAAGCAGCTCAGATTGCTACGCTATTTCGAGTGCTGGGCGAATCGGCTCGGCTACAGTTGCTCAGTTTTATTGCAGTTCAACCTGCACAGGAAGCTTGCGTTTGTCAGTTGATAGAGCCACTGGGTTTATCGCAACCTACTGTCAGCCATCATCTGAAAGTATTGTATGAAGCAGGTTTACTCCAAAAAGAACGACGCGGTACTTGGATTTACTATCGGTTAGTACCAGGGCGGTTCGAGATATTGCAGAAGGTGCTAACGCTTCCAAAATTAAAATGAGATTGAAAGTAGTATTCCTTATCAATTAAAGGTGCGGTCTCTGCCTGCGTCGCTACGTCAATAATAAACAAGTAAGAACAATTATTTATCCTCCTCCAACTCTAGAGAACCTTGTTGAATAAGATTTTAGCTTTGCGATCAAAGATTATTGTGCAGTAAAAGCAAAGTTCCGGTTAGACATAACTGAGCATTGATATTTCACTTGCTTATTACAAGCTTCAAGTAGTTCTAAAATTGTTGGAATACTCACTTGTGCTAATCTGGGTTCAATAGTGAAATACTGGTTTAGGTAGTTGATATAATACTTGTTTTCTTCCTCATAAGTCAGATCAGGGGTCACTCTAACTACAAAGTCATAGTCCTCAATTGTCTTGTTTTTGCCATTGCAGTTTCCTTCAGTTAAATCAACTTTAAATGAGCCATATTCTAAGAAGCAATGGATTTGCGGAATGAAACTCAAACCATGACTTTGAATAATTGCATTAACGCCTATTACAATCTCGTCGTTCAGTCTATAAAAACCAAGGTTCTTGTAAATCTCTAGTTCAAGCTCATGAGCTAACCTAGCAATAACACCATGCTTTGTTGTGCAAGTTCCTCGGTTTTCTTGAAACAAGATGAGGGAGTTTTCACTGTTTGAGTTAAAACCATAGGGTAAGTCTTTTATCCAATGGCAGGCTGCACAGAATGTCTTAATTCCATGTTCAAGAAATTTTTCAGAGACTACCCCTTTTGCATGGATGTCTACGTTAGGAAGTACTTCAATTGAATTCATGTTTTATTCCCTTTGATCCTAATAAATATTCACCGATTTATTACAAACTCGTATCCAAGCACATTGAAGCTTTGCAAAATAAATATCTGAACGCTTCATAATCGAAAGAATCTATAAAACCCCTTGACCTTGCAATTGACTATGAGGTTTAAGTTGACCTTATAATCCGCTGCAAATTCCCTATCTAAATCTTTGTTCAACTACTTAGGCACAGCAAGGTTTTGCCCCTAAATTTTAGCAAGAGCCTTGACCCAAGCTTGTGTACTCATTTGCACAGCATCCCAAGGGCTACTCAAGGGCGGCGTGTAACTAAGGTCAAGATCGCTTAACTCGTCCACTTTCATACTGTGAAATAGGCTGGTAGCAAATATATCAATTCGTTTAGCGACTTCCCCCTGATAATGTCCTGCTATTTGAGCGCCCAAAAGATAACCTGTTTGAGCATCTCCGGTAACGCGAATTCGCAATTTATGCGCCCCAGGGTAGTAAACTTTATGATCCCAGGTTTCAAACTCCACAGTTACAGGGTTGAATCCTGCACTTTGGGCTTCTGAGTCACGCAAGCCAGTACGGGCTACTGCCAAATCAAAGATTTTCACTACCTGCGTGCCGAGTGACCCAGCAAATTCTTGACGACCGCCAACAGCATTTTCTCCAGCGACCCGACCTTGCTTATGAGCTGTAGTACCCAAAGGTAGATAGATATACCCATTAAGCAAGCGATGCCAAGTTTCTACACAGTCCCCTGCTGCGTATATGTCAAAGACGTTGGTTTCCATCTTTCTGTTAACTTGAATAGCGCCACTCAAACCCGTTTTTAAAGATGCTGACTCTGCTAAGTCGGTTAATGGCTTTACTCCAACTGCAACTATTACCATATCAGTAGTTTTGTAAAAGCCATCAGACCCTGACACTAATAGCTGAGTTTCTTTTTGTGCGATACTGTCAATTTGTACACTATTGACAACCTCAACTCCGTGGCGTTGCAGTTCTTCGCTAATGAGTTGCCCTAAGCTAGAGTCAACAGTCTTCATCACGGTTGGTGAATGTTCTACTACCGTGACAGCAATACCCCGGAGAGTTAATGCATCTGCCATTTCCAGACCGATGTATCCACCGCCTACAATTACTACTGATTTTGGTTGACGATTAGTCATGTGTTGCTGGACAGCAAAAGTATCCTTCATCGAATGTAGAAGAAACACTCCTGGAAGGTCTACCCCTTGGATAGTGGGTTTAATGGGTACAGCACCAGTACCAATTACCAGCTTGTCGTAGGTTAACCACTGCACCTGCCCAAGTCTATCCACAACTTGGACGTTTTTTTTGACAGGATTAATAATTTTAGCGGTGTGGTTGAGTAATAAATTGATACCAGTCTGGGTGATTTCCTCTGCTGTGCGATGGGCAAGATTGTGCCAATCTGGTACTTCTCCACTGAGGTAAAATGGGATACCGCAGATGCTGTAGTTAGGGAAACTATCAGCTACAACTACGGTGACATCAACTTTAGAATTTAACTCTTTTGCCCGTAAAGCAGCGCTAATGCCTGCATCGCTACCACCGATAATTAGTAAATGGGTCATTTGAACTTACTCAATAACTATAAAAAGAATTACAGCAGATTGCAGGTAAATGAGGTACAGATACTTATAATAAAACTCTTGTGTTGATGGCATCTTGCCCGTTACGGTTGTACCTCACTCAGATGAAATGCGCTGTATCTTGTTTTTCCCATTGCAGTTCCCCTCACTTTTATCTTTGCTACTTAAGTAAATATAAAGTGCCAAATAATTTGTTCGCTTACAAAATTATTTGGCACTTTACAAATGTTTTAGTCTCCATCACCTGCTTTCCAGGCGATCGCTTTGCTAGGTTGAGGATCGGGTAGCTTCAGAGTAATCAATGCTGCTGCTAGTACAAAGAACATGGATGTCCACAAACAGCCCACTAACCCGAAAAACTGATATATCAAACCTGATAAAACAGTTCCAGCTAATCGACCACCTGAATTGGCCATGTAATAAAAACCAACGTTCAGCGCTACCTTGTCATCATCAGTAAATGCCAACACTAAATACGAGTGAACTGCTGAGTTGAAGGCAAACACTACGCCAAAGATGAGGAGTCCGCCAACGATCGCAATATTTGCAGGTACACCTAGTTGAAGAGCAAGAGCGATCGCTGCTGGAACGGCTGTTAGAGTAAATGTCCAGAATTGTATAGTCTTTGATTGTGGCGGACCACCAGAACCAAATCGCTGAATCAGCGTTGGTGCTAAGAACTGAATAACGCCATAACCAATCACCCAACAAGCCAAGAATCCGCCGACCTGATAGAACGACCAACCCAAAATCTCACGCAAAAATACTGGCAATCCCACAACAAACCACACATCCCTAGAGCCAAAGAGAAAAAATCGAGCAGCAGAAAGAATATTAATCTCTTCGCTCTTAGAGAACAGTTGACTAAATTTGACTTTCTTCTTGATTTTGCCCATTCCTTTGGGCAGCATTAGCCCAGAAAACATAATCAAGAACAGTCCTCCTGCCATAATCCACAGGGAATTGATGAAGCCAACCGCAGCCAGGAGAGCGCTACCGATAAAAAAGCCAACTCCTTTAAGAGCATTCTTAGAACCCGTCAGCACTGCCACCCATTTAAACAAAGATGATTGGGCATCCTGGGGTACTACCAAACGAATGGCACTTTTAGAACTCATCTTGGTCAAGTCTTTGGCAATCCCAGAAAATGCCTGTGCCACCATCACATAAACGACTGCAATCCACTGTGCCCAATTTGGATTAAGGAAGGACAGCATGACTAGAGAAAAAATCTGTAATCCGATGCCGCTATAAAGTGTTAACTTCAATCCAAACTGGGAACCAATCCACCCGCCTAAAAAGTTTGTGACAACTCCGAAGACTTCGTAAAACAGGAATAGAAAGGCAATTTGTATCGGTGTATAGCCAATTTGGTTGAAATATAGCAACACCAGCATTCGCAAGGCACCATCGGTGAGGGTGAAACCCCAGTAGGCGAGGGTGACTAAGATATAGTTCTTGAAATTGGCACTATGAGCTGTAGTAGAAGCCATGAGGGAAGAGAGATTTAAATGCAAGGGAACGCAGAGTCAGTGCAAAGGCACGCAGAGTATTTCTAAATGAGAATATTTCACGCCTTCAGATTCAAAGCTACCTTACGGGCGAGTTCAACCATCCGGTTGGCATAGCCCCATTCGTTGTCATACCAAGCAAGTATTTTCACTTGCGTCTCGTCTACCACCATTGTGGAAAGGGCATCAATGATGGAAGACCGAGGATCGTCTTTGTAGTCGATAGAGACTAAAGGACGCTCTTCATATCCCAGAATTCCTTTGAGCGGTGCTTGCTCGGAAGCTGTTTTTAGCAAACTGTTAATCTCTTCTACGGTTGTGGGTCGCACAACTTCAAACACACAGTCTGTCAAAGAAGCGTTGAGCAATGGTACTCGTACTGCCAACCCATTGAGCTTACCGTTGAGTTCGGGATAAATCAACCCGATCGCAGTTGCCGATCCAGTACTGGTAGGAATTAGAGATAGACTCGTAGCTCGTGCGCGACGCAGATCCTTGTGAGGGGCATCTACGATAGTCTGAGTATTGGTGTTGTCATGAATTGTAGTAATAATTCCATGTTTAATCCCCAAACCTTCATGGATCACCTTCACTACTGGGGCTAAACAGTTAGTTGTACAAGAAGCAGCAGTTAACAGATGATGCTTTTCCGGCTCATAAAGTTGGTCATTAACTCCCATAACAATATTCAAGGCTTCTTCCTTCACCGGAGCAGCCACAATTACCTTCTGTACTCCCCGCTTAAAATATGGGTCTAAGGTAGCAGGAGTCCTAAACTTGCCGGAGCATTCCAGCACGAGATCAACACCTAACTCTTCCCAAGGGACTTCACCAGGTTGGGAATATTCGCTAAAGCTGAGGGGTGTACCATCAATTAAGATATGTTCGCCCTGAGCTTCTACTTCTGGTGTCCAACGCCCGTGGACAGAATCAAATTTGAGTAAGTGAGCCGCTGCTGCTGTCCCACCTTTGATTTCGTTAATATGAACAAATTCTAATTCTGGCCAACCCCATGCAGCCCGCAGAGCAAGCCGTCCAATTCTACCGAATCCATTAATCCCAATCCGAATTCTCATCAATTTTCCTACCGCTAATTAACAAAATGTGATTGTTTAGTTCAATACTCTAGAAATTGCATTAAAACTACTTTTGTTTACGTAATAATTTTCTTCAACAGCTTTGCTCTCTACCTGTGTCGTTACCACCAAGGATTGGCAGGTGAGTTATGTTAGTTTTTTACCCTGCTCTAATTCTTGTAGAAAGTTGTGCTGGGCTTCTCGCAGTTCGATTTCGGGGTTTGCACGCCCAATTGTTTGGATTGCATCGTTATAAGATAAGCCATTACAAATCAAGTAAGAAGCTAGCATTGTCCCCGTTCGCCGTCTGCCATTGGTGCAATGAATTGCAACACCGTTGCCAAAGTTATTTTGACTCTCAACGAAATTTTGTAAATCCTGAAGCTGCTCCTGGTTAGGTGTCGTGCCACCTTTAATTGGCAACCACAGATAAGGAATGTTTGCTTGTTGATACAAATCTAAGTTAGAGGGGTCATCCATAACAGAGACAATTGCCTGTACACCTGCCGTCTGTAATTCTGTCAACTCCTCTGCTATGGGCTTACGAACACCTGCTAGTTTCTCTGGAATCACCCACCACAGGTTTTCTGAAATCGGTTGAATTGGTTCATGTTCCATTAGTTTGAGCATTAGTCTGATCCCCACACTATGATTTAACGTTGCCGTGTTGATGTCACGAAATTTATCAGGTTCTCGATTCAGATGGCAAAAAATAACGTTTTTCAAACCAGAAAGCAACATTAACAAGACCAATCAATACAGGCACTTCCACCAGGGGGCCCACAACAGCTGCAAAAGCAACACCCGAATTAATGCCAAACACTGCGATCGCAACTGCGATCGCTAGTTCAAAATTATTTCCTGCCGATGTAAACGCTACACTTGCGGCTCTAGAATAGTCTGTTTTAACGCGCCAAGCCATGTAAAAGCTGACCAGAAACATGATGATGAAGTAGACGATCAACGGAATTGCAATCTTCACCACATCTAAGGGGATCTGAACAATTAAATTACCTTTCAAACTGAACATAACCACGATTGTAAATAATAAAGCAATCAGCGTGATCGGGCTGATTTTAGGCACAAATTCCTCATGATACCACTGCTTACTTTTCACTTTTACTAAGAAGTAACGAGTTAAAAATCCAGCTAAAAAGGGAATACCAAGATAGATAAATACACTTTTGGCAATCTCGGCACTGCTGACATTAACAACACTGCCTTGTAACCCAAACAGTGGCGGCAGTACAGTGATGAAAAACCAGGCATAGGGACTGTAGAAAATAACCTGAAAGATGCTGTTAAAAGCAACTAATCCAGCTGTGTACTCCGTATTGCCTCGTGCCAAGTCACTCCACACAACTACCATTGCAATACATCGGGCTAATCCAATCAGAATCAATCCCGTCATGTATTCTGGATAACCGTGTAAGAAGATAGTCGCTAGAGCAAACATCAAAATTGGCCCAATGATCCAATTCTGAATTAGTGACACACCAAGAATTTTTCCGTTGCGAAATACATCCCCTAATTCTTCGTATCGCACCTTGGCTAGGGGTGGATACATCATCAGAATTAACCCGATGGCAATTGGTATATTGGTTGTTCCCACCTGGAACTGGTTGATAAATGCTTCTACTCCCGGAAAGAAATAGCCCAGACCAACACCGATAGCCATTGCTAAAAAAATCCACAAGGTCAGGAAGCGGTCAATAAAAGAGAGGCGTTTTGAAGTCTTTTTGTTCATTACGGAGTCCATACAGCTGACATTATTCAAAGTTTCATCATGAACAAGTTGCTTGGTTTGGATGATTGTCCATACCTAAAACTGTCCTTCCTTGCGTAATAATTCCCCAATTGTCAGCTTCATCTCTGCTTTTCCTCCAAATACCGTTCCCAGTTTGCCTTGATACAAGTGAACATAATTGAGGCGTTTGCTATCATTTGGTAAAGGTATATAGCCCACAGCGCTTGCTATTGTTGGTGCTTTATCAATGTAAAATTCGACAAATTTGTTTACCAATCCTTTGTTTTGGTTATCCCGAAAATTAACATAAATAAATAAAGGTCGAGCAAGAGGCTGATACTGAACTTTCTCTACAGTTTGACGTGATGGCAGTACTGCACCTTTGCCGCTGTCAATTGCCAGCGCTTTTAATTTATTTTGGGATTTTTCGTAATAGGCATAGCCAAAGTAACCTAAAGCATTTGGATCTTTGCTGATGCCATCCACCAATACATCATCATTTTCACTCGCTGTGTAGTCATTACGGCTGGCTCTAGTTTTACCTACAGTCGCTTCTGTAAAGTAGTCAAAAGTACCAGACTTTTTCCCAGCACCATACAAATTAAGTGGGCGATCTGGCCAAGATGCACGTACTTGGTTCCAGCGAGTGATTTTCCCTTGGGCTTCGGGTTCCCAAATCTTTTTCAATTCTGCTACTGTGATGTCTTTTGCCCAATCGTTTTGCGGATTAACAGCGACGGTAAGCGCATCAAAAGCAATAGGAAACTCCATATACGCCACACCATTTTTCTTGCAAGTTTCCATCTCCGCCTTCAAAATCGGTCGGGAAGCGTTGCTAATATCGGTTTTTCCGGCACAGAATTTTTCAAACCCGCCAGTAGTACCAGAAATATTAACTGCAACCTGCACCTGATTCTTTGGATCAGCTTGATAGTCTTTGGCGATCGCCTGTGAAATTGGATAGACCGTGCTAGAACCATCAATTTCAATTATTGTTGTTGCAGCCTTACCAGAATCTTTTACCTCAGTCCCATTCTGTGACTGCTGAGTTTGAGCAGATGGGTTGGATGTTGCTGTGCAACTGGTCATCAAAGCCAAGATTCCCAGTGCATAGGCGTAGCCCGCCGCAGGGATCGCTAATTCCTTTGCTGTTGTTTTCATAGACACCACCCCTGTAAGTTATATCAAGAGTATACCTCTATCATTTCAAAAAAAATTGATTTGTCAATATCTACAGAGCTAGAAGTAAACAAAACATTAGAAAAAAAATGATGGATTTTTAAGTCTCGCAGGGGGGACGAATCGGTAATATTGGGCTAAAGCGGCGGAATTCTGCTAGATACTGCTCTAGGGCAACAAACTGCGGCAGATTGAGGCTGTAGTAAATCCAGCGCCCTTCTTGACGAGCGCGAACTAAACCAGCTTCTTTCAGGGTTTTGAGGTGAAAAGACAGTTTAGATTGAGTGGTTCCCAGGTGGTCGCACAGGTCACATACACATAGTTCTTGAGAGCGTAGCAGTTCTAATACCCTGACTCGTAGTGGCTCGGAAAGGGCATGAAAACCAGCAATAATCACTTCGGAAGAGGGGGTATAGGAAGAAACCATCAAGATTTTTTTAATTATAAGTTTATACTGACCATAATAAATTAAACTTAGACTTTGTGGTTATTGAGTAGCAGCAAAGAGAGTTTCTTCGTATAAAGTTTTTAAAGATGTGAACAAAAAAGACAGATTTAACCAAATTTTAACCTAATATATAAATTTTTATTGATATATTAGGTTAGGTGTTTCATTTAAGAAATAATACTTAGCCAACTCTGAATAAGGACATAAACATTCAGATTAAAGAAGTACCTAGTACTCGGTCTACCCAAAATTGTGCTTGTGTGGTCTGGGGAAAGGTTAAAGAGAAAAAGGAAAATAATAAACACCTTTCCCTTTACCCCGCTAAGTTCACGCAAGCGAACTACTAGATAAGGTATGGAATTTTGAGCATCTTGTAAAGAACTCTTGCATAAATATTTTGTGGTATGATTAGGGGTTATTCTAATTTCAATTTTTGGTGAAAGGTTATAAATTTTTTCCAGCAAGTATTATCAGGCGATCGCTAACTAAAAAAATGTCAGCAAACGTTGTTTCAGTTATTGATTAATTACTGAAATTATTCGATAAATTTAATTTTTCAATCTATTTATATGGCTAATTCGTGATTATAAATTCCCGCAATTAAATTCGACCTTAAGCCAAAACGTCGGTGAAGATTTCGATATCTATCAGACAAAATTTTAAAGATTTTTAGACGACGATTTACGTGTTCAACAGCAATTCTTAATCGATTGAGTTCTCGATTATATTTCTTTTGTTCTTTCGTCAACCTTCCACCTTTTGGTTTTTTAATCGGTGTTTCACTCAATTGATGAATTTTATTAATCCCTTTATAGCCTTTATCCGCTATGACTTTAAGTAATTATCCAAATTTTATCCCACTACTTTTAAATAGTCTAAAATCATGGATTCTCCCCAAACCATGCGCTAAACAGATGATTTCCAAATCTTCTTCAGATGAGATTTTCCATAATTCTTTCTTCCCAGGTAGACTAAACTTTCTTGAACTAATTAAAATCTTTTCAATTTTATAAACTGTTCGGCAGACTGCTGATTCTGACAACCCCCAGTCTAATCCAATATGATAATAAGTGCGGTATTCTCCGGAGGCGGAGCGTCTCCGGCTCCGCTCCAATATTGAATAACCATTAAAACTTTGTCTTCAATAATTAATTTAGGACGACGGCCAGATTTTTTTTTCTCATCAGCTTTTACTAACCCAACCATTTCCTGAAAGGTTCGACGACTTACTCCGGTAAGTCGTTTAAATTTCCTTGAAGTAAGCTGCTTGGCTCTCCAAAATTTCACTGCTAATTAAAGTCCCAATCACAAAGAAAGCAAAGTCTTTATCATATCATAAAAAACTTTTGCAAGAGTTCTAGTGTCTTAACGCCTGTATTAAGGTTCATTTTGACTCTCCATTACTTTGTCGAGCTAGTAGATTTTCTTGAAACTAAAGTCATTCTAAACCCTTTAGTTGAGTAGAGAGTCAAGTAATAAATTCAAAAATTTACTTAATGTTTCCTTATGTACTGCTTCTTGAAAATACGGGAAAATAACTGAGTTCCATCATCTACTATCGAATGCATAACAGGAATGACAATGAGAGTGAGCAGAGTAGAGATGCTTAATCCTCCCAGAATCACTGTAGCGATTGGTGAGTATGCATCCATTCCAGTATCCGGGAAAAATGCAAGTCGAATAATCACTACTAGAGTGATAATTACTGTCATCAAAATCGGCTTGAGTCTAATGGGGCCGGCTTCCAGAATAGCGACATCTCTAGGAATTTTCTGCCTGCGCTTTGTCAAAATTAAATCAATCAGCAAGATTGCTCCAGCCACATCAATTCCTGACAAAATGATAATTCCTAAAATAGAAACTGTGGAAAATGTTTGTCCAGCTAGCAATAAAGCTCCAAATACTCCCGCTAGTTCTAAGGGAATTGACAGCATCATGTTAAGCGGCTGGATGAATGAGCCAAACTGAACTACTAAGATGAGATAAATCAGTACGAGTGAAAGCACAAGCCCTCTAAGCAACCGAGCAAACTCAATCATCATGTCAGTCATATCACCCATAGAGTCCAAACCATATCCCGGAGCAAAATCAAGTTCAGCACCAGCTTGCATTGCCACTGCCATTGATAGATCCATAGAGGCGGGGCCGTGCTGACGATAAAATCCATTGACGTAGACTACCCGACGACCATTAACGTGTTCAATCAGGCTTGCTCCGTTACGATGCTCAAGAGTAACAACTGTATCGAGAGGCACTTGCTTGCCATTTTTTGTTGTGAGGTAAGTTGCAGCTAAGTCTTGAGCGTTCCCTCGGTCTTTCTGGTCGTAGCGCACTAGGATCGAATTCAGCCTGCGATTAGGCAAATTGTAGTACTCTTGAGTATATCCTCCCTGCAAGGCGTAGCGAGCTTGTTCAGCTATTTCTGCAACACTAAGTCCCAGTTCCATCGCGCGACGGCGATCAACTTTTAGTTGATATTCAGGTTGGGTCATTGTCGAGCTAGTGTGAGCCATTTTCAACCCAGGAGTTTTCTCGGCAATATGTAAAACCTGGTCAGCAAGACGGTGTAAAATATCTAAGTCCTCTCCATAAACTGCCAACTGCACAGGCGCGGCAGAAGTAGCCATGACATCTACCCCCATTGGTTGCATAGCAATACGTCGGATACCAGGAATAGTACGACGAGCAAGAGCTTCCACAGCATCAATCACTTGCCATATATCGCGGGTTCTTTCGCCTCGGTCTTTGAGAGTAACAATCATCGAGGCGCTGTTCACCCCACCCATGCTATAACCACTAAAATAAGTGCTGTTATTGGTTAGTTCAAACCCTACTTCTGAAGAGACTTTCTCGACTTCCGGCTGCTTTTGGAGAATCTGTTCAAACTTTTGGGCGATCGCATCAGTCTTGGCGAAAGATGTCCCTGCTTCAGCTTCCACACTTACCATAAATTGACCAGAGTCCGCTAAAGGCATCATCTCTTGACCCACAAAAGGGTACAAACTGTAGCCCAAGTAGATGAAAGCGATCGCCACAGCTAAAACTATGCCTCGATTTTTTAATGCCAAATCCAGCAGAGATGCATAGCTTCTTTCCAACCACCCAAAACCCTTACGAAATGGAGTAAGGAGTCTTGAGAGCAAGGTTTGCTTGTGTTCATCATGCTCGGAGTGAGGTTTTAAGAAGTAGGCTGCCATCAGAGGTGTCAAAGTTAGTGACACAATTAGGGAAGCTAACAAGGCATAAATAATTGGCCAAACAATACCGACAAACATTATTCCTGTCAATCCGCCAGCAAAAGTCATCGGAGCCAATGCTGCAACCATCACCGCAGTAGCTGCGGCGATCGCCAAAAATACTTCCTGTGTCCCTTCAATCGCTGCGTGAAAAGGCTTTCTACCCTGTTTCAGCTTGCGCTCGACTGATTCAATCACTACAATCGAGTCATCTACTAGCCGCCCAATCGCTAACAGCACGCCAATCAGAGTCGAAGAATTCAAGGACATTCCCATCGGCACAAACGGCAGAATCGACATTGCCAACGAGGTGGGAATGGAGATGAGTACCATTGCCGTTGCCCGAAAATCCTCCAAAAAAATCAAAATCACTAACCCAGCCAGGACTACGCTAATCAGCAACTCTGCAATTGTGCCTTCTTTGATAATCTCTACCAAATGGGAGTTGTCGTAGGCTTCTTTAAATTCAACGCCAGGATACTGAGTTTGGATACGCTTGAGTTCGGTACGGATGCGCTCAATCACTTGGGGAGAACTGGCATCCGGCTTTTGAATAATATTCACTCCCAGCGCTGCTTCACCATTGTAGCGATAACTACTACGCCGTTCTTCATAGGTATCTTTGACACTAGCTATATCTCGGACATAAACAATGCGATCGCCCTGATTGAAAATCGGATAATCTAAGACAGTCTGACTACCCAAAGCGCGTTCATCGCTACGCACCAAGATTTCGCGATCGCCTTTGGTTAGTACTCCAGCACCCTTGGAAACATTGTTTTGGTCGATTGCATCCCGCACCTGCAAAATTGAAAGACCGTAGGCTGCTAATTTTTCTCGGTCTACGATTATTTGCAGTTGCCGTCGGTATCCGCCAAAAATAGATACAGCCTGAACATCAGGTACTTGTTTAAACCGATCAACTAAAATATTGTCCGCAAAATCGCGTAGACGTACCGAGTCCCATCCTTCCCCCCGCAAAGCTAAGGTTAGAACTGGACGGTTGAGAGGGTCAATGGGTAAAACCCAGTAAGAACGTGTGCTGAACCCGTCGATAGTGATATCGCCTTCTGCTGATTTCATCACACTTTGCACGGCCCCAAGCGATCGCTGCATATCTTGACCCCAAGCAAACTGCACTGTCACTAGGGACATATCTTGCTGGGAACTAGAGCGGACAAAGCGCACACCGTCTAGCACCGTCATTCGCTGTTCGATTGGCTTGCTGATGTAAGTCTCTACTTCTTGGGGGGATGAACCAGAAGCCATTGTTACAATAGCGACTAGAGGACTTTGGAGGTAGGGCATCATCCGCACTGGTAGCTGAAATAGCGCCAGGACAGCTAGGGCAAGAATACCGACATATAAGGCTAACAAAATCACTGGGTTCTGGATCGACCAGCGCGGAATTGAACCGATTTTCATCTGGAAAGCTCCTGAACCTAGCGATTATCTAACGTAAAAGAACTGTTGCCAATTCGTGATTTGTCTTTGACTTTGGCAGTTACTTCCCACTTTCCACTCATACCCAAATAGGTATTGACTTTGAAACGACCTGATTGAGTATCAGCTTTTACTTCCACATCAGTAGACATGGGAGAGGAATTCTTCATTGGCATGGCGACGCTAACTTCTAAACCTTCAACTTTTACAGGCTTCTTGGTTTTAGAATCTTGGACTTCTAGAACCAGTTGATTATCACCAGATACTGCTTTACCTTGCGGGCTGACTAACTTTATTTGGGTGTTACCTTGTACAGCAGCGCTACTTAAGGAAGCGACTGGTTGACCAGAATCATCAACAGCTGCCACCGATGCATTTTCAATCAGTCTTTCCTGTCCCGAAGTGATGACCAAATCACCGGGTTGCAAACCGCTAGTTACCTCTGTGCGATCGCCACTGGTTAAACCTGTAGTGATAAATTTACGTTTAGCTGATTTACCTGCTATAACCCATACAGCTTGCTTACCTTCAGATTCAATCACTGCTGCTTGGGAAACCGACAAAGAGTTTGGTTTATGATCTGTAATAATTTGCATCTCCACAGCCTGCCCTGCCAAAATCTTCCCACCACGGTTATCTACAACTGCCTCGACTGTAACTGTGCGAGTTTCTTCCCCAGCTTTGGGAAAAATGCTTGTCACCCTACCTTTGATGGTTTTAGTGGAGTTGCCAATCACACGAGCCACAATTGGTGAACCAATTTCTACACCTGTTAAATTTTGCTGGGCAACATTTGCTTGGAGACGAACTTTGCTATAATCACCGATTTTGAGAATTCCCATCCCTGGCTGGACAAACACGCCAGGATCTGCCATCCGCTCTTGGACAATGCCTGTAATCGGGGATGTAATTATTTTGTAACTTTCTATAACTTTGAGACGGTGAATTTTTACTTGAGCCTGAGCCACCTGAGCTTGAGCTTTAGCTATCTGGGCTTGCATCCGTTCTAATTTAACTTTTGCAGCACCCAGAGCCGCCTTAGCTGATATTGCCTCGCTTTTTTGCCTGTCAAAGTCATTGCGGGCGATCGCTCCAGAATCTAATAAAACCTGCTCGGTTCGCTGTACTCTTGTCTCTAAATAAGTGGATTCGGCTGCCATCCGTTTTATTTCTTGACGTTGCTCATCCAGTTCTTTTCTACTAACTTGCTCATCAGCTTTGGCAGCCTGCATTTCCGTTGTTGCTTCCTTTACCTCATCAGAAAGTTCCGTTGCAGTTAGCCGAGCCAGCACTTGTCCTGCTTTTACCTTACTTCCTGGGTAGGCAGAGTATTCAGTCAACTGCCCGCCCACTCGTGGATATACAGTCACTTCCAGGTAAGGACGCACTGTCCCCGTATAACGCACACTTGCCTCCATTAAACCAGGCTGGATAGACTCGACCTTAACTGGGGTGGCATTAGAAGAGCCGTCCACGCGCATCATGTCTTCCATTGACATCCCTTTCATATCTTCCATCCCAGCCATAGAAGAAGAGGGTTTGAACTGCTTAGTTAGTATTGAGATGCCACCGATTAGCGCTGCAAGAACTGCAAACGTTATGACCATTTTGACTGATAAAATGGACTTTTTGATCGGCTTAATTTCAACTAAAGTTGTATCATTATTATTACTGAACTGTTTTGATGTTTCTTTTTCAAGGGAGGAGAGGAGAGCAAGCTTCTGTTCCTCATTCTCTGCTTTTCTGTGAGAGTTTTGATGCTCGTCAGTAGTTTCAGACATTTACTCTTCTCGCAGGTTATGAACAGGTATATCCCGACAAGCAACTTCCTCAATCATGCTACAAAGCTCTTTGCTGAATGGGTCGTCCAAGGGTCGGCTTGACCAGCGTTCTTGATATGCTTCTAGCTCCTCCTTCAGCGCCTTCATGCGATAAATCTGCTCCTCAAGATCAGCTATTTTCTTTTTCAGTAAGCCCCTGACTAGTGGGCAAGCAGGATCGCCGTGGGAGCGGACACCAACCACTTGTTGAATTTCCGAGAGGGAAAACTGTAAAGATTGGGCTTTTTTGATGAATTGCAGTCGCTTGATTGCTTCGCTATCGTAATAACGGTAGCCATTTTCACTTCTTTCAACTGGTGTTAGCAATCCTAAGCTTTCGTAATACCGAATTGTTCCCACTGCCACATCGGTTTGGTTTGCTAATTCACCAATTTTCAGCAGTTTTTTCGGGGATGATGCTTCACAACAAATTTGTTCCACTACAGCAACCATAGTTCTTTATTTCTACTACTATGTATTGCTCTAACCTTAAAGTCTATAGTCGGCTATAGAGTCAACCCCCAGAGTCAGAATTTATGTAAATTTTTCTCACAAAATTTTGTACTACTGACGAATTGTTATGTGTGTTATGGCGGTGTGCAGTTGAGTAAGATACAAAAACTTTGCTGAAATGATTTGACAGCAAGGACTTTGGTGTTCTCATCTAATTGATAACCGCTATAACTACGATAGTAAGCTTGAAACCAGATTTTACTTATAAATGTGCCTTGAATCTATGGAGACGGAATTTTAGTAGGGCGATGGAAGAGTCAAAAACTTATACCTAATAGTTTCTACAAATATGGACTTTTAGAAACTTTAGCTCAACTACTTAACGGCTACATTAAAGACAGCGCTGGCAGCAGGCTGGATATCTTTAAGGTTTACCTTCAGTTGCCAGTTGCCACCATAAGGTAGACTGCTTTGAATTTCAAACATACCAGGTGAAGGTGCTGACTTGACTTGTGTTTTTGCAGTTCCTACTCCTTCCATCCCCATTGCCTTCATTTCTTGCTCAGACATAACCATTTCAACCGCTACATTTTTGACAGCTAAAGGCTTACCACTCTTGGCATCTGTAACGTTCAGCATCAGAGTACTTTTTCCAGTTTTGAGGGGTGTAGCTTCCGGATTTAGGGTCATGCGAGCTTCTCCCGTTTGGGTAGCAGGTTCAATCACCTGGCCGCCTATCGTGGTTTTTGAGGAAGAGACAGTCGGATTATTACCTGAATTATCTACCTGTTGTCCATTACTACAGGCCCCTAAAGAAATTACTCCCATGCTTGCTAGAACGATTAAGAGCCACTTGAAAGATTTCATGCTATTTATTTCCTCACAGACGGTAACGCTCAATTTGAGAATACTTAAATAAGTAAATTAGAGCAATGTTAAACCCTCAAGTCAGCTGTAGAGTCAAGTAGATATAGGCAAGAATTTCTCTTAATATTTCATTGCAATATCTCTGGATAGGACTGTCACCTTAAGCATCGTTAAGTGGAAGTCAAAGAATAAATTTAGAAAGTAGAAAAGGGTTGACTCTCTAGTCCACTAGAGACTTCAGAATGAATGAGTAAGGCAAATTCCTGGTGGAGGGGGTAAATGAGCAATCGTAAAGATAGTTACGCTAAGGCTGTAACCCTTGCTGGGTAAGCATTCTGCCAATCGATATTTTGAGCAATTCTCAATGTACCAAATAACCTATAGGTTATTTGGTACAGTTTTTTTGTACGGCACAGTAAGGATTTGAGGCTTTTAAATTTCAGACAGATCAATTGGTACAGGTGATCGGGATATTGAAAACAGCTCATCAATTCCTTAGCGTAACTTTCTGCACGGTTGCTCATTTCACCCCCTCCTCCTGGTGGGATTGATTGTCGTAACACTCAACTTTGTCACGAGTTAGAACACACAAATTGTCCAGATAATGATGGGTAGCATAATAAAATAGCGGTGAGATGAGAAAGTTACTAGCTAATTGGGTAGTATGGATTCTGGCTGCACCAGAGACGAATTTGTTTTTGTTTTCTTTCCTGCTTCATTTTGTTTATGAAGTCTGGCAGTCACCTTATTTTGACTTTTATAAAATGCCTTCGTTAGCAGATAAAGTCAACTACATTACTCATTGCACAGTAGGAGATGGAATTATTACAGTCATCTGTTACTGGCTCATTAGCTGGTGGTGCAGACGCCACTGGATTCTCAGACCAACATGGAAGCTGACTATACTCTTTACTGGCTTAGGATGGCTCTATACATTCGCTTCAGAAATCTATCGAGTACATATCGCCAAACTTTACGGTGTTTCAGCCTTAGCTGTACCAGGTGTCGGGATTAGCTGGTACCCTTAGTACAATGGGTAATTTTACCGCCTTTAGTACTATCTTTTGCTCGACGGCATATGCTGGGTTATCGAAATAGCTCATAATGTTGGTTTTTGTCAAAATATATATAAAAAATTCAGGATAAACAACAATTAAATCAAATTTGGGAGTGTAGTATGTTAACCCACGATACAAAGCTGCTTTTAATTGGTCAGGTAACAGCTTTAAGCGGAGTTCCTATCAGGACAATTCGCTATTATGAAAGTCTAGGTCTACTCAATTCTTCTGGCAGAACTGAGGGTGGCTTCCGACAATTTTCGTTAGATGTGCTTACCCGTTTAGCATTTATTAAACGGGCGCAAAATCTTGGTCTTAGTCTTGAAGAGATCGGAGATATTCTTAATATATATGATCAAGGAAAACTCCCTTGTGGTGAAGTTAAACAAAAGCTAGAAGATAAGGTAAATGAAATTGATCACAAGATTGAAGAGCTATTAACTTTAAGAGATGAACTAACAGGTTTACTCTCAGGTTGGGATAATTTTACAGGTAAACGAAAGGATACGATATGTCCTATCATTCAGTAAGTAATCAAAAATATTAAAGCAATGCTGAAACCTTGATGATCGCACAGGCTACTATGAAGTCGTTATACTTAAGTATGTATTTTTGCTTATGAAAGAATCTAGAGTTTCCGTATGACCGAAACTAAAGTTCGCAAACAGTACGATCGGTTGGCAGCAATATATGACCAACGCTGGAGCAATTACATTGCTAATACTTTGTCATTTCTCAAAAGCTGGGCACAGATATCTCCGTCAGATGTTGTACTGGATATCGCTTGTGGGACAGGGGAATTTGAGCGGCTAATTTTAATTGAACAGCCGATGCAACAGATGGTTGGGGTAGACATTTCAGACAAGATGCTACTCATGGCTAAACAAAAATGTTGTAACTACCCTAATGTCTCGTTTTACAACGCACCAGCCTCAGTATTACCTTTTGCAAGTAACAGTTTCGATGTGGTCATATCTGCTAGTTCGTTTCACTATTTTGATGAGCCTGACGCTGCATTAGCAGAAATGAAAAGGGTTCTGAAGCCTGATGGTAAATTAGTGATTTTGGATTGGTGCAGAGATTATTTATTGTGTCAAATATGCGACATCATTCTGAAAGTTTTTGATCCAGCATACAAGCAGTGTTATTCCCAAGCTGAATTTCATCAGCTACTTACATCCGCAGGTTTTAACATTTGTCGCGCTAATAAAGTTCGTTTCGGGTTGATATGGGGATTGATGGTAGCAACAGCTAGTTGCTGAATCAAAAGTTTTTCTGGTTTGAGAACGATCGCTTGTAAGCTGTTGCCTTTTTAATTTGCACAAATAGCATTGCCTTTGTTTTTAATCTTTAGTCCCCGCCTAATAAGAAATTCAGCTTCATTTTGTATGTTTCGAGACATAATTATTAAAAGGTTATTGTTACCTTTCTATTGAACTTCCACCACACCACGAAACATATTCATCCCACAGGTAAATTGATATTGACCTGGTTTGGAAGGTGTAAATTCAATGGGAGTGACATGATTGAGAGCTAAATCTTGAGCAATATGAAAATCAGGTAGTAACACTTTCTCCAAACAGCTACTGGGGTCGCGGCGAAAGAAATTTAGCCGTACAGGTTGACCAGATTTTACAATCACACGAGAAGGTTCATAGCCTCCATCTACATTAATTGTTAGCTCTTGTATTCCTTGGCTGGAATTAGCTTTTGTAGCTTTATTTTTACTGAATAGAAACCACCACAGTTCCAATCCAATTAATCCTAAACCGCCCAAAGTAACGCCGACTTTTAATGCTAGTGGTTGCTCAATACGGCGAAATTGACTGGTCTGCTCTGATGAATGTACGGGCATTTTGGTTGGTATTTGTGCTGTTGCTACGCTTGATGCTGTACCAAACAGAAGTGCTAACCCGGCAATGCTCCCAAAAATCTCACTTTTATTGAACATTTGCTAAATTCCTCCATAATTATTAGATATTTTTGGGGTGAAAGTTACGCAAGCGTAAGGCATTCGTAACAACAGAAACGGAACTAAAAGCCATCGCCCCACCGGCAATAATTGGGTTGAGTAACCAGCCAAAGATCGGAAACAAAACTCCAGCAGCAATGGGAATCCCAGCAACGTTGTAAATAAAGGCAAAGAAGAGATTTTGGCGGATATTCTGCATAGTGGCACTGCTCAATTGAATTGCGGTAACAATACCTTGCAAGTCTCCAGAGATCAGGGTGATATCACTGGCTGCGATCGCTACATCCGTTCCAGTTCCAATTGCAATCCCCACGTTAGCTTGAGCCAGTGCTGGCGCATCATTGATGCCATCACCCACCATTGCGACAATTTTCCCCTCTGCTTGCAATGCCTGTATTTGAGACGCTTTTTGGTCAGGTCGAACTTCTGCAAATACTCGTGTGATCCCAACTTCACTAGCGATCGCTTCTGCTGTTTTGCGATTATCCCCTGTTAGCATAACTACCTCTAAACCTAACTTTTGTAGCGTTCTCACAACTGCTACTGAAGAAGGTTTAAGTGCATCAGCAATTCCCATCAAGCCTTGAATTTGACCATCTACGGCAATTAAAATAGCTGTTTTACCAGCAGCTTCCAGAGAGGCTTTACCCTCTTGAAGGGTACGGGTGTCGATATTTAATTCTTCCATCCAACGCTGAGTACCAATTTGTACCAAGTGGTCTGAAACAATCGCTTGGACACCACTCCCAGCCATCGCTTCAAATTTCTTAGCCTCTGTCAGTTCCACTTGCTGAGATTGGGCATACCTAACCACCGCTTCAGCTAGTGGATGTTCTGAATTTCGTTCTACAGATGCTGCCAATTGCAAAAGTTTTAACTCCTACTAAGACGATTTTTGTTTTTGGGTCTGCTTGAACCGTAGCAGTAGGATCAACTGACTTGACTGCTTTAGTAATGGTGTCTCCACAAGCAGAGCAAGCCATATTAGGAACTTTTAGTTGGAGTGTCATCGCGTTAAAAACCTTGAACTTGGATAGTAAAAAGATGGAGTTAAGAAAATCAGGAGTTGAAGACTTAAATAATTTATGGCTTTAACTTGCAGGATAACCAGAGTTAGCGACACCGAATAGCCCGTCGTAGACATCGCTACGCCGATCAAAGGTATCGCTTCTTTGATTGCTGTTTTAGATGGCGTAACTGGAAGTACACGAACTGTTACAGCTTTAGATTGTCTGAAATGTCTACTTCATGAATTTATCTTAGACTCTCTAGCTGGCTGGAGAGTCAAGGGATTTTGCCAAATTCTTTTTAATGGGTTCAAAAATATCGCATGAGATATGCCCAAAGCATCTGCGACGAGAATTGCACCTGTATTTCCCTATTAATGAGGCTTGGGGAGTAGCGATCGCAGTCACGCAGGCATTCTAAACAAGCTTGAATGCAACTTTCAAGCCTTTCAAGGATAGATTCGTAGTTGTAGTCAGAATTTTCTCCTTAACTAAATAAATGAATCAGTTATAAAGCTGTAGTTATACTTCTAATAATTCACGTTAGGCTATTGTTTGTGTAAGAGCATCTATCTAATGATACAATGCTAATTTCTTCCTAATGAGTTGCCTAAATTTCATGCTGATTTCATTTAGGTATGCGATTTATTATTTCATCTTAATTTCATAGTGACCTGTCAAGCTGGTTTTGTAAAGGTTCATTCGCTAAGAATAAATCTGCAATCTAGTTGACATAGTTTCTTAATTTAACAGTCAAGATGAAGAGAACACTAATTTATGCTGCCGTATGTAGTGTAGCTACCGCAGCTCTGATTTATGCTGGCTATGCAAATGCGAAAACGGATAATAATAAGGTTACTAATATTGAGAAAAATTTGCAGTCTATTCCTGCTGGCTGGCAACTTGTTAAACAAACATTCCAGTTACACATTCCTAAAAATGGCAACGCTCTTTCCGAGCTAATTATTGACGTTCCATCCACAATAGCTGTAAGTAATGATATTGATATATTGGATGATAAAGGTCAAAAAATTAAAATTAACATCTCTGTAAATAGTAGAAGAATTATTATAGATTTTTCTGAACCAGTTACTTCTAGCACTACTAAGTTGCAAATAAATCTTAACAAAGTGCAACAACCAATTCTTGGTTCTACCTCTATCTACCATCTTTCGGCTAAAGTCGTTGGTAATGACGTAGAGATTTCTATAGGTGAAGCTCAAATTTCTTCATTTTAATTTATTTGTAGATTTTAATGATAACTGCTGAAATTTCATCTTGATTTCATTATGACTTGTCATGCTAGTAGGTAGAGGTACTATACCTCTTCAGCAAAAACATCACCGACGATTTGAACTTGATAAGGGCAAGCTAACTACCTACTTTTCCTGAGTAATGGCTGTATAAAGGGGGTAGTTAAATATAGCTTTGCCAAGTTTTGATCTATCTATTAAGAGCAGATTCACTCACAATGCATGAACCTGCACTTTAGCTAACGTGTTTAATTATTTTGGAGATAAATATGAAGAAGTCATTGATTTACGCCATTGTATTGACTCTGAGTAGCACAGCTATTATTGCTCCTAGCTATGCAAGTGCTAGAACAGATGATAGTAGGGTTCCCCATATTGATGGAAATTCACAATTCCCTCCCACACGCTGGGGAATTTTTAGACATACTTTCCGTTTACACGTTCCCCAAAATAGCAAAGCTGTTACCCAACTACTTGTCAAAGTTCCAGACAATGTAACTATAAGTAATAACATTCAGGATATCGATATCGTGGATGAAAAGGGGCAGAAAATTAACACTAATATATCTGTCAACGGTAAAACAATACTACTAGCTTTCGCCGAACCAGTTGCTCCTAACACTAAGTTTGATATTGACCTTAACAAAATAAAAAGACTAAATCTTGGTAATGGTTCTGTCTACAGCCTCTCAGCTAGAGAGGTTGGAATTGATGCAGAAATCCCCATAGGTGTTGCTTGGTTTCGTACTTACTAATACAACCTTTTTTCACTAACAAACTATCGAATTTCATTGAGATTTCATCTAATTTTAGTTAGAGGGAAAAAGCTAACTTCATTTGCATATCAACTAATTAACGGCAACAAATTTTATAAATGTTCTTGAGATAGTTGGAATTTCATCTTAATTTCATATTTACGTGTCAAAATTATTATTGACTCAATAGATATCTTCCAAAACTTAGTTTCTATAACTCCTCAAACTAAGTTCACACCCTATTATGGCAAGTTATCTACTGAGTCTTTTCTATTTGATTATGTATCGTTAAGACCCTAGCCTGCTGTTAGGTATTGTATAGTTTAATCCTAATTTTTAATAATTTCATCCTAATTTCATAAACTTCTGTCAACCTATTTATAGGGGTATTCGTGTTGCAAACTATTCTTACATCACAAGTTTACAATGAACCTTTAACTACTCAATTTGATATGAGGGTGCTGCTAGTCGAAGATGAGCCGGATTTAGGGGCTGCTATCAAGCGCACCTTAAATCAACAAAAGTACTTAGTTGATTGGGTAATGGATGGTAATGAAGCATGGGCTTACTTAGAAAATAGTTCGGCACAATATACAGTAGCAATTTTTGATTGGATGCTTCCAGGAATTACTGGTTTAGAATTGTGCAAAAGACTGCGTTACAAAGTAAATCCTCTTCCTATCCTGATGCTAACTGCTAGAGATAGAATGGAAGATAAAGTTACCGGACTAGATGCGGGTGCTGACGACTACTTAGTGAAACCATTCGGTATGGTAGAACTACTGGCACGATTGCGGGCTTTGCAGCGTCGCTCTCCGCATTTCCAACCCCAACAATTGACTGTTGGTAATTTGACTTTAGATTATGGTGACAGTACAGTTGTAAGACAAAATACTACGGGTGAACAGCAAAGGATTCCTTTAACTAATAAAGAGTTCCAACTGTTAGAGTATTTTATGAAGCATCCTAAGCAAATTGTTACTACCGAACAAATTCGTAACCAGATTTGGGAAGTTAATGCGGAATCTAGTAGCAATGTAGTGGCGGCGCAAATACGTTTATTACGTCGCAAACTCAACAATAGCGACTGTCATAACTTGATTGAAACTTTGCACGGAATGGGATATCGTCTTAATTTCAACAATGAATCAGAATAAGCTGTTTCGACTCACCCGTATTCGTTTGGCTTTGTATTATGCCATCGTTATGGGTTTAATTTTAAGCCTATGTGCTTTCGGTTTTTATCGAGCAGTGTTCCATGCCCATGTGGTGGCTTTAGACAGTGAAATCGAGTCTGTAGCGGGGACGCTGCACGACAGTATCGAACTAAAACTACAGTCACCTGGACGTTTGGAACCATTGGCACATCAGTTATTCCCAAATATAGATAACTGTGGAAATGGAGCTACTAATTGTATTCAACAAGAGTCGCATTCTAAACGCCATCTTCTTGGTATCGTTACTAAAACTAGTTACTATATACGTTTTTTTGATATTTCTGGAAAATTGATTGCTAATGCTGGTTACTATCCAAAGGGATTACCTGATGTTTTTAATCAAAAAACTTGGCAATTTCTCAAGGACAGCAAAGGCAAAGATTACCATCAAATTACTCTAGCACTGCATACCCAAAACTATCAAGACTGGGGATATATGCAGGTGGGGCGAAGTTTACAAGAGTTTAATCATTACTTGGATAGTGTGAAATTAGTTTCGGTATTAGGGTTGTTAATTGCAATGGTTATGATTGCTGGTGCTAGTTGGTGGCTATCAGGATTAGCTATGCAGCCAATTTATCAATCCTATCGACAAATTCAACAGTTTACAGCAGATGCAGCACATGAATTACGAACGCCTTTAGCTGCAACAGGTGCAACGGTGGAGTCAGCACTTTTAATGTCCCAAATAGACGAAGAAGAAGCACGGGATATTTTGCAAACTATACAGCGTCAGAATCAACGGCTAACGGCTTTAGTTGTTGATCTATTAATGTTGGCACGTATAGATAGACAAACCCAAAATTTACAACGTGAAATTTGTTGCCTAAATGATATTGTTAGCGATTTAGTTGAGGAATTTGAAGCGATCGCAAATGCCGCAGAGGTAAAGCTGACATCTTCAATACAAGTGCATCAACCTCTGAATATTATAGGTAATGCTGACCAGCTTTATCGCTTGTTTTCTAATTTAATTGTCAATGCAATTCAATACACACCCAGAGGAGGGGAGGTAACAGTTTTCTTAGATTGTAACGACTATAATGCTGTAATTAAAGTTCAAGATACAGGCATTGGTATCCCGAAACACGAACTTCAGCGAATTTTTGATCGCTTTTATCGAGTGAGTAGCGATCGCTCCCGTAGTACTGGCGGTTCTGGATTAGGATTAGCGATCGCGCAGGCAATTATTCAGTCACACCACGGCAGTATAGATGTGCAAAGTAACTTAGATGAAGGTAGCACTTTCACTATTAAGCTACCTTTTAATATACCCCCACTTAAAACCGTTCGCTCTATTTACCCATTTAAAATGTTGTATCGTTAAAGACAGATGCTTACAAAAAACTTTTTAGTTCAACTCTACCCTGATTAGGGGTGTGAGTAGTTTTGAAGCAGCGAAATGGCTTCTGGATCTAGGAGGTAACTTATATTACTCCGTCTCGATTGAGATTTATTCTGATGTACTCATTCACCCAAACGAATGCGACGTAACAACATGGCATTAATTGAAACAACGACCGTCGAAACGGCCATCAAAATTGCGCCTATTGCTGGTGTTAATAGAATGCCGAATGGGTAGCCAACTCCTGCCGCTAAGGGAATGGCAACAACGTTGTACCCAGCTGCCCATAACAAGTTCTGAGTCATTTTCATGTAGGTCGCTTTCGCAAGTTTAAGCGCGTAGCTGGCATCCAGAGGATCGCTTTTAACCAAGATTAGATCGGCAGACTCGATCGCAACGTTGGTTCCCGCCCCGATAGCGAGTCCCAAGTCTGACTCGGTTAAAGCCGGTGCATCATTAATGCCATCGCCCACAAAGGCGGTCGGCTTCTCAGCTTTGAGCTTATGAATCAGCGCCGCTTTATCTTGTGGTAAGACACGAGCATAGTAGCGATCAATCTTCAAATCCCCAGCAACAGCCTTAGCAACTGCTTCGGCATCGCCTGTAATCATGACCACCTGCACGTCCATCTTCTGTAATTTCACAACCGCTTCTCGTGCAGATGGTCGCACCTGGTCTGCTAACCCAAAGAGGGCGAGAACTTGCTTGTCGTCCATCAGGACGATCGCGCTTTCACCACGAGATTCACGTTCTTGTAGTCCCTTTTCCAACGCTGGCGGAAACTGCAATTTCAATTCCTGAACCCATTCTGGTCTGCCGACCCGATAATGCTGACCGTCTACTACGCCTTCAACGCCCTGACCGGGAACTGCTTTGAAGTCACTGGCTTTTGAAAGCTGGAGTTTGCGATGGCTGGCTTCTTCCACGATCGATTGTCCGAGCGGGTGTTCTGATAAAGATTCTAGGGAAGCAGAAATGCCCAAAGCTTTTAACTCATCTATACTATCCGTATAAATTCGTTGCACGCCAAAGTGTCCTGTCGTCAATGTTCCCGTCTTATCGAAGGCGATTGTTTTAATGCTTTTGGCTCGTTCAAACGCTTCTCGGTTTCTCACCAGGATGCCATTTTTAGCAGACATTGCCGTAGCATTGACCAGCACTAGGGGAACCGCCAACCCTAACGCATGAGGACAAGCAATCACCAATACAGTAACCGCACGGCTCACTGCAAAGGTTAGATCATCTGGTTTAATCGATAGCCAAACGATGAATGCTAGGGTAGCGATCCCGATCGCGATGAAAGTTAGCCAATAGGCAAGTCGATCGGCTAGTGATTGAAATTTACTTTTAGATGTCTGCGCTTCTTTAACCATACGCATAATCTGGCTCAAGGTTGTTTGATCGCCGGTACGAGTCACCTTGATTGTCAGCGCACCCTCTCCATTGACCGCTCCGGCGATCGCTTCATCAGGGGCTTTTTTGACCACCGGGCGCGACTCTCCCGTGAGAAAGGATTCATTGACGTTAGAAGTACCCTCGACGATCTCACCATCGATTGGGACTTGTTCGCCAGGACGAATCAGAATGATATCTCCCTCAACTAATGCGCTCACTTGGACATCTTCTGTCTTCCCATTCACCTGCTTGTGAGCGATAGAAGGGACTAACTTCGCAAGTTCTCCTAGCGCATTGCTGGCTCCCTGCACAGAAGCCATTTCCATCCAGTGACCAAGCAACATGATATCGACCAGGGTTGCCAGTTCCCAGTAGAAAGAGTCTCCCTTCAAACCTAAAGTCACTGCCACACTGTAGACAAACGACACGGTGATGGCTAGAGCAACCAGAGTCATCATGCCAATTTTACTGCGGAGTTCGTAGTAGGCTCCCTTCAGAAAAACCCAGCCACCATAGAAATAAATAATCGTTGCGAAAATGGGAATCACCCACTTCGCACCTGGAAACTGGATGGCTTGATAATTCAACCAGGTCTGAAAGATTGGCGAAAAATAGAGAATGGGCAGCGTTAGCACCAAGCAGATAAAGAAGCGTCGTTTGAAAATCTCTGGGCTGTGTCCAGCATGTTTATCGTGCCCGGCGTGTTGATCATGCCCCGCGTTTTGATTGCGTCCCTCTTGGTTGCCGTGTGGATCACTGTCAGGCGAATTCTTTTTAACTTGCTTTCCGTGTTCATCGTGCCCAGCGTTTCCTGGCTTGGGCTGCGTTTGTTGATGATTATGGTGATCGTGGTTCACAAATGAATCCTCCTGGTTTGCTGCGATGTCTTGACTATCAGATTTTTATGATGATGAAACTAAGGCGAAATTTTCGAGAGTTACTAAACTTCTATGCCCCAAGACGCTTGGCAAGTCAGGCATATTGGTAGGCTCACGCCAGCTTAAGATACAAATGGCAAGCGATACCTTCTCTACGAGACGCTCCGCCTAGCAAGATCCCCGTAGGGGTACGGTGAGCTTTCCTGCAGAACGCTGCGCGCTAAGCGAAGCCATGCCGCAGGCTTTACGCTAACGCAGAACTCAAATCAGCCTTCAGCATAATCTTGTCCAAAATCTTCGATTTTCACTGACTGCTGATGCCATCAGTGGTGCGTCCACTCATCTCACTGGGATGGATACGGTAGAGCGCCATAACCTCTGCACGACCCCAGGCATCAATCCAGGTGCGATTAATCGCGGGCGAAAGCGTTGGGTTTTGCGTTTTGACAAATTGCATCACGCGATCAATGTCTTGCTGAAGAGTGATGTGTTCAGCGCGACCATTCACAAGAACGCTGCGCCAGTGCAGCAGATCATCCTGAACTTCTTCGATCTGTAAGCAAACTTCTGGATTTGCATCCATGTACTGAGTCTTCATTCCGACCGTTGTGAAGATATATATTGCTGAGTCTCTGAGGTAATAGTGCATAGGCACAACATAGGGATGTCCTTCACCCACAAAACCTAAGTGCCCATGTCCTACTTTATGCAAGAGATCCATAATCTCTTTTGTGCTCATTTCATCGATATCTAACATTACTGTTCTCCATCGCTGATTTCATAATTATCGTTCGCCACTTAAACTGTCTGATACACAAAACCTTCCCCAATGCCAGAATGCGCGCGATCGATTTCTTGACGCAGGGCAGTCACCAGTTCGTAAAGGCAGAGGGTTTGATCCGATTTCAAGGATTCGTTGACGCGTAGCAGTTGTTCAATTTTTTCAGCGATTCGAGAGCCTTCGGGCAACCCAAAGGTCGCAAGTGAGCCTGATAGGGTGTGAGCTTCCTGAGATGCCTGTTGTTGAATATCTGGACTCAGCATCTGTTGCATCAAAGCGGCACTCGCTTGCTCCAGAATTTTGACCTGTTCATCTACTCCAGTTTTGAAGCGATCCCAAACTTTGGATAAGGCACTGAGGGTTTGTTGTTGAATCGGTTGAGTCGCTTGATAAGACGTGAATTTATCCGTGCTGATTGAATCGGCGATCGCTTCCAAGGGTTTAAGCCGATAACCCAGCCCATAAACCGTTTCAATCAAATCTGTGGGAGCGCCGACCCTCCTAAATTTCTGCCGTAGCCCTTTAATATGAGTTCTTACAGCATCTTCGCCAGGAGTCTCCTCATAGGCCCAGAGTTGATCCAAAATCACGCTGTAGGTAAAGACTCGACGACCATTCCGCAAAAAAAACTCTAGTATCGAAAACTCCTTGGGACTTAAGCATAGAGGTTGCCCTGCATAAGTGACTTCACGACTTGCCAGATCAAACCGCAAACTACCCCACTCCAGCACAGATTGAAAAGCTGTTCCTTTGCGACGCAGTAAGGCTCGAATTCCAGCAATCAATACCTCATGATCGAGCGGTTTCACCATGTACGCATCGGCACCTGCATCTAGCCCGATCGCTTGATCGTGACCACTGCCTCGCCCTGTTACCATCAGAATTGGCATTTTATAGCTCTGCGTTCTGATTCTACGACAGAGACTTATTCCATCTAAATGAGGGAGCGTAATATCTATCAGTAATAAATCATAGTCATAAACGATAATCAGTTCCCAAGCTACCTCTCCATCCTTAGCGACTTCAACCGTGTAATTTTGGTTGCAGAGAATACGAGCAAGTATCTCAGCATTTGCCTCATCATCTTCTACCACCAAAATTTTCATAGGGCTAACTCCTTTACAGGTTGAGCGCGGTAATCACGGAGTCCGCATACTTCTATCTAAAATTAACGATAATTGGAGATGATGAAATCAAGATGAAATTAAGTACTAATCGCCTAAAATCTAGAAAAATCTTTCTAAAGACATAAACCTTGAATCGCTCATAAGTTTCTCATAGTCTGGGTTTAGCTTGAGAGACAGAAGAACTCTGTTATTCCTCCACCTTGGTTGAGGGCATAACAATTTGCTCTTCATTGTGTTGATTCTTTAGGAGCTTTAAGCCATGACAACTACTCAATCCCGTCAATCTCTGCTAGAGACATGCATTCAAGATTGCCTCGATTGTCTTCGTGAGTGTGAGTACTGCGCGACCGCTTGCTTAGACAGTGACATGGTGCAGATGATGGCTCAGTGTATTAAGCTATGCCGCGATTGTGCCGATACCTGCGATATTTGCGCCCGCTTCATGGCTCGTAATTCTGACCTGCACGCTCAACTGTGTGCGATTTGTGCAGAAGCCTGCGATCGCTGTGCGGCCGAGTGTGAGAAGCACGACCACGACCACTGTAAGAAATGTGCTCAAGCCTGCCGTCGTTGTGCTGAATCTTGCCGTCAGGTGGCTAAAGCAACGGCATAAAGCTATTTAAATTTACCGCCTTGGCTGTTGCATGAGTGAGCGTGTCTTGCTTTGCAGCAGCCAGCATTGTGTGCTTTGCGATTCAGAGACATTTGAATTTTCGATTTCTGAGTACGGCTCATACCAAATTATGGAACTTCTAAGTTGATGTGCAGCTAAATTGCATAACACGAAAACGTAAATTATTGTAGTGTGGGCATCTTGCCCGCATCGCATATACAAATTAAATACGTAACAGCTTACTTGATGGCAGCATGAAAACTACATCGGAAACCAAGGTACTTAGACTTTTAACCTAACCATTATTATTTCCCAACAACTCTCATAAAGCTTTGTATCGCTCATAGGTTTCTCATAATCTGAGCGTAGCTTGAAAGATAGAGGAACTTGGTCATCCCCTAACCAAGCTGAATTTATGAATAAGAAGTTTTTGGTCTACAGCTTAGTCGGGCTACTCAGTAGTGGTACTGCTGGCGGATTCGTCCTTGCCAACAGTAAACAGGCTCAGTCATTACCTGCATCAGGAAATCCTCAACAACCCAGATCAATCCGAGTTGATCAACATTTTATCGAAATGATGATCCCTCATCACCAAGATGCGATCGCAATGGCTGATCTGGCTTTGAGTCGCGCCAAACGCCCAGAAGTAAAAAAAATAGCTGAAGCAATTAAAAAAGAGCAAACTCTTGAAATTGAAGAGATGCGTACCTGGTACAAAAAGTGGTACGGCAAAGAAGTCCCTGCACATTCAATGACTGACATGGGCATGATGGGAAACCACCATAAACAAGGGCAGGGCATGATGGGTCAAGGGCAGGGCATGATGGGTCAGGGTCAGGGCATGATGAGTATGAAGATGGACATCGATGCGCTTAAGAAAGCCCCAGACTTTGACAAGGAATTTGTACGGCAAATGATTCCCCATCATCAAATGGCTGTGAAGATGGCTCAGATGGCATCTGGGCGTGCTGTTCGTCCAGAGATCCGCACTTTGGCTCAGTCAATCATCAAATCTCAAAATGCTGAAATCGCACAGATGCAAGGATGGCAGCAAGCCTGGAATCAATGATTTAGCTTGTTTAGCAGGGTAAGCGATCGTCAATCTGGGTAATACGGCTTAACAATTGCCGTAGGTCAGATATCTTCTAAAACTGGAGTCTGGTAATCGCGGATTTGGCGATCGCGTAGCCTCTCTAAAAGAGAATCGCGAGTCGTTCTATTCAGAATGAGGTCTTTATGCATCAACATGGTTCATCGAATCAGCCCCAGCTAAATCGTCTCAGCTTACCGATTAAAATTGTGCTATTTGCTTCGATCGGGATTATTGCGTACTTCCTGATTATAGAACATCGGGCACATTTGGCGGGCTTTTTACCGTACTCTTTCCTGATCATCTTTATACTCATGCATCTATTTATGCACGGAGGACATGGGGGACATGGAGGTGGTAACGACAGCAATAGTCGAGAAGGCGGTAATTCGGACTCTGCAAATCAATCTATTTCAAGGAGATCGAATCATGAAGGACATGAGTAACGTTCCTGCTTACGGGCTGTGGTGGTTAGTGATTATTAATTCCCTGATATTTATCATCTTTGCCTTTAGTTTTACCAAGCCGCGTACCCCTAGAGATTGGCGATCGTTTGGGGCATTCTCAGCGTTCATTGTGGCATTGTTCGCAGAAATGTATGGGTTTCCCTTAACGCTTTACCTATTATCAGGCTGGCTGCAAACCCGCTATCCAGGACTGAACATTTTTTCCCATGATGCTGGACATCTTTGGTGGACATTGCTGGGGTGGAAGGGTGATCCTCATTTGAATCCGATTCACCTTTTGAGTAGTGTATTGGTTTTTGGTGGACTGATTTATTTAGGCAGCGCTTGGGAAGTTCTCTACAAAGCTCAACGAAGTCATACATTGGCGGTTTCAGGACCGTATGCAACAATTCGCCATCCGCAGTATGTCGGCTTCATTGTCATCATCTTGGGCTTTTTGCTGCAATGGCCTACTCTCTTGACGTTGCTCATGTTCCCTATTTTGGTCACGATGTACATCCGATTAGCACACCAAGAAGAACGGGATGCCTTAGCAGAATTTGGTGACGAGTATGCTCGTTATGCCGCAGTAACTCCTGCATTTTTACCGTGGGGTCGTCGCAACACCCAAAGAAAACTATCTCATGCACAGGAGTCTCATCATGACCCATAGTGTTCAGCATAGCGTAGCAAATCGTGTACGTAGTTATACAGTACCGACATTAAGTGTGCGATCGCTATTTCTTGCCACAGCGATTACTACAGGCATTGCTTATTTAGTTTGTGTTCTGTTCCTAACAGTGGCACCTCAAGCAACAATGGGATTCTTTAGCTATGTTCTTCACGCTAATCCGTCTGGGATTATCCGAAGCGTTACCTGGGGAAGCTTTATCGTCGGTCTTCTTATTTGGTCTGTGGGTACAGGTTTGTATGCAGCTTTCGTTGCTCGCCTTTACAACAAGCTTTCGGTGAGATAGAAAACAACAGTCTTCTTGCGGTTTTTTAGAACTAGGAACTGTGATTATCTTCGACCAAGTTTTACAAACAAAGCTAAGTGTTCATTTTAACAGGTAGGAAAATATGAGCGATTTAATTGTGATTGGCTTTTCAGATGAATTTAAGGCAGATGAAGTGTTGCTTGATCTCAGAAAACTGGAGAGGGAATATCTGATCGATCTAGAAGACGCCGCGATCGTGGTCAGAAATAGACACGGCAAAGTCAAGGTTAAGCAGACTCAAGAACTTGTCGCTTCTGGCGCATTAAGTGGCGGCTTCTGGGGACTGTTAATCGGCTTGATTTTCCTTCATCCCATGCTGGCAATTTTTGGTGCAGCAGTGGGTGCCCTTTCCGGTGCATTAACGGATATCGGCATTGATGACAACTTCATTCAAGAACTAGGCAACACGATCGAACCTGGAACCTCCGCCATTTTTATCTTGGTGAGAAAGTCTACACCTGACAAGGTTTTGGAAGACTTGAGCAAATTTGAAGGAAAAGTCCTACGAACTTCATTATCCCACGAAGATGAGGCAAAACTTCAGGCAGCGCTTACGAAAAGTCAAGCAGGAAAAGTCGTAGCTCCAAAAAATCTCGAAGTCAGCACTTATCACTCCCAAAGGTGATTCTATATTCAGGAAGGAACACAAATGGAAGCACAATCGATAGCAACTCAGCCATCTAATTCACTTCCTCCAAGCCAGCGAGGGATTGAAACTCTCCCTGCACTAAATGCAGCTTTCCTGATTATCATTAGCCTTATTGTACTCTCGGCGATTGCTGCTTCAATTTATGCTTGCATTCCCAAGGGTCGGCGGCATTCATTCAGCTTCAAACCGCATCATAAGGTTCCGTGTCACCGCTGTGAATATTTTAGCGGTAATCCCTATCTTAAATGCGCTCTCCATCCAGTAACCGTACTGACCGAACAAGCCTTTGACTGTACAGATTACTGCCCGAACAGTGAAGCGAAACTGGTTGAAAAGTGGAGAAAAGCATTGCTGATTGTCCAAAAAGTTTTTCCTAACTCAACCACACAAAAATAAGGATTTGACATTATGAAACTCCAACTAAAAGTTCCTGGAATGACCTGTGGTGGTTGTGTAAACACCATCACTGAAGCGATTAGAACAGTCGATGCTAAAGCTACCGTTCAGGGCGATCCAAAAACCAAGATTGTATCAGTGGAAACTCAAGCCTCAGAAGCTGCCATCAAGGATGTAATTACGGCGGCTGGCTACCAAGTTGCTTAGGGACTTCCAAAAAATAAATTATCCAAAATTATTTGTACATTTGTAGGGGCGCAAGTCCTTGCGCCCCTACGTTTGCGGAGCGTCCCGCAGGGATGGGATGTTTTTTTAACTGGAAGTCCCTTAGCAAAGTTCTGAACCGACAAGACAACCTCACTGACGTATTCATAAATGAGAGCGATATGCCCATTAAAACCACTCACCAATATCCCCTAGCCCGCCGAGATTTTCTTAGAGGGACTCGACTTGCAGCCGGATTTGTTATAGGAAGTGGAATTCACAGCCTACTATCCAGTTGTTCACCTCAATCTTCCACCACCGAAATGGCTAAGGGGAACACCGTAGCCCGTGGCCCGAATGCGAAATTCATTCCCGATATTGAAATCAACCTGAAGGCTGCACCGACAACGGTTCCAATCTTGCCGGGACAAACAACCAAAGTTTGGTCTTACGCAGCAAAACTTGTCAAAGGCGACCCAAACAACTTACAAACCATTCCCGATAGTTATTTAGGCCCCATTATTCGCGTTCGCCAAGGTCAGCGCGTGCGGGTCAACTTCCAAAATGCCCTTCCTCAAGGACAAACCAGCATTGTGCATTGGCATGGATTAATTTTACCAGAGGAAATGGATGGACATCCTCGCTTTGCAATTCAGCCTGGACAGACCTATGTCTACGAGTTTGAGGTTATTAATCGGGCAGGTATGAACTGGTTTCATCCTCATCCAGACGGGCTTACAGGGGAGCAAGCCTATGCCGGCTTGGCGGGGCTATTTATAGTCACGGATCAAGAAGAAGCGACCCTGAATCTACCCACCGGGGCTTATGAGATACCGATTGTGCTGCAAGATCGTACCTTAGATGCCAATAATCAACTCCTCTATCTCGGCAGCAAAATAGGTATCCCCCGTAATAGCAACACGGGTGGGATGCAACAGGATAACTCAGGTCAATCCAGCAACGGCATGGGCGGCATGAGCAGCATGATGGGCTTTTTGGGTCAAAAGATATTTGTGAACGGCAAGCCCAACTTCACACTTTCTGCGGCGACACGAGTCTACCGCCTTCGCATCTTAAATGGATCTAATTCACGTATCTACAAGCTTGCGTGGAGCAGTGGCGATCTACTGACCATCATTGGCACTGATGGTAGCTTACTGGCTCGACCTACCGAACGAAAGTATGTCATGTTAGCGCCAGGTGAGCGGATTGATGTTTGGGCAGATTTCAGCAAGTTGAAAGTTGGGACAGAAGTATCTCTAAATAGTCTGGCTTTTTCAGGAGCAGAAAATGTAGGAGGTAGCAGCATGAGCGGCATGATGAGTTCTGACAATGCCCCGGAACTTGGTTCAGCGATGATACTATTCAACGTCAAGATTGAGCGCAAAGAAAAAGAAACTCTGCGACTCCCCAATCAGCTAACAAATCTACCACTATTGCGTCCAGAAGATGCCGTTAATGCCGCACAGCCACGTCCTATTGAGCTTTCTCTCAAAGGTATGAAATGGGTTCTCAATGGGCATCTCTTTGAAATGAATACCGCAACGCCACAGGAAACCGTAAAGCTAAATTCTATTGAACAGTGGGAGATTATCAATAAACTCAACCCCGGAGCCGTGATGGATGCGAAGGGCATGGCGCACCCTATCCATCTACACGGCGTGCAGTTTCAAGTTATTAGTCGGGAAGTGCTGCCAGAACTTGCCGCAGAATGGCAAACTGTCAAGGATGGCTATGTAGACGAGGGCTTGAAGGATACTGTAATGGTAATGCCGGGTGAGCGAGTGAAGCTGCTCATGAAATTTGAGAAGTACAGGGGCTTATTTACATACCACTGCCATACCTTGGAGCATGAAGACGCTGGCATGATGAGGAATTATCGAGTCAAGGAATAACTGAGGCATCTATCAGGCTAGTTAAAAGGGACTAATCTCTGTTATTAAAATTTATTTAAAGGAAAAAAATGAGTGACCTACCGGATTACCTGATTGTCGGCAGTGGTTTATCAGCATTGGTCTTTGGTGCTTTAATGGCCAACTCTGGTAAGACTGTGCAAATCCTCGAAGCCCATGAGCATCCGGGGGGCTTTGGTCATACGTTTACGATGGCTAAAAAATATACGTTTAATGCCCAATTTCACTATGTTTGGGACTGCGGTGAAGGGCAAACCGTCAATCGGGTACTCAAAAAACTGGGCTTGGATCGGGAAGTGACCTTTGAGCGGTATGATCCCGATGGCTTTGATCATATGCGAATGCCGGAACATGCCTTGAATATTCCCTCGGAGCCAGAAGAGCTAATCCAGCGATTGTTTGCTCTGTTTCCTGCTCATGGCGATCGCATTCGCCAATTCGTCAACGAAGTGGAAAAGACTGGTGCAGGCTTGAAAAAACTCGCTCCACCGCTCAAGCCAATTGAACTACTCAGCCATGCAAGTCAAATATTCTGTACCATCCAGCATCTCAACAGCACACTTCAGGATGTATTTGACAAGTTTCAGCTACCCCAAGCCGCCCAAACCCTATTAGCCCTGCAATGGCTTGATTTTTTACTGCCCCCAAATCAACTCTCCTTCTATGCCTGGGTCGCATTGTTCCGAGGCTATCAAGCAGGTGCATTCTACCCAACCCAGCATTTTGAGCATGTGATTAATTCGTTGGTCAGTGTCATCGAATCGCATGGAGGACAGGTGTTACTAAACCATGAAGTCACGAATTTTAGAGTCACAGACAGAACGGTTACGGGAGTTCAGGCGATGGATCTCACCACCCATCAAACCTACGAATTTACAGGTGATACTGTGATTTGCAATATTGACCCCCAGAAAGCCGCCAAAATGATTGGTGAGGAAAAGTTCTCCAAAACTGTACGCCGAAAACTCAACTATGAATATTCGGCATCTAACTACATGGCTTATTGTGTCGTCAAAGATATCGACCTCCGAGACTATGGATTTGGCAAGTGGAATCTCTCGCATACTGGGCATCACGATCTCAATGAAGCCTTCGCGCAGATGTACGATCGCCATGACTTTTCTAATCCTAGTTTTGCCATCACAACGCCTACTTTACTTACAGAAGCGGGTCGGGACTGCCCAGAGGACTGTCAGATTGTTGAATTTCTCACCGTTGCCAATTACGACTACTTCAAGCAATTACGGGAGAGCGACCATAAGGCTTACAGCCAGAAAAAACAAGAAATCTTAGACTCCATCCTGGATGTCGTGGAAGAACACTATGTGCCAAATTTTAGAAAACACATGGTTTTCCACATCACGGGCAGCCCTACTACCAATGAGCGTTTTTGCTGGTGTCCCAATGGAAATTCCTACGGCTCCAGTCTAACCCCGCGCAATATGGGTCTAGGGCGACTGAATCACGAAACCTCCCTTAAGCATTTTTATTTCTGCAATGCTTCATCGGGCTATCCGGGCTTTGCTCCCACATTTTGGACGGGGGCATTGCTCTATCAACGATTATCGGGCGACGTGCTTTTAGGCAACGGCTAAACAGGCGATGTCTACGACGGGCGTAGCTGCGGCGCATTATCCATTTCATAAACTTAGAGGTCAATTATGAGAATCGCTGTTATTGGTGGCGGAGGCAGTGGGATGGCTACAGCTTACCTGCTTGATAAAGAAGGGCATCATGTCACTGTGTTTGAGCGGCAGCCCGTGTTGGGAGGGCATATTCGGACACTCAACAAGAACGTGAAACCGAACCAAGCCGATTGCGATGAAATTTTGGAAAGTGGGGTACTCGAATTTCCAACTGTGTTTTACAACTTCATCGCGCTGATGCAAGAGCTAGGGGTAGAACTAGAACCCGTCGATATTGGTTCAGCCATGTTTCTCAAAGATGGCAGCCACTTTCTATCGGCAGTCACGATCGAGAAGAACTTCGCAGGTGTCCACGGGCTGATCGAACAGTTACGCCTCGATACCATCTATGCCCGTTCCGCTGGATTATGGCTGAGAACGCGATTTGCTAACTTGCAAAATTTGTCCAATCGTCCGCTGTCGGAATATTTGGAAGGCTCCGGTAGCCGCGATACCTGGCTGAAGTTGGTGGTTATGTATAGCTATTCAATGCCGTTTGAACTGATTGATGATTTTCCAGCAGAGTTGGCGATCCCTACTTTACGTGACTATCTCGCGGTCAACTGGGTCAGGGTTAAAGGCGGTGTGTATTCTTACATTGAAAAAATCCTGGCGCGATTTAAGGGTGAAATTGTGCTGAATGTAGAAATTGACCATATTTCCAGAAGCCCGGATGCTGTAAAAATTGTGCGCTCGACAGGTGAAATTCAGGAGTTTGATAAAGTCGTGTTTGCTACGCCTCCTGACCAGGTAATGGCGCTGTTAGCAGACCCAACCGATGCTGAAACCAAACGGTTTTCTGCCTGGAAAGCCAACCATGCAACGACCTTAGTTCATAGAGATATTTCCATGTACGCCCGCCAAGGCATTACACAACCCTCGGAATTTGATTACTTCCAAAAGCCAGACAGTCGCTGGGGCTATAACAGCTGCCTAAATCAGCTTTGCGGTATCTCGTCGCCCCAGCATAATTTTTTATCATTCCAACTAGAGGAGTTGATTGCACCCGATCGCATCATTCACATTCAGAAACACCACACCCCGATGTATACCACTGAATCCTTTCGATACCGGGATGAAGTAGTTGCTACCAATGGAGAGAACAACACCTACCATGCCGGAGCCTACCTTGGCGATGGCTTGCATGAAGGAGCAATCGGCTCTGCCTTTCGAGTCGCTCAACTGATTGGGTCAAGCCTTGAGTCTAGCTCCTTGACCCAAAAAAAGGAACTAAATTTTTATTGAAGTGAGTAACTATGCGTTTCTCAATTCTGCCGACTCTTGCCAATTCTGAACTTTCTATCGCACAAGTCCGGGCGGCTCATCAGGCGGAGCTAGACGCGATCGCGCGTTATTGTCGCCTAACGAATTACCTTGCGGCGGCTCAAATCTACCTGAAAGACAATTTTCTACTCAAGGAACCCTTAAAGTCGGAGCATATCAAAGACTGTCTGCTAGGACACTGGGGCACTTGCCCTGGCATTAACTTGATCTATGTTCACCTCAATTGCCTGATTCAGCACCATGACATCAGCCTTTTCCTCGTCGCAGAGGCAGGACACGGAACACCTGCAATGTTGGCAAACCTTTACCTAGAAAGGTCTCTCCAGGCGTTTTATCCCGAACTGACCCTAGATGCTAATGGACTGGCAACCTTAATTCGCGGCTTTTCCTCTCGCTGTGGTTTTCTGAATCACGATTATGCAGGTGAAGAACTCGGTTATGCTCTCGCTGTCGCTTTTGGGGCAGTCATGGATAATCCTGACTTGATTGTGGCTTGCGTTATTAGCGATCAAGAAGCAGAAACAGGAGCGACAGCTACTGCCTGGGATAGCTATAAGTTGATCGATCCAGCAAAATCTGGCGCAGTGCTGCCGATCTTGCACCTCAATGGCGATAAGACTATCTACGCTGCGATGAGTGATATTGAACTTCAGCAAAGATTTACAGGCTACGGCTATCAAGTCCGAATTGTTGGCAGTCAGAAAAATCAGTTTGACAAAGATTCGGCGACTCAAAATGCGCTCGATCTAAATGTTGATCTTTATGGCTCACTCGATTGGGCATATCGAGAGATTTGCAGAATTCAGCAAGCGGCACGTTTAGGGCAAGCGATTACTCAACCCAAGTTTCCTTTATTGATTGTGCGATCGCCCAAAGACTGGACAGGCATCCAGGAAATTGATCGAGCGTCGATCAAGGAGTCTCATCGCTCTCACCAAATTCCTGCCAAAGATGTAAAGACCAATCCGCAACAGTTGCAGCTTCTAGAAGACTGGTTACGCTCTTATAAAATTGAAGAATTGTTTGACCAGCAGGGTTGCCCGATTCGAGAGATTCTAAATCTTTGCCCCCAAGATAAGCAACGCATGGGCTGTCATGTTCACATATCTGGTGAAGGTGTCTACAAGCCCCTAAATTTACCGAATATCTTTGACTTTGCAATTCCAATTCAAACAAAGTCCTGTTCACATGAAGAAGATCAATTCAGCAGTACAGAACAGATTGGAAAGTACATCAAAACAGTCATTGAGCAAAATCCACAAACGTTCCGTATTTTCTGCCCTGATCAGCTAGAGTCGAGCAATTTATCAGCCTTACTAGAAGTCAACCATCACAATGATCATGGTTCCATTCAGTCTGATGATTTGCAGGTCAGTTTGAGAAAAGAACGGATGCTGGAGTTTTTCAGCCAGCACACTTGTCAGGGATGGCTTCAGGGCTATCTGCTTACAGGTCGGCACGGACTTTTTCTATCGCATGAAGCGTCTTTAAACAGCATTATCAGCATGATGAACCAGCACGCCAGGTTCCTGAAACTGTCCAAAACATTACCGTGGCGTTCGCGAAGCGTGGGCTTTGCCCAATCATCCGTCGCCTCTCTGAATTATTTAGCAGTTTCAACCCCGTGGCAGCAGGAATACAGTGACTTTTCTCAGCAAAGCTCTAGTTTTATCAATGCTGTGCTGACGCAAAAAGCGGAAATCGTGCGAGTTTATCTACCGCCAGATGCAAACTGTTTGATCACGACGATCGCGCACTGCTTAAACACGACCGATCAGATTAATCTCATCCTTACCAGTGCTGATCCGATGCCGCAATGGTTAACGATGGCTGAAGCGATCGCGCACTGTCGGGCAGGTGCTTCAATTTGGCATTGGGCAAGCACCGATCAAGGCATCAATCCTGATGTAGTGCTAGTTGGAATTGGCGATCGTTCCACAGTTGAAGTAATGGCAGCCGCTCACATCTTGCGGGAAGAAATACCAGCACTGCGGGTGCGGGTGGTAAATGTCACCGACTTGCGAGTGTTGGAAGAAGACGCGGAAAATTCTCAGCATTTAGACAAGGAAATGTTTGAAGCATTGTTCACGCGCGATCGCCCAGTCATTATCAACTTTCATGGTACTCTCGCAGTTTTGGAACAGCTATTTTTTGGTCGTCCAAATTCTGACCGCTTTCAACTCAATGGCGATCAAGGCGAAGTCATCTCCTCGTTTGCTCAAAATCTGCGTCATGGCACTTCACGCTTTCATTTGATCATCCAGGCGATTCGATTGGTAGCCCCGCATAATCCCAGTGTTGCGGCACGAGCGACTGAACGAGTGAATTACTACAAGCATATTTTAGCAGAGCGATATCGTTCGAGCCAGAAACTGGGGAGCGATCGGGCACCACCGAAATGGTCGTAAGCTGATCATCTTGTAATTTGCACTTTCAATTTTGAGATCGAAAAGACCAAAGGTGAAATGTAAGTGTGATTTTAACCCCCGCATGTCCAAATCAGAACTTACGCATTGACAGGAATATGACAATGTGTATTCAAGCCCACCCTTTGTTCAAGATGTTCCAGAATGAAGTCACGAGCCACCTGAAGAGATAAATTTTTCTGGACTTCATACCAGTTTTCAATTAACTCTTCGGTTCGCATTAATTCTAGTTGCGTAAAGGCGCGGATAGCACTAAAAAAGTGAGTTCTAATTGCCTCGGATTTCCTCACCATGAATAGCTCAATTCCACACACTTGCTTGATAGATCGATGGTAACATTCAATCCCCCAATGAATTGAATGTAATTCCTTAAACTCTGCTATCGAAACTAAAAATAGTGCATCTTTGTTAGAGACATACATGATGTAATATCTGGGGATTTCGTTTTTGAAAATTCTCCGGAATACTTTCACTTGTCCAAACTTTTTCAGATGAGCTATTAAACCGTTCTCTGGAATTTCTAGATTTTGGACTTGGGTAAAATTTTTACCATCAACTGAACATAACCGATTTTTAGCTATCCCAGTTAAAAACTCTAATTCCTTGTTTTTAAAGAACTTCAGGTTACTCTTACTGGAATACCAAGCATCAGTAGTAACTGTTTTTGGCTCCAAACCCCAATGCAAAACCTCAGTAATCATATCTCGCAAATAATCCTTTTTCGTCTGACCATCTTGTTTGTCATAAATTCGATAATTTACAGGTACAGATTTACTTGATAAGTCAGTGTAATACAAGGTAATTAGCTGAATACCTTTAACTGTACGATGATGCCTTCCTGAATAAATGTAAGCAATTAATTCTGTTAATTTCGGGTCGCTATGAGGCTTATCAATTACAGTATCATCTGCACTTAATGTGCCACCTACTAAATTGATATGCAGCTTGACTTCATCAAATAAATCCTTTGGCTCGTAACGCTCACCTAGCAAAAATCTGTTGACACTATCATGTGACAAATCTTCCATAATATCTGCTAAACGTGTGCAGCCTGGATACTTTGATTCTGCCAATAAAAACAGAGTGTAAGTGTTGAGGTCACACTTTGCAGTGGATGGCTTGGTAGTTACTCTGATTGTCCGTGCCCTCACTCTTAGACAGTGTAAATTATCCACCTTTTCAGTTCAAGAGTGATTAGCGATCGCCTGTTTTTTGCTGATTCATTTCAATGCATCTTTTGTTTAATTTGTCAATGCGTAAGTTCTGTCTTATTAATCTTAGGTGTGCTGGAATCTTTATCTGGCAATGCTTCTGGCTCGTGCTTGTTGCGTGGCGATCGCGCAAGTTGCGTCATGCTCACCTAAGTTGCCATCAGGCAACAAAGTTGTCTCATCGCAACAGTGCAAGCCTTTGGTGAGAACGTGAACCTTAACCTTAAGAAGCTCATTTTGATGGGGAAGTTAAGCTCACAACTTGTTCCAGATTAAATTTGTACAACTTATTTTTACATGATGCCTTAGGCGTCTATTGTGATAGATAAGGGTGAGGATGATTTTTTAGAAAAATTAATGGAAAACTGCGTAGGCGCAGCCCGCCGTAGGCATCGCTTGGATGCCGAGGGAAAAGCTAAGTTAAATCTTGCATCTGCTGGGTGAACCTGGGTTACAAGTGGTAATTAATATGGAGTAATAAAGTTCATGCTACGAATGTATAAGCTGTTAAGTATACAACTTGCATTATGAGGGCGGCCAAGATGCCCACCCCACAATCATATTGAAAAAAATATTAGTGCAAATTAAAGGCGCAACAGCTTACCAAGTTAATTTAAATAGTCACGACCAGATATCAACGATATTGGATGCGATCCCCAAAAAAATTTCTTCCCAGAATTCCTCAGAAGATAAGACAGATGGAGCAGGTTAATTTTTAGAGCAAGAGTGGGGCTAACAAGGTTATGCCTTTATTTCGTTTTTTGGCATGGTAGCGATGAGATCCTCTTAGAGGAAAAATGCGACACCGAACAGCCCGCCGTAGGCATCGCACCCTTCACAAGAGCGATCGCGTTGCTCCCGGATCAGTAGCACTAAGCTGTTTCACATTTAAATTGCATAACTAGGGCGGGCAAGATGCCCACCCCACAAGAGTTTGATTTAATCTGATTATGCAATTTAGATGTTTTTTAGCTTATCCCACAAGTGTAGTTATTGATTAGTTTTGGGGGATAATCAAAAGCTATAGCAAAGCTCAATCTACCAGAAAATAACTATGCTAGATATCAAATGGGCAATGGAGCAATTCGGCATAGAAGACAAAAACATTGCAATTAGAATTTTAGAAAAGTTTGATAAGTTTAACTATGGTTGTTTCAGTTGCGGCTCATCTAGCGATTTACTTTATACAGAAATAGGTGAGGTTATCTGTAAAGACTGTAGAAAAGACCTTTGCATTAATGATGATGGACTTATAGATTCGGAGGAATTACAAGAGGTATTTGAACTAGCGTTTGCTGAGGAAGATGAAGATGATGACTGGCTAGATGATGATACTGAAACTGACTAGAAATCATCATCAAAATCTTCACCAGACCAAAAAGGTGATTCTAAATCCGCATATCTGTAACTTCCTTCGTCTTTTTGTTGAGTAGCGTTCCGTGAGGTTGCCGTAGGCATCGCTTTCATTTGGTAATTATTGTGATTTTTATAAATTTATTCGAGGACATTTTAGCTGAATAAATTGCCTAATTTTTTGTATAATTTTTCATCCTTTATGATAGTTTAGACAAACTATATGAAATTTATTACTAATTTATATATCAACAAATATTGGTTAAATATTTAATTTTTGTTCATTGGCTTTTTGAGGTATAGCTTATATAATAGAAGCAATCTATGTAAAACAGAGCAGTCAGGTTTCATTGAATAATGAGTATTTATTGGCTTCCTCATATAGCTAATTTTCAGGGCAAGTATATGAGCATTTTAGAATTGATGCAGGTATTGACATTTTTGCATAAGTATACTTCTGATTATTTATTCTGGAAGTATTCATAGAAGGATGTAGTCATTTTATGTGGTTAGCTGAGAACCTGTATAATCAACTAATTATATCGTTAAAGGTTACTTATACTAAATGTTTTTCAATTATTACAAATGAATTATTTTGTTCAAAATAAGGTTGAAAATTTTCGATTTACATCAACAAAGTGTATTTGCTTTGTAGAGGATTGTTATGTCTCAAAATAGAAGCAATAAGGGTAAAAGAGTCATGTCTGATGATAATACAACCAATAGGAATATTTCGCTCAATACTGATAGTAAACCTCAAAAGCGGCTAATAATTGTCACAGGTGATAAAGGTGGTGTGGGAAAAAGCACCTTTGCACGAGCGCTATTTCAACTGTACATTAATAAAAATTTACCCTGTGTTACTTATGAAGCTGACTTAAGAAATCCTCAGTTAGAAAGATATTTCAAAAAAGACTACCGACCGATAATACGTTACATTGATATTTTCCATAGAGGTGGTGCTGACGATTTATTAATTAATTTAGATGAGAGTGATTGTCCTATTACACTATTAGACTTACCAGCACAATCTGGAGGATTTTTTGAAAGTTATGTCAAAGAGCTTTCATTTTTTGAAGTGCTTAAAACCGATATTAATTGTCAAGTTACGATGGTTTCAGTGATTAGTAGGGTTCTTGATTCCATAAATGTTTTAGAAAAACTGTGCGAACTTTGTAAAGATCAAGTAGATTATATTGTCGTCAAGAACTTATTTCATGGTGAAGAAGAAAAATTTGAGCGATATAATGACGCTTTTCTACGTCAAAATATGCTTGCAGAAGGTCTAGTAGAACTTGTGATGCCAGATTTATTCTACAAATCCTACGACTTTATTGACCGCCATGCTCTAACATTTAATGAAGGTCAGACTCATCAAGGAACAAATATTGTGATTAAGTCGAGAATTAAATCTTGGCTTGCTGAGTTTGAAGCGCAAATTAAGCCAGCATTTAATTTATTTGGCTTTGATATACAACCAGATGATTGTTACTATCCAGCAGTTGTGGAGAAGTCTAAAGAGCTTAGAGAAAATGAAGAACAAGAAAAAGCTAAAAACCAAGATTCAAATTTAAAATCTGAAAATATAGCTGCTTAATTTAGTAGTTTGCTTAGTTTATTATGTTTAGAAAGCGTTTTGTAATTACATCGGGTGATGCTCGTGTAGGTAAGTCCACAACTTCTAGGCTCTTGCTAGAGTTGTACTTGAAGAATAAACTCAATGTGCGTGTTTTCTATCACGGGTATCATAACAAACTGTTGATGTATCAAACAAAATGCTTTGATATCAACCATTTGGGATTCTCTAGAGGTGACTCTGATAGGTTATTACTGGACTTAGAGATGTTTCCGAAGATTGAAGTGATTTTGACTGATATGCCAGGTCAAAACCTCCGAGAATTCAAGTTTTTTGATAGAGATGTTTCACTGATAGAAAATCTTAATTGTCTAGGATATCGTGTTACTTTCTTGCACCCGATATCACACCGTAAAGACTGTGTTGAAGATTACCTTCAGGATTTATATCAGCATTTTGGTAGTCAGGTTGACTATCTTGTTATCAAAAATCATTATTTTGGCAAGCAATTTCGATATTATGAGGGTAGTAAATTCCAAGCTGATATTGAAAAAGTGAACGGATTGGAGCTATCTTTGGGCGGGCTGCATAACGACTTTTACCAGTTGCTTGAGGATACTGGTTTACCTTATGCTCAACTGGTTAAAACTAACTCTCCTCTTAATACTATTCAGCGTTCGATAGTGTTCAACTGGATGGATGATTTTCACAACTCTATTATTTCTAATGCGATTGCTTCTAATTATTTAGGGTTGAGTAAGAACTGTACAGAATTAGCTTCTGTAGGCGTAAATAACCAAAATCCTTCCAATTTTGATGTAACTGAAGATGTTGAATCTGAGAAATGGTAATTATTTGCTTTACCAAATTAACAGTGAGATTTCAAATTGACTATTTAAACAACCTATGACCAATATTGCAAAAGTTGTTGAAAAAGTTGTTGCAGAATATTCTGAAGAAAAAAAAGCAGAGGTTACTGATTGGATACTTAAATTGGGTGTTCGACCTGATGACCCCTTGTTTAACCTATATGCGGAACTGGGTACAACTCAGTTTGCGTTGCAGCAACTACCAGGTAGGCTTGACTCCCTTGTGGTGGGTTGGACTGACATGGTAGACGATAAGCTTAATAGTGCTTCTAAGGTGGCTATACAGCAACAAAAGAGTGCGATCGCAGAAGCTGCGAAGGATCTGGTTAAGATGAGTAAGCAAGCTGGTGGGGCTTTGCCTCACTTGGGTGTAAGTAATTGGCGATTGGCACAAGTGGCGGGGGTATTGGGTTTTGTACTGGCTTTAGGGACTGCAATTGGTGTTTTTACACATAAGACCATTGCTGAAAGTATAACTTTTAACTCGGCGGCTTCTGGATCTGCCATTCTACAACCTGAAGATAAAAAGCTTCTCGATTGGGCTAAATCCAATGAAGGTAAAATAGCACGTAGTATTTATGTTAAAAACGCCGCCATCATTAAAACTTGCCGCCAGCAGAAGAACTATTCAGGTGGCTGCATAATTGCAGTTGATTAATTTTCTAGGCAACCCAGCCTTTGTATCCCTTATTACTCGTTTTAGGTGTATCTTTTTGACTTTTTTGGTTGGTTTTGACTCTTGTGTGGGTTTCTTGAGTAACTTCTTCTTCGATTTTCATGTCTGTAAAGCTGAGGATTCCCAGGCGGATTCCTTCGCGGATAGCGTTTAACCTATCTTTGACTCCTAGCTTGATAAATGAATTATGTAGATATGACCTTACTGTACCTTCGGAAACATACATTATATTGGCAATTTCATTATTTTTAATGCCTCCGGCAGCTAATTTAAGAACTGTTATTTCTTTATTAGAGAAATCACTTAACAAATCTAGTGCATTTCTATCGGGTGTGTCATTTGACCTGAGACTATCAATCAGAATCCGATTAATAGTTGGGTCAATCCATGATTCATTATTGTACGCAGCCATTACTGCTTCAACGAATCTTTCTCCTACTTCTTCTCTAACGCTATTTTTAGCGTAATAGCAGTCTGCGCCATTACTAATTGCCGCATTAATGGTATCTCGGCTGCTATTTGCAGTCATAACCACAATTCTAATTGATGCGTGTTTGGATTTAATTGTGCTTATTACATCAATGCCATCGATATCAGGTAAATCAATATTTATAATTACGATATCTGGCTTTTCTTTGTCAACAATTTCTATTCCTTGTTTTCCGTATTTGGCAAGGCCACACACTTGGATTTTACCAGTTTCAGATAATATTGCTGCCGCGCCAATCCTAGATATGTTCTCATTTTCAATGATGACAACATTAATAGGTTTCATATTATATGTTTTTTTGGTTTTGTATTGTCCCTGATAATAATAGTTTTAGCACTTACTTTTGGAGATTTTTTAATCTTCACAGTTATTATAAACTAATTAGCGTATTTTAAAACTTTACTATTGTTCGTAAAAACTTTACAAAGTGATTAGCTGGTTTGTGTAGTTTTCATTAAACATCTATTTACTACATGATTTTATTTATCAGTCCAGGTTTTAATAGTTATCAGCGAATTTATGGAGGAATAGATAATTTTTTATGAAGAGCGATAAACTTTTAGGATGGATAGAAAAGATTGTTGTTTGGTCTTTGATAGGGATGCTATGTTTGGTCGGGTTAGGCAGATTGCCTGTTAACCCGACGAGTTTGTTTGACTTTACTGCGTCTTTTTACTATTTTGCTGTTGCGGTTGTTATTTGTCCCAAAACTCCCATGAGTTTTAATAAAAAGCTAATTTTTGGGTTTGTAGCTTTTTTGTATGGTATGTGGGTTGGATTGATTTAACCTAATCTAGATCTTTAGCAGAATCCTGGTTTTTGAATTGTCGTTGACTCTGTTCGCGGCGTGCTTGTTGCTCATTATACAGAGTCTTGAAACGTTCAAATTCCTCTTTGGTGAGATTATTGATGGTGATAGAGTACTCTTCCGAGTTATTGTCACGAGATGCCAATAGTGCTTCTCGACTTTGTTCGGAATCAGGCAAATTTCTATCAAGGCTAAGAGTTTGCGAATCTTCTTCAATTTTTAGACTTGCAGTATATTCTTCACTCTTATAAATAATATCTTGTGTCTCTTTATCTGGTTTTCCAAATATATCTAAGCGGTCTAAAATTACAGGAATAACAAACTCTTGAATTTGGGAATCTGCGGGAAAAAGTTGTACTCTATCTTCTGGACTCTTTTCTACTAGGTTGCCATTATTGTCGTCATTTTTATTTGTGGGGTTTTTTAGAACCTCTGATTCAATTGTCGTTCCTGTGAACTGGCTTGCTTCGGCTTGTGAAGATGACTCTTGATTAACTTGATTAACAAAAGTGATAGGTTGAATTTCTGTAGAGTTTACTTTTGCTTCATCTTGCACTACTTCACTGATTCTGTTAATTTCCGAATTCAACCTTAGCACAGCCTCTTTTCGTTCCTCAGCAGTTAGAGGCTTTTTTGCAGATTCTTCAAATTTATCATCAGGGATGTTAAGCTGTTTGATCAATTCTCTGAGGAGACTAGCTTGCATCGCTGGAGTTAAACCTTCTACTGGAAGTTCGATTAGTTCTTTCATACTAAAATTACCTCTCCACTAAGTCTTTTTTGACATCTTTGAGCGCATTATTGATGCGGAAATTCATGACTTTAAAATCTTGTAATGTTTCATCACTGATGTTACTTACTTGGGTTTTTCCTTCTTTAACATATAATAATATGTTATCATTTTTATCTTTAACTAAGTAAGTTTTGTCTTGAGTCTTAGTAGCAATTTGGTATTTTTCAGTTTGTACCGAGATAATGCCGTTGATATCTTCCTGTCCAATTGTTTTAACTACACCTTGAGCAATACTGGTCATTTCGTTAATTTTTTCTAGCTCCTTAATATCTCTTACCATTGACTTGAAAGCGTTCTCAAGACTGATATTTTCTTGTATGTATAAATCAGTTACCTCCTGAATTCTATTGAGATATGTTTCTGATTTACCGAGCTTTTCAGCTGCTACATACCAGTCTTTAAGATTTTGCACTGTATTAGCTTTCATCCGCTCGATAATGTTATCCATCGCTCCAACCTGCTGTATTCTGGGTTGAGAAGGTGATGCGAGTGCTTGGTCAATATTTGGTTGTTGACTTTGTTGTGGAGGAAAAATGCTCTTGTCTTTAGCAATAAACGAGTTATGTAATACTTGTGTATTGGAAGAAATAGTGTTGGTACTAATTTTGGTATTTTCTACAGGATTAAATACAGCGTATCCTTGGGAAGTTTGTTCTACTTTGTACCCTTTTTCTGGAAGATAATTTTTAACTAATTGATCAGTTCCTTGTGCGTTTCCGACTATGAAAGAGCTTTTCGCTTCTATTGCCTTATTAAGTAATGATTTGTAGTGATTTTCAAAAGTTTGGGCAATTTGCTCGCTTGTCACTCCGCGCCACGGACCAGACCCGGATACCATAATGATGTCGTCTTTTGAGTAATTTCCTGTGTTGGCGCGTTCTCCCCATGCTTGCTCGTAATTCCGAGTGCTTGAAGGTGTTTCGGGGGGCGCAGCTGATTTACCGATAAACTGGGTAGCTATTTGTGCCATCGCAATGTCTTTTTTCATGTGTTCAGCGACGGCAGCGTTTATAGGTTCGAGTTGCGATAGTGGATTTTTTAGGGGCCGATCAGTCTGTTCTGACTTTTCCTGCTGGGTTTTTACTGTAGTTTGTTGTGACTTTTCAGTTATATTGCTGTATGCTTCGACGAGTGCGCGAATAAATGCGGATTCTTTACCCTTACCCTCCCACTGCTGTTGAGCCTGAGCGTTAGTTATATTACTGAGGCGGTGCGTTGCGGAGCCAGCGCTGTGATCGGGTTCCCCGACTTGTTCGCGCAGCGTCTCCGATAGGAGAGGCGACTGGCGTGGGGTTCCCCCCGTTGTAGCAACTGCCGTACAGTTTTCCAGCCACTCAGTTCCTCCTCGTTTGGCGATCGCCTCAGTTAGCCGAGGGTGTTGTTCGAGTTTAGCCTGAAGCACTTCTACCATTAACTTGTATTCATCAGCTGATGGATACAACTGCTTTTGGTGATTAAATGCGTGTTCGGCGGATGCGTATGCTACCCCTTCAGGTTTTTGGACATGGGTTTCTACTCCATATTGTCCGGCGGGGGCTTCTGGATTATTATTGACTGAAACTTGGTAATCGTTTTGTAGCTTGCCTTGTTCTTTTGCGAGTGCAGTGGGAAGGCTGAGTGCTACTCCAAGTCCATCTTTAGAGTTGGGGCTGATATTTACCGGGGTGACAGTTTGTTTTTGGATCGTTGGGAACGGAACAATTTTGCCATTGACATAATCCCCTAGCGGCTCCATGAATAACCCATATACCTGACTCTTACTCGCCTGGGTTTGGGTAAGTTCTTTCGGTGAATGCTTTTCCCATTTCGCCCAGGCTTGCTGGTAACTTGGATCTTGAATCATTTCGGGGGTAATTTTGTATTGCTTACCTACCCGGAAAGCTACTTGTTCGCCGTTTTTACCAAGGGCGATCGCAATATCTCCCTCTTTGACACCATAAGTTTTTTGGTAGTCTACACCTCTGGTGCTGTGTATCCTACCGTGTCCGCGCATGGCATCGATAGTTGTATCAGCTGGTACTTTGGAAGGTTCGCTGTGCAGATGCAGCGAATAAACCATTGGTACTGGTTTTCCAGATATAGTCGGGTTGTCTGGAATCTGAGGGTTAGCAGCGCGTGCCGCAGTGGAATTCCCGATGGCGATAATTTCTTCTACAGTTGGTTGGTTTAAAGGGTGTGAGGGTATGTTTCGAGTGACTTCTCTGAGGCTTGTATAGCTACGTTCTACTTTAATTTCTCCCCCAGGAGTCCACTCGTTAGTTTTGATGGTAAGGTCGCTGTTGCTTTGGACTACTGCACGAGGAGGTTGGTTGGAGGCGAGGAAGTTTTCAAATTTCTGGCGAACGCTGTTTTCTCTGCCCAAGTCATTTTTAATTGACCAGATGTTGATAGACCATCTGCCAGCCTCAGTATTGAGGGCAGCGTGTTCGTTCTTGCAGTTAAAGCGGGTTACTGTACCCGACTCAAGTTTAAACTCTTGGTATGGTGCGTCCTGATTTTCCTCCCTAGCCCATGCCATTCGTTCCTTAGCAGCGCGATATCCCCAATCAGAATTTCCGATATTAATGCTGCGGGCTTCCGTCGCGGCATAACTATCATCGCGGTGGTAGTTGATGCCAGCGCCGGGGTTTTCGGAATAAGTTACCAGCACAATATCAGCATCAGGATATACTTGCTTGACAAGTTCCATTAACTTGTCGTCCTGTACCCCTGGCTTGAAGTCTTTGTCTTTTAAATCCCATTTTGCACCGATCCATGCAACTTGTCTCAGTAGTGCGTAGTTGGATTTATCGTTTTCAAGTACGGGTTTGAGGTGGGTTTCAAGGTGCGATCGCAATTGTTCTACTTTTTCCTCGCTTACCTTACCCAATATTTCGATAGCTTTAGTTTGATCGGCTTGGCGCGAGTTGGGTAGTAATATTGCTTGATTATTAGCTTTTGATTGTGTACCTGTCAATACTTGTATCTCAACCGCGTTTTGATAAACTTGTGAAATTCCTGCAACTGTAGCGTTAGTATTTGATTGAATGTTAGTTATATTATTTTCTGGTATAGCTTTCGCAGGAATAATTGGTACTGGAGAATCTTCTTGATTGAGTTCTCTGGGACGGTTAGGTAGTGCTTGTAGAGTTTTTTTATACTCATTATCTTCTGGAATTTGGTTTAATTGTGAAAGACTACCTTCAGCCGCAACTTTTTGATTTAACTCTGCACTAAGCTGTTCGTAGCGGTCAAATCCATCAACTTCACCGATATTAATCGGTTTTCCAAGTAAACTATTTAGTTCTTCGTTTATTTTTTCACTAATCTCATTTTTAATAAAAATGAATGTAGCTGTGTTACTCTCAATAAAATAATGATTTTCAGTAGATTTTGATTCTAGCCAAGTAGCTACAGCGATCGCGTCTTGTGCAGGAACTACTAATCCGAGAGCTTCTTTAGTTTCTACCTGCGATCCATCTTGAGAACTATATTGTTGGTTTGGGTTATAAAAATATACAGTTTGTTCTGAAACGACTGGAGTGGGTTGTGACGGTGTATTTGCGCTCTTGATATTACCACCAGCCCGGTCAATAAAGGTTTGTTTTAGTTCGTCACTAATGGTACTTTCATCGAGTACGAATACACTCATACCTTTTTTGGCTTCAAAGCGAGCTTGTGATGCGGGAAGCTGTTCGTATGATACTCCTACTTTTTCTAGATATTTTTTAGTTTTTCCGGTTATATTTTCATCAACTGCTAATCCTAAAATACCTACTAATTTTTGTTCTTTATCTTGGAACATGATTGTAGGACGTTCGTTAATTTTACCGAGTATTTGGTTGCGTTTTTCTTGCTGTTCGTTTCTGACAGGTTGCTCATTACTTATAAGCTGACTGCGCTTAACCCATTTGTCGGGATACTGTACTGTTTCTGGATTAATAGTTATTTTACAGGTACTTTGATTACTGGTAATCTGTACAGGGATAGTAGTTCGTTGTTGGTTTGGGCGAATAATACCCGTATCAATTAGTTTTTGTACAGTGCTACTTTCTTTCCTTTGCCACTGTCTTTGTATATTACCTTTATTTAAATCAGCTTCGAGACGTTCAGTATGCTGACCAATAATACCGAGTGATTGTTCGCCAATTTTAGCGATATAAACGTGCTTTTTATCAAATGCTCTAACTAAACTTTCTTGAAATGCTTGGTTGCTAATCTCCTGTTTTTTGTACTTGGGATTAGTAATATTAATTCGTAAAAAATTTCCCTTAGATGTCTCTGCTATTGCATAGGCATTTTGTCCAGTGATGATGGTTTGAATTTTAAGCTGTAACTGTTGCCCATTACCGGGTTTTTCTGCTAGCCAACCTTGAGCAATACCCTCTTTGATTGACTCCTTATCAATGTTGCCTAGTTTCTCAGGTTTATTACCATTTTGAAGATAAATGCTATAGTCTTCACGAATAAGATCAACTTTTTCGATTGTTAACATTACAGGTTCATTATTGAACCTCTGGGAATTTCCAAACTTATTAACTTCGCCTACTTTGAAAGTGAGTTCTGGTAATCCGGGTACTTTGCTTGTAACAGAGGTGGTATATACTTCACCTTTTTCAATGCTGGCAATAGCAACACTACCAATTGGTAGTCGGGCGTTACTTTGTTCTATATTTCCAAATGTTTCGTAATTACCTTCCTGATTCTGGAGTTCAATGACACTTTTTCCATCTTCAGCTAGATTAAATCGAATATTTTGAGGTTGGTTTTCATCAAATAATTCACTACTGCGGTCGAACCCAGTGATACTAAACTCGTTAAATCTGAGTGTGTCTAACTGACTGATAATCTCTTCAGGAAAGGCAGCAAAGGCGAAATTAGAAACTTTCTTTTGGTAATCGCTACTTTTATCATTAGTGCTTTCACGAGTAGTTGATACTGCCCAGGTAGCAGCTGCCATTCCTAGCTTTTGTCCTTCTGGAATTGAATTGTAAAATTTTTCTGCTATCTGGTAGGCTTTTTGGTAAAGAAGTTTAATTTGACCTTCGCTTAGTTCAGCTTGGAAGGCTATTTTGTTAGACGTTACTTCCTGTCCAAGTGTAATTCCTATCTCTTCGGGTTTGTTTTCTTGCTCCTTAGCAAGTGTTCCTAATGCCCTAAACTTGGGTTTACCGTTCTCATTCTCATCGTTAATTTGGGCATAAACTATATATTTATGCGGGCGGTTACTGTTGCGCTTGTCTTCAGATATTTCTGATAGCTTGATCGTAATTTTATTAGCTTTCCAGATAAATTCGTTGTCATATTGTAAAAGGTTAGTTACACTTACTTGGTTGCCGTTAGCAAGGGTAATATTTGCAGACGGCCCCTTTTCAGTTTCTCTTTGTCTAGATAGCTGACTCGCTTGGTTAAAGGATTTGTCGAATTCTTTTTTGACAAGAGTAGCTCTTAATCGCTGTTCGTTAGAAAACTCGACACCTTTAAATAAAGCTTGAAATTGGGCGATTTCACGCGATTCGAGACGAGCTTTTTCAAAATACTGGTTGGTTTGAGCTATTAGTAATTCAACAGGCGAGTATCCCGTGGGTTGAATTGTATTATCAACATAGACATCTTTCTTTTTATCCTTAATATAGTTAACTTCCCGGTGGAGAATCCGACTGTTGTTGCGGATAATTTCCATTTCGGGTTTTTTGGCACTTTTGAAGAGGTCAACTGCAATTTGATTTTGAAATGCTGCCTCGGCAATCATTTCGCGGTATATCTGGGTATTAGTATTCATTGCCACCAGTACCTTGAGGGGATACAAAATCCCCTGAAATGCCTACAGGTTAAAGAATGTGGCAATTTATGGTAAAACAAAAAGAGCCTCAATTCGCAATAAACTT
>NZ_JBALFF010000054.1:0-83977 GCF_036916975.1 Nostoc sp.
AAGCTATAAAGCTCTTTGCTTCAGGCACTTATTCAATATAACCAACCTACCTTAATCTGTCAACTATTTTTCCCAAATATTTTGGGACTGTTTCTTAGTCCTTATGAAACCCTTACAGAATAAGGGTTATAGGCTATAGTATTCCTGGAAGTCACTAAGGAAGCAATAAAGTTGTGAGGAATTCTGGTGTTTTGCCGCCCTGGCTGGTTTTAGATCCACTGTTGCGTGGCTGGTTGTTGGAGGATATTGGCAGGGGCGATCGCACAACAAATACGCTACTGGTAGAAGATGTGACGCTAGGCTCTGCTAAATGGATAGCTAAGGCTTCAGGGATAATTACTGGTTTACCAGTTGCAGCTAGGGTATTTAAAATTTTGAATGAGAAAGTCAGCTTTGTGGCGGTGGCGGCTGAAGGTGCATGGTGTGAACCGGGACAGGTAGTAGCTGAAATTGATGGTTCGCTGGATGCGCTGTTGATGGGGGAACGGGTGGCGCTCAATTTGGCTATGCGGTTGAGTGGAATTGCTACGCTGACTAATATATATGTAAAGAAAATTGCTGATTTACCTGCTCAGTTGGTTGATACGCGTAAAACTACACCGGGGCTGAGATTATTGGAAAAGTATGCGACTGCTTTGGGTGGGGCCATTAATCACCGCATGGGGTTGGATGATGCGGTGATGATTAAGGATAATCACATTGCGGCGGCTGGGGGTATTGGAGAAGCTGTTACCCGTATTCGTTCTCAGATTCCTTATCCCTTGACTATAGAGGTAGAGACTGAAAGTTTAGAGCAGGTGAAAGAAGCTTTGGAGTACAAGGCTGACATTATTATGTTAGATAATATGCCTGTGGATGTGATGGCTCAGGCGGTGCAGTTGATTCGCCAGCAGGATAACCGGGTGAAAATTGAAGCTTCGGGGAATGTGACTTTGGAAACGATTCGTGCTGTGGCAGAAACTAATGTTGATTATATTTCTAGCAGTGCGCCGATTACTCAATCCAAGTGGTTGGATTTGAGTATGAGGATTGTACTTTAATATAATGAGGGGAATAATCCTACTACAAAGCTGGCATCATGTAGCATTTTTGGAGGAGCAAAGCTTCTCCCAATAAATTTTCGATTCCTTTATGGGTATTTTTCTGATATTTATGGCTATTGACGAACATCTAATTTTTAGGTTCTTCAGTACCCGTTATGTCAAATTATTAGTTGTATTGGGATTCCAACTACTATATGAACAACATCAAAAACGATCGCTCCTCTAGCGTGGAAAACTAACAGAGCGATCGCTATCTTCAGTTTTGAACCCAAGCATAGGAGTTACCCCCATAGTTAGGTTAAAGGTTGATCACCCTCTCCGTGTGGTAGCGTCCCTGCCTCTGTCCGTGGTGCAGACATGATTTGCTTTTGCTGTTCTTGTAGCCAGGTTTCAAAGAGTTCATTCAGCATTCGTACTTTCATAAATTCATCCAGTTGTGCGGGGATAAATTTTTCCAGCCGCAAAATCACGAACCAGTCGGCGATGCGGGTCGGGGGCAATATCTGACCTGGTTGACTGCTAGATAGCATTTGCACCATTACCGGATGTAGTGCATTCAGTTCAATTGGACCTACTAAGCCTCCTGTTTGCGCTTCTGGTCCGAGTGAATATTCACGCGCCAAGTCAGCAAAAGAGTTTTCTTTTGCCTGAATACGGAAGTAAAGTTCTTGGGCTATTCCCACATCCTGGGTTCGCAGTAGAGAATAAATTACTTTGTCTAGTTTTGTCTTGGACTGAAAAAAGTAAGATTCCAGTTTATTACCCCAAGTAGCTTGCTTGAATTTTTCAATTTTAAGCTTACGAGTGATAATAACTTCTATTTGTTCGGTAGTCAGCCCTTGATGTGCCATCCAAGCCTGGATGTCTTCTTCATTTTTAAACTGTTTTTCACCGTAAAACTGCTGTTTAGCTTGGACTACTTCCTCAGGTGTACATTCTATTGCTAGCTTGGCGGAGCGTGAGTTTTGCTCTATCGCCTCATCAATGATTAATTCGCGCTGCAATTGTGGCAGCATTTGGTAACTCGCCAGTAAGGAAATCAGTTCACTAGCTGTGATTGTACGATTACCGATTTGGATCGCTTCAGTCATTAGCTTTCGGCCATCTCAAAGTATCTAGTTTGTTAAAGAAGCTAAACCTTAGCTTATCATTGGGAACTTTTGTTTTAATCTTACCAAGTTAGGTAGGCAACCTGACTTTCGTGATAATTAAATAGTGCCTTTAACATACTCTAAAATATACAGTTTATATGAGTTTTTATCAAAGATTCTACGTAAATACGACTAGATGTGAAGAAAAGGATAAAGGTCAATGACTAATGAGACTTCTCGCCATTACAACTTAGAAGAGGAAGTTATCAAACTGAGCTAGGGTACTTTGAAATAACCCTCTCCTAACAAAGGTGTTTTTAGTTAACCAGAAATACTCACTCTATAGCGAGTCTCATTTGAATGTGATTTTTGCCGTTATCTTTTTGCTAGAACAATGTCTACGACGGGCTGCGCCTACGCTCACTATACCTATATCCCAAAGTCCTATTATGTATCCCACAACCAAAAATTCTAACGTTTACAATGACTCTAAATAATTCAAAAGATCCGCCATTTCTTGGGGGCTAGGTTGGAATTTTGGCATTGGCGGGGTTTCGCCACTAATCACCTGGCGAATCAGTCCATATTGAGACTTGTGCTTTGAGACAGCTTGCAAACTGGGGCCTACTCGCCCATCTGCTTCCAAGCCATGACAACCAGCACAGTTAATTTGAAAAATCGCGTGTCCTTGAACTGGGTTTCCTGTTAAGGATAGAACACTTTTGACGTATGGATCGGAGGCTTGAACCAACTGAACACCAAAAAAGCCCAAAGGGACTGCTAGCAGTATAGCTAGCGTCAATAAAACGATCCTCTGAATCAAAATTTCAGGTTTGGTAATCTGGTTATCCAAAAGGTTTGCTGTGAAAATCTAGGTGTGCTAAAAAGTTTTCATTTCCTACACATAGCTTAAAAGTTCTTGATTGTGTCTGCAAGCACAGAAGACTAGTTTCTTGTGGGTAGTCGCCTTTCAAAAAGGCTGTAGGGCGCAGGATTCATACGAAATTTGGTAAAATCAAAAACAGGCAACGAATATTTAATAATTACAAAGAGGAGATTTACAGTGGTTGAACCCCTACTATCAGGTATTGTCCTTGGTCTAGTTTTCGTCACCCTTGCTGGACTGTTTTACGCTGCCTATAAGCAATATAAGCGCCCCAATCAGTTGGGGGGGTAAGCAGTGCTGAGTTTTGTTAGCGGATAACTATGGTTGAGCCGGTGCTGAGTTTTGAGTGGGAAAATGAGGGGGATGAGGGGGACAAAGTAAAATTTTCTCCTCCGGCTCCTTTGTCTGCCCCCTCTTTTCTCATTGCACAATTCTATAGAAAGTAAGTGATGTGTTGCCGTAAACTTTCTGGCGGCAAATTTCCCAATCGGGAATCTCTGGTGGTGTCCAACCTTGTGAGGTGTGTTCAACTGCGATTTCACCGCTAGAATCTAAAAGTTGATAGTGAGCGATCGCTTCTAAAACTGGCTGGTACAATCCACTAGCATAAGGTGGATCAAAGTAAATTCTATCGAATTGCTTGCCTGATAAAGTCTTTAACTGTTGGACAATATCTCCCCGCAATACCCGAAGTTCTTGTTCGGCATTAGCTACCTGCTGCCAATTTTGTTGGATGGTGGCACAGGCTCGGCTCGATTGTTCAATTCCTACTACTTGGCTGGCTCCTCTACACAAAGCCTCTGCGCCCATTGAACCAGTACCGGCGCACAAATCTAGCCAGCGACAACCTGCAATTTCTCCCTGCCAAATATTAAACACTGCCTCCCTAACCCTGGCACTGGTGGGTCTAGTTTCTTTTCCTGGTAAAGTTTTTAGCTGGCGATTACCGTAAATTCTCAAGCTCATTGGTTGTTAGTCATTGGTCATTAGTCATTAGTTTGAGACAAAGGACAAAGAACAAATGACAAAAATAGTATTAGGCAGGAATTTTTTCGCGGACTTGAGCAACGAAATTAGATAGGATTTGCAATCCGATATTAGAGGATTTTTCGGGGTGAAATTGGACTGCCATCAGGTTTTCGTGGGCGATCGCAGCTGTGACAGTTTGAGTACCGTGAGTGACGGTTGCTGCACGGATTAGCGGGTCTATTGGGTCAACATAGTAAGAATGCACAAAATATACCCAAGGATCGGACGGTAAATGCTCCCACAAAATACTTTTTGGTTGAGTCATTTCCAGTTGATTCCAACCCATGTGAGGAATAGTGATGTCAGGTTCTGGGCGAAACCGCCGCACTTTTCCTTTGATAATTCCTAGTCCTGGTTGGGTACCTTCTGCACTTGATTCAAAAAGAATTTGCAATCCTAAACAAATTCCCAAAAAAGGTTTACCAGATGCGATCGCTTCTTTAATAGGTTGTTCCAAACCACGCGATCGCAAATGTTGGACTGCTGGATCAAATGCTCCTACCCCCGGCAGAACTATTGCATCTGCCTGCTCTAATTCCTTTGAAGAATAAGTAACATTAGGAGTTGCTCCAGCTTTTTCCAAGCCTTTGCAGACTGAGTGCAAATTTCCCATCTCGTAGTCTACGACCGCAATTACTGGCATTCACCTGCTCCTTGTAAATTTATTATGGAGGGTTTTTCTATTCTAAATAATATTTGTTATGAAGAAAAGAATTCTATTAATTTCTTTTGACTTTTGGCTAAAAGATCAACACTCGAATTTTTCTGATGATTTATTATTTGAAGTTACCAAACTTGATATGATACCAAGTGACTTAAGTTTTTTACGCCAGTTATCCGTAGATGTGCAACTTGCCAGGACTCCGGTAATGGAAAAAATCAATGCAATTCAACCTGATTAGATCATCTGTTGTGGCATGGCTGTAAGCCGTACATAATTAAGTGGAGAAGTAGTTGCTAAGTAAGTAGGCGAGAATAAATCAAATTAGATTAAGTAATGTAAAAAATATTGAGTTTATTTTGTAGTGAGCGGCTCTAGCCCTCATTTGAGGACTAAAGTCCTCATTACAAACCTTTAATTATTTACGCCGCTCTACTTAGCTGTGGAGAAATTGTTTTGGAGAGAGCAGTTGATTTGGAAGAATTATTGGCGGTAGGAGGGGAAATTGAGATTAGCCATGACTGCGGTAAATTTGGCTGTGTTCGCATAGTGTCTCGCAAAGAGTACTTAAGCTAAAACCAACTCACGGTATGTTGTATTTTTGCCCACGTTTCGGTTCTCAATCAAGAAAATTTGATAGGGATTCTTGCAGATTCCGTATTAATTATTAACAAACTGGCACTTTCATCAAGTTCTTAGTGTCTGTATCGTGAAATAAATCTTTAAGTATATGTTGCCATTGTTACTAATTTTCCCGATTGCCCAATTAACTGCTGCCACGCCACCACCTGAAGAAGTCGTACAACCACAAGAAGTACGTCCTTTACCAGGCCAATTGGATACAGTGCCAACTTTTAACAGCAATAGTCCAGAATTGGTTTTGAAAGAAGGAATTTTGCTCTCTACTTTTCCACCAGATGGCAAAAAAGTGCCAACGGCGCATCTGAATTTTCCCTTTCGAGGACGATTTGATATTTTTGCCCACCATATTGCTAGGGCTGAACCGCGAGAGAATTTGCGTAGCCCGTCGGAGACATCGCTCTATCTAGGGATAATTTTGCACAATCCTAATTCTGAAGCAGTGAAGGTGAATATTTGGCAGGCGGCGAGTTATTTGAGTCAACCGGATGCACCATTTATTGAGCTACCATCAGTAAGCCAAAATCTTTTGGGTACAATTTTTGCAGGCCCTGGCGATCGCGTCATGTCTGATGTTTTAAGAGGACGGCGACAAGAGATTTTTCCTGCCCAAATTGAGATTCCAGCAGGGCAAAGTCGAATGTTACTAAATTTACCAATACCTGTGCAGGGATTGACACCACCCCTGAATGGTCGGTCTACATTGATCAGATTGCAAAGTAATGGCACTGTCTATGCAGCTAGCCTAGCGATGTTTGCACGAGTTAATCCCGATGGCAGCGAGCGATCGCCTACTTTAGAAGAGTGGCAAAATTTACTAGATAATGGTGATTTGGCTGGCCCACGAGATAAAGCGCCCACTCCTTTAGAGGAAACTGGCAAACCAAGAATTTATGGGCGTGTTGCCGGAGTGGCTGGTGGTTCACGATGGAGAGCCTTATTAGTAGATAATCCTAAAGCCAGGTATCTGACTATTCCCCAGCCTGGTCAAATGTTTTCCTACGCTTTGAGTAGCCTGCATGGCGGTACATTAGGAACTGGTCAAATTCAAAGTGCTAATATGCTGGTGCGCTATCCTGACACCGCATATCGCGCTCATGGGAACTATGGGATTCAATATAATCTCAAGTTGCCGCTATACAACAATACTCAAAGTCCTCAAACTGTTAGTGTGTCGATACAAACACCACTCAAGGAAAATCAATTGGGAAAAGCGGGGTTACGCTTTCTTAGTACACCAGCCCGTCAAATATTCTTTCGAGGTACGGTGCGGGTACGTTATAAAGATGGGCAAAATCAGCCGCAGACTCAGTTTGTGCATTTAGTGCAAAAGAGAGGTCAACCAGGGGAACCTTTAGTTTTATTAAAGATGAAAGCAGGCGATCGCTCTTTAGTAGAAGTTGATTTTCTCTATCCGCCGGATGCTACACCACCGCAAGTTTTAACAGTTTCAACTCAAGCTGAACCTCGGTAATGAGTCAGCCCCAACCCTTGGGGACGCACTCGCGTTCGGGGAAGTCAAAAGTCATGGGTAATGGGTAATAGCTTTTCTCCAATTACTTATTACCAAAAAATATTAGTCAACTGATTCATAAAACTCTACTGTTTACCAATTTTAAAAATGATTGCGACAAATGGACAGAGAAAACCCAGATACACTAAGCAGTTTCCAATCCAAAATCTAAAATCCAAAATCCAAAATGGTATTACCTCAGACGGCGGTTAATGCGATCCGTGAATTAACTTCTTCATATTGATAAGCAAATCAACCCCAAATTTCTGTATTTAGGGTGAATACTTATTCCGCTCCCTGCGTTCCAATAGAAATAGTAGACTATAGCAGGCAATAAAGGGACGGCATGGCAACCGATCAAAAAATCAATCAGGAAACTGAGTTAAATTCGCTCCAGCCGCTTATCGGAATCTTGATTTTGCTGGTAGAGGATGAGCCAGATATTACAGATTTGCTCACCTTCATTTTGGAAGCAGCTGGTGCAGAGGTGATGGCTTTAACCGATGCAGAAGCAGCCCTTGCCTTGGTAGAATCACTTCATCCTGATATTCTGCTGTGCAATGTGAAATTGCCGGATCATGATGGAAATTGGTTAATTGAGCAAATTCGAGTGCATTCTTGCCTATCCTTAAGAGAGTTGCCTGCGATCGCTATCACTTCTTATACACGGGAAGTTTCAAGTCATAAGGCTTTGAATGCTGGCTTTAATCGATTTTTAGTCAAGTTTGAGAGTCCAGAGGAAATCGTAGGTGAGATTGTTCACCTGCTATCTACCGATCTTTAAAAATAAATTGTACTAATAGGTGCTGGAAGTACACCCATAACAGGTTTATTATTTATTCGATCGTAGATCATATCCAAACACTTATTTGGCGCTGTAAGTAGAGCGGCGTGAATAATTCAAGCTTTGTAGTGAGTTAGTCGCTCAGAGCGGTTTTCCCCATGAGCGACTAACGAACCCGTTGGCTGAGGAATCGAGCCGCTCACTACGAAATAATATCAAGACTTTTTACATTACTTAATCTAGTTTGATTATTCTCACCGCCTTACTTAAAGTGCCTAAAATTACAGCCAACTAGTTTTAAAACATCCTCTTAAATTTGAAAACCCTTTGCTGGTTTTTTTTGCCCTTTACCCTTGGGCTTGGATTTGTTAACTTCTCCTAAAGCTTCTTGAAATAAATTGTGTAAATGTATCGGGACGCTAGCAATTTCTGGTAACTCTGGCTCAATAGGTTTATTGAATTCTTGCAAAAGTGCGTCTAAGTCGCTTTCAAGACGAAACTCTGGACGTTGCAGAACTATTTGCAACACATTTTCTAATTTACTTGGATACTGTTGCGCTAATCGATGCCAAATAAAAGCATTAATACTTTTATCTTCAAGGTAATAGCGAATTAGTTTTTCAGCCCCTTGAACACTTTGCCAGTCTTCTGCTGATAAAATCGCTTGTATTTTACTATATGTTGGTAAAAACATTTGTCCCCAACGGGGATGAGAAAGGGCTGTTACCTGTTCTGCTTTCTTGAGTTCCGCAGGTAAATCAACCTTTGGCATAACCATTTTACTATTGCCGCCTTTGCTGTTAAACATTTCAGAGACTACATTAGAATCAGCACCAAATTCTTGTGCTGCTGCTTTGATTTCCTCGTCTCCAATGCCGGCTGCTTCTGCCACTTCCGCCAAAGATTTAGAAGTATCAATTCCTGCATCTGCCAAGGTTTTTTCAGTAATTAGCTGTTGAAATTCGGCTATTTTTTTATTAAGGTGGTATCCAGATAGGGTGATTTCATCAGTGCCAAAAAAGTCTACAAACTGCTGATGATATTTTTCTACAGACTGCCAAGCTTCTTCTAGCAAGTCTGGAGCATCGCTGTAAAGATTACTTTTATAGTTTTCTTTGAAATTACCAATTGCTACAGCAAGTTTTGGTTTACCTAATTTACCCATTATTGTGTAGGGGCCAGAAAACATCCAGTAGCTATCGGTAACAGGAGAAATGCGAGTTAGTAAAATTTCTCCTACTTTCAAGCGAGATATTGCCTGTAATGTTTGAGTATTATTTGGCTTAACGATGTAGTGTTTATCTGTCAACCAGTTCGTCAATTCAAAGCCATCAGGGAGGATATTGGTAATGGCAAATAAGCCAATAAAACTATGATGCCAGATGTTGATCAGGTTGCGATCGCTTTCTTCTAAATCTGGATGGCTTTCGATAAACAACTCTAATGGAGATTTATCACCGACTTTCCCGGCTGTTAGAAAGCTATCGATAATTAAGTCCTGCTGTGTAGTATCTCCACTTCCACGGCGCAACTGTGCGGCTGCATAAGTTTCCAGTGCTTGTGCTAGTTCACCTTCAGCATCAAGGACAAAATCAACTAAGGCTTGTTTTAATTGGTGCGATCGTTCTAATATGACATCCACAAGTTAATCTCTCGGTGCAACAGATGTAGATTATAGCTCTTGAGAGAATTACAGCATCTAGCTATTGCTAGATTTATGGTGACGTGTACTTAGCGGATTTAGCCGTCAAGCTTCTCTTAAACTAGATACAAGCCATTAGACAAGGTGATTACAAATGGTTGCAACTCAAGATTCTAACTATATTTCTCCAGAAGACTATCTCAAAGGAGAAGAAACTAGTCCTATCAAGCATGAATATAGACAGGGACAGGTTTATGCAATGGCAGGGGCAAGTAATACCCATGTGATTATTTCTCTTAATATTGCTTCAATGTTGAGAAATAATTTGCGCGGGAGTGGTTGTCAGGCTTATATCTCAGACACCAAAGCACATATTGAGTCGATTAACATCTATTATTACCCCGATGTTATAGTAAGTTACGATCAACGAGATAAAGCTTTTAACAACTTTCTGCGTTATCCTTGCTTAATTGTAGAAGTGCTATCTCCGACAACAGAAGCCTTTGACCGAGGTGATAAATTTGCTGACTACCGACAGATGGAGTCACTTCAGGAATATGTGCTTGTGAGTCAAACCCGATTAAATGTTGAGTGTTTTCGCCGCAACTCAGAGGGACAATGGGTACTTTATGCCTATGGACAACAAGATATTATTCATCTAGCAAGTGTATATTTTAGGTGTGCTGTTGCAGATTTATATGAGGATGTTACTTTTGAATCACCGTAATTGACTGATTGGAATTGAAGGGTTTTGGATAAACTACGTTTTAACAATTTAAAATCCAAAAAGTTGATGTTGGGTTTTACTTCCCTACGGGACGCTGCGCGAACGTTCAACCCAACCTACAAATCTTCTTAGCTGAGGTGAAAAGCTGGTAAGCTAATGTACTTTTAATTTGCATAACCAAGGCGCTCATGTTGCCCACCCCACAATAATTTTACTTCCAGGTAATATGCAAGTTAAAATAAAATGCAAAACTTCATCCTGTCTCTAGCTTCCCTCTCCAATATATCGGAGAGGGATTGAGGGTGAGGTAAACCAGGGACATAAATTGTATGTTATTTAATTCTTATTTCTAATTGACATTAAGGGTTATGTTATGACTCAAGCTAATTCTGAGGTAAAAGCAAGATGAATCTCGACGTTTTCATCCAAGAGTTGACTGATACTATCAAAAGCGGAACTGAAGAAGACATATTAAAACTAATGTATTTCTCTGACAAGACATTTGAAGGGTTTAATAATGCAGGTACAGGCAATCTATTCAAGAAAATGCTCTTACTTCCATTTATTGGTTTTAAAGATAAAGACTTGCAAGTAACAATAAGTGAAGTTGAACTGTCAGAGTCAGATAGAGAGAGATTTTTAAAGACGCTTGCTGACAAAGTACAGCTTGAGTGTATTGCTAATCTAACCTATCAAGACGAATATAAAAATATTTCAGCTTCTGCTCCTATTGGTAAAATTGGTGATACATATAAGCTAGTCTTCTTTTAAGCATCTAAGAATACTATCAAGTTCGGATGAATACTTATCATTACGAACGAAGTGAAGTAATCGCAGAGATTTTGTGATTGCTTCACTTCGTTGCGATCGCAAAATATAAAAAAGCTAGCTATCTGTACAGTTGCTCATTGTGTATTTTTAAAGAGCAAAATAAAAAGGCAAAAGAAAATCTTCTTTTGCCTTTTTAATTTTTACCCTTTAATAGAGACAGTAAATTTCAAGTCTCTATTCATCGTCGAAATCATCGTCGTCTTCTTCCTCTTCTTCCTCGTAATCGTCGTCGTCTGCGACTTCATCGGCGATTAATTCATCTTCATCATCTAGAACTGACCTTTCTGCACGTCTGCTACCAAAACCAGATTCCCCAAGAGTAGGAGAATCTAAATTATAGGTGCGAGCTGTGCGGTCATCTAAGACCATATCCAGGGGATCATCAACTTCATCCAAGACACTACTGCTAATTTCAGCAGCATAGTCTTCAATCGCACCGGGTTCATCATAAGTATTGTACCCAGTACCAGCCGGAATCAATCGCCCGATAATCACGTTTTCCTTTAAGCCGCGCAGCCAGTCGGATTTGCCTTCGATAGCTGCTTCGGTAAGTACCCGTGTTGTCTCTTGGAAGGATGCGGCGGAAATAAAGCTGTCGGTGTTCAACGATGCTTTGGTGATACCCAACAATACTGGGGTATACTGGGCCCTAGCACCGCCTGTAATTGCCATAGCTTCGTTTACCTGCTCAACTTGGCGCAGTTCTACCAATTCACCAGGAAGCATGGTGGTGTCACCACCATCATCAATCCTGACTTTGTTGGTCATCTGGCGAACAATGACTTCAATGTGCTTATCGGAAATATCAATCCCTTGAGACTGATACACCATTTGCACTTCATTCACCAAGAATGACTGTACCTTCTGCAAAGCATGGCTAGCACAAGCATAGATTCCATCTTCAGAACCCAGACTAAAGAAGATTTCCAAAATTTCGTGGGGATTGGATGGTCCATCGGTTAATGGTTGTCCCGCTAACACAATCGATCCATCTGGCACAATCAAATTTTGTCCTGGTCCTAGAGGATAATCTGTTACCACGCCATTTGATTCTACGACCTTGATAGCGATCGCTTCATCACCACTTTCAGCGTAAACTACCTTAACTTCGCCCCCCCGGCGACATAAAATGCACGCTTCTTTGGGTTTACGAGCTTCAAGTAGTTCTTCAATCCGGGGCAAACCTTGAATAATATCTCCGGTTTTGGCGCGTTCAAACACCAACAACACCAAGTTATCACCCCGTTGTACCAAATCGCCGTCTTCTATCTGCAACACAGCACCAGGGCTGACTCGATAAGGGCGACCGATACGGGTAGTAATAACATAGTTCTGAGTTTGAAGTGAGGAGTTAGGAGTTTCGGAATTAACTCCTAACTCCTCACTCTTAACTCCTAACTTTTTAACGTCCACTACTTGTCCTGATTCTGGGGCAAAAACTCCAGGAGCAACTTCTGTACCTTCTACTAGCAAGTCACCCACTTTTACCTTTGGCACAGTACTAGTATTAATGGTCAGCCTGTCAGCGTCGCGCAACACCAAGCAGCGACGCACGTTTTCGGTTCCTTTGCGGACGCCCCGCACTTCCCCGCCTTCTTTACACAAGATTTGAGTACGTGCGACCACAGACCCAGGGGCGATGGTAAGCCCATCTTGTACCTCAAGTGTGGTTTGGGTGCTACCTTGGGTGGCATCGGCGGTAATGTCTCGACGAATTACCAAGGATTCCAAAATTACCAGTTGTAAACGTTGAACTTCTGGGTCTTCAGTATCCTCTACTAATTCAATATCTGCTGCAAGAGGCGAAGCATTATGGTCTTGTTCCCCTTCTTGCTCAATTTCCAACACCAGCTGGGTTCGTAGAAGTTCCACGCCTTCAACAGATTTGACGCGTTCCGAATCTTTGTAAGGTAGTCGCTGCACAGCCCGCAACTGGATCGATCGCCCCGTTTGTTGGCTCACCGATGTAGTTGATGGCACATCTGGATTATCCGGTACGGCAAACTCAACTACTGGACGACTCAACAGGGCGGGTCCTTCTGGTGTCTCCACATACTGGATATAACGTAATTCCGTGGCGACGTTGCCTTGGAATTCCTCACCTGGTTGGATGAAGGTATTATCTCGCCCGATAACTGATTCTGGATCGTCTACCATCAGCAGTTCCCCTGGCTTCACCACAACTTCCCGCAGGATGTCGTTTTTCTGGGTAACTTCTATCACACCACTGTTTTGGCAGAAGATATCTTTTACTACCTCAGTGCCAGCTTCTACAAACTGACCATCTTCTACCAACAGCAAGGAGATATCTTTATTAACTTCGTGGCTTTCTTCAGGAATCCACAAAAGGGTACCGCCCTGCACGACTTCATAACCCAGCTTGGCTTTGCCTTTTTTCTGGACTTCTACACCGGCGAATTTCAGGAAACCACCAGTGGTTGTCCGATAACGGTCATCAATTAACTCAGCTACCACTTGACCATTTTGCACTTTTGTGCCTGGTGTAGCCCGGAGGTTAAATACTTGGTTGTTGCCGGTGGAGACTAAGTAATTATTCCGCCCTTGGGAACTTTGGACTGTCACCGTAGCTTGGTCTAGTACCACAGAAGCAGTGATTATTTCAATTTCCCTGGTACTCTTACCTGGGGTAGCTTCTGGCAAGCGCACCACACCGCCGTGCAAACTGCTTAACTTGGTTTCAGCTAAAACTCCATTAGAAGCGATCGCATCACCATTTTTGACAATCAATTCTGCACCAGGCGGCAAGTTATAAACTTCCCCAGACAAAATCCAAATCAAACCACCGCGTGCGGCTGTGGTTGTGGTATTACCTTGACGGTCAGTTTTTTGTTCTGGAACTACTTCAGCAAATTGCACTTCCCCTGCCAAGTCAGAGGCAACATCTTTAACTGCTTTTTCTGTATTAGTCCGAGTTGTGCGTCCACCAAGGGCAACCTCTGCCAACAACTGACCTTGTTTTACCTTATTTCCATCAAATACATATAGTGTTGAACCTTGGGTAAGATGAACCTCTTGGTTCTCTGGGGTAACATCACCTACTTTTGTTGGCTCTAAAAGCATGATGCCATTAGCCTCAACATAGAGGGCATCTTCCCCGTGGCGAGTCCGATAGGTTCTAGTCTTCAGTTTGCGGGGAAGCTTGACAGTCCCATCGATTTTAGAACGAACTTGTTGCGCTACTTCTCCGGTAAACACCCCACCAGTGTGGAATGTCCGCATGGTTAGCTGAGTACCAGGTTCGCCGATACTTTGGGCAGCAATAATCCCCACAGCTTCGCCCAAGTCCACCATCTTGGCGTGGGCTAAACTCCAGCCGTAGCAGTGTTGACAGACAGAACGTGCAGCTTCACAAGTTAGGGGACTCCGCAGCACAACTTCAGCCACCCCAGATTTTTCAATTTTCTTCGCCAAGTCCTCAGAAACTGGGGTATTGCGTGGTGCAATTACTTCTTTTGTCACCGGATGCAGCACATCTTCGCCAATTACCCGTCCCATCAAGCGGGTTCCTAGAGGGATCAAGGTTTTAGCACCCTCTGTCATTGGCCGAATGGGAATTCCTCTGGTGGTGCCGCAGTCAAATTCCCGAATAATCACATCCTGGGATACGTCCACCAAACGCCGGGTGAGATAACCAGAGTCAGCCGTCCGCAAGGCAGTATCCACCAATCCTTTTCTCGCACCGTAAGACGAAATAATGTATTCCGTTACAGTGAGTCCTTCACGAAAATTGGTTTTGATGGGCAAATCGATAATTTCCCCTTGAGGATCTGCCATTAATCCCCGCATTCCCACCAATTGCCGCACTTGAGAGATGTTACCCCGTGCGCCGGAGAATGCCATCATATATACGGAGTTCAGGGGATTAGTCTTCTTGAAGTGAACGACAACTTCATCTTTCAAAGCTTCACTGGTACCATTCCAGGTATCAATTACCTTTTGGAAACGTTCTACTTCAGTAATTTCTCCCCGTTGGTAACGGGTTTCGGTAGCGCGAATTTCTTCTTCAGCTGCTTCTAAGAGCAATCGCTTAGTTGGTGGCACCATCAAGTCATCTACACTGATGGAAACCCCAGCTTTGGTAGCGTAGCGAAATCCCAAATCTTTCAGTTTGTCCGCCATCACTGCGGTTCGCGCCGTACCATAATGCGTAAAAGCCCAAGAAATTAAATTTCTCAGTTGACCCTTATCAACTACGCGATTGCGAAAAATCATTTTTTCGTTAGTCATTAGTAATTAGTCCTAAATTAATAGTTAGGAGTCAGGAGTTAAAAGTGAGGAGTTAAAAGTGAGGAGTTAGGAATAAAAACTCCTAACTCATAACTCATAACTCCTAACTCATCACTCCTCACTTTTAGCTTGCAAGTGCTTCCTGAATAGCATTGTTGTAAATAACGCGACCAGGTGTTGTGTATATATACTGTGAAAGTACATTGCCCTTAGCGTCTAGTCTGACTCGGCGGAACTTATAAAGTAATGTACGAGTCCCATCCTCGTTTTCCGTCACTTTCACAGGTTCTGTATCCGGTTGGTCTGATTCTATTTCACCATCAAACCGCACATAGATATAGGCGTGCAAGTCAATTTGATCTTGCTGGAAAGCCATAATTACATCCTCTAGAGAAGAAAAGTAATTTCCTGCCCCTTTTGTTGCACCGGGATTTTCTGCTGTTAAGTAATAGGCTCCCAACACCATATCTTGGCTAGGCGTGATGATGGGTTTACCGGTGGCTGGTGACAAAATATTGTTAGAAGCCAACATCAGCAACCGCGCTTCCGCCTGACTTTCTAATGACAACGGGACGTGTACCGCCATTTGGTCGCCGTCAAAGTCGGCGTTAAATGCTGGACACACCAGAGGATGCAGTTGAATTGCTCTACCTTCTACCAAAATTGGTTCAAAAGACTGAATACCCAAACGGTGCAACGTTGGTGCCCGATTTAGCATTACTGGATGTCCTTCAATCACTTCTTCCAGCACATCCCAAACACTGGGGTCATTACGCGATATCAGCTTTTTCGCAGCTTTGATATTATTTACCATGCCGCTACGAATCAGGCGGTTAATCACAAATGGTTGAAATAGCTCAATCGCCATTTCTCTAGGCAAACCGCACTGGTGAATTTTCAGCTTTGGCCCGACCACAATTACAGAACGTCCAGAGTAGTCAACCCGTTTTCCTAACAAGTTTTGTCGGAAACGTCCTTGCTTACCCTCAATAATGTCGGACAAAGATTTTAGGGGTCGGTTATTTGCCCCTACCACAGTGCGTCCTCGACGACCATTGTCAATCAAAGCATCCACTGCTTCTTGCAGCATCCGCTTTTCGTTCCGCACAATAATCTCTGGTGCTAAAATTTCCTGCAAGCGTGCCAAACGATTGTTGCGGTTAATTACCCGCCGATACAAATCATTCAAATCACTGGTGGCAAACCGTCCGCCATCTAGTTGCACCATTGGGCGCAAGTCGGGGGGAATCACGGGAATGACCGCCATTACCATCCACTCTGGTTTGGAACCAGTGGCGATAAAGTTGTCAATTACCCGCAGGCGCTTAATTAGCTTGGCTCTCTTTTGTCCCTTGGCGTTGCCAATTTCTTCGCGTAGGCTTTCCGCTTCTTGTTCTAAATTAATATCGGCAAGCAAACGCAACAGCGCTTCAGCACCAATACCTACCTCTACGCCTTGCAGCACAGAGTCTTCGCTATAAATTTGGTCTTCTATTTCCAACCACTGATCTTCACTCAGTAGTTGTTTGTAAGTTAAAGTTTCGGCATTACCTGGACTCAGGACAACATAAGAGTTGAAATAGACAATCTGCTCGACATCCCGCAAGGGCATATCCAACAGAATCGAAATATAGCTAGGAATACCTTTGAGATACCAGACGTGAGCTACTGGTGCGGCGAGTTTAATATAGCCCATGCGGTGACGACGCACCCGTGACTCGGTGACTTCTACCCCACAGCGCTCACAAACAATACCTCTGTGACGAACTCTTTTATACTTACCACAATGGCATTCCCAATCTTTCGCGGGCCCAAAAATGCGCTCACAAAACAAGCCATCCATCTCTGGCTTGAGAGTTCGGTAATTAATCGTTTCGGGCTTGGTAACTTCACCGACTACTTGACCATTGGGCAATGTTCTCTCACCCCATTGCCGAATCCGTTCCGGGGAAGCCAAGCCGATTTTTACGTAGTCAAACTGATTAGTTTGGGCAGGTCTCATCTTTGTAATTCGTAATTCGTAATTCGTAATTAACAATTTCTAATTCGTAATTAATAATTTTTAATTCGTAATTCGCAATTAATTCTTCAATTACGAATTACGAATTATCAATTACGAATTATTCGTCTTCTTCCAGCGATTCGCGGGAAAGAGATTCATAAGTTGGTCGAGGTGGGGTGCGACGGGCTGATTGGTCTGCCATCAAATCGACTTCTACATCTAGGGAACTGCCGTCTGTTTGGGTTTCTACTTTGTGTACGGCAATGTCTAACCCCAATGATTGCAACTCGCGCATTAGTACCTTAAAGGATTCTGGAGTTCCAGGTCGAGGAATTGCCTTACCTTTAACGATCGCATTTAACGCTTCATTCCGTCCTTGCATATCGTCAGATTTAACTGTGAGCAATTCCTGTAAGGTGTAAGCTGCACCAAAGGCTTCCAATGCCCACACTTCCATTTCCCCAAACCGTTGACCACCTTGTTGTGCTTTACCACCCAAGGGTTGCTGAGTCACCAGTGAGTATGGCCCAGTTGACCGGGCGTGGATCTTATCATCCACTAAATGCACCAGTTTCAGCATATAAGCCACACCGATGGTAATTGCTCGGTCAAAGGGTTCGCCTGTACGACCGTCATACACCATTATTTTGCCGGGATTATCTGGGTTATATACCCAGTCTTTCCCTGTTTCGTCTCGTGCTTCTTGCAATTTGCCATGTACGATTCGCCGGGATGACTCTTCCCCATACATTTCATCAAAAGGAGTAATCTTAAATCGCACTCCCAAAGTTTGACCAGCCCAACCCAAGAGGCATTCAAATACTTGTCCGACGTTCATCCGACTGGGTACGCCCAAGGGGTTGAGTACAATGTCCACTGGTGAACCATCGGGCAAATAAGGCATATCTTCGGCTGGTAATATCCGAGAAATAATCCCTTTATTACCGTGGCGTCCTGCCATTTTGTCGCCAACTTGGATTTTGCGTTTTTGGGCAACATACACCCGGACTACCATATTGGCTCCGGGTGGCAGTTCATCGCCTTGTTCACGAGTAAACAAGCGCACGTCAACGACGCGGCCTTTCTCACCATTGGGAACTCGCAGAGAATTGTCTCGCACATCCCGCGCTTTTTCACCGAATATCGCCCGCAACAATTTTTCTTCTGGCGGTTGGTCAGATTCACCTTTGGGCGTAACTTTTCCTACCAAGATATCACCAGCTTCTACCCATGCCCCAATGCGAATGATTCCCTGTTCATCCAACTGACGCAAGGCATCTTCCCCAACGTTGGGAATTTCTCTAGTGATTTCTTCTGGTCCCAGTTTCGTTTGTCTAGCTTCAATTTCATATTTTTCAATGTGAATTGAGGTGTAGACATCATCCTGGACGAGTCTTTCAGAGATTAAAATCGCGTCTTCGTAGTTGTAGCCTTCCCAAGGCATGTAAGCAACGACGATATTTTGTCCCAGTGCCAATTCACCGCCTTCGGTGGAGGAACCATCAGCCAATACCTGACCTGCAACAACTCGTTCACCAATGCGGACCAGAGGTTTCTGATTTAAACAGGTGTCTTGGTTTGAGCGTTGGTACTTGGAAAGGGTGTACTTAATTTCGGGGGTATTAGGTTTAGGACGAACGCGAATTTCTGTAGCATCCACATAAGTGACATCGCCATCAGTACGCGATACAATCACCATCCCGGAGTCTCTTGCTCCTTGAGCTTCCAAACCAGTACCCACCAGAGGACGTTCTGGTTTGAGCAGTGGTACTGCTTGCCGTTGCATGTTCGATCCCATCAGCGCTCGGTTAGCGTCATCATGCTCCAAGAAGGGAATCATGCTGGTTGCTACCGACACAATCTGTACGGGAGATACTGCTACGTAGTCAACCTGTTCTGGTGTTGTGGTGGAAAATTCCTGGCGATAGCGGACTGGCACTTGCGGCCCAATAATGTGTCCGGTTTCATCTACAGGAATATCTCCCGGAGCAACCCGCAGGTCGTCTTCTTCATCGGCTGTCATATAGGCTGGAGGCAGATCAAATCTGACTCGCCCATTTTCCACAGGTCTAAATGGTGTTTCTAAGAACCCATACAGGTTAACCCGCGCATGGGTTGCCAAGGAGCCAATCAATCCGGCGTTGGGGCCTTCTGGCGTCTCAATGGGGCAAATGCGTCCATAGTGGCTAGGATGAATATCTCGCACGGCAAATCCAGCGCGTTCGCGGGTTAAACCACCAGGACCAAGGGCGCTTAGACGGCGTTTATGGGTCAGTTCTGCTAGGGGATTGGTTTGATCCATGAACTGACTTAATTGGCTCGAACCAAAGAATTCTTTAATTGCTGCTACCAATGGTTTGGGGTTTACCAAGGACGCGGGGGTTAGCACTTCCGCATCGGATACGGTCATCCGTTCCCGAATTATTCTCTCTAAACGGTTTAAGCCTACCCGTACTTGGTTTTGCAGCAATTCCCCGACGCTTCTCACCCGACGGTTGCCTAAGTGGTCAATGTCATCGATATTACCGATGTCATATTCTAGGTTGATCAGATAATCTACCGCGGCCAAGATATCACCCGCAGTCAACACGCGCATTGTATCTGGGACAGAAAGGCGCAATTTCTTGTTGAGTTTGTACCGGCCAACGCGACCAAGGTCATAACGTTTCGGGTCAAAGAAACGCGAGTCTAGGAGTTGTTGTCCACCTAATACTGTCGGTGGTTCACCAGGACGCAGTTTGCGATATAACTCCATGAGAGCTTCTTCTTCGGAGAATTGCCCTTCTTTTTCGATGGTCTTTTGGAAATACTCTGGATGGCGTAAGGCGTCAAATATTTCGTTGTCTGATAACCCTAAAGCCTTTAGGAGTACCTGCGCTGAAAGTTTTCGGGTTTTGTCGATGCGTACCCAGACCAAATCGTTACGGTCTGTTTCAAATTTCAGCCATGCCCCCCGGTTGGGAATTAAGCTAGCTGAATAAGTACGTCGCCCGTTTTTGTCTATTTCTGATTTGTAATAAACCCCTGGCGATCGCACTATTTGATTGACAATTACCCGCTCGGCTCCGTTAATAATAAACGTGCCGCGATCGGTCATCAAAGGCAAATCCCCAATGAATACCTCTTGCTCTTTGATTTCCCCGGTTTCTTTATTAATCAGACGTGTGGGAACATACATTTGGACGGCATAAGTACTATCCCGCCGTTTGGCTTCTTCGACGCTGTACTTTGGCTCCTTGAGTTTGTAATTATGACCCAAAAAGTGTAGTTCTAATTTGCCCGTATAATCTGTAATAGGACTAAAGGAGTTAAGTTCTTCTATCAGCCCTTCTTCCAAAAACCAGCGAAAGCTTGAGCGCTGGATTTCAATCAAGTCGGGCAACAGAAAGGCGGGTTCCATGTATGTTTCTTTGGTCATGCCTCTACCTTTGTCAACCTGGTTAAATTTTTACTTAGACACTGCTGTTTAACGCTTCCCACTCCTAGCCAGTGTCCATAGCTGTTTGGGAGCTTCTTCTTACACACCTGTAAATAGCAGGTGTGGGCAAAGGCAGCGATGAAAGCTGGAATGAGCAATTTGCACAAGGGGGTAATAGCCCCAAATCGGGGACTCAGACGCCAAAAACCCACTATAGTCTTGATTTAAGAAGAATATACAGTTGAGATATTCCTGAGTTTTATCTACTTTCTTCATTTCCCCTCCAAAAAGCGCGTTAATTTGCTGACGCAGCTCTAGACGGTGTGTCTTAAATCCACCCGGCTATTTATACTCTCAGTGATATCCTAGATATCCTAAGACTGAGGGAATGATCCGCACCTTGTCGGCTTGGAATCAGAATCACTTCATTTTGCTGGATTGTACTCACAAGGCAATTTTGTTTAACGATTTTCAATAGGTTCGATACACGCCAAACCGATGTTGTGCAATCTGGCTCAACTTCGGTTGGTTGGGACAGTTAGTCATGTGTGGAGAACATCCGCTTGTAGAGATTTGGAGGATGGCCAAGCCGATAACAGCACGGAAAATTAGGCTCAGAAATTTTAGGTTCCTTCCTTTATCATTATGGCGCAAGCAAAATGTTTTTGAGGGAATAATATTACCATATTTTCCCTTCCTAGAGTTTTATTTTTTTTAGCACAACGGAATAAAAGAGAATTATTGCCTACTTTATATTGACAGACCAAATAATTCACAAGCATTCTGGGTGGTTTGATGGGCGATCGCCTCTACCGTTTCCTGACGCAGTTTAGCTACTTGCTCGGCTACATATTGTACGTAGGCAGGCTCGTTGCGCCTCTCGCCTCGTTTCGGAACTGGGGCGAGAAATGGGCAGTCTGTTTCAATCAGTAGGCGATCGCTACTCACCATCGCAGCTGAGGATTGGATCGCTTTGGCGTTTTTGAACGTTACCGTCCCGCTAAAGCTGATGTAGAAGCCTAAATCGAGAAACCATTGAGTTTCTTCTGGCGTTCCTCCCCAGCAATGCATGACGCCCCGCACTCTTTCTCGTTTAAGTGAGTGCCATTTTTGCAACACTTCTCTGGTTGCCACAGCAGCATCGCGGCAGTGGATAATCACTGGTAAGTTTAGTTCAGACGCGATCGCTAACTGCGACTCAAACACCATCAGCTGATGCTCATAGTTATCAGCTTTATAAAAATCCAGCCCCATTTCTCCAATTGCTACCACACCAGAGTCAGAACTCGCTAAAGTTTTGATTTTATCGGCTGTCTCGTGATTCCATTTTTCAGCATCTAAAGGATGTAATCCTACGGCAAAGCTGATTTCGGGAAACTCGTGCGCTATCGATTGAATCCGGGAAAACTCCTCTGGGTGAACACAGGAATGGACTAAACGTACTACTCCTGCTTCTTGCCACCGCGAGCGTACTGTTGCTAAATCCGGCTGGAAACTATCAAAGTTGAGATGAACGTGCGTGTCTATCAGTTGCATTCTTTGCCCTTTCTCATTGGTCATAAATTATTAGCCCCGATTGCGACTAAGCACAAATGACCCTCCGGCTGAATCTTTACTCCTGCGATCGCTAAACTGCTCAAGAGGGAAACCACACCCACTAGTCATTTTAATTCCCTCATCTGACAGCCCTGCGGTGGAAGGCTTGATAGGAATATACTAAGTGTTGTGGAAACCCTCAAGGCTGCACTGCCTTGCCATTACCCCTCGCCTTTGCCAATACTTACAATATATTTGTAAGCTTTGCAACCTAGCACATCCCTTAGTCAGAAGAGGTCACTGACTCATCAATGACTATTGAGCAACTGCTTCAGTTAAGGGTTTTAGTTTCTGAGCCAACCTCGACTTTTTCCTTGCCCCATTATTGGTGTGAAGGACACCCCGTTTGGTCGCTTTATCTATTTTGGCGTAAGCCTCGGATAAGCGAGCCTCTGCTTCTTGTTTTAATTCTGGGGTAGGATTAGCTGTATAGACAGCTACAGCATTAATGTATTTCTTCATCAGCGTCTTGACTGCTGATTTGTAAGCTTTGTTACGCAGTCGGTTACGTTCTGCGATTTCGGCACGCTTGAGAGCAGACTTTGTATTCGCCACAGTCAATTCCAAAAATACTATTGATATGTACACACACTACTAGACTTACTAATATAGCATCCAAATTGCCAATGTTATAAATTACTAAAAAAAATCTATCATAAGGGATTCGGTACTGGAGATTGGGGAAGACCTTAGTCCCCAGTCCTTAATTTGGTGTGTCGTCAATTGAGGAAATGCGTTAAAATGAAGTACATTAAATAAAATAGTCACCCTAACTCATCACCTGGTTAAGCAATGTGATTGCCAAGATAATCAATCTGTCCCTAAAACAGGTGTATTGTCAAAGGCAAAAAACTATAAATAGCTAAATTTCAGGGGTTTTAAAAGTATAGATCGATACTATGTCATCGTCACTGTACAGATGTTAAGTACTTAAAAGTTAGGAAAAGAAAAATTATACTCAGACCCTACCCCCAATAAATCTGGGGGATTGGATGTGTAAATACACCACCTGCACCCCGGAAGGAGTGAGGGTAAGGGCGTAAGAGTAGCGGGGAATGGCGCACGCCTGCTTTTTGCGGCTAGCCTGCCAAGGCTGGTTGCACTGAGCAATAAAGTGGCCTTATCAAGCAAACTAGATGCTGGCAGACTTGATAGTATCAAAAAAATCCAGGTTAAGCTAGAGAAGAGAATTAGAGTCAGCTTGCACACCCCAGTGGGTCAAGAGCAATACTAAATCTCAGGTGTGAATATTATAATTTTGGCATTGTCCTTACTCCATGCTGCGAATCATTACTCAGCAGGCAGATGTTAGAGCAGAACTACAACGGATCTGCGATCGCACCCATGACGAACAGGTGCTTCACAAAGAAGCAACGGTGCGGGAAGTTTTGCAAGCAGTGAAGCGCCAAGGCGACAAAGCTGTATTGCATTACACAGCCGAATTTGACAAACAAACCCTCAAAGCTGAAGAACTCCGAGTCACAGGCTCGGAACTAGATGCAGCCTATCAGCAGGTGTCAAAAGAGTTGTTAGGCGCAGTTCGGCTAGCTTGCCGCCAAATTGAAGCGTTTCATCGTCAGCGAGTCCCCAAAAGCTGGGTACACTTTGGCGACGATGAAGTAGTGCTGGGCAAACGCTACACCCCCGTAGATCGGGCGGGGTTGTATGTGCCTGGTGGCCGTGCCGCCTATCCCAGTACAGTGCTGATGAATGCAATTCCGGCTCATGTTGCTGCTGTACCTCATGTGGTGATGGTGACACCACCAGGCCCAGGGGGTGCAATTAACCCAGCAGTCTTGGTAGCTGCCCAAGAAGCAGGAGTGCAAGAAATTTATCGGATTGGGGGCGCACAAGCAATCGCCGCTTTAGCTTATGGCACAGAAACAATTCCGAAAGTAAATGTGATTACTGGCCCTGGTAACATTTATGTCACCTTAGCGAAAAAACTTGTCTATGGCACCGTTGGCATTGATTCTTTGGCAGGCCCAAGCGAAGTGCTGGTGATTGCCGATGAAACCGCAAATCCGGTGCATGTAGCTGCTGACTTGCTAGCCCAAGCCGAACACGATCCAATGGCGGCAGCAATTTTGCTAACAACGGATGCGGCTTTGGCAAAAAACGTGCAATTAGCCTTGGAAAGACAGCTAGTGGATCACCCACGGCGAATAGACACAGAAAAAGCGATCGCTCACTACGGCTTGATTGTCGTTGTGGAATCGCTCGAAGCAGCAGCAGAACTCTCAAATGAATTTGCCCCCGAACACCTAGAATTAGAAATTAAAGACCCTTGGGCGCTCTTACCACAGATTCGCCACGCTGGGGCAATCTTTTTGGGTTACTCAACACCAGAAGCTGTAGGAGACTATTTGGCAGGGCCTAACCATACCTTGCCAACTTCTGGTGCTGCTCGTTATGCTTCGGCATTAGGGGTGGAAACTTTCCTCAAACACTCTAGTATTATTCAATACTCCCAAACTGCGCTGCAAAATGTGGCTGGTGCTATTGATGTGCTAGCAACAGCAGAAGGTTTACCTTCTCATGCTGATTCAGTACGCCGCCGAATTCAGCAAGAAGAGTGATTTAGAATGGTTAATTTTTTGTTATAAGGGACTTCTAGTTAAAAAAATCCCATTGCAGGTTAGCACAGATGTGATACGTGTCAACTTAACGTAAAACTCTTGTCCCGCAAGGAACTTCAGTTCCTTGCTAATAGCAAAAGTCATCTGAAAGATGACTAAGTATAGTTAAAAATCTTTAGTCTACTTCAGTAGACTTTAGCTATTAGTCTTGAACTTTAGTTCAAGGCGGGTAAGGAAGCCAACAGTGAACAATTGACTGATTTAACTACGGTAAGCTACGCTAACGCACGCCATTTGCTATCCCGATCTTGGACTGACCTTTAAACGTCCACAAGTCGGGCATTGCCGACGGTAGTTTCTGGGAGACGAAAACCGTCTCGTAGAAACTCGTGAAAAGCTTCTCCAGAACAGTTACTACAATGCACCACCATGAAACTGACACATAGTACAGCCTCAAACATATAAACTAATTGGCAAATAAAAAATTAGTTTAGTGTTGTTGCCGATGAATTTTGCTAGATACTTATGTAAGGGGTCTACTCATTAGGAGACGAGAGCGGTGCTAAATAGTATTTTGGTAGCTCTGGACGGTTCGGAAATTTCAGACCGAGTAATTCAGACTTTAGATAATTTGGCGTTGTCAAAAGATGCCAAGGTTATTCTCTGTCATGTATTTCTTACGCCAGAGTCAGAGATGGAACTACCCGCCGATCGTCCTCAGTCAGAGTCACCAACATTTTCTTATTTTCATGTTGAAAAACAGCTGCAATCCTATCAGGAAAACTTATCAGTCCCAAGCGAGTTAGAACTGGTAACTGGCGATCCTGCTGAAGAGATTATTCGTCTTGCCAATATTTATAAAACTGACTTGATTATAATTGGTAGCCGGGGATTGATGGGGATGAAGCGAATTGTCCAGGGTTCCGTTAGCAGTCAAGTTGTGGAAGAGGCTAATTGTTCGGTATTAGTTGTCAAACCAAGGTAAAAATTTGTAAGGGGAAGCAATGACTATAACCACCCCCCTTCTTAGTGGCTAGGGTGTAGACACAAATAGAAAAATCCTCTATCCACATTTTTGTCATAGTGAAACTGTCACACTCACCGACGTCACGCCCAGAACTGAAGTTCAGGGCTAATAGCTAAAGTCCACTCAAGTGGACTAAATAATTCATTCAGTCCACTTGAGTGGATAGCTATAAGACTGGGAATTCATTCTGAGGCGGGATAGAAACGCAGTTCGAGATTTATTAATTTGACAATTAAAAATAATTTCTTCCACAATCTTCTTCGCTATGTAGTGTAAAAACTAACTTGGTCTTTAATTTCACACTCTAATAGGACTTACGCAAAATGACCAAAAAACGAACCGCAGAGGACGCAGAGAACACAGAGGAATAAGAGTTTGAGAGAGTTTTTGCGTAAGTCCTGTCTAATATACAATTACATTGTGAGAAAAATCAAAAAAATAGCAGGGTTTTATCCCTGCATAAAGTAGCGCTTATATGCTTCTTCCTAAAGAAGTCAAGCAACTACTTGTTTAAGAAATGTATATTACACCTATTGATTAAAGACATTATATAGTGTGGATTTATACAAATTTAATTAAAAATAAGTTTGAATTTATCAAAAAATCGTAGGTGCCAATATATATCAATATAAGTATGGCGATCTAAAAGCTTGATTTAGTCGAAAAATGTATAAATTAAGCTTATTAAGTATTAATCCTGTTAAATCAAACAAAATATCCAAACTTAAACATATAATCCTGTTAAATCAAACAAATTTTTTATACGAGTTGTGCTTAAATAGATTTATAAAACTTCAAACTGTGATTGTGATTTTCGGAATAAGTATTTTTAGATAAAAATTTTGCTAATTGTATTTTTTTATACGATACAAAGCTTAAAATCTATAATTTATTTTAATAGATAAACTCCTAATTTTGCTTAATTATTGATTAGTTGTAAGAAGTTTTATTCTATAGAACACAAGTTGTTTGAAAGTAAATAAAGAAAAGATAAAATTCAAGATAAAATTATAAAGATTTGATGTTCGTACTAAAATGGGTTAATTGCTATATAAGCAGCTATATATAAGCTTAATATTTGCATACTTAATAGATAGAGTTAAAGCACTTATCAGTAATATAGGACTTACGCATCAGGTACGAAATGTAAGGGCAATTCATGAATTGCCCCTACGGAAAATCAAGGATTTTACTGCCTTTTTGCGTAAGTCCTAAAATAAAAGCAAAAGCGATCGCTTTCACCCTAGAGGGCGAAAACGCCAAATTATGGGAGTTTTGCTAAAAAGCTCATTTAAAGAAAAGACGAGAATATCCGGCAGAATCAGTTACAACGATCGCAAATCGCTGCACAACTCCAAGCGCTAAAAATTCAAATGGCTACTGAGTCTAATGCAATGCGACAGGCGATCGCATCTATGAACCAATACTCAGTAGATGGGAAATAGGGGGCGATCGCTATTTTCTAAATTAAGGAAATAGGACAAGCTTTCAAAGCTGCTGTTGCTAGACTAGAACGGGTTAAAGCAGGGCTGAATGGCAGTGATGCTAATGTGGCGATCGCCTCTTGCAAAAGTTCGGCTCTATTGATGATGTCGTCTTGTTTTGTGGGCATTACTGGTAGAAAGAATTTGTTCTCGAAATATTTCAGGGTATAAGTTCATTACAAATACCTTTATTGATCCACTTAAAAGCGCCAATTTCTTTATCACACCAGAACATAATCTTGTTTATTTTAGTCCCTATTTTTCCTTAACCGAGCAGTATTGCATAACGCTTAATTAGCTCAACAGAACAACCCCACGGATAAATCTGTGGGGTTGCGACTATTACCGCAGGGCGGAATTAAAATAATGCTTTTCAGCACCGCACCGTGTGCAACTTTCTTTCAAACCTAACCCCCCAGTCTGTTCCCTGCAAGGCAAGGGGAGCAAGAATCAAAGCCTTTTTCCGTTTCGGGGCTACGGTGTACACACAAGTCGAATTACCCCCCTTTATAAGGCTACGGTATACACATAAGTCTTACCGCAGCCATATCTTTATTAATAATCTCGCACTGCATTTCTATTCTGCCTCGGAACGAATTCTGAGTCTCATAGCTGAAGAACTTTAGTTCTGGGCGGGATGTGGGTGAATGTGATAGTTTAACTCTGACAAAAATGTGTGTAAAAGAGTTGAAATTTATGTGGACAGTACTTGTGTGTACAGCGTACCCTTTCGGCTAGAGGGGGATGAGACGAAGTACACTAAAAATTTATTTTTATAACTGAAAAATTTATTTTATTTATGTGTTAAGTAGCTTTCAGGATGTTATCTGTATAATCTATCATTCAGTCGGAATTATCGAATGTATAATCTATCATTCAGTCTTATTGATTATTGACCTCTATTACTTATTTATAGGTTGAAATTTGGGGATTAGGATATCTCTTTTTAAGACATAACATACCACTCACTTAGTAATTATTTATTAACGCAATTTGAGAAGTTATGTAGGCATACTCTATCCTAGACATTACTTAAACTTGTGCTTCAAAAATCATGAGCCATTATATGAATAGTTAGCACGTTTACGGCACTATCCAATGTCTCAAGACTTATTAAACTCCTTTCAAGAAGCATACAGCAATTTGGAACTGTTTCCGTTGATGGAACGGAACGAAATGGAAAAATTTCGAGTCGAATATGGTGATGATTTGATTGCAGACCTGAACCAATTAGTGGAAGATAGTCCTAATGGAGATGGCAAAATTGTCTTTACAGGACATCGGGGATGTGGTAAGTCTACTTTGTTAGCTGAATTTAGCCGACAAATTCAAGATAAATATTTTGTAGTTCTCTTTTCTATTGCCGATAAAATTGAAATGTCGGCTGTTAATCATATTAATATACTGTTTGCGATCGCAGTTAATTTAATGACCGAGGCAGAAGCCCGCAAAGTTGATATTCCGCAATCCACTAAAGAAGCTCTTTATAAGTGGTTTGCTACCCGTACTCGCACTGAAGAATCAAATTTGCAAACAGAAGCTAGTATAGGTTTTGACCTCTTAAAACTGATTAGTTCTAAATTAAAAGCTGATGCAAGCGTTCGGGATGAAATTAAGCAAGAGTTTGAACGCAAGTTATCAGATTTAGTTGCCAGAATTAACGAAATAGCTGCTTTAATTCAAGCTGCGACTAAACAAAATGTTTTAGTAATTATTGATGATTTAGATAAACTTGACTTAGGCAGAGTTAATGAGATTTATCGAGATAACATTAAAGCTCTTTGTCAACCTAACTTTCAAATTATCTACACTATCCCGATCGCAGTCCTTCGGGAAACATTTATCAGCACAATAATTGCTACTGAAACCAACGATCAAGTTGTGGCAATGCCTGTTTTAAAAATATTTGATAAAGGTAAAAATCGCTTCCCGAATGCCCAACCTCGCCCGGAAGCAACAAAGATTCTCGGTGAAGTTTTACAAAAGCGGATTCCCAGTGAATTAATCGCGGCTGAAACTGCTGAAAAAATTGTGATTTCCAGTGGTGGCGTATTGCGAGAGTTAATTCGGATTTCTAAGGAATGTTGCCGTATATGTTTGCGAATGATCCGGCGAAATCCCACAGCCGAAGTTATCATTGATGATAAAATTCTCCTTCAAGCAATCAATAAAATCCGCAATGATTTTTCTATACGTTTAGGAAAGGCTGACATAGATATTTTGCAGAGTGTTTATGAACAATTTATGCCCAATGACCCCAAACAAGCAGAGTTTTTAGATTTGTTACATGGGTTATATGTTCTAGAATATCGCACTGATGAAACTTGGTACGATGTTCATCCAATTATTATCGAAAGCTTGAGAAGGCAGGGAGCAATTAATGTTAAATGAGGAATTCTTAGATGATGAAGGAGAAAATCAAGATGCGTATGATGATTTAATTGTTTCTATTGAAGCTCAAAAGCGGGGATTAAATCTACTGATTGCAGTTTGCGATGATGCTAGCTTTCGCGATCAGATTATTGCCCAATATGAAGCTGAACTAGAACCCGCTTTCCGTGCATATCGAGTAACTTTAGCACGTCAGGAACCAAGCCTAAAAGCTGCTCTTAACCAACTGATACAACAAGAAGAATATCTCCGTCAGCAAAACCAGGTGGTGATTACTGTTACGGGTGCTGAACAACTTTATTTTCTCAGATTGGGAAAAGAGCAATCGGAACAGGAGAAATTTTTTGGTTACTTACAGTGGACAAGGGAAGGATTGCGCGAGTTTCCGTTTGCGATTGTACTTTGGGTAACTAACCAAATATTAGTTAACTTGATTAAAAAAGCTCCTGATTTTTGGAGTTGGCGTAATGGTGTATTTCGGTTTGAATCTAAAAAGACGAATGCTATTCCTGGTAAAGAACTAGAAAATATACGTTTTGTTTTTAGAGACACAGAATTAGCCAGCACAGATACTAATGAAGATAACTCCTTTTTCTTGCCCATCCAAGATTTGCAAGGGTTAATCGAAAAAGTAAAACAGGAAGGGGGAACTAAAAACCCCAGTTTGGCTACTTTATACTCAAGCTTAGGTGATATTTACCGCAGCAGATTAGAGCGGGGTGAGTCTCAGGATTATCAAGAAGAACAAGAATTAGCAATAAAGTATTGGTGTCAAGCGATTGAGCTACAAAATGAATCAGGTTCGCAGATAGATTTAGCTAATAGCCTCAACAATTTAGCAGGAATATATCGTGCAACAGGACACTACAGCGAAGCCGAACCATTATATCAGCAAGCTTTAGAACTGAGAAAACGCTTGCTAGGAGAAAATCATCCTTCTTTTGCTAGTAGCCTGAATAATTTGGCAGGACTCTACAAATCTACTGGAGAATATACTAAAGCGGAAATATTATATCAACAAGCTTTGGAACTGAGGAAACGCCTGTGGGGAGAAAACCATGCTGATGTCGCCATCAGTCTCAACAATTTGGCATTACTATATGATGAACAAAAACGTTATGAGGAAGCTGAACCTTTGTATCTGCAATCATTAGAAATCGAAAAACGTTTGGTTGGGGAAAATAATCTTTCTTTGGCTCTTATACTGAATAATTTAGCACTACTTTATTATCATCAAGGACGTTACACTGAAGCTGAACCGTTGTCGCAACAAGCAATAGAATTAGATAAGCGATTTTTAGGAGAAGAAAATCCCGATGTTGCAACAGATTTGCACAATTTAGGATTGATATACCGCGCTCAAGGACGCTACGATCAAGCTGAATCTTTGTTTTTGGAATCGTTGGAACTTAAGCAACGTCTATTGCAAAAAGGGCATCCGCTTTTAGCAGATACTATCTATGCTCTTAGTTATATGTACAGGGAGCAGGGGCGTTACAATGAAGCGGAACCATTATGTATAAAAGCCTTAGAACTTGATAAGCACCTATTAGGAGAAAATCATCCCAATGTTGCCGAAAGTCTTAATAATTTGGCAGAAATTTATCGTGAAACTGGACGTTACAGCGAAGCAGAACCGCTTTATTTGCAAGCTTTAGATATTTGTGAACGAGTCTGGGGTGTAAATCATCTTCGTAGTGTTAATGTTCGTGAAAATTTAGAAAAACTCGCCGCCGCAATGCAGAATAATGGAGAGTGCGATCGCATGACATAGAGCAAAAAGATAACGCCAAACCCTTTTAACTTCTTTCTTTGTGTCCTTTGCGGACTTTGCGGTTCGTTTTTATTTCTTGTACTTAAATATGGTTTAGCGCATCTTCATACAGAATTGGTATTACCAAGTTAAGTTAATAGTCTATGATCCTAGACAAGAGGAGATTCGGCAATGGATAAGATAAAACATTATCGACAACTAATAAAACAAATATTGACAGAACATGTACAAATTATAAATAAGACGGATACAGTCAATTGACAACTAATTATTGATAGCGAAAACGACCATTATCAATTAGCTTACGTTGGCTGGTAAGGAGATAAGCGGGTGTTTGGCCCGGTCATGCATTTTGATATTCAAAATGGGAAAATATGGATTCAGTATAACGGTACTCGCTCTAGCTAACCTATCAATGCTTCCACATAGATCCCCGACTTCTTAAACAAGTCGGGGATCTATGGGAAGGAGGCTTAATTGTCTTCAAATCTACTAACGAACCGCGACGAAACCAGCTTGCTCAATTGCTCTTTGCCCCTGGTCAGTTAATAAAAGTTTGGCGTAAGCATCTCCAATTTGCTGTTCTGAACCTTTATTCTGTTTAATAATCACAAAGAAGTTAGCGATCATCGGATAGCTGCCATCTTTAATAGCTTGAGTATTTAGCTGGTTGCGCTGACGTAGACATTGCTCAGATGACACCAGAGGTTTGCGGTAGGGGGGAATTAGCTGACCAGAAGTGCTACCCAATGGCAAAGCCTTGACACTACATTGAGGTAATACTGAACGGGCAGAAGCGTAATAGACACTACCAGGAGTTTTACTAAGTTGGCGCACTGCCTCTGTAGTAGAGTAAACATACTCCACATTAGAGCCAAATGCTTGTCCTTTCAAGTTGCTGTTGCTAGAAAATATTACTGTATCTGCGTCCTCTGGTCGTTCAGATAAAGGTGTAATGGCTAAGTTTGGCCCACCTACTTGATTCCAGTTAGTAATTTTCCCTAAATAAATCTGCTGTAATTGGTCAACAGTTAAACCAGGTACATTCAGTGATGGGTTGACTACCACTGCTATCCCATCCATACCCACCTGACGTTGCTCAAGGGTGAAGCCTCGCTTTTTTGCCATAGCTTGTTCTTCATCTGTAAGGGGACGGGAGGATTGAGCAAAGTCTATTTTCCCATCAAGCAACATCCGAATGCCGGAGCTAGAACCAGGGCTACCATTAACAGGGTTTACATAGTGTAATTGTAATTCGGGGCGATCGCTCTGGATCTGAGAATCTACCAATTGCCGGATCGATGCCCAAGCTGTACTGCCTCCATAGTTAAATGAGGCATTAGGGACATCAGCAACTGTCTGAAAAGTTGATCCAGTATTAGAGGGGGTATTGATATTTGGATTAGAGGAATTAACGCTGTTGCGAGAGAAGAAATTCGGCTTCAGCAACCACCAAAGCAGTGCGCCAATCACCATAAGTGTCAGCACTTTACCAATAATCAAACCTCTAAGAAAGAGGGCAATTTCACCGTTAATTAAAGCTTTTTTTGAATTTGTATTGTCCATATCTTTAAATGGTGTTTATTCTATTTATCCTACAGGAATCTATAAATATTTAGGTTAAAAGAACAAATCTGGAATAAGCCAGTTAATAGCCAGTTTTATGATTGCAAGTAAATGATTAAGTCTTTTTCATGTATTAAGGCTCAATTTAATTTTTGGTAGTCTTGTCAATCGTGGAATTGCTTTTATAGACTCCTCTGTTAGATAGTGATTTAGCTACTTGGCGATTGACTTTAATATTTAGTGAACCGTGGCTCAACCAATTTTTCTTTAAAATTATTTAATTGAATAGGTTGGTTTTGAGGCGATGTACCTGTATTAATAAATGTATAGATTAAAACTAGTACTATAAAACTAGTGATTGCACCAAGCCCTATTCCCAACAGCAAAAGCAAATTTTTATAACTTAGAAAATAGCTATCATCAGTGTCTTGCTTTATGCCAGTAGATTGTAACGACTCTGACAACGCCAGAACAGAATTAAGTGCTTGCAAAGCTTCTGCGGCAGATTGGTAACGCTGGCTATAGCGATCGCAAACCATTGTATCTAAAATATTTGCCAGAGCGTCGCTTACCTGTGCCTGATCGCGCCAGAGAAGTTCTCCACTATTGGGATCTTCTTGTAGTTGCTCAGGTATTAAACCTGTCAAAGCTTGAATGCCAATCATCCCTACTGCATAAATATCGCTGCAAAGTTTTGGCTTTCCCTTAGCCTGTTCGCTTGGCATATAGCCAGGAGTCCCAACTGAAATTGTTAAGCCTGCTCCTAAAGCACCAATTCTCTTAATACTCCCAAAATCAATCAGCACAATCTTCTGATCAAAGTGCCGCCGCATTAAATTTTGGGGCTTAATATCCCGGTGAATAATGTTATTTTCGTGGACGAAGGAAAGCACTTCCAGGATCTCTTTTAATAAATTTAAGACTGCATTCTCGCTAAGAGGCTCACCTGCTACAATTTCTTGAGTCAATGCATTACCATCAATAAATTCCTGAACTAAATAGAAATCCCCATCTTCATTAAAATGGGCAAATAGTCTTGGAATTTGGTCGTGGTTGTTGCCTAGCTGGTATAAAACTTCTGCTTCCCGATCAAATAGGCTTTTAGCAATGGGTAGAACAGCAGGATTAGTATCTTTTGGCTGGAAATGTTTGACGACACAATAGGGTCGTCCTGGTAAATCTAGGTCTACGGCTAAGTAGGTATCACCAGATCCCCCGCTTCCTAAGTGTTTGACAATCTCAAAGCGATTCCGAAGTGTTTTTTTGGCCAGAGAGTATTGATGTCTTTTCCGTGTACCACCTGATAATAAGTAAGTATTACCACCTCCGCTTCCCAGCAGTTTCACTGTCTCAAAGCGACTTCGGAGTTTTTTTCTAATTAGAGGGTTCTGGCTCATGTGGCGTATACTACTCTTGTTAATTTACTGACCATTCAGAGCTTCTTGGGTGAGGTTATGAATACCTGCCGCTAGATTTGTTGGTATTTGAGGCAGTCAGCTTCTCACGCGACCTATGCTTTTGAATAATTTTATCATTAGCTGCTTGATTGGTTCATTTCATCCCTTTATCGCATCTTGATATAAAAATATATTTCTGTAATATTTCAATAATCTTATCACTTAAGTAAATTTAACACTACCCCACAACTGTAGTTCTAACTGCCGACAGACAACAACATTCAGGAGTCAGCAGATTTATACATTTTGCGTGTAATTGCTGAAAAAACCTTGGGCAGTGGCATTTAAAGGTATAAGTATTTTTACAAGAGCTACCATAATTTTGTTACCATTTAGCCATTATTAAGCGCGATCGCTTCCTCATATCAAGCTTAGTTAGACAAAACTGAAAAAACAGGTAAGTTCTTGAGGTAAATACCGAGTGATGGTTTTTGAGGCAAACAAGTGTTAGTTATCAATCACTCACATATCAACTTACAGCATATTAGCTAGTTCTTCAATAGTTTCTACAAAACATCCAACTTTTCCAACCTTTCCCACCTTTGACTCGCAGATGTATCACTTGCAATAACTCAGTTGCTTTTAGCAAAACTCATAGTAGAAATTTACGCTGGTTTTGATATATTTTCTGTAACTCTTGGGAGGTGAAGGATAAAACTGTTTTATAAAAAATAAAAAAAAACGTTTTAGATAACTTTCCAGATATTTAAACTTCTAGAAACAGTCCTAATTTAGATTTTGCTACCAGCCGATAGATAAAATAATGTGATATCAGGGCAGATAACTGCAATGGCAGCATTTGGCATCTATCTATTAAATGAGTGAACAGTCAACAGTTATCAGGCGTTAACTTATGCAGTTATTGATGGGATAGATGCCAGAGGAGAAAAAAATAAGTCACCCACTTCTGAGAGTACAAAAGTTTTAGCCTCCTTTTCTTTGATTTACATAGGTTGTTTTTCTTGTGCTGACTTACTTAATAAATAAAAAAAAGAAAAGAAGCGTGAAAAGTTTTATCCTCTTGACAGTCCGTGATTTTCAGTCAAGGGTTGCTCACTGATTTAGATCAAAATTATTGCCAAACTTTTATCTTAGACCTTGCTTCTAATAAACATAGTTATAGTAAATAATTCATGATTATTTGTCAAATTCATAGAATAAATAATGTCTATGCATGAAATAAATTTGTTGCAATTGGATCTTAATCTTTTACTGGTGTTATATGCCTTGCTGCAAGAGTGTAACGTCACGAATGCTGGAGAAAAAATTGGTTTGAGTCAATCAGCTACCAGTCACGCACTTGGGCGATTACGCCAAGTGTTCAACGATCCATTACTTGTGCGGTCTAAGAAAGGCATGGTTCTTACACCACGTGCTCAAGAGCTACTCGAACCACTAGAGAAAATTTTGTTAAATATTGAGCAGTTAATTCAACCAACCGATTTTGAACCTAAAACAGCACAAGGCACAATCCAGCTAGCTGCATCAGATTACGCAACCGTTTTGATTCTTCCGAAGGTTTTGAAGCAAATTTCTCAACAGGCTCCCCAACTGAATTTGGAATGCCATCATTGGCGTTCTGATACATTAGATTTACTGAGAAATGGAGTTATCAATCTAGGCTTAGGAGTTCCTAATCTACCAAAAACTTCGGAGTTTAGGTTTCAAAAGTTATTTGTAGAAGATTATGTATGTGTGGTTCGGGCTGACCATCCCATTACTCAAACGGATCTTACAATTGAATCTTATGTTGCTTGGCCACATGCCTTCATTACGCCTATAAACGCAATACCGGGTTCGACTAAAACCCGCGTGGATACTGTGTTAGAAGGCTTAGGCGTGAAGCGTCGAGTGATGTTGAAGTTACCACATTTTCTCTCGGCTCCTCTGATTGTCGCTCAGACTAATCTCATTGTTACGTTGCCTAGTCGAATTGCAATGTTATTTGCTGAATATACAAACCTTGCTATTCTTAAGCCACCGATTGAACTTGGTAAGTACAGTTTTCTACAGATTTGGCATGAGCGTTGCGATCGCGATCCGCTAAACATTTGGCTACGTGAGCTAATAGCGTCCCAAACTCAGCACCTCTGAAACAAAGAGAAAAAGCGTCGTTCCAGGCACTTAAAAATTTCTAAGCGTACAAATATTTCCCGTCCACAAAAATACTACTGGCTGGGTCAAGTGTGGCGATCGCCAGTACAATTGGCTTTGTGGGATTAATTGATCCCCATTTAGCACGTAGACTTGTTGGGTCAATACATCAAAATTTACTACCAGTTGCCGCCTTAATCGGGGGATTATTGGTAGCAGGCGCAGATTTTTTCGCTAGAACTTTATTTTCTCCCACAGAATTACCCTGTGGTTTACTAACTGCTGCTTTAGGAGTTTATTCATAACTGATAACTGTTAATGAAAAAAGCCCCCACAAGGGGGCTTATTAAGTTGTCCGCGTGGAATGAACAACTAATAATTAATACTCACAGTAGATACAGTAATCCGAATAAAATAATCCAAATCACATCAACGAAGTGCCAGTAAATTTCTGCCGCTTCAATGCCAAAGTGCTTTTCGTTACTATAATGACCCGGAACGCGCGATCGCCACAACACGGCAACAATTGCCAAAACACCGATAGTAACGTGCAATCCGTGGAAACCAGTCAAAACGTAAAATGCACTAGCAAATAAATTGGTAGTTAAACCAAATTCTAAATGGGTATATTCATATACTTGACCCACTAAGAAGATAGCACCCATTGCAGCCGTAATTGCTAACCAAATCTGGGCACCCCGCGCATCGTTCTTTTTGATAGCAGTGTCCGCATTGTGCATGACAAAACTACTAGAAATTAGATTGATGGTGTTGACTCCAGGTAGCAATAGTTCTAATTCTGGAGTACCTGCTGGAGGCCATGCAGGCAAGGTAGCACGGAAAGCCAAATAGGCTCCGAACAACCCCATAAAAATCATCCCTTCAGCAATCAGGAAGACAACTAGCCCAAACAGACGATGATCTGGATGTTCTTCGTGATGACCGACGGACGCTTCCGCCGCGTGATGATGATTTAGTTCGGTTTTAGCTGGGTCAATAGTTTGACTTTGCATGAATTTTGATAAGTGGGGAATGGGGAGTTAAAAGTTAGGAGTTAGGAGTTAGGAGTTAGGAGTTAGGAGTTAGGAGTTAAGAGTTAAAAATTTTTAACTAATAACTTTATTAAACTCATCACTCCTAAATGTTCACTCCTAAGTCTATTTCCGGTCTTCGGGATTAGCAGCAACAGCTGGGTCGGGTTCTGCTCTTAATACTGAGTTTAGTCCACCAGATAAGACTGGATTGGGATCAGACAAAGGTACACCTTCGTCAGCCCTTTCCAAGCCGTAGTCGTAGGGGCCTGTAGCCAGTACTGGGGTTTGATCAAAATTCTCGATCGCAGGTGGTGATGTAGTCATCCACTCTAAGGTCAATGCTCTCCAGGGATTATTACCAGCTTTTTCGCCGTATAACCAACTCCAAATGGCATTGATGATGAAGGGGAATGTCGAAACTGCTAGTATGTAAGCGCCATAAGTGCAGATTTCGTTGAGAAAGGTAAATTTGGGGTCATACTGGGCGATACGGCGGTTCATGCCCATTAATCCCAGCTTGTGCATTGGTAAGAAGGTCATATTTAGACCCACAATTGTTAAGGCAAAGTGAACTTTACCCCAAAATTCGTTTACCATCCGTCCCGTCATTTTCGGGAACCAGTGGTAAATTGCCGCATAAATGCCGAGAACACTACCACCAAATAGCACGTAGTGCAAGTGGGCTACCACAAAATAGGTGTCGTGAACGTGAATATCAAAAGGCACTGCTGCCAACATTACGCCACTGATCCCACCGATTACAAAGGTGCCAACAAAGCCGATGGCGAACAGCATGGCACTGTTAAGGCGGATTTTTCCACCCCACATGGTTGCTAACCAACTGAAAATTTTAATTCCTGTGGGTACGGCAATGATCATAGTGGTGATCATAAAGAACATCCGCAACCAACCGGGGATACCACTGGTAAACATGTGGTGCGCCCAAACAATTAGCCCCAAAAAGCTAATAGCAAGAGAGGAATAAGCGATCGCTTTATAGCCAAAAATCGGCTTGCGGGAATGCACCGGGATAATTTCTGAAATTGCCCCAAAAAAGGGCAAAATCATGATGTAAACTGCTGGGTGGGAGTAAAACCAGAACATGTGCTGATACACAACTGGGTCGCCACCCCCAGTCGGGTTAAAAAATGTTGTTCCTGCCAATAAGTCAAAGGAAAGCAGAATTAGACCTGCTGCTAACACTGGCGTAGATACCAAAGTCAGTGCCGAGGTAGCAAACATTGCCCAGCAGAACAAGGGCATTTGGTGAACCCCCATACCGGGAATACGCATCTTGAGCAATGTGACGAGGAAATTGATTGCCCCTAGAATTGATGACGTACCTAGTAAAAGAACGCTCATAATCCAAATTCCCTCACCTACTTGACCTGTTACCAAGCTCAGAGGAGGGTAGGAAGTCCAACCCGCATCCGGTGCATCGCCTACCACTAAACTAGTGATCAGCAATAAACCCGCAGGGGGAATCATCCAAAAGGCAACAGCATTCAAGCGTGGGAATGCCATATCCTTTGCCCCAATCATCAAGGGAATGAGGAAGTTAGCAAAACCCGCACCAGCTGGCACGATCCACAAGAAAATCATGATCGTGGCGTGCAGCGTAAATAAGCTGTTGTAGACTTCAGGGGTGACGAAATCGACTTCTGGGGTTCGCAATTCTGTACGAACCAAATCAGCCATCACCCCACCGATACAGTAAAAAATGAATGTAGTGACTAGGTATTGAATCCCAATCACCTTATGGTCGGTGTTGAAAGTAAAGTAGTCTTGCCATTTTCTGATCCCTGGCTCCTCAACAAGAGCAGGGGCGTTGGCAGTTTCTTGCACTTGAGCTTGGGTCATTTGTCACTTGTCCTTTGTCCTTTGTCACTTGTCCTTTGTCACTTGTCCTTTGTATGAGTACTAATGACCAGTGACTAATGACCAATGACTAATGGTGAACTTGATGGAGGATTTCTGGCTTAATTCCCATATCCTTGGTGTAAGGAGCGAGAAATTCATTTGGGGAAAGATCGGCAGGGTTAACAGCAACGGCTTGATTTAGGATTTCTTTGCTGGCAACTAGCTGTTCTTGCATCCATTTGTCAAAGGCTTCTTCTGGCTCAACGACTACTGTTGCTCTCATTGCACCGTGGTAGGGGCCACAAAGTTCAGCACAGATTAGGGTATAATCTCCTGCTTTTTTGGGAGTGAAGCGAATCTCGCTTTGCCTACCAGGGATTGCATCTTGTTTCAGGCGGAACTCTGGCACCCAAAAGGCGTGGATGACATCGTTGGCTGTCATATTAATTTCTACTTCTCGCCCAATCGGTACGTGCATTTCACCTGTAGTTATACCAGTTTCAGGATAGGTGAAAAGCCAAGCATATTGTAGACCAGTGACGTTGACCCGTAATCCTGCTGGTTTGCCTGCTTTATCAGGAGTTCCCCCAATTGTCGGAGCAACAATACCGACACCTGGGGCATCCCGCAGTTGGGGAATTTGGTCAGCATTACGAACTTCTGCCGTAGCTGGGTCTTGCATCGCCTCATCAGATTTTTCTTGATTGAGGTTGGGTTCGGTGCTAGGAGGAGTATCGCTTAAAGTTGCTGCCATAGCACTTCCAGGCATTGCCATCGACTCCTGATTCATCGGCGCTTGATGGATAGCGTGGGGATCAAAGCCACCGATTTCGTTGTAGACATCAAAGCTGTAAACAGAAATACCGAAAACGATAATTGCTGGGATTGCCGTCCAGAGAATTTCTAGAGGTACATTGCCCTCAACTGGTGGGCCGTCTTCATTGTCACCTGCACGTTGACGGTATTTAAATGCAGAGTAAATTAAAATACCTTCGACCAGCAGGAATATACCAGTAGAAATGACCATCATCGCGTTGAACAGACCATCTACCAATACGGCTTCATCCGTTGCTGCTGTTGGCAACAGTCCGTGATTTTGACCGTACCAAAGGCTGGCGAGCGTTAGCACGATGCCAATCAGTAGTGTCCAGATTGAACTTGGAATCTTCACGGCTTACTTAATTGAATTTACTACGTTATCTTAAAGCTGCTCATTTACTAAGGTAGTCTAGGCCAGAAGGCATGGGGGACAAAGGTCTGAAATTTTTATTAATTTTTTTAACTATTTTACTAATTTTGGGTACAAGGTGACTATCGGGAGGCAGGGGGCAGTTCTTGCTGGGGGCAGGGGGTAGGAGTAACCCAGATGCATTTAAAAGTATGGGATTGAACCACTGGGTTTTATACCCAAAACTAAAGTTTTCATTCATAATTATTTCCTCCTGCCTTCTCCTAAAATCAGTGGAAAAATTTAAGGAAAAATTTAGAATGTTTAAATGAATTGTGATTAATCAATTTTTTACATCTTGAAAAATACCTAAAGCTTCAGGCAAAACCTTTCTGGAGTGATTCAAAGTATAAGTGAGTGCTAATCTATAAACCCTTAGCCTATACGCTAGGGTGGAGATGGGACAGTAAAAGAAAATTGAAAATTTTAAGAGAGCCACCAAGAACGGGCAGAAGGTATCATTCATGAGCGAATTTGTCCTACAACAACAAAATGAAGCGGCGCTTGGGCAGCAAAAGCCCAAAGAAATGATTCGTCGCTTGGTGTGGAAAATATGCATAGCCACCTTAATTTTGATGGCAATAGGCAGCGCCACCCGCGTGATGAATGCTGGGCTTGCTTGCCCAGACTGGCCTTTATGCTATGGCGAACTGGTGCCAGCCAAGCAAATGAATCTCCAAGTGTTTTTGGAGTGGTTTCACAGATTGGATGCAGCTTTAATTGGTGTAAGCGCGATCGCACTCTTCGGTTTGTCCTGGTGGCATCGTCGTTTCTTACCCAAATGGCTGCCTTGGGCATCCACATTCGCCCTATTTTTAATTGTCTTCCAAGGCATCTTGGGGGGACTCACCGTTACCGAACTGTTGCGGTTTGATATCGTTACCGCTCATTTAGGAACGGCGCTGTTGTTTTTTACCACCCTCCTGATTATCGGCACAGCACTTACTCCCTTTCAGGGGAATGGAACCGTTGGTAAGTTGCCTTGGGTCGGTTTAACTGCTGCTGTTCTGGTTTACCTACAAAGTCTGCTAGGTGCTTTAGTAGGCTCTCGCTGGGCGCTACACCAATGTCTCGGCGGTTCTCAACTTTGTACTGTAATGTACAGCCATATTGCTGGTTTAGTGCCGCCTTCCTTAGCAACCTTGGCAATGGTATTTATCTGTTGGCGGACACCAGCACTACATCCAGCCCTGCGGCGACTGGCAAATATAGCTGGTGGATTGTTGATCTTACAAATCTTGTTGGGATTCGCCACCTTCAAATTACACCTCCAAGTCGAGCCTCTCACCGTCTCTCACCAAGCTATAGGAGCTACTTTGCTGGGTACTTTGGTAGTTTTCACAGTTCTCGCACTGCGTGACTCAGTTAGTGCTGATTCACGAGTGCTGAGTGCTGAGTAGGGAATGGGGGAGATAAGGGAGATAAGCGAGATGAGGAAGCAGGGGAAGCAGGGGAAGAATTCCTAACTCCTAACTCCCAACTCCTAACTCCTAACTCCTAACTCCTAACTCCCAACTCCCAACTCCCAACTCCCAACTCAGCACTGATGATGCGACCCACGCAGGTGCAGAAAATCTGTGTTTTCGTTTGCCTGAAAGAGCCAGCTTGAGCGGTGGCTGCATATAAGTTGTTGAAAAATAAGGAACCAGAGCCAAAATGATTGAGACTAATGTCTCTCGCCACCACCAAACATTTTTACAGGTAATTCAAAGTTACTACCAGCTAACGAAGCCTCGGATTATTCCGTTGCTTTTGATTACCACGGCTGGGAGTATGTGGATTGCTGCTAAGGGAGAAGTAGACCCATTGCTGTTGCTAGTAACTCTCACTGGTGGCACAATGGCTGCTGCAAGCGCCCAGACGATTAACTGTGTCTATGACCGGGATATTGATTATGACATGGAGCGGACGCGCCATCGTCCCATACCTTCGGGTAAGGTGCAGCCGCGCGATGCTCTAATTTTTGCGATCGCACTGGCGACGATTTCCTTTACACTCCTAGCAGTATTTGCCAATCTGTTAGCCGCCCTGCTAGCTTTCTCTGGCATCGTCTTTTATATTTTGGTTTATACTCACTGGCTAAAACGCCACACCACCCAAAATATCGTTGTTGGTGGGGCTGCTGGGGCAATTCCGGCGTTAGTGGGTTGGGCTGCTGTCACAGGCACTTTAAGCTGGTCAGCATGGTTAATTTTTGCCATTGTCTTTTTGTGGACACCGCCCCATTTCTGGGCTTTAGCTCTGATGATTCGGGACGATTACGCAAAGGTGGGGATACCAATGTTACCTGTAATTGAAGGTGATACGGCAACAGTGCGGCAGATTTGGTACTACACGCTGGTAACAGTATTTGCAACCGTGTTATTGGTTTATCCCTTGGGCGCAAGTGGAATTCTTTATGGTGCGATCGCTGTAATTCTGGGAGGATTATTTATCCACAAATCTTGGCGTTTATTGCAAAATCCAGAGGATCGCGTTGTAGCTAAAGAGTTGTTTCTCTTTTCTATCTCCTACATGATGCTGTTGTGTCTGGGGATGGTAGTTGATAGTCTTCCCATTACCCATAATCTAATTAGTGCGGTGAGTAATCATCTGCATTTTATTGGATAGGGGATGGAAAATTTAGCGATCGCGTTTGGTAAATTGGCGCGATCGCATTTTAAGAAATTAAAAAATATACATAATAATTAGAGTTTGGCGGATTTGCGATGTCTACGACGGGCTATTCGGCGTCACAAGTAAAGTTTCAGTCATAAGTGAATTTATTAAACATTAATATCACTTACCTATTTATCCATTTTTAATAGCTATGGAAAAAGCAACGCAAGTAATTCGTCACGAGTTAAACCAGCATGAGCAGCAACATCTTTCAATATGGCGTTAAGTGTGCCAATTTTAATAGGGTCATGGGCGGGAACTGTGATATGATGCTCACCATTCTATAGCTAATCTTTCTATAACTACTAAATTTTACAATCTACAAGACCTGACAAGAGAGAAAAAATTCCCCAAGCGCCAGAATAACTAAAAATTAACTTCTTCCGTCTCCACCGCAGAAAGTGGTAAATGCTCCTTCTGGGGAATTTATACTAAATAGTAGTTCAGAATATTCTTTCCAGCGATTGTTTAGATGCCTTCACGATGCGATCGGCTAGTTTAATTCAATCACGGTCTAATTTTAACCAAATTTGTCTTTGCACACTAAAACCAAAACGCCCGTTGCTATACTTTAGCTAAAGTTCATTAATCTTGCTGATATCTTAGCAATGTTGACAAATTACATTCGTACAGCAATGCACAAAGCAACCTACGAGTTGCTTGAGGATGGAACTTTCTATAGCGAAATTCCAGAATGTCAAGGAGTGTGGGCAAACGCTGCAACACTAGAAGCTTGCCGGGAAGATTTGCAAGATACTCTTGAAGGATGGATTATTTTAGGATTGCGTTTAGGTCATACTCTACCGATACTCGATGGTGTTGACCTGAATTTCACCAAAGAGGTCGCCTAATGCCACCCTTTGGATCGATTAATCGGCGGGATCTAATTCGTTATCTGAAAGATGCAGGTTTTGATGGCCCTTACCCAGGTGGTAAGCACCAATACATGGTAAAAGGTGAATTAAAGCTGACAATTCCCAATCCACATCAGGGAGACATCAGCCCAAGCTTACTAAATAGAATATTACGTCAAGCTAATATAAGCAGAGATGAATGGGAGGCGTTATAAATTATATGCGCGATCGCTCATGAGACAATAATCTCTCGTGCGATCGCAATAGAACCTAATGAAAAAACAGCGCTACAAGACGCTACCGGGTAGAAAGGGAATTATGCCAGTATGGGTCGTTAGTCCGTCAGCCATTCCAGACTCGTTTAGCTTCTCTCTTAGGTGTTAAACGTCGCTAGCGATTATCGCCTGTACCTTCAGTTTTACGTTTTTCATTTTTGGCAACGCTAGCACTAGCAATAAGTGTAGTGGAAATAAGGATGCTATAGGCGGAAAATCAGAGTTGAATTGTATTAATGAAGGAATTTACCTACTAATACATTAGGAATAAATATGTCAGACACGTCAACGAATACCACGAAAGGAAGAAGAACTCCGGCGCTAGAATATGCATGGTTTAATACTTTAATTGAGAAGGATGACGCTAATGGTCATAATCAAAAGGCAAGGCTTAAAGATTTTGAGGGACTTAAAATAGCTAATGTTGATTTAGATAAAATTCTGGATTTAGGTTTTGCTTATGCCCCGCTTCCGCTTATCAATTGGCTTGGATTCTCTAGCAAAATCGTATCGGGGCGAATAATTAAACAAGCACATGAAAAAGTAGCTTCTGCACCCGATGGTGCTCCACCTGTGCAAGGTCTAGCTAAAGACTATGTTGTAAGTTCACGCCTTACCAGTGTGGTTAATATTCAAATTAGTTTTACACATGGCACAACAATAATAAGTGGAGAAATAGCTGCTAGCAAGATGGCTCCTGGTGATAAATTCACATCTAAAGCTTATAACACTAAAAAATTTAGCATAGGTTTTCCTGCTAGATTGACCGCTACTAAAGGTGAAGGTGCCAAAAAGACACCACTATATCCAGCGCAAAAGAGAGGAACCAAAGAAGATAGTAATAAATCTAAGGGAATAAGCAAAATCTTATTTCAAGCTTGGTGTTTACATTTACCTTTAGAAATTTATGACAGCATTGGTGATATCACAATGCTGACTCGCAGCAAGAGTGACAAAATAGCTCCGAAATTTAAAGCTACTCTACTAAGTGATGCTGGGGGTGGAGGAAATTTATTGCAAGATATGCAAGTAATTGATGGTGAACTAGTGGAAGAATCATTAATTTTTACACCCCAAAGAATTTATTAAACCTCATCCTTCTTGACAGGGCAAGCGCATCTTATCAATAACAAGACATTAATCTCAAGAAAGCCCAAAATAATCGCATTAATGCCTACTTATTAAGAATATTTTAGGCATTAAGTTATCCCAATTTCTGCTTACTGGGTTTCATAATTCTTTATATTTTTGAGCAGATTTACTTCTAGTGGCGGCTACAGTCTCAACTTACTTTTGCTAGCGTAGTGATATACAGTTTATCGCTCCCCAGTAAGCGACTGAAAGCAAAAGGATTAATATGGCTCATTTAAATCAGCGTCGTCCCCAAAATGTCAACGGCGATTTTTATGTAGATAGTACCTGTATTGATTGTGATACCTGTCGCTGGATGGCTCCTGAAGTATTTTATGATGTTGATGACCAATCGGCTGTTTATCATCAACCATCGAATGATGCAGAAAGATTAGCCGCGCTTGAAGCACTTTTAGCTTGTCCTACTAGTTCTATTGGCACAGTTGAGAAACCAAAAGATATCAAAGTTGCTCAAGAAAAGTTTCCAATATTAGTAGCGGAAAATGTTTACCACTGCGGCTATCATTCTGAAAAATCTTACGGTGCTGCTAGCTATTTAATTCAGCTTCCAGAAGGTAATATTTTGGTGGATTCTCCCCGGTTTACGCCGCCTTTAGTCAAGCGTTTAGAAGAACTGGGGCCAATTCGTTATATGTACCTAACTCATAAGGATGATGTGGCAGATCATGAAAAGTTTGCCGAGCATTTTCAGTGCGATCGCATCCTCCATGCTGATGATATTACTACCGATACTCGCAATGTAGAAATACAGCTAACTGGTTCTGAAGCATTTACTTTGACTCCAGATTTATTAATTATCCCAGTTCCTGGTCACACCAAAGGACAAACTGCCCTACTTTATAAAAATAAGTTTCTGTTTACTGGCGACCATCTCGCTTGGTCAGAAAGCTTGCACCAACTGAATGCATTTCACGGTGTCTGCTGGTATTCTTGGCCAGAACAGACTAAATCAATGCGTAACTTGGCTAATTATTCTTTTGAGTGGGTGCTACCAGGTCATGGGCGAAGGTTTCATGCTGATAAGGAAACCATGCGCCAGCAGATGCACAAGTGTATTGAGTGGATGGAATCTTTGAATTGACGTTAAATAACTGACTGTCAAAGTGAAACTGTCACACAGACAGGCAATCCCGCCCATAACTGAAGTTCAGGGCTAATAGCTTGCATTCCACTCAAGTGGACTAAATTAAATGATTAATTCAGTCCACTTGAGTGGACTTCAGCTATAAGACTCGGAATTGATTCCGAGGCGGGATAGAACGCAGTGCGACATTTATTAATAAAGATATGGCTGCGGACTTGTGGGTACACCGTAGACCTCTTGCATAAATCAAACAATTTGAACCCCCAACAGCCAAAGCATCGGGGGGGGTTTGGGGTGGAGTGTTAGGGACTTTTGCAAGAGGTATCATAGCTTTTTAGTAGAGAGAAATAGAAGTGAGGTCAAACTTTATTGCATACAAACCAGCGATCGCTATAACCTGAGTTTTAGCACCCTTTTAACCAAACACCGATTATGAAAAAGCTGATTAACAAGCCAGAAGACTTTGTGCGGGAAAGTCTAGAAGGTATGGCGGCGGCTCATTTCGATTTAATTAAACTGAACTACGATCCCACTTTTGTCTATCGAGCCAATGCACCTATACAGGGTAAAGTAGCAATTATTTCTGGTGGTGGCAGTGGACATGAACCAATGCACGCTGGCTTCGTGGGCAAAGGAATGCTGGATGCAGCTTGTCCTGGTGAGGTTTTTACTTCACCTACTCCTGACCAAATGCTAGAAGCAGCAAAGCTTGTAGATGGAGGCTCTGGTATCCTTTATATCGTCAAGAATTACAGTGGCGATGTGATGAACTTTGAAATGGCAACGGAGTTGGCCCGTAGTGAAGGCATTCGATCGCTAAATATTTTGATTGATGACGATGTAGCAGTCAAGGACAGTCTCTATACCCAAGGACGCCGGGGTGTGGGAACAACAATACTAGCGGAAAAAATTTGTGGCGCGGCAGCGGATTTAGGGTATGATTTGCCACAAATAGCAAATTTATGTCGGCGAGTAAATCTGAATGGGCGGAGTATGGGAATTGCTCTAACATCTTGTACAGTCCCCGCCAATGGAACACCGACATTTGAATTGAGCGATCGCCAAATTGAATTAGGTATCGGTATCCACGGTGAACCAGGAATAGAACGTACAGATATAAAACCAGTAGATGAGATTACCGAAATTTTAACGCGATCGCTCCTTGAAGATGCACCATATAGCCGCACACTGCATGAGTGGGATGAAGATAAAGGAGAATGGGTAGATGTAGAACTAACAAATCTCCCATTTACCAAAGGCGATCGCTTATTAGCTTTTGTCAATAGTATGGGTGGAACCCCGATTTCCGAACTGTATATTGTTTACCGCAAACTCGCGCAAATCTGCGAACAGCAAGGATTGCAAATTGTCCGAAACTTGATAGGCCCTTACATCACATCTCTAGAAATGCAAGGTTGTTCCATTACCCTGCTGAAATTAGATGATGAGATGATCCGCCTATGGGATGCACCAGTAAAAACGCCGAGTTGGCGCTGGGACTAATTCGTAATTCGTAATTCGTAATTAAAGATAGTTTCAGACTGTATATTAGATAAATACACCAAACAAAGCCATGTATAGAGGGATCATCCCAAATGTTTAAAAGCATAGGCTGTGATTGTGAACGTGATAAAAATCTATCATCTTGAAAAATTTACTGGCATTGGAATACTCCCAGGGCTATTTCGTTCTAAACAGAAACCGCCCAGAACTGAAGTTCCTCTCTTATAGCTAAAGTCCGTTTTAAAGGACTATAACCTTTTATCAGTCGTCTTTAGACGACTTTCGCTATTAGACTCAGAATTCATTCTGAGGCGGCCTAGATAAGAATGAAATAGCCCTGGGAATACTCCCTGTATAGATGAGGAAAACTTAAACCCTAAAATTACGAATTACGAATTACGAATTATGGTGAGTCAGGCGCAGATATTACAATGGTTGCAGGCTTATGCAACCGAGATAGAGCAGAATAAAGCATATTTGACAGAATTAGATGCTGCGATCGGAGATGCTGACCACGGTATCAATATGGATCGTGGCTTCAAAAAGGTAAGCGCTCAGTTACCAACTCTTACAGACAAGGACATCAGCAACATTCTCAAAACTGTGAGTATGACCTTGATTTCTTCCATTGGCGGTGCTAGTGGCCCTCTTTATGGCACTTGGTTTTTACGAGCCAGTACAGCAGTAGTAGATAAGCAAGAATTAACAGAACAAGATGTTTTAGGATTACTCCAAGCAGGCTTAGAGGGCGTGTTGCAACGTGGCAAAGCGCAACTAGGAGACAAAACAATGTTGGATGTGCTATCTCCGGCTGTAGACGCTTTTGGGCAAGCTGTAGGAGAAAGTAAAGGAACACTAGAAGCTTTGCAACAAGCTGTAACAGCAGCCCAAAGGGGGTTGCAAGAAACTATACCGATGCAAGCGAGAAAGGGACGCGCTAGCTACCTGGGAGAACGGAGCATTGGACATCCAGATCCAGGAGGGACTTCTGCTTATTTGATGCTAAAGAGTTTATTAGCTGTATTGGAAAGTTCTAAGTAATATTAAATTCGGGTAATTAGTTATGATTCCCACATTCATTGCACCCCTCCCCGATGCCTTGGGGAGGGGAGACAAAGCGTAGCTTTGGCGGGGTAGGGTTCTTCAGGTTTAACAAGTAATCAAGCGGACATGATATTACGCCTATTTGAGATTCAGAAGTTGAAGCAGATTTTGAAGCTTAAAATTATTCCAACTCAAAACTACTGAAGTTTCAATAGTTAAATCTCCCTTTTTAAGGTTAGTCATCAAAGCAGAACCATTTTCAAGACTATAGAAAAGGTCATCTAAAAGCTGCAATTGATTTCGAGGAAGAGTATAGTAAACCTTATTATTTTCAATTCTAACCTCCTTTGGTAAAGCACCATTGGGAAGTTTCCCTCCCCAAAATGTTGTCCAACCTACAATGAGGTAACGGTAAACTATCGATTCAGTCTCAAATTTAGGGGATTTTAATAAGCGAAGTTCCCCTTCAAGGCAATCTTCATGAAGAGTTATTTTCTCAGGAGTAAAATGCAATTGCACTTGAATTTTATTGTATTCTATTGTTGCAACAAGTCCCTCCTCAGAGTGTGGTTCTAAGCTTTTTAATTGCTCAACTCTAGATTCGGCTTGTTGACAGAGAACTAAAACCATTTTTTTTGTCAAAGTCAACTGTTTAGCACCTGAGCTAAACATAATGTATTCTTCTAGACTTCTTTTGATAAATTGTCTAGACTCCTGAAACGCTGCTGTAATCTTTCCAAACATAATGATCTTCGAGGAATATTTAGGTTTCTATTGATAAGTATTCCCATAGAATTCAGTGAAATCATTATAATCGGACGACAATTTATTTAAATGGGCTTTCAAAACCTATATAAATTTGTCTTCTTATATTGTTTCTTTGTCAGATTACTCAATTATTAAAGCCTTCTAAGGAAACCTTTCAGCGCGGGGGTAAGTCCTAGACATCGCTTAAAAATTAAAACTTATCTAAATTATCTTATTGACAGCAGATATAGTCTGGATGCGCCATTTACCTCGTTCTCGAATCAAATCATACCGAACTCGCAAATCCTCGCTAGAAGACTTTTCAAACTGACCATTTTCATATAACTGCATCGCTTCCTTAACCGTAGCTTTCACTACGGCACGATCTGCATATAAATCATTTTTCTCTACAGATTCTATCTTCAGACTATGGTCATACTTGTAATATTGCTTTTCTAATTTATACTGTTCACCAGTCTGCCGCGATTGAGACAAAGCTGAACCAGTTAAAATCTGCTCTAAACTATTAATTTCATGATTCGGCCCGAAAGCTTCAGCTTTGGTCGATAACCAAGTCCGAATGACTTCCTCTGCCGTTGCATTTGTTAGAAGGCCTTGTGCAGATTCTGGTTTACTATATGGATCGGGAATAGATATTGGTGGTTGATTTATCTCTACAAATAACTCTGACACAGGTGGTGTAGGGAAAAACAGATTTTTTAACCATCCAAAAGTTGTTGTGGCTACTACCCAGATAACTAATAAACTCACCAAAGAAATAAACACTCTCCACACCACCCGTGTTTTCCCTTCGATGGTGTTAGCAAAAGTTCGCCGCCGCCGGGGACGACGAGAAGGAGGACGATTATCTGGTACACGCCCTCGGCTAGCAGATTGAGTAGGTTTTCTTTGCCTACGCTTTTGGTTATGAACGGGTGCAGCACGTTTAGCTGAACCGTTCAAATGCTCCTTAGTGCCTCTACTCATCCGTTCAGCAGCAGGAATGTCTGATTTTACACTTTCAGATGAATTCCACATAGGTGGTGAGAAGTTTGCATATTCGGATGTTTCTCTTGTTGGTGTTTTTGGCAAATTTGGGTCAGGTGTTCTGCTGTGATTAAATTGCCCTGAAGTTCTAGTTGAATTGTTGTCGAAAGCAGGATTATTTGTCTTAGGTTGGGGAAAATATTGGGGGTTAATTACAGCCCATTCATTAGTTGTTTCTGCATCTGTTGGCAGTGCTTCTAAATAAGCTTGCACCTGTTGGTTAGCAAAGTAATCTTTTAGAAAAGCTTGCTGGTTTGCTAAATCTCTAAAATGGGGAAATACTTCGTGTTGCAACCACTGTTCTGCATATAGACACAGCCCCGGTAACAAATCTGGAGAATCTTGAGATTTTTCCCGAATAAAAGCTAAAGCTTCATACTCCTGACTAAGTTCTAAAACACGAGTTGCTTCTTCAGTTTGTCCCAAGAGTAATGCACATAGCGACTGTTCTAAATGTACATCTTGGCGTTTGCCCAAACGGATCAGCATTTGCCTTGCTTGACGAATTAAAGCCGGTTGCCGTTGAGCAAATCCCCGTGCTATCAACGCATAAACAGCTAAGTAAGTCGCAACAGCAGAAGGACGTTTGCTTTGAGCTTCAAATAACTTGTGCTGTTCCGCGACTGTTAAGTGGTTGCGTAACTGCTGGATAAATCGCAGAAAGTCATCTATATTTAAACCCGAATCATCATTGTTCGTGCCATCAATGCCACCACGATCTTCTAAGAGGTTTTGCAATAATTCCAAGCCTTGGCGTCGTTCGGCAGTCTTTTCTTGAGGTAGTGCCAACAACTCCAAAATTCGATATGGTCGCAATTTGTAAAGATCAGCCTGAATTTCTGCCTGAACGCTTACGAACAACCCTTCACGTACTAGCAGTTCTTGACCAGTTTCTAGGGATATGGCGGCATTTTCATAGTGGCCTTGCTGCCACTGTTCACGACCTAATTCTAGACAAGCAAGGGCAACAGTGAGAACAACATCTGGATGTTCAGCGTTTTCGTATATTTCTTCATCTGCTAAATTATTACTTTTTATTACACTTTTAGCACTATTTTTATTTACGAGGTAAGGACGACCTAGTTTCAATACAAGCTCGTATTCGCCCAACTCTTGCAAAATTAATAAAGCGCCAACTAATTCGTCTTGGCTAATTTCGATGCCTAGACTCTGGCTGTTAATGCCCCTTTTAGTGCTTTCTTTCCGATTTTCCTTTGCTACTGCGGCAGCAGCAAGGTTATCAGCATCATAGGCGTGGGCAAGATAGAGATGATCGTAGGTACTGCGTTGTTTTGGATCTGATAAAACCACGTAAGCTTCTTCTATGAGTTGTTTACGAGAAGAAATTGCAGCCTGAGAATACTCACGTCGAGGCAATTGTACAATGCGATCGCTGTATGCTTGCCGCAATTGTTCATCACTGGCCGCCAACGGTAGTCCTAAAATTCGGTAGTAATCTAGCGGAATTCGCACAGCCTACTTCCCCTGCACCGTGATCAACATAATCCACCTAGAGCGTTCCAGGCCTGTAAAACCGTGCCATAACAATGCCGTATAGAATTTACTCTACAAGTGTATATTGCAACAACTTGTTTTGTACCTTCCCGAAATTTTGAGTCACATTCTAGTACTAATTTTTTGCTTTCGCCTAGAAAGCCTCAATTGTTTGTCTTAATTCTTAGTATTTTTGTTTAACACAACTATTATCAGCCTTCGATAGCACAAACCACAACTACCGCTTTTAATCACGGCATAATTGTTGTGGTTGCAAGAATCTATTGATGATTGATTTTTTCGGGACTTTCCCAATAGTAGGTAACAAAAATACCACTATTGGAGGTCTTAGCCTGATAACTAGAGACAAAAATAATATCATAATTTACCTTTAATTACAATTACCTATTTGGGTATATAGATTTTTGCCTGCTTTTTTTGAAATTGTTAATGGATATGCAGAAAGCAGTATGTGTTGATTGCTAGTCTATGAAGGGGAAGAAAAACCCAAAGCGGCAGATGTTGCCCTTAGAGTCAAATCCTCACGGGACATGGGCTGAAAAGTTAAAAATCAAAAATTAAAAATTCACCTATTCCCTAAGATCCTTTTTTGGTGCATAAATAAAGTTTGATTGTTGAGTCTTACAAACGCTAGCCTGTTAAAAGCTGAGGTGTTATCAGACCAACTTATTTAAGACCGTAAGTTTAAGTTGTACAACAGGGATACTCAAAAATAATGGTTCAAGAGCGTACTTTACCCACATTTAATGCTGCTACTACGCACATTACTAAAGAAGAAGGGTTACGGTTGTATGAGGACATGGTATTAGGGCGCTTGTTTGAAGACAAGTGCGCTGAAATGTACTACAGAGGCAAAATGTTTGGTTTTGTCCATTTGTACAACGGTCAAGAAGCCGTTTGCAGTGGTGTTGTGCAGTCAATGCGACCGGGTGAAGATTACGTTTGTAGTACCTACCGTGACCACGTTCATGCTCTCAGTGCCGGTGTACCAGCAAAAGAGGTAATGGCAGAATTATTTGGTAAAGCCACAGGTTGCAGCAAAGGGCGCGGTGGTTCCATGCACATGTTTTCTGCTGAACATCGCTTGCTGGGTGGCTATGCTTTTGTGGCTGAGGGAATTCCTGTAGCAGCTGGAGCGGCTTTTCAAAGCAAATACCGCCGGGAAGTGCTAGGAGATAAAAATGCTGACCAAGTGACAGCTTGCTTTTTTGGCGACGGTGCAGCTAATAACGGTCAGTTTTTCGAGACGCTAAATATGGCAGCCTTATGGAAACTGCCAATTCTTTTTGTAGTCGAAAATAATAAGTGGGCGATTGGGATGTCTCACGAGCGGGCGACTTCCCAGCCAGAGATTTATAAAAAAGCCAGTGCATTTAACATGGTGGGCGTGGAAGTAGATGGTATGGATGTACTCGCAGTGCGAGCCGTGGCTCAAGAAGCTGTAGCCCGTGCTCGTGCAGGTGAAGGGCCAACATTAATTGAAGCGCTTACCTACCGCTTCCGGGGTCACTCTTTGGCTGACCCAGATGAAATGCGGAGCAAAGCGGAGAAAGAATTTTGGTTCGCTCGTGACCCAATTAAGAAGTTGGCAGCTTATTTGCTGGAGCAAAATCTGGCGGATGAGGGAGAAATCAAAGCAATTGATCGTAAAATTCAGGATGTAATCGACGAAGCGGTTAAATTCGCCGAAAGCAGCCCCGAACCAGACCCTAGCGAGTTATATCGTTTCGTGTTTGCAGAAGACGAGTAACAAAGTTAGGAGTTAGGAGTTAGGAGTTAGGAGTTAGGAGTTAGGAGTTAGGAGTTAGGAGTTAGGAATTCAGAACTCCTAACTCACAACTCCTGCCAGCAAGACTCTGTAGGCCAACTCTTACAATTGGAGTTAACAATTCAGAACTCCTAACTCACAACTCCTAACTTACAACTCCTAACTCCTAACTATCCTTATACCCAGGACTAAAATTTGTGTTTAGTATTGCAGTTCAACAGCAACAGTACAAGACTTACATTCTTTCTGACGAAGGCGTTGGTTCTCAATTAGAAGTCGTACCAGAACGCGGTGGTATCATCACCCGTTGGCGCATTCAAGGGCAAGAAATTTTCTATCTGGACACTGAACGCTTTACTCATCCTGAGTTGAGTGTCAGAGGTGGGAATCCAATTTTGTTTCCTATTTGTGGCAATCTACCAGATAATACTTACACTCACGACGGGAAACAATATACTCTCAAACAACACGGTTTCGCCCGTGAATTGCCGTGGAAAGCAACAGAACAAAAAACTCAAGATAAAGCTAGTCTCACTGTTGTTCTTAATAGCAATGAGCAAACCAAGGCAGTTTATCCTTTTGATTTTCAGGTGGCTTTCACCTACGAACTTCAAGGTAATACTCTAGAAGTCCGCCAGCAGTATCAAAACTTGTCATCTATACCAATGCCTTTTTCGGCTGGTTTCCATCCCTACTTTTTGTGTAGTGATAAAACTCAGTTAGAGGTTGAAATTCCTTCTAAGCAGTATCAAGATAATCAAACTAAAGAAATTCACTCTTTTGACGGCAATTTTGACTTTAGTCGTGATGAAATTGATTTTGCCTTTGGAGAGTTAACCAGTCAATCCGCTACTGCCATAGATCGCAGCCGGAACTTAAAACTCACTTTGGATTATGATGATTTCTCTACCTACCTGGTATTTTGGACTGTCAAAGGCAAAGAATTCTACTGTCTAGAACCGTGGAGTGCCACCCGTAACTCTCTCAATACTGGTGATAACCTGACTGTGTTAGCACCAGGAGCTACCTATACAGCATCTATAAGGTTGACTGCTAATTTTTTCTAAACCCCTTTACAAATCTACAGATATCTATGCTATGATTGCAAAGTTGCGAAATGCAAAGAAAGGGTCTCTAACTCAACGGTAGAGTACTCGGCTTTTAACCGATTAGTTCCGGGTTCGAATCCCGGGCGACCCATATTCAAGCTAAAAATGTTTGCTAAGTCTCTACGATAAAAGTCGAGTCTAACTTTATTGCTATCAACAAAATTGTGAATGCGATGGCTCTGGGGAATAAAAAATCGGATGAGCGATCGCTTTTTGCTGAAGATATAAAGAAAGATTACAAGTTAAGCAAAATTAACTAGCTTGTCAGTATATTTCAGTAATTTTACGGTTATTTATCTACTGGCAGAAAGTGAATAACTGAATTTGAGCTTTTCAAGTGGAAGTAACAGATGCAGGCGAATTTTGAGCAAAAAGCTTTTATTTCCTTAGTAGGTCTGGAAACTGAGAACTTATCCGCAAAGGAAATACGATTACAGGGTTTGTCTGAGAGGGATTACACTTACTTTTGGCAGGTATGGGAGCAGTATCGAAATTATTTTTACAGTCGCTGTTTAGAGTGGATGGGAGGTAATCATCATGATGCCGAAGATTTGTTCAGCCGGGCAATGCTCAAAGCCTGGAATCAATGGCCAGACTATGCTACTAAAATCACCAAGCCCAGAGCTTGGTTGAGCCGACTTATCCACAACCTCTGCATGGATCTACATCGAGAACGCAAGCGAGAGGCGCAAAGGATCGAAAACGTAGAGGACATTCAATTTAGAGATCACACAGTAGTTACTTCTAGGCTTGAATCTCCTGAATCAGAGATGTTTAGTCATGAACTGAGGGTATACCTCCGCCACAGAATTGCGTCCTTACCGACGAGACTGCGTGAACCTTTTATCCTTCGCTACTGTCAAGAAAAGTCTTACAGAGACATTGCCAAAGAACTCGCCCTTTCCGAAGACAACGTTTACAAACGAGTTCAACAGGCGCGAACTATTCTGCAAAAGCAGTTAAGCAAATATCTGGTCGGGGAAGATGACATTTCCCTAGATTCCCTCTCAACCCCCTTGAAATGGGTGATTCCGATGGTGGAATCTAAACCCGATCAAAAACTGATATCTGACTGGGAAGTGCCGATGACAACAACAAGCATCGAAGAAATTAATTACAAAGTAACCGTTACATGTCTGGAAAACTTGCAACATACTTGGTACACTTCCCCCAGTCTTCTGGGGTGGAGATGAATGTTCATCTAGTTTTAGACGAAAAGCCAACTAGACAAGACCAAAAGCTAAAAACTTACCGTCAGTACGTACAGAAGTATCCCCAAGGATGGAAGAAACGGTTGGAATTGGCTGATTTATTGTACAGCATGGGAAACTGGCAGCAAGCGATCGCAGAGTATCACCAAGTAATTGAGTTACAGCCTCAATTAATCAATGTGCGGCTGCAACTGGGGAAAATCTTGCAGATGATGAAACGAGAGGCAGAGGCTATAGAGCTATATAACAGTGCCTTAGCATTATCCTGTAATCAAGGAACTCAGCACCACATAGGCGGATTAATTGCTATCTGTAAAAATGACACCCAAAAAGCAATCATAGCTTTTGATGCTGCGGCTGACCTAGAACCTGACAAAATCGTTCACTGGCTGGCATTAGGACAAGTACACAAGGGAAGAGAAAATCTGATTGGGGCTTTAAAAGCCTTTTCACAGGTTTTGTCACTCAACCCAGATGATGTTATCGCCTTGATTCACAGCTATGATGCACTGATGGCAATGGGGGACTTTCAAGCAGCTAGGGAGCAGTTAAATAGAGCGATCGCTTTAGCTCCCGATGATTTACAGGTACTCCAACGACAATTAGATCAGCGTTGCGGGATGGGATTAGTATCCGGCGAAGAGGGGAAGCAGACTAAAAAACTGATTGGTTCTGTACTGCGACAGGCTCCTCATGCAGATGAAGCCTACAAATCACTGGCGTATTATCACCTTTACCGGGGGGATTGGGCGCAAGGGGTGGGGGTGTTAGCAGAGTTTGCACAGCAACACCCAAATCATCCTAGCGGTTGGTATTACTATGGACAGTGCTTGTTCCACACAGGAGAATATCAGGCGGCGGCTGAAATGATGCTGAAAGCATATCGTTTATATCCCAACGATTGTGAAATCTATCGGGCGTTGTGTAAGATTTTGCCCGTTGCTGGGCGACTAGAAGAATTACAACCCCTACTAGAAGAGATGCTTGAGCGTTTTCCTGAATGGTGGAGTGTTTGGGCGACGGTGGGGCGAGTGCTGGTGGAAAGCTTTCAAGAGATTGAACGAGGGTGTAGTCTTTCTGCCAAGGGAATGCAACTCCAACCCCAATTAGCTGATGCTTGGTTTGCTCATGGGCGGGTGTTGGCTTTAGCGCTTAAACATCAAGAAGCGATCGCGGCTTTAGAAAAAGGATGGCAGTTTTTGCCAGCAGGGGGTTATCTGCAATCTGTAGCTGCTGCGGTGTGGTTGGGGGAAAGTTACCAAGTGCTGGGGGCTGATAGGGCTAGTCGATCGTGGTGGGAAGAGGCTTGTGTGCGAAGTCAGGAACTGAGGTTGTTTAACTCGGCTACGGCTGATTACTGGCAAGGGAGGGCGTTAGAGGGGTTGGGCGATACTTTCGGGGCAATGAAGGTTTATCGCAGTGCTTTGAATTTGCAGTTGTTTTATCCTGCCCATGGAGAGGTTAAGGAGGCTTTGAAACGGTTGCAAGCGATGGTGCGGAAAGCTTCTTGTTCTTAAGTTGGTTTTATCGGGTGGATTTATTTAGAGAAAAAACGCCTCTAACTCGAAAAATTCCAAAATCGACCACTGGAAACGTCTTATAAATGTGAAGAACAGAAGAAGGCATTCAGATGCTTACTAACAGAGTGCCATTCTGAACACAACACCAAACACAATAGTTTTAGAAACTTATGACAAAGCTAAAAGTCGAATTAGTTGACGTTTATTGTCGAGATACCGAAGATATAACCGGTGCTGACGATTTTTATCTCGTCGGTGGTTTGGTAGGAGGAGGAATCACTAAGGGAATTCTGACAACTCCTGTTAAAATCAATGATAAGCAAAGGAAATCTTTCCAACCAGACCAAGCCGTTTTATTTGAGGGCGAAATCCCACAAGGAGAAAGCATCAAAGGCGGACTAAAAGCTTACGACGAAGATGCTGGAAAAGACTGGGGTAAGTACGGTGACGCAGTTAAAAAGATTACTAGTGCTATTTCTGGTGCTATAGCAACAACAAGCCCACAAGGAGCGGCAGCAGGAACAATACTTGGAGTAGCTGTAAACGCGGCAGACTTTATCGGTCAATTAGATAAAGATGATTTACTCGGTACTACCGAATTAGAAATTTCCTCCACAGGACCCTCGCGTGAAGAGCGAGCCTGGGTAATGTCCAAAAAAGGCGGTATAGGCTGGTCTACCTGGGACTACACACTTACCTATCGTATTAGCCGTTCCTAGAGGACTGATTAATATCAGTACAATCGCCTGATCTGTGAGGGTGCGTTACGAATAAAGCTAACGCACCTTTTTAAGTATCTATGCAATGTCTACAACGGGCTACGCCTATGCTCTTTTTAATTGCAGTCAGAGTTTTAAAAGTTGCCTTCGATTTTTGTTTTTAGAGAGCGATAGAAGAGGGTTATTGCAGTGCTTTGAGTCAAAGCAGCTAAAAGATAAGTTCCCAAAGCTTTCTAGGATCTGAGGGTGGATTTTTGGAGAGAAAAAATCCCTGTAAATCAAAAAAATCCCAAATTGGGGTTAGCAATCGTCTTAATAAGAGTAGACGAAAACCATGCGTAAGTTCTAAATTCTTATTTTTGGGGAAAAAATCAATTGTGTCAAAAAACAAAATTGTTAGCTTAAGTGACATACATATCAGTACAAATCATCCCACAAGCTGGTATCAAAAACAAATCCATGAACCATATTTAGCAGCCATTCTCGACTATGTAATTAGTGAAGCTGACTCTATTCAAGAGCTAATTTTACTCGGTGATATATTCGATTTTTGGACTTATCCCCCCAATCATCAACCCCCTGAATTTGCTGCTATTTTAAACGCTAACCCCAATATTTTTGGAGTTAATGGAAAGTTAAGTCAGGCTTTAACGGCTTTGAAAGGAAATGTGACTTATGTAAATGGCAACCATGACATGAACATAACTCAAAATGATTTGCATCAAATTACAAATTCATCGAATTACCAAATAAAATATTCTCCAGACCCAATTTATTACATTCAGACTGCGGGAGGAAAAAAGATTGCCTTTACTCACGGGCATATATTTACAATGTTTAATGCTCCCTACCTCCAGAGTGAAATTAGCCCATTACCTCTAGGCTATTTCGTTACCCGCGCAGTAGCTTATATGTTAAATAAAACCCTGAAACCTGGACAAACTGTTGCTGATTTGACAGGTCAAGGCGCTCCTAACGGGATGAATTTAGGAGGCTTAGTCTCCTCAATTCAATCCGCTATTGATTCTGGATCTATGGGCTTAATTGATTTAGTTCTCGACTACATCACAAACGTGACTGAAATACCAGAGAAGGAACCGATTATCTTACCCAACGGTCAAACAACAACAATAGCAAAAGCAAAAGAATTATACCGTCTTTTACAAGATAAGTGGATTGCTGATTGGGGAGGAGGTAGAAATGGTATATTAGCCACAGTCAAATCCGCAATAGCCGATTTAGATGGCACTTATATTCCTTGGTTTGCCCAACACTCTGCTCTAACCTCTAACTCAGACTTGATTGTTTTAGGACATACCCATGCACCCAAACTAGGCATCACCAATGGTTTGGTTGGATATGCTAATAATGGTTTTGAATGTCCTTCAACTCCTGATATTCCCTCACAGACATTTACTTTCACAGTGGTTAATACAGATAAATGCCTACCCAGTGTTTATCAGGTAGTTAAGCAGAATACTTCCTATCAAGTTATTCCTTATGCTGCTCCTCAAGACTCAGTAATTGCTTCTATGTCAATGGATTTTTCTTGTTATGTCATTATTGACAACACCAATGGAAATTCTAAATTGGATTTAATTGAATCCAAAGCTAATGATGGTTATTATGTCGTCAATCCTCCTAAGCAGATTCTACCAGGAGAACAAAGAGAGTTCTGGATACAAGATTATCCGGGGTTATTCGGCACAAAGGGTAGTGTAACCTATTCGGTAAATGGTCAACCTCTGAATTTGACCTATTCTTGTCCTACGGGTATAGCCAGTAATAAATGTTCTGGTGCTAAGTTCTACACTTCTAATAATGGAGTCAATTGGGTTAAACTAAATGAAACCAAAAAGAGTGGACATCCCTTTTTTGTAAAGTTTGTACTGTAATGCGATCGCTTGATCTTGTAGGGTGCGTTAGATTTGCCTAACGCAGGTTGTTAATTGTCAGTGCGATATCTACGACGGGCTATTCGGCATCGCCCCTTGAGCGACTTCCAAGAAATAAATTATCCAATCTTGTGGGGTGGGCTTTTGGGACCACCTTTGGTTACTGGGCGCTCGTGTCGCCCACCCCACAATAAATAGTTGGATATTTTTTTATTTGTCAGTCCCTTATGGTAAAACTTCACTAGTTCCGTAGGGTAGGCATAATGTAATCCCAAATGCAAGAGTCAGGGGAAAACAGCCTCAGAGCATCAGAAATTAGTATTGTTAAGTTCAAGCGATCGCTTTGATATAATCATTTTGGATACTGGGCTACCAGAGCTACTAGCTGTAGGGTAACTAAATGTACAGCAATACAGAGCTAGTATGGCGCATAGTACAGCAATATAGAACATAATTTATAGTAACGATGGCGTAAACTTTTTCAACATAGACACACCACACTAGTTATAATTTCCTATAAGTTGAAAAAACTCTTAAGATTTAGCGTAATAATTACGCTTCTCTCACACCGACTAGCTGACAACCACATTAGGAGGACTATCTATGGCGCTTGTACCACTGCGGCTGCTGTTGGATCACGCAGCTGAAAACGGTTACGGCATCCCAGCTTTCAACGTTAACAATTTGGAGCAGATTCAAGCGATCATGAAGGCTGCTGTCGAGACAGATAGCCCTGTAATTTTGCAAGCTTCACGCGGCGCTCGTAATTATGCAGGAGAAAACTTTCTACGCCACCTAATTTTGGCAGCAGTAGAAACCTATCCTCAGATTCCCATTGTCATGCACCAAGATCATGGTAATGCGCCTTCTACTTGCTACTCAGCAATTAAGAACAACTTCACCAGCGTGATGATGGATGGTTCTTTAGAAGCTGATGCGAAAACTCCCGCTAGCTTCGAGTACAACGTTAATGTTACCCGCGAAGTTGTAAATGTAGCTCATGCTTTGGGTGTGAGCGTTGAAGGTGAACTCGGTTGTTTGGGTTCTCTAGAAACTGGTGCTGGTGAAGCTGAAGATGGTCACGGCTTTGAAGGTACACTTGACCACTCACAACTGCTAACCGATCCCGATGAAGCTGTTGACTTCGTAGAACAAACCCAAGTAGATGCTTTGGCTGTTGCCATTGGCACAAGCCACGGTGCTTACAAGTTTACCCGCAAGCCCACTGGTGAAATTTTGGCCATCAGCCGCATTGAAGAAATTCACCGCCGTTTGCCTAACACCCACTTGGTAATGCACGGTTCTTCTTCTGTACCAGAAGATTTATTGGCGCTAATTAACCAGTATGGTGGTGCAATTCCTGAAACCTACGGCGTACCTGTAGAAGAAATCCAAAAAGGGATCAAGAGCGGTGTACGTAAGGTAAACATAGACACCGACAACCGTTTGGCTATTACTGCTGCTGTCCGTGAAGCTTTAGCTAAAAAACCAGAGGAGTTTGACCCCCGTCACTTCCTCAAGCCTTCTATTACATATATGCAGAAGGTATGTGCTGAACGCTATCAGCAATTTGGTACTGCTGGCAACGCAAGCAAGATTAAGCAAATTACTTTGGAAGATTTTGCTGCTAAGTATGCTAAAGGTGAACTGAACGTTGTTACCAAGGCTGCTGCTAAAGTTTAATTTTGACCACAAATTAAGTAAGGGTATAGTCCTGCTATGCTCCTAAAAAACTGATAATTTTAATATTGTCAGAAACCGGGTGTTTACCCGGTTTTTTGTTGTATTGATAAGGGCTGGGAATAGGGAATGGGGAAGACTCCTCTTGCTGCCCCCTAGAATACCCGATGCTGTAAAGAGGGCATTTGACGACGAACTTGTTCAAGCCTAGTGGGCTTGATTTCTGCGATCGCAATTCCCGGTTTTTCTCCAGCATCAGCTAAAATTACGCCCCAGGGGTCGATAATAACGGCGTGGCCGTGGGTTAGACGACGGGCGTAGTTATTCCCTGTTTGGGCAGGAGCAATGACGTAAGCGGTATTTTCGATGGCTCTAGCTTGTAGTAGTACTTGCCAGTGGTCTTTGCCTGTAAAGGCGGTAAAGGCGGCGGGAATAAAGATCACATCCGCTCCCTTATCTGCCAGATGACGATACAGTTCCGGGAAGCGGACATCATAACAAATAGAAAGCCCTAAATTACCAAGTTTTTCAGAAAAATGGACGGGGGGTAGTTGCGTACCAGCTACAACTGTGCTGGATTCTCGATAGGTGTTGCCGTCGGGAACATCAACATCAAATAAGTGTACTTTGTAGTAGCGGGCAAGCTCTTCACCGCTTGGGTCAATCAGTAGAGTGGTATTATAAACCTTGCCTGTATTGTCTACCGGAACTGGAAAGCTGCCGCCCAAGATCGTAATTTGAAAGCGTTGAGCCATTTTTTTGAGAAATTTTTCACTTTCAAGAGCGATCGCATTACCTTGCGCGAGTTTGTCTTTTTCTTCTCCCATATAGGAAAAATTTTCTGGTAAACCCACTAATTCCGCACCTTGACGCACGGCAAGCTCTATTAATTCTTCTGCCTGTGCCAAATTTTTCTGTAGATCAGGCACACTGGTCAATTGAATAGCGGCGGCTAAATAAGGCTTCATAGATTCAACAACGAACAGTTGATTTATGGAAGATAGATTATCAAATATATCGCTACTTCAACATCTGTGGAACTTAATTAGAAATGCGTCAGCGCTGCTTTTCTTTAAGACACTAGTTTTATTACTGATCTTAACTAAGTTTGGGGGTTTAAGTCCCCTGGCTAACGAGGCCAGAATGTTTTGATGCCTAAGCTAAATCCCCCGAAGTTTTGTGGACTTAAACCATCCCCACAACAGCACTCTTCGTCACAAAACGTAATTACGAATTACTAATTATTTAACTCCTGTCCGTGGGTTTAAGTCCCCCGGTCTAAAACCGATAAGTAATGCGAGTGGGGTTAAATCCCCATTACAAAACTTAATTACGAATTACGTACAGCCCTTTGGGCATGAAAACCGCGCAGCGTGCCGGAGGCTCTATTACGAATTACGAATTATTTTAATCTTCCTCTGGGTTATAGCAAACTGGGCAAGATAAATATTAGGTTGTGATCAAACCTTGATAAAAGCTGTCTACTGTGGATATTCCTATTCTAATTCAAACATTTATCGCTGTGTTTGTCCTAGCAGATGCTGTGGGCAATATACCGATTGTTTTAGTTTTGACTAAGGGCATGATGCCAGACCAAAGAAATAAAGTTATAGATAAAGCAATTATCATTGCGATCGCAGTTCTTTTGCTATTTGCCTTTGCAGGGCAAATAATTTTAAATTACTTAGAAATCAGCACCGGCTCTTTGCGAGTAGCAGGAGGACTATTGTTGCTGTTAATTGCTTTGCAAATGCTGCGGGGAGAATTAGATCAGCCAATTATTGAACAAGGACGTGATGTTGCAATTACTCCACTAGCTTTACCACTGCTAGCGGGCCCGGGGACTTTGACCACGGTGATGTTGTTGATGTCGAAATCACAGAGTCCGCATATTGATGTCACGGGGGGTATCTTAGCGGCGATGTTTGTAACTTGGTTAATTTTGCGTTTAGCAAACGTGATTGACCAGTGGATTGGTGCAGAAGGTGGAGTGATTGTGACTCAACTTTTGGGTTTTTTGTTGGCGGCGCTAGCGGTGGAAATTGGTAGTACGGGAATTAAGGAATTGTTTTTGAGCTAGAAAACTCCTAAAAATATTCTGAAACTGTATACAAATGTAAATAAGTTTGAGAGACGAGAAATTCGCGCCTCTCAAACTTGTTTATAAAAATTAACCTCAAGTTAGAACAAAATGGATAACTCAAGATGAGTTTATTGCCGATTGAGTTTCAAAGATACTTTTCCAGAGTGGAAGCTAATGTAGTTTTAGGCACAGCGCCGACTACCATATCCACTTTTTGGCCATCCTTAAAAATCATTAATGTGGGAATGCTGCGGATGCCGTACTGGCTGGCAACATTAGGATTTTCATCCGTGTTGACTTTGACGACCTTAATTTGACCCTTGTACTGTTCGGAGATTTCATCGACAACAGGAGCTACCATACGGCATGGTCCACACCAGGGTGCCCAAAAGTCAACTAAAACTGGTACATCGCTGTCGAGTACTTCTTGCTTGAAACTAGAATCGGTAACTTGTGCGGCTGTTGACATGCCTAAAACCTTCGCCAATAATATCTGAGCTTGGTGAAAATTCTACCATAGCAAAAACCTCAGCTTGGAAGTGCGAGGATGTACATTTGCAAAGAAGCTCTGTTATTTTATTTATAAACATAAGGAACCGCCCGAACAATAGTCCGGGCGGAGTGTGGTGTGAGGAGTGAACGGAAACATTCGTCTCCGCTATCTCTATTGTAGGCGACATATCGAATTTTTCCAGCAATTGTTTAGGGGGCTGGAGAAATCTTTTCAATAAATGGGGAGTGGGGCGCAGGGGGCAGGAAAAGAGCAATTGGGATTATGTGCGCTTTGCTAGGAAAAAAGTTTCCCCTTTTCCTCCAGCTAAGAGCTTCTTCATTTCCCTCTGCCCCCTGTAAGAACTGCCCCTCTGCCTCTTTCCCATGCCCCATGCCCCAATTCTATTTCCCCATACCTAATTGTTGAGCTTTTTGGTAGACTTTACCCTCGGTTAATAAAGAAGGCGCAATCACAACTTCCACTTGTTGCATTTCTTTAATATTTTTGGCTCCTAAGGTGCCCATACTCGTCTTTAAGGCTCCTAAAAGATTGTGAGTGCCATCATCTAGCCCTGCTGGGCCAACGAGTATTTGCTCTAGGCTACCGGTGGTGGCAACGCGAATGCGGGTGCCACGAGGCAAAACTGGGCTAGGAGTCGCCATGCCCCAATGATAACCTCGTCCTGGGGCTTCTGTGGCTCTGGCAAAGGGAGAACCAATCATCACGCCATCGGCACCGCAGGCGATGCATTTACAAATGTCGCCACCGGTGATTAAACCGCCATCAGCAATAATGGGAATATAGTTACCAGTTTCCTTGTAGTAATCATCTCGTGCTGCTGCACAATCTGCGATCGCAGTCGCTTGTGGTACGCCCACACCCAACACGCCACGGGACGTACAAGCAGCACCAGGCCCAATTCCCACCAGTACCCCAGCTGCCCCTGCTTTCAACAAATTCAAAGTGACTTCGTAAGTTACGCAATTCCCCAACACTACGGGGATGGGCATGGAACGGCAAAATTCTGCTAAATCAAGTGGTATTAAAGACTCTGGTGACAGATGTGCAGTAGAAACTACCGTAGCCTGTACAAAAAATAAATCTGCCCCAGCTTTTGCCACCGCCTCGCCGTATTTACTTGCACCGGCTGGAGTCGCACTTACCGCCGCAATCCCACCTTGTTGTTTAATTTCCTGAATCCGTTGTTCAATTAATTCTGGCTTTATTGGTTTGGCATAGAGTTCTTGCATCAGGGCAACAAATTCATCTTTCCCCACAGAGGCAATCCGATCTAATATTGGCTCTGGATCGGTATAGCGAGTGTGAATACCCTCTAAATTCAGGACACCTAATGCTCCTAACTGTGACAAACGTACAGCCATGCGAACATCTACTACACCATCCATCGCACTGGCAATTATCGGGATTTCTCGCTCAATATTGCCAATACGCCACTTAGTATCTGCCAAACTGGGGTCTAGTGTTCTATTGCCAGGGACTAAAGCAATTTCATCTATTCCGTAAGCTCTACGAGCTGTTTTTCCCCGCCCAAGTTGAATTTCCACGCTTTAATTTTTCTCAAATCTGTTTAAGCTAGGGTATCAAATTGTGAGATAAGTTGGAGCGTTTTTTTCCCTAAACTACACAGATAAATTCGAGTTACCCAAGCTGCCGCTCGAAACTTTGATGGACGCAAAGTATTTACCAGGCAACCAAATGAGCAAAAATTATTAATTGGTTTTTATATTGTATTCTTTGAGGGTTGGTGTTGCGCTAGTTTTTGGCAATTGGACAATGATAGTGTCTATTATTACTAAGTTAATGGTTAATGCCAATAATATTGACATTAGTTTTCTTAATTTGCCTATATTGACTTAGGTCAAGATTGGGCAAATTATCATAAATGATAGCAAATTGTAATAGTTTGTATCGTTTCAAATCGGTAAACCTTCTGAATTTGAAGATTTTCAATTTTAAAATCCAAAATCCAAAATCCAAAATCGGTTTGATTTACCGTTTATTTTTAACTACATTCACACCAGTGTAACCAGTTGCTATCCAAAGTATCGCTCTAGCTCCATCACGAATAGATTTTTCGATAGATTCAGGGGGTTTTTCTGAAGGAACCGGGACTGGTTTTAAATCAATACCTCGACTACCCAAAATAATTTCGCCGATGACACAAGCCCGACGCATGTGAAAATCTGAAGTAATCAAATAAACGCTCTTGATGCCACGAGCTTGCAAATCATCTACCAACGTAGTAAAATTAGTAACAGTATCTACGGCTTCATAGTCCAAGTGTAAACGTTTGGGATCAACACCAGCTTTGGTAAATACTCGTTGGGTGAATCTAGCCGGACTACCCCCAGTAATCCAAATTGGTATATTGGGATGCTGGCGGACAAATTCAGCCGTAAACTTCTCTCGCTCTAAACGTCTCGTTGAACCACCCAACACTACAACTGCTTGCGGCTGTACAAATTGGTTTTGTACTTCTTTGTATCCCCACCAGATGATTAGCGGTAGGACAAAAGCCATAAAACGAAAAGATTTGCCTGTAAAAAATAGCTTATTCAAGGCTCGATAACTTTATATACTAAGTCCAAAGCTTCCTCTGGCTAAAAGAAAAACAATTGATAGTAGAGTAGCAAACTCCTATAAAATCTGCCCAAATTTATATTTGGGTGATTTTCATGTTGCAGCGCGATTAAGCGTGCTTGAAGTTTTTCCTCTAATTGATGGATTATCCTAACCGATATCGGACAATCCATCAAAGGGTTTTAGCATCTTCTCAAAGAACCCCGTTTAGTCGTTGACTTTTCATGTTATCTAGAAAATTCCTATCCTAAATATTGTAAAGTCAGGCAAGCGCTGGTAGGGTTGGCATTGCCTAGCAAAATATGGTAATGTATTTTAAAAAATTAGAGCAATACCCACCTTTACCTGATTTATAGTCTCAATTTTTTGCCAAGTCTATTAATGAATATTTGAATTAGAGTATAAAAATGACACGATATCACACAATGATCCCACATTCTGTGAGAATATATAATCAGGCGATCGCCGATCACAAATAGCTAATTAATACTCACAACAATTCCTTAAATTCTTCACGAGTTATTTGGCAATCGCGTAGTATTTGTGCCAGCAAACCACGACCAATTGTTTCACCTGAATGTACAGGAACTACTGTCCTGCGCCCATCGCTGTGTATCATAATATGATGACTACCACGTACCCTAGCCACTTCAAAACCGACTTTGCTAAGGGCTGCAATAACTTCCTTTGCTGTGACGCTTGGGAATTGACTCATATCTCAACTGCGACTCGCCCAATACCAACAAAGTCCAGTGAATCCTGCTGTTCTTCCTCAAATTCTAAACAAAGTTGAATCGCTTCTCTAATACGCTCCATCAACTCATCTAAAGTTTTGGCTTGTGTATGACAACCAGGAAGATTTGGGACGGAAGCAACAAAGTAGCCGTCTGCATCTCGTTCAATAATTACATTAAATTCTCGCTTCATCATGAACTTTCCTGAAGTTATATTATATTCTCTCATTATTGAAAGAGCGATCGCCCCTACAGTGAGAAAATATAATTGGCATAGATCCTACTCAGTAGTTGCTGCTTCCAGCCAGACTTCCACATCATCTGCTAGCAACTTCTGGGCTGCATCCAGCATTGATGCTGCGATGTCTTTGAGGTCTTCGCGGTTGTTTAAATAAGTTTTCAAGGCTTCCATTGGGTCGATGCTGCTACTTGCAGTCAATTCAGGAATCCGGGGGCGAGCTAATTGACTCAATAATTCTGCTTGAATGGTGTAGGTGTGAGCGTGACTTAAGGCAGTATGTAGAGAGGAACTGTCAATTAAATCCATCTGTTCGGAGCGGAGTTTGTAAATTAGCCGCACTACAGCATCTTGAATATCATACTTGGCGATCGCGCTCATTAACGCCCCTTGTGGATCATCTGCTTTCGAGATATCCACTTCAATGGTGCGGAAAGTCCGAACTGTTAAGGGACAAAATTCCCATTCAACCCTCCCCCGCTCCAGTTCTATCATCACATAGCCTTTGTCTTCTTTTTCTTCACTAAAATCTACCCGCTCAATGCTCCCTGGATAAATCACCGGCGGGTTGTTAGATTTATTCAGATTTTGGTGGCGGTGGACGTGTCCCAAGGCTACATAATCAAAACAAGGTCGCGTCAGCAAAGATAGAGGTAGAGTAAAGCCTTTACCCACCGCCAAAAAACGTTCTGCGCCGAAGGTAGCATTGTCAGACATCAAGTGAGCCAAAAGGATAGTTGGCACATCGGGGTCAAGACGGCGAATTTCCCCTTCCATAACAACTCGCAGACGTTCCGTTAACAGTTGGTTTACTTCCGCTAAAGATGAACCTTCAGTCTCTTGGCGAGTCATCAGAGTTGAACGCGTCAGCCAAGGAAGGGTGATGACTTGCACTTTACCATTGTGGGTTTCGATGCAGTGAGTAGTTAATGTGTCACCCACAACAAATCCTGGAACTCCCAAAGTGCGGTAAATATTTAAACTCGCGCCTCCCTGTCCTTGGGAGTGTTGGTCATGGTTACCTACCAACAACACTGTTGGAATATTGGCATCCATGAGACGGCGAAATTGGCTGGCAAAAGCTTGCTGTACATAAGGCGCTGGTGTAGCATCCGGGAACGCATCGCCACCAAATATCACCATATCAACAGCATCTGTCAGCGCTCGGTCAATACATATAGACAAGGTATTGACAAAATCCTCCAATCGTGTATTTAATCCAGTCGTGGGATTAATTCGTCCGTGGGAGAAGCCGCTTCCCATGTGGATGTCGGAGAGATGGAGGATTTTAATCATATTTGTCCTTAGTCATTAGTCATTTGTTCTTTGTTTAATACTAATGACTAATGACCAATGACCAATGACTAAATATGAATTCCACATTCTGTTTTATCACTTCCCCGCCAACGTCCGGCGCGTTCGTCTTCGCCTTCGCCTACTTTGGTGGTGATGGGTTGGTCGCCGATGCTGGGATAACCTTTGTCGTGGAGTGGGTTGTAGATGACTCCGTGTTCAGCCACGTAAACCCAGCTGTCTTTGCGTGTCCAGGTAGCGATAGGATTTACTTTCAGCCGACCTTTACCATCTAATTCAAATATGGGCATATTCGCTCGGGTTACTGCTTGGTCACGGCGGCGTCCAGTAATCCAAGCAACGCTGTTGAGTTCGTCTAGACCTCTTAGCAGTGGTTCAATTTTTGTAATGTGGTGGAATTGGGCAATATCTTTGTCCCAAAGTTTGTCGCCATATTTGGCTTCAAAGGCTTCGCGGGTGTCTACGTCTGGAGTTTTGAAAGTTTGCAAATCCAGGTTGTAGATTTGTATGGCTTTGGCTACTAATTCTAGGCTTTCAGGGAAGTGGTGCAAGGTGTCGAGAAATATCACAGGAACTGGATGCTTCAGTTCAGTGTAAAGAATATGGGTAATTATCATATCATCCACGTTAAAGGCGCTTGTTTGCACCAGTCCCGTTGGGATATTCTCTATAGACCATGCCAGTATTTCTTTAGGAGTGGCAGTTTCAAATTGCTGATTTAATTTTTCTAAGTCAAAAGCGATCGCTTGGTTTCTAGATGCCGTGGAAACTGTCATGATAATCTTCTGTTTAAATATTTTTCCCTTGACTAAGATTTATTTTACTCCACAAAGGCGCATATTCCGCTCGGAGATAAGGTAATTATTTTGTTCGGAAATTACTACATTATCGGTATGGGGTATGGGACATTGCCTTATTTTTAGGATTAAGTCAAAACGAATACCTAAGTAGAAACAACAGGATTTACTAAGAAACTTTACGGAAATTTAAGTTTTACAATGCTTCCATAGATATTTATACTGATTTTGATATGGTTAAGGAACAATTAATAAAAAGGATTTTACTTAAATGAACACTTCAAAATCCCCCAACCGCTTAGGTGAATCTATAATCATGGGCGCTTTAATGATGTTGACCAGCGTTAGCATAATTACAATAATGAATTTTTTCTAAGATAAAGATTTCTAATTTTAGCAATAAAACTTCACATAGCCCTGCTCAAAACTGAGTGGGGCTTTTAGTTTTAATCTAGATGAATCCGTGTATATTAACTTTTTTTTGTGACTTTTAAGTAAGTGGGTCAAATTAAATATAGCGGTGTGCAGTTCAGTGAGATACAAAAAGTTTGCTGAAATGATTTGACAGCAACGATTTTGGTGTTCTCATCCAATCGATAACCGCTATATAAAACCTCACCCTGCCTCCGGCTTCCCCCGACAATAATAAGGAGAGCGATTGAGGGTGAGGTTTTATCTTAATATTTAATTACGCCTACATACTTAGTAGAAAATAATTTGGAAGCCGTATTTTTACGTAGTTTTACAATCAGAGAATTTAAAATTGGGATGCAGCTAGTAATGAAAAGTTTGTAGTAAGCATAAAGCGTGCTTGGAAAATAAGGACTAAAGTCCTTACTACGAACTTGGTTACGCCTAAATTTAAACTTGACAGATTATTTAGTGGCCGACTGGCGGTTTCGCTCCTGCACCGCCTTTACCCAGGAATAATAACAGAGGTAATGAGCAAAGGAACCCTACCCCTACGACTCGAAAGCAATCTGCGTAAGATAAAACAGCAGCTTGAGTATTTACTGTTTGACTTAATAAAGCTAGTGCTTGTTGTTGCGCTGTTGCCGCATCTATGCCTTGGCTTTGGAGTGCGCCATTGAGCAAGTCGAGACGCTGATTGGTTTCTGGGTCATAAGGGCTAAGTTTTGCTAACAGGATGGCTCGATGAAAAGTCTGTCTTTGGTCAAGCAGAGTAGTAAGTAGGGCAATGCCGATACTACCACCTAGTTGTCGAGTCAGGTTGTAGAAACCAGAACCGGCAGAAACATCTTGTTTGGGTAATGGCCCTAAAACTGCCAAACTCAAAGGGAGAAACATTAACACAGTAAAAGCTCCGCGGCATACCAAGGGCCAAAATAAATCGTCTGTCCCGCTTTGTGGGGTAATTGCTGCCAATTGAAACATGACTCCAGATGAGCCGACAGCGCCCATTGCAATTAAAAATCGGGCATCAACTATACTAGAGAGTTTGCCTAATAAAACCATGACGATCGCAGATGCTAAAGCCCCAGGTGCTAATAATAATCCTGTTTGTGTTGCCGTAAATTGCAGCACGCTCTGAGCAAATATTGGCACAGCAAAGAGTGCGCCATAAAGCCCCATACCCACGACCGCTGAAAGAACACTTCCCGCAGCTAAAGAACGGTGACGCAAAACTCTCAAATCTACAGCCGGGTGATCTATTTTCAGTTCTCGCCAAATAAACAACCCCAAGCCGATAATACCAACGATCGCTAGAGTCACAATAAAACTAGAAGAAAACCAGTCATCTTGCTCTCCTTGTTCTAATACAGTTTGTAAGCTACCCACAGCCACGATTAAAAACGCAATTCCCCACCAATCAACAGCTTGGTTTTGAGCCTCGTTCCTCTCCTTATTTTTTGGCAAAAACGCCAAAGACATCGCTACTGCGATGATCCCAAAGGGAATGTTAACAAAGAAAATCCAGCGCCAGCCTAAACCATCTACTAAGAATCCTCCCAAGGTTGGGCCAATTGCCGGGCCAGCAATTACACCTACACCAAAAACTGCTTGCGCTAAACCTTGTTCAGCTGGGGGAAAAGTCTCGAACAAAATCGCTTGGGCTTTCGCTAGCAACCCGCCACCGCATAAACCTTGGAGAATTCGGGCAACGATCAACATCGGTAAATTCAAGGACAGCCCACATAAAACCGAGGAAATAGTAAAACCAATTAGTGAGAAGATAAAGTAGGTTTTACGCCCAAAGTAATCTCCCAACCATGCAGATAAGGGAATTAAGACGACGTTAGCGATCGCATATCCGCTAACTACCCAACCTACTTCACTGACAGTTGCACCCAAAGTCGCTTGGATATCGGTAAGAGCTACGTTAACAATACTAGTATCAATTACTTCTAAGATGGCACCAAGAGAAGCCGTAAAAGCGATCGCCCACTTCAATGGGCCGTGGACATAACCAAATTGGTCAAAACTAGAACTTTTAATATTAGTAGCCATTCTTACGTCAATAATATTTGCGAAATGTCAAGCAATGCCTTGGTTTACACACTGACGCCAAAGCTAAAATTAAATTTTGTATATATACGTTACGGTAGCGTATCATATTAAAATGGTCAAGGGAGAATTCATTGAATTGTGGCAGAAATACCTATGCTAAAGATGGATGGTCACTGCTAAGTAAGTGGGCGCAAATAATCATCACTGGCTCGTAGTTGCGCTTTAGCGCATCCGGATAAAGATGCGCTAAAGCGCAACTACGAGCCAAATACAGAGATTTTACTTTTCGTTACATAGTTTGGTTTTATCCTGCCTACCTACTTACTGTTTTCATGCATGAGAATTGGGTTATAGGGCTTATTTGTTTCCTATAGGCGATGTTTTATGCCCAAAGGTAGGAGCAAATGGCCAAGAAGATATTGCTTGGGGATGATATTTTATGAGTAAGCAAATCAACAGCCCCTCTGGACGACCACGCAGCATCCACGCGGATCAGGCTATTGTGCAAGCGACTTTGGATCTGCTTGCAGAGGTAGGATATCAAAGCATGAGTATAGAAGCGATCGCTTCTCGTGCTGGAGTTGGTAAAACGACCATCTATCGGCGTTACACTTCCAAAGAGGAGCTAGTTGCAGACGCGATAGAAAGTTTGAGAGATGATTTAGCGATCCCCGATACTGGCAGGTTTTGGGGAGACATGGATATCTTAATCAATAATGCCGCCAAAAAAATAGATAGTCCCCTTGGTCGTCAGACACTCGCTTTGATAATTAGTACAGCGTCTAGCAATCCTCAGTTTGCCTTGGTTTATTGGACAAAATATACAAAACTCCGACGTGAAGCGTTTTCTAAAGTACTTGAGCGGGCCAAGTCTAGAGGCGAAATTCACAAGGATGCAGACGTAGACTTAATTATTGACCTTGTGAGTGGGTCACTATATTATGCACTGATATTCAAACCCACAACCGAGCCGGTAGAAGAGTACATGCGGCGCACAATAAATCTTCTTATGGAGGGAGTGGGGAGTTGGGAGTAGGGAGTAGTGAATGGGGAATGGGGAAAGAATTCTTATTCCCCAGTTTCCATTCCAACTTGTTAGGAAAATAACTTTTCAGCAAAGGTCATAAATGAGATGATGGAGAAATTAGAGAAAAAGGTGAACAATTGTTATTTTTCTCCTTCAGGTTCTGGTTGCAGGATGGCATTACAGTATTCAATGACAGTGGTCAAGCGATCGCTAATGGTCTGAAGTCTCGTTTGTGCAGTAGATGCTTGCCGCGCTCCTTGCAAAAACATCACATCTACTGCCAACAGGCGCAATTGCTTGCTCATTTCGGTTTGATAAGACTGCACTCGCCAGTTTTCATCAGCCAAAGGCACAATCTGCTCCTTAAAGAATTGCTGCAAGGAGGCTACACGCTGTCGCAGTTCTAGTGAAACAATTTGGGTAGTTGTGGCATCGGAACGTAATTGCTCTAGCAAGGTTACGAGTGCCAGATATTTCTCACGATTTAAAGACATCCAGTGCTAGTTAAGATAGTATTAATGTCAAGTTATTTTTCTTCTACAATAAACTTTCTTAAAGACTTATCAGTACTAAAAGCCTCAAATCCTGATTTGGGGCTTTGTTTGCCATCAATGGATTTTCTTTATGATGCTTGAAACTCAAATTGGATGACTACCACCGGCAATTGGAAAATCATCCTTACACTGTTTTATCTACCCGTCTCTGGGCAACAGCATCAATTTAAGTTGATGCTGCCAATTTTATTTATCATTCACTTATCTACCGATCCTATCCAAACCTAATTGTATGAGCAGTCTAGCTATAAATTCATCAGTTGGTCTAACCATTCCCGAATGGTTAAAAAAATGTTTAAAGGAGTCATCCACAAGTAGCGGCACACCGGAAGATGACCGAAGGCATAGTGATGCAGTCTTAATTGGTCGCGCATTTGAATTTGCTTTGCAACTCCATCAAGGTCAATACCGCAAATCGGGAGAACCATATATTGCTCATCCTATCGCTGTAGCCGACTTGCTGCATGACTTGGGAGGTAGTGCTGCTATGATAGCAGCTGGATTTCTTCATGATGTCGTTGAAGATACAGAAGTCACAAGTCAAGAAATAGAAGAACGCTTTGGCCCAGAAGTGCGCCAATTGGTTGAAGGTGTCACCAAGCTTTCTAAAATCAATTTCACCAGCAAAACCGAAAGTCAAGCCGAAAACTTCCGGCGGATGTTTTTGGCAATGGCGCAAGATATTCGGGTAATTGTGGTGAAATTGGCAGATCGTTTGCATAATATGCGAACTTTACAATATATGTCAGAGGCCAGCCGCCGCCGCAGCGCCCAAGAAACGCGAGATATTTTTGCACCTTTAGCGAATCGCTTGGGGATTTGGCGAATTAAATGGGAACTGGAAGATTTGGCTTTTAAGTATTTGGAACCGGAAGCTTTTCGCCAAATGCAAGAGCTTGTTTCTGAAAAACGGACGGCGCGAGAAGAGAAATTGGCTAAAGCTACGAACATGTTGCAAGAGCGTTTGCAGCAAGCTGGAATCCGTTTTCAAGATATTAGCGGTCGTCCCAAGCACCTTTATAGCATTTACCAAAAAATGCACCGCCAGCAAAAGGAATTTCATGAAATTTACGATTTGGCGGCGCTGCGGATTATTGTTCAAAGCAATGAGGAATGCTATCGAGCGTTGGCGGTGGTTCATGATGCTTTCCGCCCAATTCCTGGGAGATTTAAAGACTACATTGGACTGCCAAAACCTAACCGTTACCAGTCGTTACATACTGGGGTGATTGGACTATCTGGCCGTCCTTTAGAGGTGCAAATTCGGACAGTTGAAATGCATCATATCGCCGAGTACGGGATTGCCGCCCATTGGAAGTACAAAGAAACAGGAGGTTCTAGTATTAGCCATTTGACAGGGACGGATGACAAGTTTACTTGGCTGCGGCAACTGCTGGAATGGCAAAGCGATCTCAAGGATGCACAAGAATATCTTGATAGTGTAAAAGATAATTTATTTGAAGATGATGTCTATGTCTTCACCCCTAAGGGGGATGTTGTTCCTTTAAGTCCTGGAGCTACGAGTATAGATTTTGCTTATCGGATTCATACGGAAGTGGGAAACCATTGTTCAGGGGTGCGGGTGAATGGGCGAATGGTGCCACTGTCAACACGGCTGCAAAATGGCGATATTGTAGAAGTTCTTACCCAAAAGAACAGCCATCCGAGTTTAGATTGGTTGAACTTTGTCAGAACTTCGGCGGCGAAATATCGGATAAAACAATGGTACAAGCGATCGCGCCGGGAAGAAAATGTTGCCCGGGGACGGGAATTGTTAGAAAAGGAACTTGGTAAAACGGGTTTTGATAGTTTGCTGAAGTCGGATGCGATGGAGACTGTCGCCGAAAAGTGTAATTACCACAGTGTGGACGATTTACTTGCTGGTTTGGGTTACGGAGAAGTAACGTTGAACTTAGTGCTAAATCGTTGGCGAGAAGTGGCGAAGGGACAACAACCAGTTTCCACCGTCTCGCCATTTATTCCCAAAGAACCAACTACATCAAAAGCTTTGCGAGATGCACCTGCAACTATCTCGCGCTCCAGTGATTCGCCAATAATAGGAGTAGAGGGGTTAGTGTATTATTTAGCTGGGTGTTGTACCCCAATTCCTGGCGAACCGATTATTGGTGTGGTGACGCGAGGTAGGGGGATTTCGATTCATCGCCAAGGCTGCAATAATCTCGAAACTGTGGAGTATGAGCGCTTAGTACCAGTTAGGTGGAACCCAGTCGCCGAAAATAGTGGTCGTCCGCATACTTACCCAGTAGATGTTCAAATTGAAGCCCTTGACCGCGTAGGAGTGCTAAAGGATATTTTGTCACGGTTGAGTGACCAAGGAATCAATGTCCGCCATGCTCAGGTGAAAACCTGTGTTGGTCAACCTGCATTGATGGACTTAGGAATAGATATACGCGATCGCTCGCAATTAGAGCAAGTATTTGTCCAAATTAAAAAAATGAGCGACATTTTGAATATCCGCCGCGTTGGTCAAATTGACGAGTAGATACGCCTTTGGGGTGCGTTACACTGCGTTAACGCACCAATTTAAGTTGGGATTTCATTTTCAAATTTCGCTGAAATAGTCTAGCCCTGGTTACAGGGAATGGTTTTTAATGGCAAAATTACAGTAAATGTAGATCCTTTTCCTAGCTGTGAATCTACTTTAATTTCACCATCCATTAACTGAACCAATCGAGAGACTATTGCTAAACCTAATCCTGTACCATCAGAATTTTGCACTTGGGGAGAAGTTACTTCCCGAAAATAAGGATTGAAGATTTGTGCTTGAGCATCTAAAGAAATACCAATACCACTATCAGTAACAGAGATAGCCCACTGCTGTGGAGGTACCGTCCAGCACTTCAAATAAATTGAACCAGATTCTGTGTAGCGAATTGCGTTACTGAGTAGATTTGTGAGAATTTGCTGAAGCCGAAGAGGATCTGTGATAACTTGACTTGGGGCGCGTTCGCATTCAACAACCAAGGATAATTCTTTAGCACGCGCTAATGGCTCAATCATCTCTAAAACGAAGTTGATTAAACTATGCACATCGGTTAAAGTAGGCTGCAATTTCATCTGTCCGGCATCATAGCGCGAAATTTCTAGAGTATCGTTAATTAACCGCACAAGAAGTCTACCACTTTTGAGAACTCGCTCGATATTTTCAAGATTTCCATAAGTATCTTTGATATCTGATTGTTGACGCTGCTGGCGCAGAAATAAGTCTGCGTAACCGATGATTGAAGTGAGGGGCGTTTTCAGTTCATGAGCCAAATGAGAGAGACTATCTTTATTAGCGCGAACCAAACGAGTTAGTTCTTGGTTAGTCAATCGCAGCTGACTTTGGAGTTGTTTAAGCTCTTGTAATCGTCCTTGAGTATAACTGTTAAAGCAACGCGCGATCGCTTCATCAATTACTGTATCAATCAGGCGAACAGCCCTTAGCACATCTTGTGCAGATCCTTGTAATAAATCTTCTTCTAAAAAGGAAAAAATCACAAACCGGAGTAAACGATACTCTCGCGCAATTTCGGCTGGCTCAAATCCCTGTTGGGCGCGGAGTGTACCGTGTTCTAAACTTGCATCTACTACTGTCTGCAAATCGCTCGTTTCCGATTCAGAAAGTACTGTTGCTAATGCTTTCAAAACGCGGGGTAAGCTATTCCGTACAGCTTTGAAAGTAAGTTCATTAGTCGCTTCAATTTGTTCATCTTGGTAAACCGCTTCTACCCATTGATCGAGAATAGCATCACTTTTGGCAATTAAAGTCTGACTAAAATCCATCTTATGCCTAACCAAACACAGCGAAGGCTGTTCCAATATAAGTAGATTACTACGCTTAATGTCAAGTTTCCACCTGAGACAAGATAGGGGTTAGTGAAAATACAGCTTCTTGCTAAACTAATTACTTCAGCTTATTTCATCATAAATGCTACAGCGATCGCTTCACAAGATAGGTTGTGTTACAGACATAATACTACCACTCAACACTATTAAAGTTGTCAGTGTATTTATATAGATATATTTTGCAGAGACGAGATTAATCGCATCTCTTAGTTTGTACGGACATCCCAAAATAACTTTAATTTTTATTCGTTATATCTTCTGATGTGGCTAAGTGATACAGCAGCTAAATTGGGCGAGTTATAAAATTATAAAAGTTTCATAAAGTATGTCCAAACTTCTGGTTAGCCAATATCACACAGAAGTAGAAAGAATTATCCAATATGGCGGATCACGTAAAGAAACATCGATTCGGGTTGCATTTCAAAACTTAGTTAATGAATATTGCAAGCCTAGAGAATTTAGACTTATCCCCGAATTAGATTATAAAACACCTAGCGGCAAACTTGTTTATCCAGATGGCACTGTTAAAGATGCTTTGCGTTTGGATTGGGGCTACTGGGAAAGTAAAGACGAATATGATAATTTAGACCAAGAAATTGAAAAGAAACTAATAAAAGGCTACCCAGATAGTAACATTCTGTTTGAAGACTCGCAAACAGCAGTTTTAATTCAGGGTGGACAAGAAACCATGCGCGTCCCGATGAAAGATCCTGACGCGCTAGATGGAATAATTACATATTTTATTAATTATGTACGCCCGGAAGTTAAAGATTTTCGTGAGGCGATTGAAACTTTTAAAGAAGACTTACCGACTGTTTTGAATGCTTTGCGTGATTTAATTGATAGTCAAATTGAAACAAACGCAGCTTTTAAAATAGCGAGGGCTAAATTTTGGAGTATCTGCAAAGAATCAATTAATCCTGAAGTAACTTTGCTGGATGTTAGAGAAATGATGATTCAGCATATTTTAACTGAAGATATCTTTATCAGCATTTTTAATGAATCTCAGTTTCATCGAGAAAATAATATTGCTCGTGAATTAAAAACTATCATCGATACCTTTTTTACAGGTAGCACTAAAAAGAATACTCTTGGTACTATTGAGCGTTACTATGGAGTCATTAGAAGAACTGCGGCGAATATTTACAATCATCATGAAAAGCAGAAGTTTTTAAAAGTGCTTTATGAAAATTTCTATAAAGCATATAATCCGAAAGCGGCTGACAGGCTAGGTATTGTCTATACACCAAATGAAATTGTGCGTTTCATGATTGAAAGTGTAGATTATTTAATTCATAAAAATTTTGGTAAGCTGCTTGCAGATAAAGATGTCGAAATTTTAGATCCAGCTACAGGAACAGGCACTTTTATTACTGAATTAATTGATTATTTGCCTAAGAATAGTCTGGAATATAAATATAAGCATGAGATTCATTGTAATGAAGTGGCAATTTTACCTTATTACATCGCTAACTTGAATATTGAATACACCTATAAGCAAAAAATGGGTGAATATCAAGAGTTTGAAAATATTTGTTTTGTCGATACGCTAGATCATACATCATTTGCAGGCAAACAATTAGATTTATTTGCTATGAGTGTAGAAAATACAGAGAGAATTAAAAGGCAGAATGAAAGTAAAATATCAGTAATTATTGGTAATCCTCCATATAACGCAAAACAAGAAAATTTCAATGACAATAATTCTAATCGGTATTATAAAGCAATAGATAATTTAATAAAAAATACTTACATAAAAGACAGTAAAGCTCAAAATAACATTGTTGTTTATGATATGTATACTCGTTTTATACGCTGGGCAACTGATAGATTAAGTCACAATGGAATTTTAGCATTTATTACTAATTCATCTTTTATTGATGCTAGAACATTCGACGGACTTAGAAAAGCTGTTAGTGATGAATTTAGTGATATTTATATTGTTGATTTGCATGGAGACGTTAGGAAAAATCCTAAGCTATCAGGTACGATACATAATGTTTTTGGTATTCAAACTGGCGTTGCGATTATTTTTATGATAAAGAGGCAAGTAAATAACGGTACAGCTTGCAAAATATTTCATACTCGCCGCCCAGATTTTGAGACAGCAGGGGAAAAGTTAAGGTTTTTAGCTGAAACTAAATTTACTGATATTCATTTTGATCATATTACACCAGATAAAAATTATAACTGGATTAACCAGACAGATAATGATTTTGATAATCTTCTACCATTAGTTGATAAAGATGTAAAAGCTGGGAAAACTGGGAAAGCAGTATTTAAGTTATTTGCCAGGGGTATAGAGACTACAAGAGATGAATGGGTTTACGATTTTAGTAAACCACATTTAATTCATAAAATAGAGTTTTTTATTAAAAAATATAACTTATCTGTTGCTGACGGAGAAATGGATAACTCTATTAAATGGAGTTCGTCATTAGAAAGTTATCTACATGCAACGAGAAAAGTTGCTTTTGATGAGATATTAATTGAGAAATCTCTGTACCGCCCCTATTTAAAACTTTATCAGTATACAGAAAAGATTTTAAACCATAGATTGACTCAAAATCATTATGAAATGTTTTCCAATAATTTAAAAAGCAAAAATAAAGTTATTGCTTTTTCTGGTATCGCTTCTAATAAATCCTTTCATTGTCTTAGTTCAGATGTATTGATTGGCTTAGATACAATTGAAAAAACTCAATGTCTTCCTCTCTACCGTTACGACAAAGACGGTAAACGCATCGACAATATCACCGACTGGGGATTAACCCAATTTCAAAATCATTATAACGACTCGACAATTAGCAAATTAGATATTTTTCACTACACCTACGCCGTCTTGCATAATCCCGCCTATCGCACCAAATACGAACTCAATTTAAAACGAGAATTTCCCCGCTTACCCTTCTATGATGACTTTCACCAATGGGTTAACTGGGGTAAACAGTTGATGGATTTGCACATCAATTATGAAACTGTCGAAGCCTATCCTTTAAAACGAATTGATTTACCTCTGGCTACAAATAGGACACCAAAGGCAAAACTCAAAGCCAATACAGCCAATGGAACCATTATTTTAGATGATGTCACAACTTTAGAAGGTGTCCCCAAAATTGCTTGGGAATATCGCCTTGGCAACCGTTGTGCTTTAGAATGGATTTTAGATCAATACAAAGAAAAGAAACCGAAAGACCCGACAATTGCTGAAAAATTCAATACATATCGGTTTGCAGATTACAAAGAACAAGTGATAGATTTATTACAAAGAGTCTGCACCGTCAGCGTGGAAACAACGCAAATTATTCAACAGATTGAGGTGTAATCGATTCGTTATTTTTCGGGAACAGACTAATCAATGTGCGTAAAGCCTGATTGACAGCTTCTCCATTAGGAAAATATTCCTGTACATCAGGATCAAGCATTACAGCCCCATCTTCAAGGGTAAAGTGCTGTACAAGAGTTGTCTCATCAGCTTGATGAATGGTAACAGTATGTCCACGCCGATAAGCTTGGTAATGCTTTCCACGAACACCACCAGTAAAATCGTACTCAGGAAGCATATCGTTATCCGTGATATCAGGCTGCTCAGAATTAACTTTGTTCATAAACTTTCCGTTCTGCTTTTGTGGCTTGGCGGCAACTGATAATGCGAATATTGGATTGACGTTCTGTATAAACTACAACGAGTAACTCTCCTCGTAAAGAAAGACCAATATCAATGTATCGTTCTTCCTCAATTGAGTGGTCAGGATCAGTGATAGTAATCGAAAAAGGGTCATTGAATACAGTTTTTGCTTCCTCAAAGCTAATTCCATGCTTCTTGAGGTTTTCTTTGGCTTTTTTTTCATGCCATTCAAACCCCAATTCCACAGAATTACCCTCACTATGACGAATTTAGCAAGCCTATCAATAATATTGTACGTTGTTTTTGAAAAAGTATATTTTAGTCCATATATTTTCATACTAAAAGTTACTCCCACCGATGTACCATATACCTCGGTTGTGTTTTTATGCAATATTTCTATATCATAAGTACCCTCACGGGTACTATCCATCCTCCACAGACCTATCCGAAAGTACAGAGTAGAAAACTTTTTTTAGAAAACAAACCATGAACACGCGATTTTGATTCGTTTTTCTGCTCCTTTATTTGCCATCACTTAGTTTTAAAAGGAGAATATCTTCGATGGCTCGAAATAAAAAGAAATCACCCAGGTTCAAGGATGAGCGATCGCTACATTCTAGATGCCCTATTTGTTGTATTATCCCACCCCATATACTAAAAAATATTGTGGTGAATGGCAATCCTCAGCAGCGTACTTGGGCTTTTCATACATTAAATATTTCCGCACAATTTCTGGGACGGAGAAACATTGTAGGTAATATCTCCTTTGCGCCTTCTCCTGGTGAAAAACGCCGCACCATCTACGATGCTAAAAATGGACAGCAACTCCCTGGTACACTGGTGCGTAGTGAAGGAAGCCCTCCTAGCAGCGATCCCGCAGTGAATGAAGCCTACGATGCGGCGGGTGCTACTTATGACTTGTTTCATGAGATATTCGATCGCAATTCCATTGACGACAAAGGACTACGTTTAGACTCCACCGTGCATTATGGCGTTAAATATGACAATGCCTTTTGGAACGGCGACCAAATGGTTTATGGTGATGGCGACGGAGAACTGTTTCAACGCTTCACAAAGTCAATTGATGTGATTGGGCATGAACTAGTTCATGGTATAACCCAGTATCAAGCGGGTTTACAGTATTACGGTGAACCAGGGGCTTTGAATGAATCGTTTTCTGATGTCTTCGGTTGCTTAGTGAAACAAAAGGCCAAAAATCAGACTGTACAAGATGCAGACTGGCTGATTGGTCAAGGTCTTTTGGTATCAACTATCAAAGGTGTTGCGCTGCGATCGCTAAAAGCACCAGGAACAGCATACAATGACCCAGTATTAGGGAAAGATCCGCAACCAGCCCATCTGAAAAATAAATATACTGGTACTGATGATAACGGCGGGGTGCATATCAACTCAGGAATCCCTAACTATGCCTTTTATTTAGCAGCTGTTGACATTGGTGGTTATGCTTGGGAAACAGTTGGTAAAATCTGGTATATTGCTTTACGCGATCGCTTGAATGCCAAAGCAGATTTTAAAAAAGCTGCCAGTGTCACCATTCAAATTGCTGGTGAACTCTACGGTAATGGCAGTAATGAGCAAAAAGCTGTGCAGAATGCTTGGCAAAAGGTAGGAGTTATTTAGAGTTAGGAGTTAGGAGTTAGGAGTTTGGAGTTTGGAATTTGGAGTTAGGAGTTAGGAGTTAGGAGTTAGGAGTTAGGAGTTAGGAGTTAGGAGTTTGGAGTTTGGAATTTGGAGTTAGGAGTTAGGAGTTAGGAGTTAGGAGTTAGGAGTTAGGAGTTAGGAGT
>NZ_JBALFF010000055.1:0-14551 GCF_036916975.1 Nostoc sp.
CACTGCTTATTTAGTATAAATATATTTTAGCTACTGAGAAAAGGATTTAGCGATCGCACCTTTTTTTCCAAACCTCACAAAATCGCATTGCTCCCATAGCGGTTTCGGTCAACTAAAACTTCACCGCGAAATGAATTTTTACCATAAATTCCTTGCTGTGCTTTAGCGATCGCCTGTTTGCTAATATCAATGGCATCAATCTGAAACTGTGAGGTGGATAAGCCTGTTTCCATCAGGGCGATCGCTATTGAATAAGGTTCTTCACCAGTGGAGCAAGGTACACTTAACAGACGCAGTATGCCATGACCGGATTTAGTTAACCACTGTGTTTTCACAAAGTTGATCAGGAAATCAAATGATTTGCGATCGCGAAAAAAATATGTTTCTGGGACAACTATTTGTTCAACTAGTTCTGTAAATTCTTCTGAAGAAGTTTGTAAAAGTTGAAGATACTTTTTTAAGTCGCTTATACTACAAGCAGAGCAGCGATTCTCTACGGATTTAGCAATTTTCCTGGAACCAATAATATTACAATCAACGCCAATCTTTTTACTTAGGAGTTTTTCAATATCTGTCAATGACATCTGTACGCTATACTCCAGCTTCTAATAAATTAATCTGTTTCAAAATGCTAAGTAGGCGCTCTAAATCAATATGTTGAATCATCCCGGATTCATCCATAATCATTTTGCCCAGATAGGGTGCTTCACTTGTTTGAATACCAGATGCTAAAAATTCGCTTGTTGATTTTTTTACTGTTTTAATGACTCGTTCTGCCATCAAGCCGACATACTTAAATTTGTCAGATTCTTGAACAGGATAACTAACAATAAAGACGCGTGTACTCAGGTAGGATTGGCTTGATGTTCCTCGAATTAATTGACAAAGGTCAATCACTGGAACAATTGCACCACGATAATTAAATAATCCAGCTACATAATTTGGTACATGATGAACTTCTCTGTATGTTACTCTCGGAATCACTTCCACTACATAACAACTTTCTATTGCATATACATTACTGCCAATATAGAAAAGTAACATTAACATAATTGATTGGGAATTAGTAATTGGTAACTAGGTCTTAGCACATACTTTCGTAAGTTCATAGTGAATAATCTTGAAAAATCTCAGCGTACCTCTGCAACTTTGCGTTACTTTACTTTGCGTTTAAAAATGCTAAAATTTGAATGATTAATTTTAATGATTACCCATCACCAATTCCAATTGAAAAAAATCAATCAACTCTTCCAAAGATGTATCTTCATCTGTGGGTGTAGTTAATTCGATCTCTTGAATTGTCTGAAAAGTTAAATGCTTAAAAATTTCACAAGTTAAAATTGCCACCGCTTCTTTTGTCAGGCTGGCAATTTCCTGGGGATAACGAATGAGTCTAGATTTGGCAAAACTGACTTGAAAGCGAGCGCGTTTTAAAAGGCGTTGTCGGATATTCTCATAAAGTTCTGGATTTTCTAAAGCTAAAGTTGCAGTTGTTTGATTTAAAATAATGGGTATGACATCTGGATTTTCTTCTAAAAAAAGCAAGCTGCCTTCCTGATTGTAAGCATCTATGCCATCCATTCCTAATGAGCCAATATCTGCAAGGGCAATGATACAAGCTACAATTGATAAATCTCTGGTTTGCTCGTAAAGGGCAGGTTGATAAATACCTTGATCGGATGGATCGTAGATACAAATGGTAGCTTCGATAGCATCTTTAATAATCGATATATCTGCCTCTTTAAACAATACAGAATCATCAATACAATGCTCTTTTAGCTGCTGATTTACTCCTTTTATATAATTCAATAGTTTTTCAAAAGTTAGATTTTCACTTACCCCAGGTTCACGCCGTCTGGAAGTATAAGGCTGGGTTTGGGGAACAAAAATCTGAATCATGTCATGAGCAACAGCACACAGTTCTAGCAGCAGATTTATGCGTGTTATGTATTCTGCTGTAAGCTCGTTACCTAGTGACGCTTGCCAATAAGGACAAATTACCTGAAAAATGGCATTTGCTCGGCGCTGTACATGATTTAGATGTTCGCGGGTATGGTAGTAAAGCTGATTTTCAACAACTTCGCGGTCAAACTCTCCAAGCGCAAAGTTTTTTACTTTAGCAACCACTTCTGCAAAAGTACTGGGAAGCCAAGCTGAGTTCTCTTCTGAATCTTCTTGGAAGTGCCTATTATTTTGGTTTAGTTGCTTATCTATAGACAATACTAACTCTCCTAATCCGTGTTTTTGAGAACTTTGATGCTCGACAACAGCTATTCTCTGCATGAAAAACGTCGTTACGCTGTTGTCTTTGCTATTGTTCCCATCGGTAGGGGAATATCACATGATTTTATGAAAATTTTGTTAAGTTGTTTAATATACAGAGTAGCTAAGTACATATTTTCACAAGTCTGGGGGCGTGAGTATCATTAGAACTGAAAACTGGGTTAAACCAATTCGCAATTCGCACTCTTGCTACGCCCCGCTGCGTCCCTTGCGCGTCTCTAAGAGTTGAGAGCAATACTTCTCTTCGAGACGCTCCGCGAACGGCTACGCTCAGTACAAGTTCGCAATTGAATCAAGCCAGACACAACGGGCAGAGGGTTTTTATCTACCTTGGGATACAATGACTGTTTCTCTGACGAGACGCTAGCGCGAACGCGCCACAAGAGGGGCGAAAGCGCGTAGCGGGACGCAGTACGGTTTTAAACATAAAGCTTTTTTCATAAACAGGCGATCTGATGGATAAGTAGTGCGATAGCGAAGCGCTGCTGCAAGCAGATCGCTCTCTGGCTTACAGCATCATAGACATTTCACCGATAATTGAAAAGGTGCGTTAGCTTACAAGACAAGGTGATCGCTATAAAGTTATTATTTCCCTAATTACCGTAGATTTCCTAACTCTTATGTGCTTCAACTAACAGCAAAGTCAGTAAATTTTCGTTTGTATGGGGCTTTAAAAGCCAAAACTATATCTTGTTTAGGAACTCCAGCTTCTACTAATTCATTAGCCACTCCGATTTCCGTTCCATCGCGTTCGATCCAAATTTTGCCATCTTTAATTTCTACATAAATAATACAACCAAATATTCGCGTTAGCTCTTGCCAACCAATATTGATAACTTGATAGCGCTCGCGCTCAGTATCAAATAACAATTTGACTTCTGTCTGGCTATTTGAGCGATTTTTGGCATGAGTTTCCAGAATTTTTTGGACTATTTCTTGATAATTTAGTCTCTCCATATAACTATCTCCTCTTGCTCTGGATTAAAAATTAGTAATTTTAGTTGATATTCAGCAATTATTCTTTGAATAAACTTCCGACTAAAAAACTCATTATAAACATCTACTGGAACGGCTAAATACAAAATCCGATCCGGTTCAGTCAACCTCAATGCTGAACGGTAGTTGAGACATTGACCAAGAGCTAGGTGAAATTCAGTTACGTCTGAGGCTCCTAAAAAGGATTTTATCTCTACTGCTATTTTTTTACCAGTTTTTTCAGCAGCTAAAATTCTCTCTGCTGTTAAGTCTATGTAAAAATCAATATCCTCAACTTGAATAAATAGATGCTCGTCAGTAATTGTCCATTTATCTTTTTCGAGGGCTGTTTTAACTGTATTATGAAATATATCTTTAGCTGGCATACATAAATCAAATCTATTTTACCACTACTCATACCATAAAGCGATCGCCTACGGCACTGTCTCTGGCTTACGGCAGCTATCTGATGATGCTGCTGGTTTAACAAATAGAGGAAATTGCAACTTTTGACAAGCAACTTCTATATCAGCTAGGGTTTCAGCCTTTTAGCTGACGATAGGTTGTTGCTTTATTTAAGAAAACATGGTCTACTTGGTTTTCTGGTAAGAGATGAGAAAGGTTACGTGGCGTTTCGCAGTTCTTATAGTCTGCGTCTACTGTCGATTGAGAATAATCGGGTTGTAAAATACATACTTTCATCTTGATTTACCAGAACGGTAATTTGGTATAAGGAAGGGAAAAGATTGGGTTATTTTTGAGTGATTGCGATCGCCCTTCCGATCTGGGAACTTAATCAGGTTGAGGGGCGATCGCAACTGATTGCAGCGATCATAAATTTAAGGACATTTCGCCGCTGATATTTCAACATAGTTATAACTAAATATCATCTATTTGTTCCAAAATAAGCCAAATAATTATACTTTTAGTTCAGTGTATATACGTAAATGTTAAACACTACAATACTACTCTTCACATACAAAAATCCTAAGAGGTTGTTTGGAATTCAAAATTGATCGCGCAATATCTCGAAGTGAAGACTGCTATCCTTACCGAGAAGTAAGCTACAGAAGGTTTTCACGGCACAGGGGCTTCAGTTATTTCACAGTTACTATTGCTGAAGGTAAGTATGTATGTATTTATACGGAGGGCAAAAGACAAATATTTAGACAAAAATTTATACTAACTAATTTAGTTCTTAAATGCTTGACCAAGCGATCGCCTTTAAAGTTCTGCAACCCCAAGATTTTGCATTTATTCAGCAAACTGCAACTATAAAAGTTGTGGCTGTTGATACTGTTCTCATTCAAGAAGGCAAAGTAGGGGAATTCCTGTACATTGTCTTGGATGGCACACTGCAAGTCTCGATTTCACAGGGAAATAGCAATCAAGATGTCGAAATCGCTCGCCTCTCTCAAGGAGAAATTGTTGGCGAGATGTCTTTTATTGATGACCGTCCCCCTTCTGCCACAGTGAAGGCGGTCAATTCCTGCCAGCTATTGGCACTTCCTAAACAGAAACTACAGTTAAAAGTCGAACGAGATCCAGATTTTGCTGCACGGTTCTATCATGAACTTGCCATGAAATTATCTAATCGACTGCGAAATATGTCTAGTTTGCTGGCACAGAGCAAGATATTGCCAGGACAGTCCTTAAGAAAAGTTTTATATCTGTTTGCAGTTCTCAACGATAACGATATTGATTGGCTGACTACCTACGGCAGGAAAGAAAGAGTACAAAAAGGCACAGTACTAATTCAGCAAGGAGAAGCCGTAGAAGCTGTCTATTTCTTACTTAAAGGCGCTTTCGCCGTTGTAATTACTCTGACGGTGGACGGTCAACTGACAGAACGGGAAATTGCCCGCCGTGCCAGTGGCGAGATCGTAGGCGAAATGTCCTTTGTGGAAGTAGGAGTCGCATCAGCAACGATTCGCTGTGCTGAAAACTCCTTTGTATTAGCCATTCCCCAAGATTTACTACGGGAAAAGTTACAGCGCGATCGCGGTTTTGCTATGCGCTTCTATCGGTCACTGACCATCGTCTTAGTTGATCGGCTGCGAGACGATTTAGTTAGACGAGGGTTTGGCACCCAAGCCTATAACCAAGAACAATTTTTAGACAATGTGGAATATGAAGATGAAATTCCCCTTGATGTGTTAGAACTTACACTTCTAGCAGGCACTCGGTTCAAGTGGATGATGAATCGTTTGCGAGGGAATTAACGAAAATGACAGAATCACCTTTAGATAACACCTCACCCAATCCCTCCTTTGATGAAGCTTCATCCCCAGAACGCCTAGACCAGTTAATGCACGTTGTCAAACCCAAAGATTGGATACCGGCAGCAACGGTGGGAGGATTGACGGTGCTGGCTTTAGTATGGAGCGCAGTTGCTAGAATCCCCATAACTGTGATTGGGAAAGGTGTGTTGATTTCCCCTCAACAGACGGTAGAACTGCAATCAGCCATTGCTGGACAGCTAGAAACCTTGGCAGTCAAAGATGGGCAGTGCGTGAAAAAGGGAGAAATGCTGGCTGCTATTGAGCCGATTGAATTGGCTGAACAACTCAAACAACAACGAGCCAAACGCCAGCAACTGGTGGTGCAAGCTGCCAATACCGATTCCTTACAGCAGCAACGGACTCAACTGGAAGCAGAAGCGATAAAAGCAAGTCGTGTTAGTTTGTTGCAGCGACTAGAAGATAGCAAAACCCTCTCTCCCACACTGCGAGACCAAACTTTGCTGACAATTGAACAGCAGCGACGCAGCTTAGAGCAACGGTTCAAAGATTCACAGGCAATGATCCCGACACTAAAAGACCGTTGGCAGCGTCGGCAACAATTAGCTGCTGAAGGAGCGTTAGAGCAAGAATCGTTGATTACAGCAGAACGCGAATATCGGCAAGAATTACAAAATATTGAGGAGTTGCGAGTTTCGTTACAGCAATTAGAAGTGAATGGGACTGAAGTCAAACAACGCTATTTGCAATCTCTGAATACAATTAGCGACACGAAAACGCAATTGGAAGAGTTAGAAACTCGCAGCAAACGCCAAGAGATAGAAAATCTACAAGCCTCTAATGTCCGCAAAAATGACATTGCCGAAGTAGATCGTGCCATTGGTCAACTACAAAAACAAATTAGTGAGCGCAGTTTAATACGTAGTCCCCAAAATGGTTGCATTTTGGAAATGAGTGTCGTCCAGGGACAAGTTGTCAATTCAGGAACTCGGTTAGGAACATTGCGAATTCAAGGGGAAAGCACACCAAAGCTAGTTGGAATTACTTACTTTGATGTGAAAGATGGTAAGCAAATTAAACCAGGGATGAAGGTACAAATTACACCTGATACCGTCAAGCGGGAACGTTTTGGCGGCATTGTCGGTACTGTAAAAACCGTCTCTCCTTATCCTGTTAGCTCGACAAGGGCTGCATCAACCATTGGCAACCCAGAACTGGCTGACCAGCTGACAGACAAAACCGCCAAGGTGGAGGTGATAGCTGAACTTATCCCAGAACTTGGGAATGTGAGTGGTTTCAAGTGGTCTTCCTCAAAAGGACCTAACACGCAGATTACACCAGGGACTCCTGTAAATACACGGGTGACAGTGGAGGAACGGACACCGATTACCTTCTTGTTACCCTTTTTGCGCGAGTGGAGTGGAGTTCCGTGAAGAGGTGGGGGAGAAAGAGGGAGAGGGAGCAGGGAGCGGGGGGCAGGGGGAAGTTCTTCTCCTTGTCTCCAATGTGTCCAAATTCCTCTTTCCCCTACTCCTTGCCCCCTGCCCCTAATGTCACGGGATATCTTTTATTTGGAAGTCCCCTGTTCCCTATTATCAAATAAAAATTTATGTTCAAATTGGGGTTAAAACAACAAACTAAACAACGAGTCAGAACGCCGACACTTTTGCAAATGGAAGAGGTCGAATGCGGTGCAGCGGCGTTGGGGATTATTTTGGGATACTATGGACGCTTTGTACCACTGGCAGAACTGCGGCAAGAATGTGGGGTATCTCGTGATGGCAGTCAACCTGCTAATATTGTCAAAGCTGCAAGAAACTATGGATTAAAGGCAAAAGCGTTTAAGAAAGAAACCGCTCAACTAGCTCAGATGCGGTTGCCTGCGATCGCCTTTTGGAATTTTAGCCACTTATTAGTGGTGGAAGGCATCGACAAAGACCAAGTTTATCTCAATGACCCAGCTACTGGCCCCCGAACTGTTTCCCGGCATGAGTTTGACGAGACATATATCGGAGTTGTCCTGGCAATGGAACCAGGAACAGACTTTAAAAAAGCTGGACGCAAGCCGAGTATTTTGCTTTCGCTGTTAACGCGACTCAAAACTTCTGTTGGAGCCGTTCTCTTGAGCGTTGTGCTGGGCTTTTTGTTGGTGATTCCGGGATTGGCAATACCTGTTTTTACTCAGGTGTTCGTAGACCAAATTTTGGTAGAAGACCGAACGGACTGGTTACGTCCCTTGTTGTTGGGAATGCTAATTACAACCCTGATCCAAGGATTTTTATTTTCCCAGCAACGGCGCTTTTTGCGGCAGTTGCAAATTAAATTAGCTGCTAGTATGTCTAGCCGCTTTTTTTGGCATCTACTCAAGTTGCCTGTTGGTTTTTACACACAGCGTTTTCCGGGGGAAATTGGCGGTCGAGTCAAGCTCAATGACAAGGTGGCTCAGGCAATTTCTGGTCAAATGGCAGAGACGATTATTAATGTAGCTATTACCATTATCTACGTGCTGGTGATGTTTGCCTATAACTGGTTACTAGCAGCGATCGCTCTTAGCTTGGCAATTGTGAATATTGTAGTACTGCTGCGTGCCGGAGGCTGGTTAGAAGAACGCTATATGCAGCTTGATAAGGACTGGGGTAAGACTGAAGGAGTTGCCATTGCCGGAATTCAAAGTATAGAAACCTTAAAAGCCTCCGCCTTAGAATCGGACTTTTTTGCACGCTGGGCTGGTTATTTTACCAAGACAGTAAATACTTATAGAGATATGGCGGTGGTATCGGAAATGCTACAAGTACTGCCTCTATTCCTCACTCAGTTTTGGTTAACTCTCTTGCTACCGTTGAGCAAGAGGTTTTCTTGTTTTCTGGTAGCGTGCGAGATAACTTGACTCTGTGGGATACGACGGTTGCTGATTCGCAAATTCGTCGCGCCTGCATTGATGCCAGAATTCAAGATGTGATTATGGCTATACCGAGTGGCTATAACGGTGAATTGCTGGAAGGTGGTGTCAACTTGAGCGGCGGACAGCGCCAACGGTTAGAGATTGCGCGATCGCTTCTGCACAATCCCTCAATTTTGATTTTAGATGAAGCAACAAGTGCTTTGGATGGGGACACAGAACAATTAATTTACAACAATCTGCGGCAGCGCGGTTGTACTTGCTTAATTGTCGCTCACCGTCTCAGTTCAATTCAGGATTGCGATGAAATTATTGTGTTGGAACGGGGGGTAATAGTGCAACGAGGCACTCATAAGCAATTAATGCAGATGGGTGGATTCTACGCCGAACTGGTTCATGATGAGGAGGCAGATGATGATGATAAATAACGGAATTGCCCCAAGCCTCACCAAACTGCTGTCCGAAGGTGAAGTATTACTGCTAGATGACCCGCAACAGGTTTGGGCAATACAATCAGGGTCAATGGCAATTTTTGCTAGTCATCTTCAAAATGGCAGTTTGCAAGGCTCTCGACAATACTTGTTTACCGCAGAGATGGGTGAGGTACTGTTTGGATTTGTGACGGATGTCTCTAGTTTAGGACACCTTGAACCCAATCCTTTCTATATTTTGGCAGTTCCAACTACAGAGAGCTGCTGCGTTTTCAGCGTTGCCAATTTCATAGCGATATTGAAAAAGAGGCAAGGGAGCTCTTAGCAGGGAGCAGGGGGGATAGTTCAGATGGCGATTCGACCTCACCTGTTGCGTTAGCTTCCCGCTCTTTACGAGAGCCACTTAATACAAAAAGTGAGGAACTCAGACCCATGTTCCGCACAGATCCACAGGAGGAGGATGGGGTAATCTCCCCCTGCCCCCTGCCCCCTGCCTCTTCATTGACCCTGTGACAAATTTCGGGTCTACTCACAGTCTCCTAACTACTTGGTTTGAGCGGTTAAGTTCTGCTTTGAACAGTACAGGAATTCCTCTACCAGTACCAGAAATATCCGAGCAAACCCCAAGCCTTACTCAACTGACAATTTTAGATAACTTCCACGAGCAGTTTTTAGGTAGCTTGCAGGAACTTGAACAGCAGGCACAATTAGAAATGCTTGCACAGTTTCAAGCGCGGGAAAACTTGAACCGGGAGGCAACAGCCGGAGCGATCGCTTCTTTTGTCTCTCTAGTTGAACCCAAAGAAGTTTCAGCAACCTTTGTTGGCAACCCCTTGCTGGCGGCGGCTGGAGCGGTAGGACATGCAATGGGGATTCAAATTCAGCCACCTGCTCAATCAGAAAATATCAAGCGGGTGAAGGAACCAATGGATGCGATCGCCCGTGCTTCTCGGATGCGAATTCGGCGGGTGGTGCTGACAGAACGCTGGTGGCGGGATGATTGTGGCCCATTGGTGGGATATCTGCAAGCTGATAATACTCCTGTTGCTCTGTTGCTAAATGCCAAAAATCACTACGAAATTTATCACCCAATTACTCAAAAACGGATTCGATTAGGAGAAAAGACTGCAAAGTTATTGTCTCCCACCGCCTATATGTTCTATCCGCCCTTTCCAGAGAAGAAGCTGGATTTGCTGACATTGTTTCAGTATTCTCTGCGTGGTAGAGGGCAGGAATTGCGGAATATCATCTTTACGGGTATTGCTGGAACAATAGCTGGGATGGTAGTTCCCCAAGCTACGGGTATCCTCATTGATACTGCCGTTCCTGATGCAGATCGTGGTTTATTACTCCAACTCACTCTGGCTTTATTCGCTGCTAGTTTTGGCTCGGCTCTTTTTCGGCTCACTCAAGGGATCAACCTGGGACGATTTGAAATCTATTCCCTTTTGAACTTGCAAAGTGCCATGTGGGATAGGGTACTTAAGCTGAGACTGGCGTTTTTTCGTAATTATTCCTCTGGAGAAATGCTCTCTCGTGTCAATTCCATTACCCAAATTAGGGATAAGTTGGGTGCTGACAAGCTAGATGTTATTTCTAAAAGCTTTTTTTCTTTATTGAATTTAGGACTTTTATTTGTTTATAGTCCACCTTTAGCAGCCGTTGGGTTGGCAGTCGCAATTTTAACATCTTTAGTCACAAGTATTGCTGGACACTTTAAACGCCAGCAAACTAGCCAATTGGAAGAATTAGAAGGCATCATCGGCGGACTTACCATTCAACTGATTAGCGGTATCTCAAAATTGCGGACGACAGCAGCCGAAGAACGAGCATTTGCATTTTGGGCGAAGCACTACCAGCAACAGCTGAAACTCATGCAGACAAATCAGTGGATTGAAGATGGCATTGCCACTTTTAATATTTTGCAATCCAATCTTACACCCATCCTCATTTTCTGGATGACGGCTAGTTTGTTGAGTCAGGGTCAAACTAGTGGCTTATCAACAGGTACGTTTCTGGCTTTTAATACTGCCTTTGCTAGTTTTAACGTGGGGGTGACAACTCTTAGTAATACGCTCATTGACCTGTTGGAAATTGGCGTTTTGTGGAATTATGCCAAACCAATTGTAGACGAACTGCCAGAGGTGGATTTAAATAAGGCAGATCCGGGGCGACTTTCTGGTTACGTCAAGTTAGATCATATTACTTTCCGCTATCGGGAAGATGGGCCATTAAATTTGGATGATGTGACGATTGAGGCGAAACCAGGGGAGTTTATTGCTTTGGTGGGGCCTTCTGGTAGTGGCAAATCTACCACCTTACGAATGCTTTTGGGTTTTGATGTGCCGGAACAGGGGACGGTGTATTTTGATGGGCAGGATTTGTCTGGGTTGGATGTTTCGGCGGTGCGTCGTCAATTAGGAGTGGTACTGCAAAATGGGCGGATCAATAGCGAGAGTGTGTTTGAAAATATCAGTGGTGGGGCGTTAATTAGTATGGAGGAAGCCTGGAATGCAGCGCGGATGGCGGGTTTTGACCAAGATATTGAACAGATGCCAATGGGGATGCATACGGTGATTTCCGAAGGTGGTGCAAATTTATCAGGGGGACAACGCCAACGGTTACTAATTGCTAGGGCATTAGTGTTGAAGCCGCGAATTATTGTGTTTGATGAGGCGACTAGTGCTTTGGATAACCATACCCAGGCGATCGTAACTGCAAGTTTAGAGCGCATGAAAGTGACGCGAATTGCGATCGCTCACCGTCTCAGTACTATTCGCAATGCCGATCGCATTTATGTGCTTGAAGCCGGTCGGGTCGTGCAGCAAGGGAGGTTTGAAGAATTGGCGCATCAGGAAGGGATGTTTGCTAAACTGATGGCGAAGCAAAGCAAGCACAAGACCAACGCAGATACTTTAGTTACCTGATGAAAATTCGTCATCATTTAAATAACGGGAGCAACGCGATTTTGTGAAGTCGGATCAAAAACAAGCGATCGCTAAAAATGATATTTAAGTCGATGGTGATTTTATTTACAAATCAAATACTGCTTTACACGAGAAATCATCTTGATGAGGTATCTCAAAAAGATTGCTAGCAAGTCATTTGACAATTATTTCCAAAAATCTCTGCAACAAATTCGTGATACTTAGTATCAATTATGCGAGAAAATAAATTAAAGGGAGAATGAAGTATAAAATTTATCAACCAGTTTGGGGTTTGATAAAAGAATTAAAGATAGAATCACAAAAATTACCCCAACTTTTAGCTATCCATTGACAACGCAGATGTAACATAATTTCTGCATTATTCTGTAACCAAAACTTACTGTTTCCTTTCATGCGTAAATTAACAACTTGACGAATTAAACTTTCAACTGCGCCACTACCGAGAGGTAATTTTCGGGCCGCAACTTCGTTATATTTTAAAAGCCTCCAACTATCAAGCTTTTAAAATGTAATTTCGCTCTCTTACCATAATTTTACAGCGCTCTCCTGTTGCCTCGGAAATAAATTCACCCATATTTCTCATTAAATCTAGTGCCTGACCTTTCTTTAAAATTTTCCGAGATTTTTTAAACCATGATTGACGCTCATTATCTGTACTAAAAGCGGCATCAGCAAAATCTTGTAAATGTGATGCTGCGTGATAAAAGTCTAATAATTGATAAGTTTCAAGTGGGCATTTTAATTTTTTTAGTAAAGGAGGAATGTGTATCCATATCCACTCTGCACCATCAGCAATCAATAACACCTGCTTGGCTTCACTTATACCCAAATTTAGCAAATACATTTCTAAAATTTTTAGGAATTCTTTATAACCGGAATACGTGCCATCATTAGTAATAGGTATTGTCGATGTCCTAATTTTTTTACCTTCTTCATTTACTACATAAATTGTTAGTAACTTTGGTGCCATTCGCCCCTAACTCTAAAAATTCAGAAATTGACTTCTGGAATCGTTTTACAGATAGAACCGAACAAAAATGATTGGAAGTAAAAAAATGATAATCTGGAAAAACAAAACTTGCAGACACCCGAATGGTGTATGTGAAGGAGCAACTTCAAAATGGCTGTTTAGTATTGGCGCTGAAGGTATAGAAGAAGCCAATAAAATTAAACCACAAGATTGCGATGAATTACAAGATATGGTCGAAAAGGCCAATTTTTCATGGTCTACAGACCTCAAATTAAAATGGGCTGAATATGTCAAAGACAAAGCAGATTTAGAGTTTGAACCTTTTGGAGACGAAAAATCCAGTACTTGCAGTACTCTTATAAAGAGCCAAAGCAAAGAGAGTGTTATGAGTTTGCAAGAATTGAGTGGTTTATTAAGTAAATTAACAGAGGGCGATTTTGGCTATATAAATGCTATCCAACCTACTGGAAATGGACATGCATTAGCTATTTACAGAAGTAAGGATAATATCTACTTTTTCGATCCATACAACGCCATATATAATGTATCACCAAAGGATGCAGATACTCTGTCAAAACAAATATTTGACAATGTGAAATCCTGGGAAGATGTAGTTATTTTTTGGGGCAAAATTACGAGAACAGGACTTACGCACTGAGATCCCCCAACTCCCTTAAAAAGTGGGCTTTAGAAGTTCCCCCCTTTTTAAGGGAGTTGGGGGATCTAGGTTTCAGGCTTCAGTGCGTAAGTCCTAGAGAAATTGGCTGTGAAATTTTTTCATTGGGACTGAAAGCGCATAACCTTCCACGATCGCCAAAAGCTAACAAGACCCTTATTTCGGCTCGACTTGCAACACATAGCCTTCACAATGCAAATCAGCTGCCTGAAAGCCCAACTGTTCTAAACCTTGATAATGCTGCACACAAGTTTCTACATTCAGTAATCCTACAGTGGGTTTCATATAGTCAAATCGAGTTGAGAGGAGACTGGACAGAACGCACCCCATTATTTCAAATGGATTGGTTGGCACATATTCTTTCCATAAAGCTTCATTCAGGTTATTTTTTATCCATTCGGGTAGATGGATGACCGTCTCTATCGGGTGAGGTGCTAGAAGAACTCCTCCTTCGGTAAAGAGAATATCTTTCTGTTTCTCAAAGCGCTTAATCGCCTGTTCTGGGGAGAAGCAGTGTGGCCCAGAATCATCGACAATTAAAGTACCAGGTTTCACCCGTTCGATGTCGAGGATGTCTGGTACGTTGGTAGCGCCAATTATTAAAGTAGCGTCATAGATTTCTGACGGAAGTTCTGATGTTGATGTCGCTATTTTTATGGAACCTCGAAAACCTAAATCGCTGATAAGTTCGCGTTGAATATTTTGAATTGATTCCAGTTTACTGTAAACATCGCATAGGATAATGTTCGATGGATGCGGCAAGCATTTTAACATCAAACGCAGGGTATTAAGACCAATCGAACCTAAACCGATGAATGCTACTTTTTCTTGCTCTAAAGAACGGTTGCTAAAGAGTAAAATTTTCTTAATCGTCAAAACAACAGCAGAGCAGGTTGTAGCGTGTCCTGTAGTGATTGTCGGTAAATCATTACGTCCCTCAACAGCTTTGAGAAGGGCATGACCGTAATCCGTTGCAGAGGGAATCAAACCTGTTAAGGAAACAGTTTTAGCACCGAGTCGCCCTGCCATTTCTAAAGGGGAGCAATGCGATTTTGTGAGGTTTGGAAAAAAAGGTGCGATCGCTAAATCCTTTTCTCAGTAGCTAAAATATATTTATACTAAATAAGCA
>NZ_JBALFF010000056.1:0-117715 GCF_036916975.1 Nostoc sp.
CGGATAAAGATGCGCTAAAGCGCAACTACGAGCCAAATACAGAGATTTTACTTTTCGTTACATAGTTTGGTTTTATCTTGCCTACCTACTTATTATCCAAATGAACGTTTATTTTTAATTGGATTATATACAGAATCAAATGCGTCTAAACCCCGTCAATTTGGCATGAAACCTGGATTTTGTAGAATCGAATGTTATTCAGTCCTGGCTTGAATTTTGAGCTTTATCTTAATTTCACAAAACTACGGTTTTTAAGGTAAATGTGGTTTAAATCAATAGTACTATAAAGTGACACAGCAAAACTGAACATCTTCAATTACTTTAGCAGGTATTAGTATTGAGCTAAGATCCTTGCAAAAACCGGAATTAAGTTTGAAAGCGCCTGTCAGTTCTGAATTTAAACTATTTTCAGTAAGAGATAAATGATGGTTACAAATAGTTGAAATATCTTTTGCTCTTTCAGCACATAATCGTTATACCTTTTGAAATATCTGTTGTGTAAGGATTTAAAACTTTTATCAAGCGCCAACTAACAGTTAAGTTGCTTATCTACGAGACGCTGCGCGTAGTTTGCTTGTCCGTAGTGCTTTATGGATCACTTTTCAAATAATGGCGAGTGGTGTAGTCCAATTCATTGGAAAATGCAGTCAACAATTTTTGCGCTTGTCACCGTTGGCAAGATAATTTTCGTGCTGTCCTTAGTTGTCTGGAATAAAACTGTTTAAAAGTTGGACGTGCTAATTCTACTTAATAGCTTTACGATTTAGCAGCTAGGTTGATTAAGCGATCTAACTCTTGCTGCATCTGAGTAACAACTAATTCATAACATTCATTGACATAGTAGCGATCGCTGGCTGCTTCAAGTCCGTAGCGTTGAAATACAATTGGCGGACAAACCCGCGTGTACATGGACACAGGAAATGGAATGTTGGGTAACGGGCCAATTGCTAATCCCCAAGGTAGTCCGAGATAGATCGGAAAAACTTCTGGATCAATCCCCAACAGCCAAGGCATCCCCCATTCGTGGAGTTGCTGCACAATTTTATAGCAGTCAGTTAGTATAATCAGCGTATCGTGAGCGCCCCAAGAAATCACAGGCACAATCGGCACATTTTCTCGCAATGCTAACTTGATAAATCCCTGCCGCCCCGCCAGGTAAATTTTGTTACGTAAATAATGCGGTCGGAAGAGATCTTCGGCTCCACCTGGATAAACTAGCAGACTCGCTCCAGACCGCAAAGCAGCGTAAGCCATTCTCGGATGAGCGATGATTGCTCCAGCCTTAGCAACCAGTTGCGCTAGTGGCGGGCTAACCTGCCAAACTTTGGGATGCATCAAACCATAAACCGGTTGCTCGACACCAAATCGTCGGAACCAGTCGTACATCATCATTGTCATATCTGGGGCTGCAAGTCCTCCATTATGCGAACCGACAAATAGGACTTTTTCTTGAGGTGGAATATTATCCCAGCCACTAGTTTGAACTCGGAAATAGTAGTTATACAAAAAGCTAAATAGAGGCATCAGAGATTCTATGAACTTTGGATCTCGCTCATCCAAAGACCAACCGGGTTTTTTATTTATGAAATGTTGCTTTTTTGACATTGATGGATTCTAAGAGGATTGGTAAAGGTCAAACAATCCAGGAGCTAAAAGCTTCTCACCAAGATGATTTCACTGCTTAGCATTTTACGTTTAATTATGTCCACCTACTTATATAAAAGTTTTAGTTAGGTACGACTTGCTTCTGATTGACTAACCAAATAGAGAGCAGAGCGATCGCGCTCATAAGCTAATACACATCAAGCCCCCTCCTATCCCCATTAAACCAATTTCACCCTGTCGCCTGACTAACTATTTAACTGAGCGACTCTAAATTAGTCCACCCAATCCAAAACCACTGAGCATAAACCCGATCGCCACAGTCACAAGACAATTCCAAAGGCTCAAGCTTGAATAGTCTTCGCCGACTGGTTAAATAACAAATCTCGTGACTTATCTGGATCAAGCGCTTGAGTTTTCAGTGCTTCTGCTTTCTCGTAAGCGCGAATTGTTGCCGGACGGGCTTTAATTGCCTCAAACCACCGCTTGACGTGAGGAAAATCCTCTAGATTCTGACTTTGGCGTTCATGAGGTACAATCCAGGGATAGGCAGCAATATCAGCGATAGAATAATCGCCAGCCAAAAATTCTCTATCTGCTAGTTGCTTATTCAGCACTGCATATAAGCGTCCCGTCTCATTCACATAGCGGTTAATCGCATACTCAATTTTTTCAGGAGCATAGGCGCTAAAATGATGATTTTGTCCCGCCATTGGCCCCAGCCCTGCCATTTGCCAGAATAACCATTCTAAAACTTTAGTGCGATTACGTAAATCTTGGGGGATTAATTTCCCGGTTTTTTCTGCCAAATATAGCAAGATTGCACCAGACTCAAATACCGAAATCGGCGCACCTGCATCTGCTGGTTCGTGGTCAACGATCGCTGGTATGCGATTGTTAGGAGAAATATTCAGAAATTCCGGTTTAAATTGATCCCCAGCCCCAATATTCACAGGAATTATGGTATATTGCAAACCGACTTCTTCTAAGAAAATCGTAATTTTATGACCGTTTGGAGTTGTCCAATAATAAAGATCAATCATGGTTATTTTTCCTAAAACTGTGCGATTGTTTTTTAAGTGAATGATGCGGACATCTCTTTCGCATTTATCACAAAATCTGAAAAAAAGCGAGAACTGCGAAAATGTTTATATAGCAAATTATTTTAGCACTATATACCACAAAGTATTGCCCTAGAGGTAAGATGGAAAATTGCTGCCAGTAATGGAGCTACAGCCCCATACTGGACTATTGTCCTGGGCTATTACTGCTGACGGCATTACAAAAAAAGACAAGATGCTTAAAAAAATATGAGTCAAAAAACAGTAAAATTAATTGAAGGTAACTTATTGCCAAAAGGAGATTATGTTTCGCCAGAATTTTCCACTATCTGGCCAGATTCATATTTTCCCAATATAATTTTAGGGAATAAATATGATTCTTTTTGGCTTTACTTGCGGCGGAATATTACTCATAACTGGTACGTGGATAAGCGACGGCAAAATGTAGGATTTGTCAGCAGAGATGAAGCTCATATTTTATACAATACAGCCTTAAAATTTAAGGAAAAAAAAGCTTTAGAAATAGGTTGCTGGATGGGTTGGTCAGCTTGCCATTTGGCTCTAGGAGGAGTAGAGCTAGATGTAATCGATCCGATGCTATCTGAACAATTATTTAATGAGAGCGTCACAGATTCACTAAAGTCGGCAGGCGTTAAAGAATGTGTGAATCTAATAGCAGGATGTAGCCCTGAAAAAGTAGAAGAGATAGCAAATAAATTTCAACGGAAATGGTCATTGATATTTATAGATGGTAATCATGAAGCACCAGCACCGCTGAATGATACAATTATTTGCGAACAGTTTGCAGAAGCAGATGCTTTAATTTTATTTCATGATTTGGCTTCTCCCGACGTAGGACAAGGTTTGGACTACTTAAAAGAGAAAGGATGGAAGATAATGGTCTATCAAACTATGCAAATTATGGGAGTTGCATGGCGGGGAAATGTTGAGCCTGTAATACATCAGCCAGATCCTAAAATTAACTGGCCTTTACCTCCACATTTACAAGGTTATTCTGTAAGTGGTTCAGTTAAAACTGCGACGGAAGATAAATTTGCAGAAATTCTCAGAGCAGTTAGACCATATACTTTTTTGAGTGAAAGAAAGTTATTCTCGCTTTATAGTCAGGCAAAACAAGTATATTTTTATCTTTTTTGGCTGCCAAAAATGTTACTACAAGCGATCGCTAGAATCAAACCTATCAAGAACGACTAGCTTTAACAATTGCAGTATTCGTCTATTTACTGCAAATAAGCCATCACTAGCAACACATAGCCAACCGCTAGTAATGGCTTTTTTTGGATGAAACTAGAGCTTTTCATAGGGGTGATTTGGCGATCGCAGCCCAAACTCTATGGTGAACCTGAAGAATTGGTGTAGAATATCTTGCTTCGAGTAATGTTGCCAATTCTTGGTCAAATACTTCTACTTTTTCAGGTGTCATACTGGCTCCCACGCCTGCACTAGCACGAATTCGTCCCCGCCAAGCTTCGTGTGTATAAGAGACAAAGACATCGTAAGAAAATGTGCGGATTTCTCGGAATCCTGCTTCGCCAATGTCTTGTAACCACAAAGGATACATTCCATTACCGCCGTCTAAATTCCACACTGGATTATGAGCCTTGATCAGTTGTTCTGTTGCTTGAACTACATTACCTTTTAAAGGTATCCAATCAAAATGTGCGATCGCAATTGAGCCATTTCTTCTTAATATCCGAGTAATTTCTTGGACGGCCTGGGGACGATCAAACCAATGCCAACACTGTCCTGCTGTCACCACATCCGCACTTGCGTTTGGTAACTCAGTATTCTCGGCACTTGCGACTCGATAATCTACTTTGAGTTCGATAGATTCGCTTAACAGTCTCGCTTGTTCTAAAAGTGATGCTGATGGATCTATGCCAATTACATAAGCACCTCTATCCGCAAACCCCCGCGCTAGTGTTCCTGTTCCTGTACCAAGGTCAACAATATTCTGCCCTGGTAAACCTATACCATATTCAGACAGTTTATTAAATAATGAACTCGGAAAGCCAGCGCGGTGTTTTGCATAATCAACAGCAGTTGCACCAAAATCAATATTCATACCTGCAAAACTATTCTTGTAACAATTGTCTTGGCTAAAAGTTCTCTACCCAGGGACGTAGTTCTACTTCATAAGTCCAAGCACTGCGGGGTTGACGTAAAATACTGAGATAAGTTTGGGCGATCGCATCCGGGTCAAGAGTACTATCAGGATTATCTGCTGGATTTTGGCTCACTGCTGAACGGATTACACCATCAATTACGAAATGCGCCACATGGATATTTTTTGGTGCTAATTCTCTAGCAATACTGTGAGCCAAACCGCGCAGTGCAAATTTACCCATTGCAAAGGGAGCAGACTGAGCATAACCCTTGACACTCGCTGAGGCTCCAGTAAAGAAGATAGCACCGCCACCAAGTTGCAAAAACCTTTTGGTAGCAGCTTGGGCGACGAGAAAGCCTCCATAAGCAGTTACCTCTAGGGTTTTTGCCACCTCACCAGGGTCTAGATCAACAAGAGGCCCCCGCACCCGGAAACTGGGATTGTAAACGACAATATTCGGGGAACCAATTTTATTATCAATATCAATAAATAACTGTTCTACTTCATCTGGCTTTGAAGCATCAGCAGCGAAACTAACTGCGCCAATTTCACTGCTCAATTGAGTAAGTTTTTCAATTTGGCGAGCCGCTAATGCTACGGTGAATCCCTCTTTGGCAAATAGGCGGGCTAAAGAAGCGCTTAGTCCACTACCTGCACCGACAATTAAAGCTGTTGTTGGCATATTTTCAACATGTAGCGTTTATTCGCCTAGCTTAGAGCTTTACAAGCGTGCTATTCAATTAAGACATTCATAGATTAAGGTAAAACCTCACCCTCAATCCCTCTCCTTATTAAGGAGAGGGAAGCCGGAGATAGGGTGAGGGAGGCCGGAGATAGGGTGAGGGAAGCCGGAGATAGGGTGAGGTTTTATGTCTCATGCCCCATTGCAAATTTAGAGAAAGCTACCCTGCATAAGGATTACCGATTCTGTCTACAGAGACGTTAGAAGAGAATGGCAAACGACCTGGATTTAAGCGTGGTTCTGCGGCATAGCCAACAGGAACTAAAACAGCGATCGCTAAATCTGGATTATCCCCTGCATTAATCACTTGTTTTACCTGATCCTCAATCCAACCGTTCATAAAACAAGTGGATAATCCCAAACTTTCTGCTGCTAACACCAAATGAGTAGCGGCAATGATCGCATCTTTGATCGCATATTCGCGTCGTTTGTCGCCTAGCCCAGCTTGAAATTGTGGGATGGCGGTTTTAAAGTAGTTTACCGTACCTTCATTCCATGCTCCAGTTTCAGTTGCCCGCTCAAAAATTGGAGTTAAGTCTCCTTCGCCTAAGTTAGGATCGGCGGCAAAGACGAAGGTTACAGGTGCTTGGACAATTTGCTGTTGATTCCACGATGCTGCTGATAGTGCTGCCTTTTGCGCCTCATCTTGCACGAGAATAATTTGCCAGTCCTGGATATTAAAGCTGCTGGGCGCTGCCACAGTCAACTCTACCAGTTGCTTGAGTAGTTCTGGGGCAATGGGGTCTGTTTTAAAAGTTTTGATAGAACGACGTTGAGCGATCGCACTCGGTACATCTAAAGCTTGAGTTTGGGTGATAGAACTCATGATATTCTCCTGATGGTTATAGTTTTGACCAAATCATTCGTAGTTCTCTACGAAACGCTAAAAGCAAATGCACACTTGCTACCACTGCGCTGTTTTCATGGCCCTTTGGGCTGTACGTAATTAGGATACAAGCAAATCTATTTATTCCCGAAACAAAAATAAAAATTATTCCTTGTTTCAAAACAAACAACTTGCCTACCCCATACGCAACGGAACAGTCATAAGACCATAATTACGAATTACGAATTACGAATTACGAATTACACCTTAGCTACCGGCTCATTAGCAGCCGACCAAAATGGATAATCTGTATATCCTTCTTTACCGCCCCCATAAAAGGTTGCTTGATTTGCTTCATTTAGTGGTGCATTCAAAGCCAAGCGTCGGGGTAAATCTGGGTTTGATATAAATAACGTGCCAAAAGCAACTAAATCTGCTGCTTTGTTTGCCAGTACAGCATCGCCTTTTTCACGAGTATAAGCACTATTGACGATAAGTGTACCTGTAAAGCGATCGCGTATATGAGTAGTAGGTACAATTGTTCCGCCATGTCTGATGTCTGCCTCTGTTGCCTCAAAAATATGCAGATATGCCAAATTAAATTGGTTCAACGCTTGAGCCGCATAACCGAATGTCTCCAGGGGATTGGAGTCACCTATATCGTTAAAAGTCCCACTGGGAGAAAGACGTACCCCGACTCGGTTAGAATCCCACACACTAGTTACCGCCTCTGTCACCTCCAACAGGAATCGGGCGCGATTCTCAATGGAACCGCCATAGTTATCTGTACGTTGATTGGTGCGATCGCGCAGAAATTGATCTATTAAATAACCATTAGCTGCGTGAATTTCTACCCCATCAAACCCAGCCGCTAGAGCATTTGCCGCTCCCTGACGGTATTGTTCGACTATCTGCGGTATTTCCGAAGTTTCTAAAGCACGGGGAGTCACAAAGGGTTTAGGCCCCTCATAAGTTGCGGCATCACCTTTAGCAGCAATGGCAGAAGGTGCCACAGGTAAAGCTCCATTTGGTTGTAAGTCTGGGTGAGAAACCCTGCCTACATGCCATAGTTGCAGAAAAATTCTCCCTCCCTGCTGATGTACGGCATCCGTTACTAACTTCCATCCCTCCACCTGTTCTGGTGAATGAATTCCTGGTGTAGCGGGATAGCCCTGTCCTTCAGGAGTTACCTGTGTTGCTTCCGCTATAATCAGTCCGGCAGAAGCACGTTGGGCGTAGTAGGTAGCATTCAGTTGGTGTGGTACATTTCCCTTACCTGCCCTGTTTCGAGTTAAGGGTGCCATTACTATCCGGTTAGGTAGTTCCAGATTCCCTAATTGGTAAGGAGAGAATAAGTTGATATCACTAGTCATTGGTTTTATCTCCAAATTATTTTAGTCATTTGTCATTGGTCATTGGTCAATAGTTATTCTTCCCCTGCTCCCTCATCCCCCTCATCTCCCTCACTCCCGCCCAAATTAAACAATCGACCGAATAACGCCACCATCCACCCGCAAAGCTGCACCATTAGTTGTTGAAGCGATCGCTTCAGTTACTCGTTCCTGAGATCGACCGTTGATAATCACTGATGCACCCTCTTGAGCTAACCCAAGAGCGATCGCCAAACCAATACCTGCGGTTGAGCCACTCACCAGCGCGGATTTACCATGCAATTTCAAGTCCATTTCGCTCTTTCCCCGTTAGTTGAAACAGAATCATCTGGGATTGAGGACTAGGGAGAATGGGAGGGGGACAAGGAGAAAGGTCTAAGCGCCGGAAGTCGGCGCTCAGAACTCTAGAGGGACAAGGGGAACAAAGAATATTCAAGAAGTCTCTCCCCAATCCCCACTCCCCACTCCCTACTCCCCTTCAGTTAAATTAAAGATGCTGTGCTAAGGTCTTATTCAAGGTGGTTTTTGGAACCGCCCCTACGACAGTATCGACTTGCCGACCTCCCTTAAAAACCATCAGTGTTGGAATGCTGCGAATACCATAGTGGCTGGCGACAGTAGGATTTTGATCTGTGTTCAGCTTCACAAATTTCACCTGTCCAACGTATTCAGCAGCAACTTCATCGACGACTGGCCCCACCATCCGGCAAGGGCCGCACCACGGCGCCCAAAAGTCTACTAATACCGGAATCTCACTTTCCAATACTTCTTGCTTGAATGTGGCTTCTGTGACATTTGTAATGGATGACATAAAATTGCCTTCCTAATTAATTCTATAATTCGATATTATCGAATAATAAAAATATATGCCACCTAATGAGATAATGCAAGTATGAGATTTCTTTATCATCCAGATATAAAAAATATTTCTTTAGCGGGAGTGCTGTATGCATTGGGCGATCCAGTGCGGCTAGAGATTGTGCGGCGGCTGGCGACTGAGGGGGAACAATGCTGTGCGAGTTTTGATTTTGCGATCGCTAAGTCTACTATGTCCAATCATTTTAAGATTTTGCGGGAGTCGGGGATAGTCTTGACACGTAAAGAAGGCACCCATCACATTAACATATTGCGGCGTGAAGATTTAGAGGTGCTGTTTCCAGGGTTGCTGGATGCAGTATTGAAAGCCGCACAACCATTGCCTATTGACCCCGCGAGTACTAAACAAACAGCTTTTAGGATTTAGGGGCATAGTCTGTTTAAGAATCTTTTTGTTTTTCAATTTGTGTTTTTAAATCAGCAAAGATATCATGTTGTTCTCGAAAAGTCCTTGGAGTGTGAGATAATCCTAAATCTATAGAGAGTAAATCAATACCGTCGATAATTTTGGGTATCTGAGCTTGATCGACTTGCAGACTGAGAAAGCATTTCTCCCTGTAATTTGGTCTTTCCTGAAAAAGTGCGATGTCTACGACGGGCTACGCCTACGCTCTTTTCAAAGGGCGCATAACCTGATATGCTTTTTCAGCCTTCTCAATTGATGCTTGAGGTATTGGCGATCGCAGCCTGAGAATTGCTAGATCGATTAAATCTCTTGCCTCAACGCTATCATCTGCGTAACGGTCAGAATTTGACAACAGCTTAGAGGTAAAACAGTCATTGAAGCTTAAACAGGGAACGGGTGACCACTTTAGATATCTTGGTGGGTCTAGTTGAAAACGAGTTTCGGCAATAATTTCGGTTTTAATTGGCATATCATCCACAAAAACTATCATCCGAATTCCATATTGGTCAGTTGTGCTACGTCCAATTTGGATTTTACTTAAATCACTAAATAATGCTTCATGCCCACCATCAAATACCACTGTCCGCAGGTATTTGTAGCCTTCTGTACCGACAGAAGCGATAAAATCAACGTCTTTACTCCAGCGATATTCATCAAACTCAAATGCAATAAGGGTTCCACCACCGAAGTAAGCAGAACCCTTTCTAAGTATGTCAGAATCTAAGGATTCAAGAACTGTAAGAATTTGATTATGATGTTCTAACCTAAAGGTCATAAACAAACTTGCAACCAGGACTTATAGCGTCTGGCAAGTTCCTGAAGGAAATTGAGTTCTTCACCCTCAAGATTATCAAATAGATTGTGATATTGGCAACCACGCTCGTAGCGACTCAGCATTTCTTCTGAAGTAAAGCGATATACATCGGCGGTCTGCCAACAAATTGACTCTAGAAAAGGCAGTTTTTTGGGGACAAGAACAGGATTAATTGTTGGTGTTGCGGTTGTCATAACTCTTTTAATCAACCACTTTAGGCTTAACTTTAACTTTAGATTAGCACTAACGATTTTGAAATTCAATTTTATTCTAACTATAAATTATCCGGGTTGGGATAAACTCTTCCTTTCCAAGCGCCGCCGCGCCCTTGCCAGTGACGTAGTGCTGAGTCTAGAGTCATCAGCGTATACAGAAAAGCGATCGCAGGTAAACTAAAAGCGAACCAGAGAGAACATTTATAAAAGCGGATTGTCGGGTAGTAAGCGAAAGTCATTAACAGCCATCCTAATAAACCTGTAAGTGCGATCGCCCAATTACCCCAAACTACACCTAGAATTACACATACAACCGGAACTAGATAAATCAAGATCATTCCCGCTAAAGTTCCCAATAATAGTAATGGAGAATAATTTAATTGGGTATAGGCAGTACGAACAACCATATCCCAAATTGTCGCCAGCGAATCATAGGGACGCAAACTATGAGTTAAGGTACTCAATCCTAGCCAGATACGCCCTTGATTGGGTATTGGGCTTTGGTTATTTTTGCCCTGTTGGTCTGCTTTTTTCTTCTGCTTAACAGCCTTAGCAAGGGCGCAATCGTCAATTAAAGCTTGGCGAATTACTTGAATACCCCCGATTCGCTCTAAAGCTTCACGGGCGATTAAAATAGATCCTCCTGCGGCTGCGGCGGTGGGATTGTTGGGATTATTTACCCAGCGAAAGGGATAGAGTTTTTGAAAGAAAAAGACGAAAGCTGGAATTAAAAGTTTTTCCCAAAAGCTTTCACATCTGAGTCGCACCATTACCGAAACCATATCTAAATCTTCTTGGACAGCTTTCGCAACCAGTCGGCTCAGATTACCAGGATCGTGGGCGATATCTGCATCGGTCAGAAAAAAATAGTCAGGTGCAAATTTACTAGCACTCATTATACCTTGCTCTACTGCCCAAAGTTTACCCGACCAACCATTCGGCAGTAATTCACCTGAGATAATATGCAATTGCTGAGGTTTAGCTATAGCGTGTGCAACTCCTTCGGCAAAATTTGCTGTTTGGTCTGTGCTGCGATCGTCTACCAAAAACACGTTGAAAGAACCAGGATAATCTTGAAGTAGGAGCGATCGCAGTGTGGTAGGTAGCAATTGGGCTTCGTTACGGGCTGGAACGATGGCACAAACCACAGGTAACGATTGTAGCTGAGTTTCTGTAACCTCTAATTGCTGGTCTACTCGCCAAAACTGTCCCCAAAAACCCACTAATCCTAACCAAATTGTCAAGGATAACAGCATCAATCCTAATACAATTACATCCATGAGCTATTGCAAATTATCACTGACTCAGACAGAATACTATGTCTACTGAATAGAGAAAAAAATTTTTCATATTGCCGTATTCATAACTAGTGTTGGGTGTTGAGGTTAAATAGGATTTGATGCAAACACAAGACAGGGTAAAAGTCAATCAAATTGCAGAGGCGATCGGAGCCAGTCAACAATATTTGCAATCGATTCAAAATCCCGTAGGTTACTGGTGGGCAGAGTTACAATCTAATGTCACCATCACTGCTGAAGTCGTTCTTTTGCATAAGATTTGGGGAACAGACCAAACCAGACCTTTAGACAAAGTTGCAGCCTACCTGCGTCAAGAGCAACGCCAGCATGGCGGTTGGGAACTTTATTATGGTGATGGTGGAGAACTTAGCACCTCGGTTGAAGCTTACATGGCGTTAAGGCTGCTAGGTGTACCAGCAAACGATCCGGCGATGATTCGGGCAAAAGCCTTTATTCTCCAACGGGGTGGGATCAGCAAAACTCGAATTTTTACCAAGTTGCACCTAGCCTTGATTGGCTGCTACAACTGGCGCGGTATTCCCTCGCTACCAGCTTGGGTGATGCTGTTGCCAAAAGCTTTCCCAGTTAATATCTACGAGATGTCTAGTTGGGCGCGTTCCAGCACAGTGCCATTACTGATTGTATGCGATCGCAAACCTGTTTTTATCACTGACCCAACTATCAACTTAGATGAGCTATACGCTGAAGGTGTTGATCGAGTCCGATGGGAATTACCGCAAACTGGCGATTGGACTGATTTATTTCTCACCCTCGATCGGGGGTTCAAGTTTGCAGAAAGTCTGAATTTAGTACCCTTTCGTGAAGAAGGCATCAAAGCCGCCGAAAAATGGATTTTAGAGCGCCAAGAAGCTACAGGTGACTGGGGCGGGATTATTCCGGCGATGTTGAATTCAATGTTGGCTTTGCGGTGTCTAGATTATCACCGAAGCGACCCCATTGTGGAACGAGGTTTGCAAGCAATTGATAACTTTGCCATTGAAACAGAGGATAGCTACCGAGTTCAACCCTGTGTTTCACCCGTTTGGGATACAGCTTGGGCGATGCGGGCTTTGGTAGAATCTGGTTTTGCAGCAGATCATCCGGCTGTGGTAAAGGCTGGAGAATGGTTGTTGGAAAAACAAATTTTAGATTACGGAGATTGGGCTGTAAAAAATCGCCAGGGAAAACCAGGGGCTTGGGCGTTTGAGTTTGACAATCGCTTTTATCCCGATGTAGACGACTCGGCTGTGGTGGTGATGGCTTTACATTTGGCGAAACTCCCTAATGAAGAAATCAAGCAAGCTGCGATCGATCGGGCGTTAAACTGGATTGCATCTATGCAATGTAAACCAGGCGGCTGGGCTGCTTTTGATTTGGACAACGATCAAGATTGGCTCAACTCCATCCCTTATGGCGACTTGAAAGCGATGATCGATCCAAATACCGCAGATGTTACGGCTAGAGTCGTAGAAATGCTGGGTGCTTGTGATTTGTCAATTGATCGTGATAATTTAGAGCGATCGCTTACTTATCTTCACAGCGAACAAGAAACCGAAGGCTGTTGGTTTGGTCGTTGGGGTGTAAATTATATCTACGGCACCAGTAGCGTTTTATCAGCTTTGTCCTTAATTGCTCCTCAAAAGCATAAACTCAGTATAGAACGAGGAGCAGCTTGGTTAGTTGGATGTCAAAACCCGGATGGTGGTTGGGGTGAGACTTGCCGCAGCTACGACGACCCCAGTCTTAAAGGAAAAGGAAATAGTACTGCATCTCAAACTGCTTGGGCTTTAATTGGCCTCTTGGCAGCAGGTGAAGCAACTGGTAAATTAGTTCATTCTGCGATCGATCGGGGAATTGGCTATTTACTAGCAACTCAACAGCCAGATGGTACTTGGTTTGAGGCGGACTTTACAGGTACTGGCTTTCCCTGCCATTTTTATCTCAAGTATCATCTGTATCAACAATACTTTCCTTTAATCGCTTTAGGTCGCTATCAAGCAGCGATTCAAAAAGGTTAATATTTGTTGCTGTGGTAGGGGCATAAAATTGTTAGCCCCTACTGCGTATTCCTTTATTAGAAAATTTAATATAAAAACACATTTTTTTGCGTATTTATGCCTTATAAAAATATGTTTTGTATAAATATAGCGGTTCCCATTCAGATGCAGTACAACATTATATCGCCAGCACTGCCATGCCCTTACTTACTTAAGAAAAAATCTGCTTTGAGAGGACGTTTTGCCCTCATCCCCTAACCCCAAATCCCAACTTAGGATTCGGTGAACTCGATAATTTACTCCCCTCTCCGAAAATTGGGAGAGGGGTTGGGGGTGAGGGTCAAACCTGGAAAGTTCGCCAAATCTAGCTTATACGTTGAGTTGACACCAATGGGCATAGCCTCACCTTTGATTCTTAACTCAAAACTCTTACAGTACCCGCTTGAAGAAAGTCACTAAATCCTCAATGTTGGGTGTGTGAAGTAAATCTATTACTTCTGTAGCTTTTTCAGAGGGTATATAGTCATCTGGTACACCGATAATTGTAGTTCCCAAATTTTGGGCGAGGTGATACCAAAAAGCCAATTTATCATCAGCGCTCATTGAAGTATACTCTTGAGTAGGAATTGCTGTTTCCCCTCCTTCGCCTTGGTGTAGCAACTGACGCAAAGCAAAAACCTGTTCCTGCTGGGGTAGGTTTTGAATTTGTGCGAGTAAATTTGTAGTTTTTTCGTTACACACATCATTGAGAGCGATCGCTGGAATTCCATCAGAAATTTCAGTATACAGTAACGCTAGAACCGTCAGGCGATCGTCTGTATCCAAACTCTGAAATTTTGATACACTTTGTTCTAAAAAATTGACGTTTGTAGAAGTCATAAACACCTCAACCTAATTAACTGCTTAATTAACTAAAAAAATATTGATTTTACTTTAAACAAAACACTAAGTAAGTGGGTCAAATTAAATATCAAACCTCACCCTCAATCCCTCTCCTTAATAAGGAGAGGGAAGCCGGAGGCAGGGTGAGGTTTTATCTTATATTTAATCACGCCTACCTACTTACCTAAAAGAGTAATTATATAATAAAATTAGCATATTTAACAAAAAGATAGATTAAATCAAATATAATTACTTTTAATGTATTAAATACAAAACAAAGGGCATTACGACTGGAGAGCGCAACTGGCTAAAGACATAGATGAACACAGAGTAAGAGTTTTAGTTTTTACTCTGTGTTTATTTATCATAAAAAATGGTAAGAATTCAGCATTTAGCAGCCAGAATAATTGTAAAATCAAGCGGACAATAACTTCTTGATTTTATTAAAATTATTAAGTTTGGATATCAAAGTCTTCTTAATTCTGACTTCTGGATTCTGACATTCTTACCTAAAAACTTTAAAAGTGCTAAATTTCAGCACCTGCTTTTGCTTCGGCACCCATTGGCGAAACATAATCACGGAAAAGAGTAATCTGTTGCTCAAACTCTAATCCTTGAATTTTGCCAAACAACTGTTGACATTCTGAGGGGAGTTGATAGTCAGAAGGTATAGGAATGATAGTACCATCATCCATACCTTGAGATAATCGATACCAAAATAGTAGCTTAGTGGTATCACCCAAAGAACCATATTCACGAGAAATTACGGTATCTACTTTATTAATCAAGTCACGCTGAACTTGTAATTGTTGTTCGTGAGATAATTCCTTAACTTGATTAAACAAACCTTCAGCGATTTCTGGGGAAACAGTGCTAGCACCAGGAGCAGCTGGGGTAATTGACTTACCCATTTCTTTGTAAATGAACCAAAACAAAGCCAGTTGTTGATCCACACCCAACTGTTGCCAAGCTTGAACATGTTCACGAATAGTTGGATCGCCAGTTTGTGTAAATGTCATTATTAACTCCAATTGCAATTAATTGATTTCATTAGCAAGGTTACCAAATGTACATTTAGCCTTTTACCCTACTGAAGACAGATGTATTAGAATCATAAAGAAGAACAATTATAAACTAAACATAAATCGGGCAACTTGTAGTCCTGCATTAGAAGGATTACAGTGAGATAAAAACCCAATATCAAAAACACAGAATTTCAAAGTCCCTCTCCCAGATTTGGGAGAGGGATTTAGGGTGAGGGCAAAAACTACGGTTCTCAACTTATATCAGGTTTAAATTCTTATTTTTCTCAAAAAGATTCGTAAAAACTAAGTAAGTCAGCCCAAATAATCATCACTGGTTTGTAGTTGCGCTTTAGCGCTAAAGCGCAACTACGAGCCAAATACAGAGATTTTACTTTTCGTTACATAGTTTGGTTTTTTATCGCCGACCTACTTACCGTAAAAATAGAATGAAATAGCCCTGACAATTATCATTAACCCAAGCGGATTGTATTACCCTGAGGTATTTCGGTAGATAGATGTTAATTTTATTGTGACAGTGCTTATAAAAGCACTGCCCAATTCAGCGACCTTAATTTATTAACGGTGACACTTTTATTAAGCTTATTCTCGCCGATCTTGATAATCTTCAGAAGATTTCGGATCTAACTCCCAGCGATCGCCATCACGTTCCTCTAAAATATCGTTAGTATCCAGAAACTCAGAATCATCCATTTCTAGCCCTACTGCTGCTTCTAACTCCTGGGTTACATTTTGATCGGGAGTGGAAGTACTACCACCAACAGCTTCATCTCCAACCGCATCTGCATCTTGCCAATAAGCATCAACATCGCCACCAGTCAGTTCTGGACTAGTTTCTGTGTACTCCTGTCTTTCTGCTCGAATTGATCTACCACCAATATTGTATCCCGGCAAGTCTTTCACACCAGTACCGTAGGATTCGGTAATTTCCTGTGGCAAATCATTGGTTTCAATTTCGTCTTTATGATTTTTTTCTGCCATGATACTAGCCTTTTTGTGCATTCTTACAATAACCTTTTTCTGTCTCTAACTTGTCTAACTAGAGATGTATGGCTTTAGTAATAAAATAATCTATCCCCTGGGAACGAAGCTAAACTAGCGATCGCCGCATACCATGTAAATATAAATTCATGGTCAAGCAACTTGTAGTTGAAGTTTTTAGTTATGAGTTAAGAGCTATAAAACCGAAATTATTCAGTAGCCAGGTTCTCACTCATAACTATTCTTTGTTGTCCAGCAAAAATAAAAATTTAAGTGTTTCTGCATAGTAGGCAATTCAAAGAAAATTTATCACGAAACCGGGCTGTTTAACTCTTCTAATCGATAAATATAGCTAGTTAAATACTAGAAAAAAACAGGTAATACAATCTATGACTGACCAGAACAATCATTCAAATAATAAAAAAGTTGCTATCCTTATTGAACAGGCAGTAGAGGATGCAGAATTTACAGTCCCTTATAATGGACTAAAACAAGCGGGAATTGAAGTAGTAGTCCTTGGTTCCCGAATGAATGAAAAATATAAAGGTAAACGCGGCAAACTTAGCATCCAAGCTGATGGTACTACCACAGAAGCGAATTCAGCTGAATTCGACGCAGTGATAATTCCCGGTGGGATGGCTCCCGACAGAATGCGGCGCAACACCAACACAGTCCGCTTTGTCCAAGAAGCCATACAACAAGGAAAATTAGTCGCTGCGGTTTGTCATGGGCCACAAGTTCTGATTGAAGGCGACTTGCTCAAAGATAAACAAGCCACTGGTTTTATCGCTATTGCCAAAGATATGATTAACGCTGGCGCAAAATATCTAGATGAGCCTGTGGTAGTTGACGGAAATTTGATTACATCCCGTGAACCCGGAGACTTACCAATTTTCACCACAGCTATATTAAGCCGTTTGGGTTATGGCGGCAAAGATGCGGCATTACCAAATGAAAAAGACACAAGTGCTGAATGGTGGAAACTGGCTGATGCTTGGGGTGGCTCAACTAAAGGTGAGATAACCAAAGGTTTAAATAATGCCCTTGCTGGTGAACGTTATTCGCAAGAAGCATTTGAAAACTACTTGCAAAAAGAATCAGATAGCGAAGTTAACTCAGTCTTTCAAGAAATAATTGCTAATAAAGGGCGCCACATTCAAAAACTGGAAACTTATCTTCAGCGATTAGGCGAAAAAACCTCAATAGCTGCGAATATTGCCAATCAGTACGCCAAGGTCAAAACTGCCTTGACCGGAAGTGATGATATATATCAGTTACGTTCTGCTTTAGGTGATGTGCAAACTGGTATCGGCGATATTGGCAATTTGTCTGCAATGTTCACTGACCCAGTAGCAACTGCTATTTTCAAAGAAATTTACCACGATTTATTGAAATACGAACAGCGATTGGTAGACTTATATCGGGCGCGGATAGGTACTCAGATTCAACCTCCTAAGCCGACTACAGGGGCTGCTGTGTCAATGTAAGGTATTTTTGAACGTAGACGGCTATGGCAGAGGCGCAAAGAAATAAGAGGCTATTTGTGCCTCTATGGTGAATTTACTGTGATGGAGATATAAAAAAGTGACTTCAACATCAGGGGATAAATCAAGTACAAATCAGACTGAAGCTAGTGAAGTAGAGCGTTGGGCATCTCTCATTGGTGGCGGGGCGATGGTGCTGATGGGTTTAAGGCAAGGTTCATTGCGGGGAGCGCTGACGGCTTTAGCAGGTGGAGGTTTGGTTTATCAAGGTGCAACCAAGCAAAGCACAATCCAGAAAGCACAAGAAGCAATAGGGATAAACCAACCGATCAAAGTTGAAAAGACGGTAACAATTAATAAATCGGCAGAAGAATTGTATCGTTTTTGGCACAACTTTGAGAATTTGCCCACATTTATGAAGCATCTCAAATCTGTGAAGGTGCATAACGAAAAACGTTCTCATTGGATTGCTAATGCACCCTTGGATAATACTGTAGAATGGGATGCAGATATTCTCGAAGACCGGGAAAATGAATTTATTTCTTGGGCTTCTGTAGAAGGTGCGGATGTTGATAATTCTGGTTTTGTTCGCTTCAAAAAAGCACCAGGCGATCGCGGCACGGAAGTTAAGGTTGTTTTGGAGTATAATCCCCCCGGTGGAGCATTGGCAGCTACAGTAGCTAAACTCTTTGGTGAAGAACCAGAACAGCAAATTGGTGATGAATTGCGCCGCTTCAAAATGCTAATGGAAGCAGGCGAAATTGCGACCACCGAAGGCCAGCCTTCGGGACGCAGCTAGTTATTTGTTCTTTGTCCTTTGTCATTTGTCTAAAGCAAATGACCAATGACTAATAACCAATGACTAATGACCAATGACTAAGGACTAATAACTATGAAAGCAGTTTGCTGGAACGGTGCAAATGATGTGCGGGTACAGTCGGTACCAGATCCGACAATTCTTAACCCGCGTGATGCAATTATTAAAATTACTTCCACAGCCATTTGTGGCTCCGATTTACATATCTATGGCGGCTATATTCCCACAGTGCAGAAGGGTGACATTATCGGTCACGAATTTATGGGAGAAGTCGTGGAAGTTGGTAAGGGAGTCAATAATTTAAAAATAGGCGATCGCGTTGTTGTTCCTTCCACAATTGGCTGTGGTAATTGCCATTATTGCCAAGGTGATATGTGGTCATTGTGCGATAATTCCAATCCCAACGGTTGGATTCAAGAAAAATTATTTGGCAATATCACCTCAGCTATTTATGGTTACTCCCACATGTTAGGGGGTTATGCAGGCGCACAAGCAGAATATATCCGTGTACCCTTTGCTGATGTGGGTGTCGTCAAAGTTCCGCCAGACTTACCGGATGAGATGTTGTTATTCATCTCCGATGCTATCCCCACCGGTTACATGGGCGCAGAATTATGCGATATTCAACCGGGTGATACCGTAGCCGTTTGGGGTTGCGGTGCTGTTGGACAATTTGCTATGATTAGCGCCTACATGATGGGAGCCGAAAAAGTGATCGGTATCGATCGCTTCCCCGAACGCCTGGAAATGGCGAAAAAGTTTGCCAAAGCAGAAGTGATTAACTACGAAGAAGTTAATGCTGGCGAAGCGTTGAAAGAGATGACTGGTGGTCGTGGCCCTGATGCTTGCATCGATGCTGTTGGTCTAGAAGCACACGGTGTTGGTTTAGAAGGCTTCTACGACGAAACAAAACAAAAGCTCAGATTGGAAACCGACCGTCCCCACGTTCTGCGGGAAATGATGGTCGCCTGTCGTAAAGGCGGGACTCTTTCAATCATGGGTGTTTATGGTGGTTTTGTAGACAAACTACCATTTGGTGCAGCTTTTAATAAAGGTCTAACCTTTAGGATGGGACAAATGCATGGACAAAAATATATGCATTCGTTATTGCAGATGATTTTGGATGGAAAACTTGATCCATCCTTCGTTGTCACCCATCAATTACCTTTAGAACAAGCACCCCACGCCTATAATATCTTTCAACAAAAAAAGGATAACTGCATCAAAGTTGTTCTTAAACCCTGAGTTGTGAATAGTCATTTAGAGTTTTGAATTGTACACCTAACATAATGCAATTGAGGTTTTTTATGAATCGAGTAATTTCTTGGGTGCGGAATATTCGCATTTCCCAAATCGTTGTAGTCTTTCTGGTAGGATTTATGTTTTTGTTAGGTCAAGCTTTTAGCGACGTTAGCGTAGCACAAGCTGATGTTCAAACTCCAGAAGGTACTTATTATAAAGGAATCCCAGACGGGCAAAACAATAACCAGTTAGAAAAGACTGGCAATAAATTAAAAAGCGCTGCTGATACTATCCGCGAGAAGTTAAACTTGGATGAAGAAACTCCTCGATCTACAAAAGAGTTTCTGAAGTCTACAAAAAATACAATTGGAGACAAAGTTAAGCTGACTGAAACTAAAGAAGGTTATTACCGAACTCCTCCTAGCAAATAACTAAAAGATAAGTAAGTAGGCGCAAATAATCATCACTCGCTCGTAGTTGCGCTTTAGCGCTAAAGCGCAACTACAAGCCAGATACAGAGATTTAACTTTTCGTTACATAGTTTGGTTTTATCTTGCCTACCTACTTATAAGCTAGATTTGTAGCCATTTTTGAGTCTAACTTTTTGACTCAAAAATTGTAAAATAACCTTTGAAAATTCACTGAGACGTGATAGTTATCGCGTCTCAAAATCAGGCTAAATCGAGTATTTATCTTGATATAAACAAGCCAGAAATCATAACTAAGGAATAAATAATTATGAAAGCAGTTTGCTGGCATGGAGCAAACGATGTGCGGGTTGATACAGTTCCCGACCCCAAAATTCTTAACCCACGCGATGCCATTGTTAAAATTACTTCCACGGCAATTTGTGGTTCAGATTTGCATATTTATGACGGCTACATTCCCACCATGCAAAAGGGCGATATCCTTGGTCATGAATTCATGGGGGAAGTCGTAGAACTTGGAAGTGCAGTTAAAAATGTCAACGTAGGCGATCGCGTCGTTGTTCCTTTCACTATATCTTGCGGTAGTTGCTTTTTCTGCAATCGGGATTTATGGTCATTGTGCGACAACTCTAACCCCAATGCTTGGTTAGTAGAAAAGCAAATGGGGCATTCGCCAGCAGGTTTATTTGGCTACTCTCATTTATTCGGCGGTTACGCTGGTGGTCAAGCAGAGTATGCACGAGTACCCTTTGCCGATGTCGGCTTGCTCAAAATACCCGATGGTTTAACGGATGAGCAAGTGCTATTTTTAACAGATATTTTCCCTACTGGCTACATGGCAGCCGAAAACTGCAACATCAAACCCGGTGATATTGTCGCTGTTTGGGGTTGTGGCCCAGTTGGACAATTCGCAATTAAAAGCGCATATATGCTAGGTGCAGAAAGGGTAATCGCCTTTGACCGCATTCCCGAACGCCTGCAAATGGCTAAAGAATACGGCAAAGCAGAAGTTCTCAACTACGAAGAAGTGAACATAGGCGAAGCACTCAAAGAAATGACTGGCGGTCGTGGCCCCGATGCTTGCATAGATGCAGTAGGAATGGAAGCACACGGCACAGACTTTATGGCATTCTATGACCAGGTGAAGCAAGCAGTACGTCTCGAAACAGACCGACCGACGGCATTACGGCAAGTAATAGTATCTGCTGCTAAAGGTGGTCACGTATCACTTGCAGGTGTGTACGGTGGCTTTTTAGATAAAATCCCAATGGGTGCTGCGATGAACAAGGGATTAACCTTCAAAATGGGACAAACGCATGTCCATAGGTATTTACGACCCTTGTTAGAGCGGATTCAAAACGGTGAAATCGATCCAACTTTTATCATCACTCATACTTTACCTTTAGAACAAGCGCCCCACGGCTACGAAATTTTTAAGCAGAAGAAAGATAACTGTATCAAAGTTGTACTCAAACCGTAATAGGGCGATAAACCAATTCGCAATTCGCTAAATCTTTTCCCTCACCCCCAGCCCCTCTCCCAAAGCTGCCAGAGGGGAGAAATAATTCTAGTTTCCCCTCTCTCTGCCTTCATCTGCCAGAGGCGAGACATAATTCTAGTTCCCCCTTTACCAAAGCTGCCAGAGGCGAGACATAATTCTAGTTCCCCTTCTCCCAGCTTTGGGAGAAGGGGTTAGGGGATGAGGGCAAACACAAAGTTTTTGCACCTGACGGGATACTCCCAATACCCAAAGTTAAAAGTTAAAAAGTAGAAAGAGGCAAAAAATATGTCTGATACAACCGTTATTAAAGTAGACTCTAGCCATTCTCCTAAAGGTCAACTTGGTCAAAAATATCTTGCATCAGGTAAAAACCTTTCCATGCGTCTGTGGGAGAATGAGCAACCGAACGAACCTAAAGAACCAACAGCACGAGAATATGAAACTGTTGGTTATGTAATCAATGGTCGTGCAGAATTGCATATTGAAGGGCAAACAATTTTACTAGAGTCTGGGAGTTCTTGGGTAGTACCAAAAGGAGCCAGCCATACTTATAAAATTTTAGAATCATTTACTGCTGTTGAGGCAACCAGTCCACCCGCTCAAGTTCACGGGCGAGACGAAAGCTGATTTGCAGTTATCTGAAGTTTTGCGTTAGCGAAGCTCACCGAAGGTATCGCTAAAAACTTATAGCTGCTTGGCACAGAAAGCTCTGAAGGTCGTTGGGCAAAAGGCCCCTCAATGGATGGCAAAGGCGAATTCGAGTATGTGGAAAATCCCCAACCACTAGGCCCAGAACCGCAACCTCCTGTAACCGATCCCCGACTGCATGGTACCTCGAAAATGCCACTGGCATAAGGCAAGGGTTCGATCGCACCCCCTTTGATTGAGCGTACAATAACTATCGGTGGCTAATCATTGGCATGAAGTAGCAAAATAATAGCCAAAACCCTGATTTTATGCTAGGGGCAATTCATGAATTGCCCCTACGCATGTAGTTTTGCGTAAGTCCTATTTCCCTCAGAATCCTATGCTATCATGGGTTAACTAGCGTCCTATGGCTACTGAATGCTACTAAGACACCTTAGGAAGATTAAAGTAGTTTAAGGAAATTTCGCTGTGGCGGCATAGCCAAGTGGTAAGGCAGAGGTCTGCAAAACCTCCACCCCCGGTTCAAATCCGGGTGCCGCCTTAAAGCTTTCAGCCTTTTAGGATAATCAAAAATCACATAAAAGGCTTTCTTGATAGTCAAACTGATAGCCAAAAGCGATCGCTTTCTCTTATAGCGGATGACCGAAAACACGCATCGCATCTTTAAATGAAGCTAAACCTGTAATTCCGGTGTGGCTATAGGTGATTTATCAACAGTTGATGAATAGGTTGGCAGGTTAATCTGACATAATTTTGAGAAACTGGGGCATCAATCTGTAAAAATTCACCAACGATGCCAAGCTTGATAGAATTCAGGGTAGCTGAGAGATTGGGCGCAGTACCAGATAACTGAGTAACTTGAGGGATAGAACTTTGAATAATTCTTCAACTTAGTAACAACGAAAGGCATCTGATCCACTGTTAAAATCTCTTTCAAACTTGACGCTGCTGTCTCTCGCGTATATCCCTGATTCCCCACGTTGCGGGTTAGCTCGACTAAGGCAGCGATCGCATCCTTGTTGCCAGGGTCGATTTCCCCTAAATAGTCTGCTGCTCTCCTACGGGTGAATTCATCCTGTGCGTTGCCCATTAGCTCGACTAAGGCAGTGATCGCATCCTTGTTGCCAGGGTCGATTTTCCCTAAAGATTCTGCTGCTATAGCAGTCCGCTTTGATTTTTGAAATTATTTGCGTAGGGAGGGAGTAGGGAGTGGGAAAGAAGCCTTTTTGGGATGTACTGATTTTTTTCAGAAATCAAATACGAGTCTTATAGATGGCGATGAAAATTGCCTGCGGCTAAAAAATGGTAGTGGTGTTTCTTCGTCACCAATTATATGCTGAGAGGATAGTCAAGAACTAACTATCAAGTTCCTCATCTGCACTTTATGGTAGGTGTCAAATTCAGTGATTTGAATAAAACTTCTACATAAACACACACTGATGCAGGTTGATTTGCTTGAATAGCTATATTGATAGGACATTGATACCAGAGCAATTCACAATCCTGATTATGGCAAGTAAATTCATTGATGTTAGAGAATATACTGTCAGGGCGCACAAAAGACAGATTCATACTCGTGTTTTCCAGTTTGTCTGTAAAGAGTGTAACGATCTGACAAAGCGCGAGACTTTCGGGCCTCGACCTTTATATTGTGAGAGATGTCGCCCTCCCCAACCGCCTAAGAAATCGCAGCCAACATCTCACAAAGCAAAACCCAGAGCAATGTCTTACAAAAGTGACATCGATTTAAATTGATTGAAGCCTTATGACTCAAAATGGACAATTAGAACCACCTCCCGACAGCTTTCTCTCACCACTGATAGAATTGCGAGACTATTATGGTCGTCTGACAGAAGAGTACGAACGCCTCTTTGTGGAGGCGCGGGAGCAGCTAGATCATGTAGAAGCGTTGTTGTCTAACTGGTCTTTTTCTGATGGCAGCAAGCAGATATCAAGTCTGACGGCGGCTGATGAAACCTCAGATGTTTCCGAAGATGAACCTCTGGTGTTTTTATCACCCTTTGATGACATCAATGAAATCAAGTTGGTAGAGTCTGTAAAGTCAGAACCAAAAGAATCAGATCAGGTTGATATAGATAATTCTTTTTCTGCTGCTGTTGATACAAAAGAGAGTCAACCTTCAACAGAGATTCAACCTTCAACTACATCATCAGATATAACGATCGCCCTAGAGAACAACGATAGTTCAACGAAGGTGGCAGAAATCCCTATGCTACCCCAGTACGATCGCGCTCTTTCCCGAATGGAAGCCATAAAACAGCTATTGCAAGAGCAGATAGGTACTGTGTGTCATATCGATTTTATCGTGCGATCGCTTTATGGAGAGTTAGATTCCAATCTATTCAAAGTAGTTAAAGGTAGAGTTCAATCTTCCCTCACCCAAGGCAGAGAAAGGAATTACTGGGTAACTATTCCTGATGAGCCAGGTTGTTATACTCTGGATCTAAGTTTGGTAGCCCCAAGTAAGCGCAATGGTGCTTCTAGGAGCATCAAAAACAAAAAGCCTTTTGTCCCCCCGCCAAAAGCAGTACCGATGCTCAAAGCCTTTGAGGGTCAATTCTTAATTGATGCCCTCACCTCTTTGTTTGAAGAAAATCCAGGTAAAGTTTTCAGCGTTGCTGAAGTCATCACCGGAATTTATGGAGAACTACATTTTCACCAACTTCGAGAGGTCAAAAATAAGGTATTGAACGAATTATCTAGAGGCTATCGGACAGGCAGATTCTCTAGGGTTCCTAACCAAATTGGCTTCTATACTTGGGACTCCAATATGATATTAGAGGGTAGTTCTCGGTAACTTGGGGAGTGGAAATTGGGGACTGGGGCATTGGGTATTGTTATTCTTCTCCTGCTCCCCCTGCTCCCCCTATCCCAAAAACAGCTTGTATGCCGGATTCTTGTTTTCATCCCAATAGCGATAGCCCAGGTTATCGAGAAAAGCTTGCCACTCTTCCATCTCGCCGGGGGGAACCTGGATACCAACAACGATTCGTCCGTAGTCTGCGCCGTTGTTGCGGTAGTGAAAAAGACTAATATTCCAGTTGGGACTCATGGAAGTAACAAACTTCATCAATGCGCCGGGACGTTCGGGAAACTCAAAACGGTAGAGCAATTCATTGTGAGCCAGAAGAGAATGCCCACCTACCATGTGCCGCAGATGTAATTTAGTTAGTTCGTCGTCTGTTAAATCAAGAGTTTCAAATCCTTGAGCTTCAAAAGTTTCTACCATCTTTGCAGCATCAGCACGGTTTTGAATTTGCACACCGACAAAAATATGGGCTGTTTTTTCATCAGCAATGCGATAATTAAACTCAGTAAGATTACGGTTGCCAATAGATTCACAAAACTGGCGAATACTTCCCCGTTCTTCTGGAATTGTGACTGCAAAGATGGCTTCGCGGCGTTCGCCCAACTCTGCCCGTTCTGCCACAAAGCGGAGGCGATCAAAATTCATGTTTGCACCACAGGCGACAGCAATTAAGGTTTGTCCCTCGATTTGCTCTCGTTCTGTGTATGCTTTGGCAGCTGCGATCGCTAATGCACCGGCTGGTTCTAAAATTGATCGCGTATCCTCAAACACGTCTTTAATCGCAGCACAAGTATCGTCTGTATCCACCAAAATAATTTCATCTACATACTGCTGACACAAACGGAAGGTTTCTTCACCTACTTCTCGCACCGCCACACCATCAGCAAATAACCCCACTTGAGATAAGCGCACCCGATATCCGGCTTTTAGCGATTGAGACATCGCATCAGCATCTACTGGTTCAACGCCAATAATCTTGATTTCGGGACGCAAGCGTTTTACATAAGCTCCAATCCCAGAAATTAATCCGCCCCCTCCAATCGCTACAAAAATTGCATGGATGGGTTGCTGATATTGTCGTAAAATTTCCATCCCAATTGTTCCCTGTCCAGCAATGACATGAGGATCATCGAAAGGATGAATAAACGTCAAACCTTTTTCTATTTCTAATTCACGGGCATAGCTATAAGCATCATCGTAGGTGTTTCCATGTAAGACGACTGCTCCGCCCCTCATTCTAACTGCGTCCACCTTGACTTGGGGCGTGGTTACTGGCATAACGATAATCGCTTTGGTTCCTAAGCGATTGGCTGCAAGGGCGACTCCCTGAGCATGGTTTCCCGCAGAGGCGGCAATTACACCCTGTGCTAATATATCTGGTGGCAGTTGCACCATTTTGTTATAAGCACCCCGCAGTTTAAAGGAAAATACTGACTGCATATCTTCACGTTTCAGCAGGAGTTGATTATTCAGCCGTGCAGACAAATTTGGGGCATACTCCAGTGGTGTTTCCTGGGCAACATCGTACACACGGGCAGTTAGGATTTGGATCAGGTAGTCGCAATACATGGGCGTCAAGGTGTTAGCAAATGCCGGATGGAAACTAATTTTACGTTACAAGCGATCGCACTGGTTTTATTTAATTGCACTATCTCAAAATTTTGAGTCAATAAAATTTAAAAATTACTAATACTCTTTGAAGAGAAATCAGTTCAGTAATTGATTTTTTGTAGTGGTCTCAAATTCACAAATAGACTGGGCGGGCTTTTCGGCCTACCCCAGAAGAGTTATATTTAATTGGATTATGCAAATTAGATGTTTTTTAGCTTATCGATAAAATTGAATTTAGAAACACTTTCGCACCCTACATATATTTAGATTTTTTCAAACATCAAATTGGATTACTATAGTTTTGGGATTTGAGTTTTTATAGCCGTGGGATGAGTTAACGTTCTGCTATTTGTGGAAGCGATCGCAGGATAATTAAGAAAAGCCTGAAAACTTCCGGGAGCATCGTTAATTCACATCGCTATGTATTTATTTCTCGGATTTTGGCCTTTTCCTACCAAACAAACTAGTCATACTTAATCCAGTAACCAATAATCCCAATAGCCCTAATCCGTTCAAAATCGGGTAGATTCCCTCTAAACCAAATATTTCACCACGATGAATCGAAAGCAGTACACTACGCCCTACTCCCAGGTTAGCTGACCACTCACCTACCAGCGTAGCTGCAATTCCAGTTAATAATGTTACAGCAAGGGGTAAAGCCAAAATAATCGCCAGAGTCCGGTGGTACTTGCGAAATGAACGCATTATCCAAAATCTCCAGTGGAAAATATAGCAGTTTGCAACTTGATGAGGTAGAGAACTATTTGTCTCAAAGCCAAATATAAAGACTGTTTTCCTCTTAAGTAAGTTGCCACAATCAAACCAAAGTGTGTGAAGAAAAGTAAACAAGGCTCAAACCCTTTTTTCCCCGCCCCTTAGCCCCTACTTTATCCCAACGATAATTATTTACGCCGACCTACTTATGTCGTGTCTTTGGACTCCTGCTCTATGTTAGTTTTATTTCACTTTTTAGAAACACTAGCGATATTTGTGTCAAGTGTTTGTAACCCTTTAAGAGCTTTTGCTTTATTTTTTGCTTTCAGCGCACCCTTCACCTGGGTCGCAGCATCTTCAATTACATTATAGGTTTTTGAAGATTTACTTTTGACACCATCCTCAACCTTAGACCAAGAGTTTTCAAACTGATTAAATTGCTGTTGAGCTTTGTCAAAGTTTCCGCCTTGCACCGCAGTTTTGGTATTTGAAACTACACTGACCAAAGTATTAAAACCTCCTTGTGTACCAACAGTTGTTTTGGATACTGCTGTCCCCGCAGTGGTTTCAGTGGCAGTAGGAGTCTGGGTAGTAGATTTTTGCTCGCTGTTGCATCCTACTAATGTCAGTAAGGCAATTGCAGTAACGGGGATGATGTAGATTAAGCGTTTCATAAGACCTCTGGAATAATGATAAATCGCCAAATGCTGGCGGTATCAGCTACTATATCAGCTAAAGTTGCTGGAGATGTATAAAGATTTTAGGTGCGATTTGTTACTTGGTTTATGATTAAAAAGTCTTGAATGCGGTTGAGAAATTGTTCTAATTCTGAGACTGAGTTATTCATGCCTCTACGCTCTTGATAGTAAGCCAATTTTTCTAGTTTATCAGCTGTTTGGTACATAGCTGTGGCTCCAATGTTGGCACTAGCACCTTTAAGGTGATGAGCTTCTCGCGCAATTTGCCCAAAGTCATGAGATGCGATCGCTGCTTTAATTATTTCTAAACGGGGTTTAATATCTTCAACGCATAATTCCAATAGATTTAACTCAAATTCTGTGTCATTTCCCGATATCCGATGCAAGTGTTCCCAATCAATGGCTAGGTCAGTGGAAACTGTCTGCTCATACACCATTGCCTCTTGTTGTGAGAGGATCACACCTGTCCAATGCTCTAAAGTTGCAGCCAATTTTTCTTTAAACAGAGGCTTACTCAGATAGTCATCCATTCCGGCATTGAGGCACATTTCTTTGTCTTCTTTCATCGCATTAGCGGTCATCGCAATCACCACAGGACGACGACGTAGAGGAAAAGTATGCTCTTGCCAACGATGAATTTCTTTTGTAGTTTCCAAACCGTCAAGAATTGGCATTTGGCAATCCATTAAAATCAAATCGTAAGGAACTTTTTCTAATAGCTGCAAAACTTCCTTTCCATTGGCAACGACATCGGCTTGATAGCCCAAGTTTTGGAGTTGTTTTAGGGCTACTTTTTGATTCACCAAATTATCCTCAGCTAGCAAAATTCTTAACTTAGATTTAGTAGCAAAGTTAGGAGAAGAGGAAGTAAGAATGCCTGAATCTGTACTCTGGTTTTTTTCAGTTAGGCAAAGCCTTGAGCCTTTAGCCCCTTGTTCTGATTCCGCCTGAGTTTCTAAAATATTAATAATGGCATCCAGGAGTCGTGATGGCTTAATGGGTTTGACCAAATAAGCAGCAAATCTGATTTTGAGCGCCTGCTGCACTTCATCGCGTTGATTAGTAGAGGTGAGCATAATTAAAGGTATTTCAGCAATTGCAGAATTGGCTTTAATTTGTTCTTCTATTGCCATGTCATTTTTTATATCAACGAAGGCGATATCATAAGATTTCCTCTGTTCATAAGCTGACTGAATAACTTTGAGGGCAGTAGCGATACTGTCAGCTTGATCTATCTGCATTCCCCAATGAGTAGCTTGATGGGAGATAATTTTATAATTAGTCGCCTTGTTATCCACCAATAACAAGCGGCGATTGCTTAAAAGCCCGCGTTCGCTCTTAGCGTTGGCAAAGCCATCGCATTTTGGCAAAACAGGCTCAACTTGCTTCATAAACAGCACCTCAAACCAAAACTTAGATCCTTTCCCCATGTGACTTTCTACTCCAATTACTCCTCCCATTAAGGTCACCAGTTGTTTACAGATAGCTAATCCCAAACCGGTACCACCATACTTGCGAGTGGTCGAAGCATCCACTTGGGTAAATGGCATAAAGAGTTTGCGTTGATCTTCAGGGCTAATGCCAAGGCCTGTATCTGTAATGGCAAAATGAATCGTGGCTGTAGTAGAGGAAAGCGAACGTAATTCGGCTTGCACTAATACTTCGCCAGCGCTGGTAAACTTGATAGCGTTGCTGATTAAATTCATGAGAATTTGCCGCAGCCTACCAGTATCTCCTTTGAGGTAGGTGGGGACGTTATGCTCAATCAGTGCAGCAATTTCTAATCCCTTGTTATGGGCTGAGGGAGCCAATAATTCCACCACTTCTTCCACACAAGTGGATAGGTCAAAATCTAGAGTTTCGAGAGCCATCTCTCCAGCCTCAAGTTTGGAAAGATCCAAAATCTCGTTGATTAAACTTAAAAGAGCGTCTCCACTACTACGAATTGTTTCAATAAAATCTCGCTGTTCTGGGTCTAAGGAAGTATCTAACACCAAACTGGTCATGCCCAAAACAGCATTCATCGGAGTCCGAATTTCATGACTGATATTTGCCAAAAAGGCGCTTTTAGCTTGAGAAGCTAATTCGGCTTGGCGACGGGCAATTTCAAGTTCTTGTCGCTGACGAGTTTCTGATGCTAATAATTGGGCTTGGGCTAAAGCAACGCCTACTTGGTCGGCTATTTGCCGCAAAAGATAAGTTTCAAAGCTTGACCAGTGGTGAGAATCATCACACTGATGAACTATCAGCAAACCGCGAACTTCTTGTTTAACAAGAATGGGTACAACCAAATTGACTTTGACCCCAAACTTTTGCATTAATTCCAGATGGCTTTGTTCAAATTCTGGCAGATCCAAGTTAGCTAGTCCTAAAATCTGTCCTTGACGGTACTGCTGTAAATAGTATTGTTGTAGATATTCTGATTGTAAGTATAGGTTGGTAATGTTTTGTTCTTTTATTGGTGGTAAGCCAGAAACAACTGCTTCAGTAACTGTGGTTGCAAACTGATCTGGCGAAAGCTGATAGATTAAAACTCGGTCAGTCTGGAGAATCTTTTGGACTTCCTCGACAGTGATTTGGAGAATTTCTTCGATTTGCAAAGTCTGGCGAATCTTGAAGGCGATTTCGGTAAATAGTTGCGATCGCAAGTTTTGGCGTTGTATTTCTTCTTCAGCCTGTTTCCTCTGGATAAATTGCCCTACTTGCTCACCGATAGAATTCATCGTTGTTACCAAATCTTGGTCAGGCGGCTGGATTTCACGGTTAAAGCAGGTAATGACACCAAGGATTTTGTTACCACTGCGGATCGGAAAACCAAAAGCTGCGTTTAGTCCTGCTTGAGCAGCAATTTGGAAGAGAGGAAAATTAATACCTTTAACGATATCAGCGATCCAAACAGGTTCACAACTAGCCCAAACCCGACCAGGTAGGCCAATTCCTGGCATAAAGGTGGTTTGCCGCTTCAGTGCTTTAAACTCTTGCACCTCAAGAGATGCTTTATGCCACATATCGAGAAAACGCAGCACATTTGCTTGTCGATCGACCATCCAAATTTCACCCAAATCCCATCCCAAACTCTCACAGATTCCTTGCAAGATTTGGCTAGTAGCTTCGCCCATCGTTGCAGACTCTGCTAAGACGCGGGTTGCAGCATATTGTGCAGTTAGATGCCGTTGGGCGCGTTTGCCATCAGTGATGTCAATGCCACTACAAACAATGTATTCTATTGATCCCTCATAGTCTTTTAAGAAGTTGTTCGACCAAGTAATCAGCCGCCGACTGCCATCCTTCATTACCCAATAGCTTTCGTAATCATTCAATACTTTACCAGTTCGCATCTGCTCAAAAACTGCTTTGGCCGGCTCGACTTGTTCAGGAATTAAGAACAAGTTCCAGAAATACCTACCTCTGACCTCATCGAGGGAGTGACCTGTTATTTGCTCACAAGCTTGATTGAAACGAATAATTTGCCCTTGAGAATCAAGAACCATTACTAAAGCGTTGGCTGTATCAAGGACTGCTGAGATAAAGTTGCGTTCTTGGTTTAAGGCTTCTTCTGCTCTTTTGCGCTCAATGGCCTCACGATAGATCAAGTAGTAGACTATGACAAGAACAATAAAACTCATGCAGATGGCGATCGCAAGTGTCAGAATTGTGTTGTGAGTAGTGGATTTTTTTGCTTGTAACTGCTGTTGGAGTCGTTCCTTTTCCTCGTTTTCGATCTCATTGATTACCTTGCGGATATGATCCATGAGATTTTGTTGATCGTTTCTCACTAGTACTTGCAATGCCGCCTCTAATCCCTGGTTTTGGCGCAAGTCAATAGTCTGTTTTAGTTCAGTAAATTTAGCCGTTATTAGAAATTCAAGCGTTGCAATTTGCTTTTGTTGATTCGGTTGATCTGCTGTCAAACTTTTCAGGTTGGCAATTTCTTGATCGACGTTAGCAAGTGCTTCTTGATAAGGTTTGAGATAAATTTGTTTTCCAGTGAAAATGTAACTACTTTGTCCAGTCTCAGCATCCTTTATCTGGTATTCTAATTTTTCTAGACTTTCGATTTTTATATACGTATTTTTTATTATACTGCGATTTTTAGTAGATCCTCTTGTATTTTGATAAGAAACCACGCCAATCAGAACTAAAATTGCCGATGCTAAACCAAAACCTGCTGCAATCTTTTTGAAAAATTGCTTGCCTACCCTCTGCGCCTGTTTGCCTTTCTTGGTTATAAGTACCAAATTTGCTAAATTTCGGCGTAATTCCAGTTGCTTGATGACTTGACGGCCTAAGCTTCGTAATGCCTCCACTTGTTCTGGATTCAGTTCTCGTGGTACGTAGTCAATCACACATAGGGTTCCTAGTGCATATCCCTCAGGATTAGTCAGAGGTACACCAGCATAAAACCGAATATTTGGGTCAGATGTTACCAGTGGGTTGGTGGCGAACCTTTTGTCATCTTTTGCATCAGGCACAATCAAAACATCAGGCTGTAGAATAGCATGAGCACAGAATGCCAAATCTCGATGTGTTTCTAAGGCATCGATTCCGACTTTTGACTTGAACCACTGACGGTTTGTATCAACTAAACTAATTAAGGCAATAGGAGTCTGACAAATATACGAGGCTAAACGGGTGAGGTCGTCAAAAGCGGCTTCAGATGGCGTGTCGAGAATCTTATACTCCAAAAGCGTCTCGATTCTCTGTGCTTCGTGATCAGGTAATTGGGCTTTCATCCTTATTTTGGGGATTAGGGACTGGGGATTGGGGATTGGGGATTGGGGATTGGGGATGGGGACTGGGGATTGGGGGATTGGGGGATTAGGGATTATTAAAAAAGAAGTCCTTATTTTGTTTCTTCCCATTCCTTAGTACCCAGTACCTAGTCCCCAATCCCCAGTCCCTAGTTCAACAAACTTACTTTAATTAATGACAACACTTTAGTTAAAAGCGTTAGCGTAATTTCACTGAGTTCGATCTTATTAAAGAATCTGTTAAATGATTAAGTCCCTAGTGTATTTTTTGTGGGCTGGTTTATTTGAAATCGGCGGCGGCTACCTAGTGTGGTTGTGGTTGCGCGAAGGTAAGCCCTTGTGGTGGGGCATATTGGGTGGAATCGCTTTAGTTTTCTATGGGATTATTGCAACTCTCCAATCGGCAAATTTTGGCAGAGTGTATGCGGCTTACGGTGGCGTGTTTATCGCAATGGCAATGCTTTGGGGTTGGAAGGTAGACGGAGTAACTCCAGACCGCTACGACTTAATCGGAGCATGTTTAGCTTTGGTGGGTGTTTTAATTATCATGTTTGCACCTAGAAGCTAAGTAAAATTTTTCTATTATTTTTGACCAATAACTTTTATACAGATAATAACCTCATCCAAAAGAGCAAAGGTTTTTAAGCAACTAACCTGTAAAAAAAAGCATCTCGATATCTACACCTTGCGTAAGATATCAAAAGAAATCATCACATATTATATTTGGCTAAATTCTCTGGTAAGACTTCTGATAATTTACGGATCGGAAGTATCTTGATTTGTAACACTACTAGGTAACTAAAAATTTGGAATTTTCTAGCGCTTCCATAAAATGCTGTTCTTCAAAAAAAAAGATGCAATCAAATTATTGGATACATACATCCTTATTCCCTTGCTGGCAACTACAAACAGAATTATATTTTTGTTAACATTTCCAGAAAATTAAGGTTAAGTAACATTCAACACAAAAATGTATAACTAAAAGTAATCAAATGTAGTTAAGTATACAAATCATTGGTGGTAAGGAAGAAAAAGAAGTGTTGAAGAAAGTTGTGATGATTGGGGCTATGACCCTACTGTTTTTAGGAGGTCCGCTGATGGGCAATGCTTTTGCCCAAACACCAGCTGCTGCTCCAGCTACTGCTGATACTGGAGATACGGCATTTATGCTGATTTCAGCAGCACTGGTGCTACTAATGACACCAGGATTGGCATTCTTTTATGGTGGATTTGTGCGATCGCGCAATATCCTAAATACATTGATGATGAGCTTTGTGTTGATGGCGATCGTGGGAGTTACCTGGATTTTGTGGGGTTATAGTCTTTCTTTTGCACCAGGGTTGCCATTCATCGGCGGATTGCAATGGTTCGGGTTGAATGGTGTCGGGCTAGAAATAACCGATTATCTTAAAGGGTCAAATCCGGTAGAAGTTGTTTCTTATGCGGGAACGATACCCCACCAGGCATTCATGATTTATCAAGCCATGTTTGCTATTATCACCCCAGCCTTAATTTCTGGAGCGATCGTTGAGCGGATGAATTTCCGCGCCTATTCGCTGTTTGTGCTGCTGTGGTCAACCTTTGTTTACGCCCCTCTGGCACACATGGTATGGGCGAAAGGTGGATTTTTAGGTTTAGCTGGTGGATTGGGTGCCCTCGACTTTGCAGGTGGTACAGTAGTTCACATTAGTTCTGGGGTTTCAGCGTTAGTAGCAGCGATCGTCCTTGGGCCTCGGAAAACCCATCCCGATCGCCTTAGCCCCCCGCACAATGTCCCCTTCATTTTGCTGGGTGCTGCCTTACTATGGTTTGGCTGGTTCGGGTTCAACGCTGGCAGTGCTTTATCTGTTGCTAGTGGAACTTCTGGTAACTTAACAACAAATGTAGCAACAACAGCCTTTGTTGCCACCAATACGGCAGCAGCGGCGGCGGCTTTAATGTGGCTGATTTTGGAAGCAGTTTTACGGGGGAAACCGACAGCTGTCGGAGCGGCTACAGGAGCCGTTGCTGGTTTAGTTGGCATCACTCCCGCCGCCGGATTTGTCACACCGCTATCAGCGATTTTAATTGGTTTCATCACTGCCTTTGTTTGCTTCTATGCTGTGAGTTTCAAGCACAAGCTAGAAATTGACGATGCTTTAGATACCTATCCCGTGCATGGTGTTGGTGGTACAGTGGGGGCGATTTTAACGGCCGTCTTTGCCACGACTCAAGTCAACGGCGGAGGTAAAGACGGAGTGCTACGCGGTAATTTGGGTGAATTGGGAATTGAACTAGTAGCAATTGCCGTTGCTTATGCGATCGCAGGTGTTGGTACGTGGATTATTCTCAAGGTTATCGATGCTACAGTCGGGCTGCGAGTCAAAGAGGAAGCGGAATATCAAGGTTTGGATATCAACGAACACGGTGAAGAAGCTTACAACTCCGAGTTTGGCGATCGTTCCACTTAGTAGGGAGTTAGGAGTTAGGAGTTAGGAGTTAGGAGTTAGGAGTTAGGAGTTGGGAGTTTGGAGTTTGGAGTTTAGAGTTTGGAGTTTAGAGTTTGGAGTTTAGAGTTTGGAGTTTAGAGTTTGGAGTTTAGAGTTTAGAGTTAGGAGTTAGGAGTTTGGAGTTGGGAGTTGGGAGTTTGGAGTTTGGAGTTTGGAGTTTGGAGTTATTATTCTTCCCCACTCCCAATTTAAAATTGTGTAATTTGCGATCGCTAGCGTTAAAATTTGATTCAAATAATTGGTAAATTTCGCTAGTCGTGTCTACATCTTTTAAAACCTTCCCGATCTGGGCATTTTTCTCGCTGTTAACCAACGGCATCCTAATGTTGGCGGTCATCCTGCTAATTTGGCAACAGCAGAAATTGTCCGCTTTTTTTGGTGTAATAACATCCCCAGAGGCAATCAGCCCTAACAACTCATCCGAAATTGCTACACCTGATTTAGGTCGTCGTCACCAACTCTCTTACCAGCAGTGGGTAGACATCCTCACGCAAGAAGCCAAGGTAGCCGCAGACCAACGTCCCCCGCATTTAAGCATCCTGGTGGGAGATTCTTTGAGTTTGTGGTTTCCGCCTGAGTTATTACCCGAAGGTAAAAATTGGCTCAATCAAGGAATTTCTGGCGAAACCAGCAATGGACTCTTGAAAAGATTGGAGATATTTGACCGCACCCAGCCAGAGGTGATTTTTGTGATGATTGGCATTAATGACCTAATTCGGGGGGTGAGCGACAGGGTAATTTTAGATAATCAGCGGCAAATTATCAATTACCTACGCAAGAAGCATCCTACGGCGCAAATTGTTGTCCAATCGATTTTGCCACATGGGGCAAAGGAAGCAACCTGGAAAGGACGAGAGAAACTTTTAGCTGTTGACAATAATCGCATTCGTGAGTTAAATCAGCAACTGCAAAGTATTTGTCACAAAAAAGGTGTCAAATATCTCGATTTACATCCCCTGTTTACCAACAAACAAGGTAATCTCCGCCGCGAATTTACTACTGATGGCTTACATTTAAGTCCTGAAGGCTATATAGTTTGGCGTTCTGCATTGCAGATTTATGGCGAGATCGAATTAAAACCACAGCGCTAATGTCCTTTGGTGAAAAAGGTAAAGGACAAAAAGAAGTAATATCTTTGAATACAAGTTTGTATAAATCGCGTCTGGGCGCGAGAAAATAAAAAATAGTGGTTTAAGTAGACAAATCTAATGGATACAAAAGCTTTTAAGCGCAGCCTGCAACATTCCGAAAATTACAATCGCAAGGGTTTTGGTCATCAAGCAGAAGTCGCCACCCAGTTGCAGTCTGAGTATCAGAGTAACTTGATTCAAAAAATTCGCGATCGCAATTACACTCTACAACGAGGTGATGTGACAATCCGACTAGCACAAGCTTTTGGCTTTTGCTGGGGTGTAGAACGCGCTGTGGCAATGGCCTACGAAACCCGCCAGCACTTCCCTACAGAACACATCTGGATTACTAACGAGATTATCCACAACCCTTCTGTAAATCAGCGTATGCAGGAGATGGAAGTAGAATTTATTCCCATTGAAGGAAAGAATAAAGACTTTTCTGTTGTTGGAACTGGTGATGTAGTCATATTACCCGCTTTTGGGGCTAGCGTTCAAGAAATGCAGATACTTCACGATAAAGGCTGCAAAATTGTTGATACAACTTGTCCTTGGGTATCTAAAGTTTGGAATACAGTAGAAAAGCACAAAAAAATCGATTATACATCAATAATTCACGGCAAATATAAGCACGAAGAAACAGTTGCTACTAGTTCTTTTGCTGGCAAGTATTTAATTGTGTTGAATTTGCAAGAAGCAGAATATGTTGCTAACTATATTATTAATGGTGGGAACCGTGAAGAATTTCTGACAAAATTTGCTAAAGCTTGTTCAGCAGGATTTGACCCCGATCAAGATTTAGCAAGAGTTGGTATTGCTAACCAAACTACAATGCTAAAAGGCGAAACTGAGCAAATCGGCAAGCTTTTTGAGCGGACTATGTTACAGAAGTATGGCCCCACTGAGTTAAATCAGCATTTTCAAAGCTTCAATACTATTTGTGATGCCACCCAAGAACGCCAAGATGCAATGTTGGAGTTAGTAGAAAAAAATTTAGATTTAATGGTAGTAATTGGTGGCTTTAATTCATCGAATACTACTCAATTGCAACAAATTGCTTTTGAGCGGGGAATTCCTTCTTATCATATTGATACTGTTGAACGGATTCCATCAGCAGATTTGATTGAACATCGGCAATTAAATGGGCAGTTAATAACTACAGCAAACTGGTTACCAAAGGGAGAAATTGTTGTAGGAATTACTTCTGGTGCTTCCACGCCAGATAAAGTAGTAGAAGATGTGATTGAGAAAATTTTTGCATTGAAAGCAACAGCCGCGATGGTTTAACAGTTATCAAGTAATCAAGTTCGTAGTAAGGACTTTAGTCCTTTTTTTCAGCATTAAAGTCTTTACTATGAACCTTCAAAACTAGCTTAGACATTATACTAGTGTTCACTGATAACTATTGACTTTTCACTATTTTTAAAATTTGTAGAGAATTCAATAAATGGCTGTTTATGAGCAAATTGGCAAAGGCTATGATTTGACTCGTCGCGCTGACCTTTACATTGCTTCACAATTAGCTAAACACCTCCAAATAAAATCAGATTCCTCCTATCTTGATGTGGCATGTGGCACGGGAAATTACACGCTAGCTTTGGCAAAACATGGTGGTGTTTGGAGTGGAGTAGACCAGTCAAAAAAGATGATTGATGCTGCTACGAATAAGAGTAATATTGTAGCTTGGCAAGTTGCAGAAGCTGAAGCTTTACCTTATGCTGATGGGGCTTTTTCCGGTGTGCTATGCACGCTGGCGATACATCATTTTGCTGCACTAACTCCTGCTTTTCGAGAGATTTACCGTGTCTTAGCGGCTGGTCGTTTTGTATTGTTTACTGCCACCCCAGAGCAAATGAGCAAATATTGGTTAGTCGAATATTTTCCAGAGGCTATACATAAATCTGCTGAACAGATGCCAAGTTTAGAAAAGGTAAAATATGCTCTCAATGAGGCAAGTTTTAACTCAGTTAATATCGAACCTTATTCGATTTCCCAAAATTTGCAAGACCTATTTTTATATAGTGGTAAATATCGTCCTGAAATATATTTAGATGAAAATATCCGCTCTGGAATTTCTACGTTTGCTTTACTAGCTTCGGCAGATGAAATCGTAACAGGATGTAAACGGCTAGCAGCAGACATTAATACAGGACGCATCACAGAGATTGTCAAAAAGTATGAAAATAATCAAGGAGATTATTTGTTTGTAATCGCCGATAAAGTAGCAACATCAAACCGCAACGCGAGAGTCATTAGTCATTAGTCCAAGAGATACCACGCCCACAATGCACTTGCTTTGAATTAATCCCGATATGATTACTTTTTTCGCCCACAAGGGGCGAGGTATGTATCAAAAAGTCTTCATCAACTAAAGGGTGAAAATCAGGGGTTGTTAAGGATTTCATCTAACGGTTTTACCCGATTAGCTTCAATATCTGCTTTTGTACGCTCGATTAACTGATCCAATCGACCAGATTTTGCATCTACTTGAATTTGCTTGTCCCAGGCAACATTGAGATATTCTTGAAGCCAATTCGATAGATCCCGTATTTCACCTTCAGACAATTGCATAATACCAGCTTCGATTTCTAAGAGTGAGTTCATCGAGTTATCCTCAATCCAGCACTATACAATATATACTACCAAAATTGACGGAATAATTCAGAATTAGAATTAATGTCAAGTCTTAGTTATGAAGTAATAATTATTAATCATGAATTAGCATGACAGAGAAATGGCTTTCTATCGTTGGCATTGGAGAAGATGGGTTACAGGGATTAAGCGCGATCGCTCGTTCTTTACTCAATCAAGCTAAAGTAATTGTGGGAGGCGATCGCCATTTAGCAATGCTCCCTACAGATGACCAACGTGAGAAACTAGTTTGGACATCTCCCATTAGCGCTTCAGTTGAAGAAATTATCAAACGTCGGGGTGAGTCAATCTGCGTACTTGCAAGTGGCGATCCGATGTGTTATGGCATTGGTGTTACCTTGATGCGGCGAATACCCGTCTCCCAAATGACGATTATCCCCGCACCTTCAGCCTTCAGCCTCGCCTGTAGTAGGGTTGGATGGTCTTTAACTGAGGTGGAAACCTTGAGTTTGAATGGTCGTCCATCCTCTCTACTGCAATCTTACATTTACCCAAAAGCGCGGCTGTTGATTTTGAGTGAAGGGAAGGACACACCCGCCATTGTTGCCGGAATTTTGACAAATCGCGGCTATAGTGGCAGTAAAATAACCGTATTGGAGCGTATGGGCGGCGCTCATGAAAGAATTGTGGAAGGTACGGCTGCATCTTGGAGTGAAACTGAAGTTGCGGCTTTGAATGCGATCGCAGTTGATTGTATTGTTGATGCTGGGGTTATCCCATTACCAAGATTACCAGGATTACCAGATAACGCCTATCACCACGATGGACAGTTAACGAAGCGTGAAGTTAGGGCAATTACCCTAGCAGCTTTAGCACCCACACCGGGAGAATTATTATGGGATGTTGGCGCGGGTTGCGGCTCGATTTCTATCGAATGGATGCGGAGTAATGCTCGGTGTCGAGCGATCGCAATCGAACAAAATTCTTCTAGACTACTATATATTGCTGATAATGCCGCCACTCTAGGTACTCCAAATCTGCAAATCATTGAAGGTAAAGCGCCCCATGTTCTGAAAGATTTACCTGCACCAGATGCGATTTTTATTGGTGGTGGAGTGACAGCAGTAGGGCTTTTTGATGTTTGTTGGGAAGCACTGCAATCGGGTGGACGTTTGGTGGCAAATGTGGTAACGGTAGAGGGTGAGCAAACTTTATTTCAATGGCATGAACGAGTCGGTGGTGATTTAACTCGGATTGCCATTCAACGGGCGGAACCTATAGGGAAATTTTTGGGTTGGCGAGCAATGGCAGGTGTGACGCAATGGGTAGTTGTGAAGTCTGAAAAATCGTGATGCCGATGAGGATAATTCTTCATCAGTTGCAGTCCTTAGAGAAGCCGATGGGGTATCAAACTGTGATACTGTTTAAGACTCAATATTTATATCTTGCAAGAAATCACAAGAAAAGAGCGATCGCTTTCTTTTCTCTCAGTAGTAGTGCGATCGCGCCCTTTTTAAATCTTCGCACTTCAATTACAATGCATTCGCCAAAAATCATTAAAAATAGAAAAGTAAGTTCATTACCAAGTTATGAAACTGAAAGTTGTATTAGAACCCAGTGAAGAAGGCGGATACACCGTCCATGTTCCCTCCCTTCCTGGCTGTATCAGCGAAGGAGAAACAGTAGAAGAAGCATTAGAGAATATCCAAGAAGCAATAGAACTTTACCTAGAGCCATTGGAAGATGAATTGATTACTCAAGAAGGCGTAATTGTCAGGGAATTGGTACTGTGAGCAAAGTTCCCAATTTACCCTATACTCAGATTATCGCTGCTTTAGAACGGGATGGATGGATAGTTGTACGCCAGCGAGGTAGTCACATTAGATTGGAAAAAAGCATACCAGATGAAGTCTTGAAATTGACTGTTCCTGCTCATCGGCCAGTTAAGCGTTTCACTCTAGCTAAGATTTTAAAGCAGGCTCGTATAGACTTAGAAAGATTTTTAGATTTGTTGTAGCCAAAGATGGCATAAATAGCTACTTCCCATCCTCCAGTATTAATGTAGACTCAGCAGTACGCCCAAATTCTTCTGGTGCATATTGCAGGTGAACTTGGGCACCAGGCCAAGAAAATGTACCAGGAGTAACAGAACGGATTAAGTAATGTAGACTATAAACTCCTGGTTCCAGGTGGTCAGCATAGGCGATAATGCGATCGCCATTTATAATTACCTTTACAGTAGTGTGTTCGCCTGTGTTTCAAGTACCCTGTTTATCTACTATTAAATTCCTCAACTTTTCTTCATCAAAAGTAAGCCCGTGACGTTCTAAATATGGGCGTAAATTTATTTTAATGAATAAATCTTTTAGTTCTTGGGCAATTTCTTGGGGTGGATTTCCTAATAATGCGATCGCAATCAAACGTTCTGCTGCTCGAAATTCACCACAGTCTATTGCAAGCGTTGCAGCACTGCGATGTAATACTGAACGAGTCGGCTCGGCATCAAGTTGATTGGCAATCAGTGCAGCAGCTTGAGATTCTTTATCAAAAGCTTGTCGAGAAACTTGACTAGCTTGCTTTAAGTCTCCTCTGAGTTTAGCAGTAAAAGCTGCTTCGGCCAAATCCATCGCCTGTTTATGCAACTCTTGAATCTGACTCATTTTTCCACAATAAAAGATAGGGGTCTGCTAAATTCAACAATAATAATGTAGGCGGGAAATTCGCCATCGGAAGGATTAGTTTGCTCGATTTTTTGTTTTATTCTAGCTCTAACCCTGCTATCATCTGCTTTACGTATACCTGAAACTTCCAGCCTTACTTTATTTTGAAACGGAAGTTCACCTGCTTCGTCTTCGCTACCTAACCAATAATCAAATCCAGTGCCTTTGCGCGATCGCTCAATCACTGTAAACTGAGTCAATTGTCTGATGAGCATAAAGGCAATGCCATAGGCTGCTTGTTCTGTGGTGAACTCTTCATCATTCCAGCAACGGAGCATTTGTTGTGTAACAGGTTGCCAATATAGTCTAAAGCTGGTAGGAAAGTTTCCATTAACTGTGAGTTCTACACCCTGCAAATGACTTTGATCCTCCAAACACACCGCACAAGCTTCTGCTAAAGCTGCTCCAAAAGATGGAGTTATAGCGGGTAGTCCTTCTCCTAATTTAGTTAATACTAACTCTTGGGGTTTATCCAAGCTAAACAGAGCGAATCTTACCGTGATTAGTTTGATTATACTTTAATTGCAGTTACAGAAATGCAATAAACTACAATTACTACTTGCCATCCTCAACCACCAAGGTAGACTCAGCAGTACGCCCAAATTCTTCTGGTGTATATTGCAAGCGAACTTCGGCACCAGGCCAAGAAAATGTACCAGGAGTAACAGAACGGATTAAGTAATGTAGACTATAAACTCCTGGTTCCAAATGGTCAGCGTAGGCGATAATGCGATCGCGGTACACATTCTTAAACCCAAGTTCCCAACTATCGGCTTTTGCTTGTAATGCAGATGTGGTAGTTTGAAAACTTGCATCCACCGCCTCAAAACCTGATGGTAGCGGATCTTTAATCACCACATGATCCACAGAATGATCGGCGATAATTTCTAAACCAATATCAAACACCTGTCCAGAGCCTAAAGTCAAGGGTTTATCGAAAGCGTAAATACCTGTTTTTTGTAAAACTTTCTCTTTATTTACTTGACTAATTTCTCGTGTTATGCGTAAACCGTTAAATCTACCTGGTTGATTTCCTTGCAAGCGATAATTATAAGCAACCAGATAGTGTAAAGTGCCATTACCTGATTTTTGCAGTGTTAAATCATTACGCCCACGAGGTAATTGATTCATCGGTACATTTAACTGTAAACTAGAATTTTTGTAGCCTTGAAAGTGATTTTCTTTTAACTTTTTACCAGCTAATTGGACTGTGGAAACAAAATTAGGTGGTGTTGGTTGCAGTTGGCTATATTCTACCAAAGCTGTTAAGGCTTGGGCATTATTATAGTTAGTTTGCCATGTGCCATCCCGTCGTAATGCGAGAAGACTTTGGAATAACTTATCTATAACTTCGGGTTTACTTTGTTTGGCAATAAATAAACGTATTGCTTGCGCTTGCGTCGCGGTGGATGAACTCATCCATCCCCAATTACCTGGTAAACTTACAACTGCTGTGCGACCAGTTTCATATATACTCTGTTGCAGCTTGTTTACTAATTGTTGAGATTCATTTTGCCATTCTGGGAATTGAGATAAGTATCGCGCCAGTTTAATTTGAGTTACTAAATCAAAGTTATTGCGCTGTTCATAAATATCTGCGAGAAAAGTATTGCGTTTTTCCCCCAATTCTGCTAAGGCAATTAAAGCATTAAGTTGCAGTTGCCTTTTACATAGTAGTTGTTTGCAAAAGTCATATTCTCCAGGGTTTGCGAGAACTTTTTGCAGATAAGTTTTGAGGCAAGACAGCATTGCCGAATCGACTAAATTAGGGAACACCTGACTAGCTTTAGCCAAAGATTCACCCGCGTAAGAAGAAACCCAAGGGTCAGATTTTTCTTGTCCGGGAAAAGCAGCAAAACCACCATCTGCTATTTGCAGTTTTTTTAATTTTTCAATAGCTTGTTTTACTTGTTGGCTAGGATTAAATTCTGAAAATGTCTGACCATATTTTTGTGTAAGATTTTGCAGATTAGCCGTAATCATTAACTGACTTGCAGCAGGTTCTGTAAACGGTAAATCATCATCTCCTAAAACCTGTTTTGCTGGTGCTTGAATCTCTGGAATTAAGGTACTCGCCAACTGAATATCTAAACCTCCCGCATCAGGGAAGGTATTTTTATCAACATTGAGGGGAATTTTTACCTCATCCCCCCCTTTCGTAAGGGGGTTTGGGGGGATTACACCAGTTTCAACGACTTGTTCTGTAATTTCAATTGGCTTAATTTCTAAAGGAACTTCAAAAGCATCTGCGGCTGTACCATTTAGCTGAGTGCTAAAGCGAACTTTACCAACTCCGACGCTATCCGCCAACATTGGAAAGCGATAAGCGTGAGTTGCGGATTCGGCTTTGGTTTGCAAAGAAGTAGCTGTGGGGTTTTTGTCAGCAAATTTCACATTACCGCTAAGTTCGCCATTAATTGAGAGATTTCCTGTATTCCCAGTGTTGTTAGTTACAGATAAACCAGCGAGGATGCGATCGCCTGGACGGGCAAATTGTGGCAAGATGGCATTAGTTAGCAGTGGCTTTGTGGTGATAAATGTCGCGTCTCCATTCCCGAAACGCAGATTTCCATCTGTGGCCACAGCCATCACCCGCCATGTAGTTAAGTCATCCGGTAATTTAAAGGTTATCTGTGCATTACCATTTGCATCGGTGAGAACAGAACCGTTGTAGTAAGCTAAGGCTTGAAAATCTGTGCGAGTGCGAGTATTGGCTGCACCAGTTGAAAAACCACCGCCATAACCCCAACCTTTAGGTTTAGCTACATCTTGTGGTTGTAATATTACATCGGCGCGATTATCGTTAAAGCGGGTAGGTATTACCTGTTCTGCATAAACTGTATCCACTAAATCTGGCGGACGATAACCAGAAAGTTGTAACACTGCTTCATTCACCACCATAACTGTAAACTGTCCTTTGGTGGGATTGCCTTGATTATCCTTCAGTTCCAGTTGTACCGTTTCTTCTGCACCAGGTTCTAATGATGCTTGCACTGGCTTAACTTGCAGTTTTAAATACTTATCTTCTAAGTTAACTTTAAAAGGTGCAAAACCAATCTTCACCAAGTTATCTAAACTTCCTGCTTCCACTTGGTTTATCGGTTTACCTTGTCTGACTAAGACAGCTTCAATGGCTGCATTTGGCAGCATTTCTGGCGTGACTTTAAACTGAATTTGTGGTGCGCTTCCCTGAGTTTTGGTAATTTGCTGATAAAGGGGTTTGTCTTTAATCACAGCAAAATACAATTCTGCATCTGGATAGGGAGATTGAATTAATACAGTAGCGGTTTCACCAGGTTGAAACTCTTTTTTATCTAATTTAACTTCTAAGACATCTTTTTCTTTAGAACCCCAAAATACCGGATTTTCACCAGTTGCCCAAATTTGTAAATCTGTGGCAGTTAATTCGCCTTTTGGGTCACTAAAATTAACTCGAATCCGGTATGAACCAGATTCGGGTGCTGTCAAATTTACCGATTGCGGATTGCTAGCAGATGTAATTTCAGCTTGTCCGACTGTTTTATATTCAACTTGATTTTTTGGAGTTCGGCTACCTTCTAGCAACTGCGTGACGCTGCTGTATTTAATCTGTTGTAATTCCAGCCGCACGGGTTGACCTGTTATCGCTTTTCCTGTAGGGTCAGTAACAATCACTTCAATCGGGAAAGCCTTACCAGCATCAGCGATAAAATTACTTTTTAACCCGATGAGGCGATTACTTGGTAAGGCTGTAAAAGTTTTGGAATTTGCTACAGATAGATTAGAAACATCTGCAACTTGCACATCCACCTGGTAAGTCATCGGATATGGTAAATCATTAGCCACATTCACAGTTTGACTACTTTTCCCATTAGCATCTAGCTGGGCATTAGTTTGTAAGACATCACTAGATATAGTAGGGGTTTCGTCTGGCCATAACCATTGCCTACCAAAAGTAAATTCATCCCAACCTTTAGGAACAAAATTAGCTTGCTGGCGAGTAATAAAGTATTTTGCTTCGCCACCTTCGACAGGCGCACCAAATAAATAATTACTTGTGGCATTAATATTAACTTTGTCGTCAATGAAAGCAAATTCTTTATCTAAGTTAAGTTCGACTTTAAAATTGGGTGGCTTAAACTCAGCTACCCGAAATTCTCCAGAAATCTCTTGCCCATTCTTCCCCTTACCCTGGATTGTATAATAGCCTAAGCGCTGAGTAGTCTTGATGGGCAATTCTAGAGAAAATGTACCAAATTCATTTGTCGTTTGCGTACCTAAATTAGTCTTTTGCCCATCAGGATTAACCAAAATTAATTGGTAAACAGCATTTTTATCTTGTTGGATTATACCATTTTGTAAAAAGTCAGCGAAACCAGTTAACCAAGCTTTTTCACCTGGTTGATATAACTGTCTATCAGAGAAAATTACCCCGCGTGATTCAGGTTTACCAACTTGCCAGCCTGCATCAATACCATAGCCATAAATGCCGCTATATTCTTCAACTCTAGCAAATGCCCAATCTTGATTTTGCCGGGTAATTACTAATAATTGTGGTGATTTATTAGAACTTTCATTCCCAGAATAACATTGCTGTAATCGCTCACGAATAATTGTCAAAGTTCCATTTTCATCAGTTTTACCCGTTGCACAAGGTACAGGTTCGGGGCGAGATTTAGCCTCTAACTTTGATTGATAAATTTCCACAGCAGCCGCTTGAACTGGCGAACCATCTGTAAGATGATTGATGCGAATTAAGCCTGACTCAGGAAACCACTGAGTAAATACGCCCAAATTCGTCAATTCAACCAATCCATAAGTTGTAGGTTCACGCCACAGTTCCTTCCCATTCTCCTGATATTTATTAGTGCGGGCTTGCACTCCATAAGCTAACATTCCCGTAGCTGCACTTATTTTTTCTCGCAGAGGAACAGCAATATCAACTGATTGATTTTTCTTACCCGATACCTTAAAGCTTTGCCAATCAGAAGGTTGTGGTAATAAATCACTACCATTATTAAAATAAACTAAATCTGTCGGTTTAACTACTCGATAAGCTGCTTTATATTTCGATTCTGGGAGATTTCCCGTACTAATATTTAGCTGTAAATCTTTACCTGTGGGGAAAATATTCAAATCTGAGGGTACCCAGATATCCCCAGCTAAATCTCCAGTATCATATTTAAGTGTGATAGGTTTACCTAAAGTTTGCCCAAATTTATCTTTGAGATTTCCACCAATAGTAATTGTATAAGTCTTGGCAGGTTCTAACGCGTAAGGGTTGATGCCGACAATTTTATCTTCATCGTTTATTTGCAGAATTCTCGAAATATCTTTTGGTGCTGGATTAATAGTAATATTTTCTTTAGCTGAATCTGCCACTAAGACGTTATTAAATTCTAGTTGTGGACTGCCTTTAAGAAATCTTCCAATAGTTCCAGCTGCATCTGGCTGTCCGTAAAAGTTAATTTTTTGAAATGCTAAAGGCGAATAAGTTGCTAGCTTACTGGCAAATTCTTTCTCTGTAGGTAGATTACCATAAGCAGGACGTATTCCGGGAGAAAATACTAGCCGATAAGGGGTTGCTTTTTCGAGATTTTGCTGGGGGATGAGGTTATAAATCCAATTGCGTACTGAAGGGTCAAATTTTTCTAAAGGTTCTTCATCTTTTAATGGTTTTTCTTCTTTGTTTAATTCAACTTTAAAACCTGTACCTTTCTTTTTACCTTCGGGGATTAATTGTAAATGTTTTTGTATAGAGGCTAAATCCAATTCTACATTAGAAGTAAACTGTAATTTTTGTTGTAAATCAATTGGTTCGATATCAGCTTTCTCAATGGGATTGACACCGGGTAAATTAGTCAGGTTGATAGATTCGGTATTAAATGTCCAAGGTAAATCTTTGTCTAGTCGATGATTTTTTAAATCGGCTAAACCCGCTTTGAGGGTAACTTGAAATCTTGTTGCTATTGGTAAAGCTTTCTCGGCTTGAAAACCCACCATGCGCGGTGTTAAAAAGCGAAATTGACCAGGTAAAGGCGGCCAAAGTGCAAATTCTTGTAATATTTTCTGCTGTTCTGGACTGTCAAGACTTTCAACTGGGATTAAAGCTTCTTTAAAACGGATGCGGATTTGGTTAAGAGATTTTGCATCTCCAATGGGACTAATTTGTTCAATCCAGTCTGGTAGCTTAGGTGGGGTGAGTGCGGATACTGTTGGGAGTTGTTCTTTATTTGAGTTAATACCAAAAAAATTACACCCTGTCATCGCTAGCATAAATGTAAAGAGAAGAAGAAACTGTATTTTTCTCTTCTGGCTTGAAGTAGGAATAATTTTTTTTAACGAACCGCCAAGTACGCCAAGGAAGAAAGAAAGAATTTTATGGTGGAAACGGAATAAAACTCTGATAATCATATTTTTAGTAATTCAAAATAAAAATTTACAAATTATAGCGAATAAAAGTTTGTATTCCCTCATAGAGTTGGCAATGCCAAGATTAATAAGGGAAGGCGGATGATTATTTTTTACTCAATTATTGGATTTAACTATGTTTATTTACATAGATAACCAATACCGTGTGATTGTTCCGCAAAATCACTACAATTCTTAACTATCAAGAAGTATTTAAGTCTGCAAATATTAATTTATATATGCTAAGTTATAACAAATTAATTGTTAAGTATTTGACATATTTCCTGATTTAGATGTAATTGCCACGTCAAAATTAAGGTAAGTTTTCTTGGGCAGGGATTCCCTGATGAAACTAATTTTACGATCGCTACTCAAAATTAAGCACACTAGTAAGGTTATCCTAGCTGTGCTGCTAATCTGCTTATTGGTACGCTTACTACCTTATTTTGCAGCCATTCATACCGCAGATATTGCCCAAAATCAGTTGGCAATGCAATTTAGCGATCGCAATGGTTTACCATTAGGAACATTACTCACCCGTGACCAAGAACATACATCAGTAGTCCCACTAAATCAGGTTTCGCCCCAGTTTACCCATGCTATTTTAGCCGCCGAAGATGGCAGCTTTTACCATCACGGGGCGTTGGATATGAAAGCTATTATCCGCGCCAGCAAAGAAGCTATCCACGCGAAACGAATTATTTCCGGTGCTTCCACAATTACTATGCAGTTAGCGCGGATGTTAGATCCTGTCCCCCGCAGCTTCTCTGGTAAACTAAGTGAGATTTGGCTATCTTGGCGGTTAGCAGCAGGGATGAGCAAAGATGAAATTTTGGCTGCATATATCAATCGCCTACCAATGGGAGGGAATATATATGGTGTGGAAGCAGCCGCGCAGACTTATTTTTCCATCCCAGCTAGTGAGTTGAATCTTGCCCAAGCTAGTTTGTTAGCTGCTATTCCTAATAATCCCACATATTTTAACCCTTACCAGCATTGGGAACGATTGAAGCAGCGACAAAAATACGTCCTCAATCGTATGGTACGCGATGAGTATATTAGTGATGCGATGCCTACGGCGGCAAGCTACGCAGCCCGAACATCCGCCGAAAAAGTTGTGTTTCAATCTCGCCAACGCGGAATTATCGCCGCACCACACTTTTTATTTTGGTTAGCCAATCAAATTCCCCCTAGCCCTCCTTACAAAGCGGAGAATCAAGCCTCCCTTTTTAAGGGAGGTTGGGGGGATAAATCGGTTATCCGCACGACTATAAATCGCCCATTACAGCAGTTTGTCGAAGCACAGGTACAGCACGTAATTTCTTCTCTCGCCGCTAACAATGTCCATGATGCAGCTGCGTTGGTAATTGACAACCACACTGGCGAAGTTTTGGCTTATGTCGGTTCACCTGATTACTTTAACGAAGCCAAACTAGGACGCAATGATGGAGTACAGGCGCTACGTCAACCAGGATCTACTCTCAAGCCTTTTGTCTATGAATTAGCTTTAGAAAAAGATTTAATTCGCCCAAATACCATTTTGGCAGATGTACCGGCACATTATGCCATTCCCGGCGCGAAACTTTATAGCCCCACAGATTATACCGAACGCTTCCTTGGCCCAGTGCGGGTGCGAATCGCTTTAGCAAATTCCCTAAATGTCCCCGCAGTCAGGGTTTTAGAAAAAGTAGGTGTAGAAACTTTCTTAGAACGTCTGCATCAACTGGGATTTGAACACCTCAATCAAACTCCAGAACATTACGGTTTGGGTTTAACTCTCGGTAGCGGCGAAGTTAGTCTATGGGAATTAGCTAGAGCTTACGTTACTATGGCACGACTCGGAGATGCTACCCCTTTAGTAAGCAGATTTTCCGATTCCCCAATCCAAAATCCCAAATCTAAAATCCAAAATTCGGCGACAATCTGGCAATTAATCACCAACATACTTAGTGACAACCATGCTCGTGCAACAGCATTTGGTGTAGACTCATTATTAAATTTACCTTTTCCGGTTGCTGTTAAAACTGGCACTTCTTCCAATTTTCGTGATACTTGGACAGTTGGCTTCACCACAGATTACACCGTCGCTACTTGGGTAGGCAATTTCAACGGCGAACCGATGCGTCAGGTTTCAGGTGTTACCGGGGCTGCACCCTTGTGGAATCGAATTATGTTACACCTGCACGAACATCAAGAACCAGCAGGTTTTCCACCTCCAGAAGGTTTAGTGCAACTACCTATTTGTGCAATTTCGGGGTTAAGACCAACACCAGATTGTACCTCAGTCGTGCAGGAATATTTCTATCCAAAAGATAAAATTGCCTACGAAGGTGACAATGAATTCAATTTACCACCAGAGTATGATGAGTGGTTGGCAAAACAACAGCAATCGAGTCTTGTTTCTACCAATTTGAGAATTTTATCTCCGCATCATGGCGATTTATTTTTACTGTATCCAGGTGAAGAAGCGAAGCAAAAACTCGAATTTAAATTAGGCGGAAATAAATCTGCGCCTGTTGAATGGCGGCTAAACGGAGAAAAGCTAAATACAAACTCAGCTAATTATTTATTTTGGAATTTGCGTCCTGGTAAGTGGACTTTAGAAGCAAGAAGCGGGGAAATGACCGACAAGGTAACTTTTCAGGTAGAATTAGCTAGGATTAAACCTACGCATCGAGGCTTTTCTATTAGTAATTCTCAGGTAAAGGAGAATAGTCCATAAAGAAAAAAAGGCAGGGATTACCTGCCTAGTTCCGTTAAACAGTTTGATGAGTAAACTATTGCAGATCGTATTGACAAAGCCATTGCAAAATTATGTCAAAGGTATGACCACAAATAATATAGTGCTTCTCAGTGAGTAGCTACTGAACCCCACCCCGAACCCCCTCCCCGCAAGCGAAGAGGGGGCTATTATGTACCTTATTTGATTAGGAAAAGCTAGCTATAAGTAGGTAGACGTAATTAAACATAAGATAAAACCTCACCCTCAATCCCTCTCCGATATTTTGGAGAGGGAAGCCGGAGGCAGGGTGAGGTTTTATATTTAATTTGACCCACTTACTTATCAATAGCGTTTGCTTAAGCTGCACAGTGCATATATTTGCTTACCGCATCTGCTTAATCGGAATCTCAATCAAAAACTCTGTACCCTTACCAGGTGCAGAAATACACTCGATTTTTCCTTTGTGCTTATCTACTATAATCTGGTAACTAATAGATAATCCTAAGCCAGTGCCTTTACCTATAGGTTTAGTAGTAAAGAAAGGATCAAACAATTTAGCCTTAACTTTCTCTGGTATTCCTGGCCCATTATCTTTAATACTAATAATCACATACTCTTCATTCTTAACTTGAGTATGGACAATAATTGAGCTAAGGTGTTTTTTAGCCTCTTTTTTCAAACACTCTTCTTCCCATTCATATAAAGCATCGATAGCATTACTTAAGATATTCATAAATACCTGATTTAGTCCGCCTGCATAACATTCAACAAGCGGTAAATCACCATAGTCTTTGATTATTGCAATTTCCTGCTGTTTATTGTTTGCTTTGAGACGATATTGTAAAATTAATAGAGTGCTATCAATTCCTTCATGAATATCAACAGGTTTCATTTCTGCTTCATCAAGACGCGAGAAGTTCCGCAAAGTTAGTACAATCTCACGAATGCGGTCAGTACCAACTGCCATTGAGGATAATATTTTCGGTAGATCATCAATAATAAACTCTAAATCTATCTCATTAATCAGACTATTTAGTTCTGGGTTGTAATTAAATTTTTGTTGCTGATACAGGTTAATTAAATTTAGTAAGTCCTGACTATATTCTCTAATATGCATCAGGTTACCATAAATGAAATTAACTGGATTATTAATTTCATGAGCAACACCAGCAACTAGCTGACCTAATGAGGACATTTTTTCAGTTTGAATAAGTTGTACTTGAGCCTGTTGCAATTCTTGCAGTGTCTGTTGTAATTGATTATTTTTTTGTTTTAATTTTGCCGTTCTCTCTGCAACTTGCATTTCTAACCTATAGTTCGTTTCTTCTAAGGCGGCTTGAGCAACTTTCTTAGCTTTTAAGTATTGCTGTAATAAATGTAATACTAAAAGCCATGCCGGAATCAGCATTGCTAAACTTATAATAGATTCTAAAATTGCCCAAAACATTCTTTTGTAATAATCATCAACTTTCTGCTGTAACTGAAGTGATATATTACGCTTTCTTTTAGCAACACCATCAGCATAAATTTGTTTTTGATTTTCATACTCCCGGTTAGAAAGTAATATTTCTGCCATCTCTTTTTGATTATTTTTAACTAATTCAAAAGATTTATCTTCCATTGCTACTAACCGCTGATTAGCAGCATCAACTTTTTTAGCATCCTCATTTTCATATACTTTAGGAGCCAGTTTAATAGATTCTTTAATAGCAAGATCGAGTTTAGGTTCAAATTGGCGATAGCGTTCTTCCCAAATAATTTTTCCTGTAGCAGCATTCATGCGTGCTGACATCGTTAAGACTTCATCAAGATAAGTAATTTCATCACTCAGAATTTGGAGTTTAAATTCATGTTTAGTAATACTATTAAAATTATAATATGCTTGCCAATTCAGGCAAATTTGAGGAATAAACAAGACTAATGTCAGTAGTAACGTTATAGGTACTATTTGAGAGGGAACGAATCTGAGTTTATTAGACAGGTGCATTTTTATAATATTTTTTAGATAAATGTTAATTAGTTATGGCTTACGCTTTCAATGCACTGAAAACCTTGATTTTTCATAGGGGCAATTCATGAATTACTCCTACATTTCGTACTTGATGCGTAAGTACTATTAGCGATTAACCAAAATTAATATTTAAGTTTTATTTCATCAGGATTAATCCCGAAAAGATTTCTTAAATACCCTATGGTTTTATCTTGATAAATATTAAAGTTTATTTCATTTATTTGTTTGATTTTAATTTTTCTACCATAACAAAAACCTAAATTAAAATTTATTAAATCTGATATCGATAAATTATAAGGATATGGATATATAAATCTAGCAAAAATTTTATAAATGAATAGATGTAGTTGATTAGTCTTTAAGTCATTACCCATTGTAAATCCAATTACAAAAGCTTCATCTGGAGGAGAAATACCTCTACCTAAAAGTATGTGAATATAATCATGATGGCGCAGACTAATTTTTCCAGGTAACGCCAATAGGCTATTAGGGTTTTCTAGTAACCAAATTACGAAAGGTATTTTTGGTTGATGTAAACTAAATATTGCTGAATGTACTTGTTTTAAATTCATTTCAGCTATGTCTACTTGGAAAGTTTCATCTAAATCGAAAGCCATAGGTATACTAATAACAAAAGAACTAACTTATTAGTATTTGTTTTTATTCTGATTTGTCTATATTTACGGAGAAAATTATTTTTATTTTTACAATTAAGTATAAGAAAAACTATTTTGCATGAAGCTACAGTATTATTACTGAATTTAGAGTAAAGGCAAAGGCATCTAAATGAACTGATATGTGATTGCGATCGCCACTGGAAAGTGTGGGTACGCGATCGCAGAGCGGTACATCTCAAAACCCTCTAACCGCTTTGTTTCACTACCCTATGGGAAGCCACGGCGTTTACCTTCTACTGAAAGTGACAGGATTATATTTGATTCTGCGCGTCTACTTAAGTCTGTTGCTGCAATAGCTTTATCATGGTTTAATTGATGGGGTAGGCGATCGCAGACTCTCGTAGGTGAGTTCGGCATTTGCCCAGTTGGTTTCTGCGAGAAATTCCCTAAATGTAGTCAGAAGTCCAGGAAACTCCTGTTCTCGTAAACGCCAGACATCGGCTTGATAACCTTGCTTGCGATACCACTGAATCAAATCGAACAGTTCCTTTTGCAGCAAGATTAAGAAAATCCAGGCGGGTGTCTCTTTGTAGACAACTTTCATCCCCTGCGCCTGAGAGAATGCCTCTGCCATTTCAAGAGGAGTCAGCACATCGCCAGCTAGCTCAATTTCTTGACCAATATACTTGGTGGGATGTTTAATTACGTAAGCAGCAACGCGGCCCATATCTTTGGTTGTAATTAGATGAAGGGGCTTGTTTGGCTGAATAGAAAATGGGAAACTACCTTTGAGGATGGAAGGTCGCGTGTACTTCTTCCAAAACTCTTCCATAAACAAGCAAGCTCGCAACATGGTAGTCGGTAAGCCAGCTTCTTTAAGAATTTGCTCCACTTGGTACTTTTGCTCAATGCGGGGGATTCCTGAATTCCTGTCTGCCCCACCCGCTCCATTGTAGACAAAGTGCTTAATGTCAGCAAGTTTTGCAACTTGTGCAACTCGCCTTGCTCTATCCACCTCTAGCGGGTCAATTTTAGCGGAGTCCGCAGAAGTAGCATGGCAGTAAACAGCCGAAATCCCTGTAAAGGCTGCTATGAGGGAGGCTTCATCGTCGAGGTTGGCTTTTACCAGTTCAACTCCAGCATCGTTGAGTTTTGCCAAGGAGGGACGATTAAGGTCAATTTCTCTAGTGATGACTCGCATCTTTGTAACTCCCTGTTCGAGAAATCCCTTAATGACATTTCCACCTGTGCCGCCAGTAACTCCGATGAGTAAAACTTTATCAGTGTTTGACTCTGTGCGATCGGGGAAATTTGACATTCTCTCTTCTACCTGGAGTTATTCATTTAAATTAAGTTTATCCAAAGACAAGAGAAGCAAACAATAATTTCACGCCACTTATACCAATTCACGAAAATCCTGATAGATATAGATTTCTCATAGCATTGACCATTGGTGTCAACTTAAGTCTAGAAATGGCTTATCTGTTGGCTTTCTCACCCGCCCTGAACTGAAGTTCATGGCTCATAGCTCAAGTCTACTGAAGTAGACTAAAAATTTTTGGGGATATTTAGTCATCAAGAGATGACTTTAGCTATAAGAGAGGAACTTTAGTTCCTTGCAAGACAACGCTTTCACGTTAAGTTGACATCAATGGGCATTGCGCCATACCCCTATTTTGATCTGAATTGACAGATAAACTTGTACGATCTCTCTGGGGTGGCAATCGCATTCTATAGAATTTGGTGAGGAATTTTGGACAATAATACCGATAATCTCAACTCATTCCGCGCTTTGGCGCTGCAAGTTACCTGTCATGCAGTCAACCAAACAAGCGATCGCCAACAAGCGCGTAGGCTCATGCAAAACTCGATCAACCGCCTAGCTCAACAAATTGCTGCTAGTATCGCTTTCATCGGCTTCGATTGTCGTTTAATTGTACTGCCAGAATATTTCCTGAGTGGTTTCCCGATGGGAGATTCTCTCTTAGGATGGGCAGAAAAAGCTTGTATAGAAATGGCTGGTGCTGAGTATGAAGCACTTGGTAAAATTGCCCAAAAGCATAAAATATTTTTGGCTGGTAATGCCTACGAACTTGACCCCAACTTCCCCGGCTTGTACTTTCAAACCTGCTTTATTCTTGACCCCTCTGGCTCAATTATTTTGCGATATCGGCGGCTAAATTCCTTATTTGCTCCTACACCCCATGATGTTTGGGATAAATATCTTGACTGCTATGGTTTAGAGGGAGTTTTCCCCGTAGCCAAAACGGAGATCGGTAATTTGGCAGCTTTAGCATCAGAAGAAATTTTGTATCCAGAAGTGGCGCGGTGTCTGGCGATGCGAGGAGCGGAGATTTTTGTCCATTCCACCTCAGAAGTGTATAACAAAAACCTCACCCCCAAAGACGCGGCAAAAATCACTCGCGCCGTCGAAAACATGGCTTACGTAGTTTCAGCCAATACCGCAGGCATCGCTAATATTGCTATCCCCATTGCTTCGGCTGATGGTGGCTCTAAAATCATTGACCATCGCGGAATAGTATTAGCAGAGACAGGTGCAGGTGAGAGCATGGCAGCATTTGCAGAGATTGATTTAGGAGCATTACGCCGCGATCGCCGCCGACCAGGGTTAAATAATTTACTTGCCCGCCAACGATTTGAACTATACGCCGAAAGTTATCGCCAATCACACTTTTACCCACCTAATACTATGCTGGAGGGAGAAGTAGACCGCAAACACTTCCTCCAAACGCAGCAAGCCACCATTGAACGGTTAGCCAAACTGGGGATAATTTGAATTGGGGAGTGGGGGAGCAGGGGGAGCAGGGGGAGAAGAATTAATAATCAATGCCCAATGACAAATGACAAATGACAAATGACAAATGACAAATGACTAATCCAATAGAAGTCCGCAATCCTCGAACTGGCAAATTTGACTACGTAATTATACCGCCGCCTCCCAGGCTGCTGGCACAGCAATGTAAACGCACCCGCAGGGCGCAAGTTAGCTGGCAGCAATTGGGTTTAGAGGGGAGAATTGAAGCCTTACAGCAGTGGAAGAAAGCGATATTATCAGGGCGCGATCGCCTCACAGAAGCTTTGGTAAATGATACAGGAAGATTATCGACCTCAGTATTAGAAATAGACTCCTTTCTCTCTAGCATCGATCGCTGGTGTAAGTTAGCGCCGGAATTGCTGCAAGACTCTGCCAAAAACACAGCAATTCCATTTATCGCTTTGCAACAAACATCCGTTCCTTATCCCCTAGTTGGGGTAATTAGCCCGTGGAATTTTCCACTGTTACTGTCAGCCATTGATACCATTCCGGCATTACTGGCGGGTTGTGCTGTGATTGTTAAACCCAGTGAAATTGCTCCCCGCTTCGTAGCACCACTGAAAACAGCAATCAGCGCCGTTCCTGAATTGCGCGACGTATTAACTTTTGTTGAAGGAGCAGGCGAAACTGGATCTGCTTTGATTGAAAATGTAGATTTGGTATGCTTTACAGGCAGTGTAGCAACGGGGCGAAAAGTAGCAGAAGCGGCTGCTAAACGGTTTATTCCAGCTTTTTTGGAATTAGGAGGAAAAGACCCTGCGATCGTTTTAGAATCAGCCAATTTAGAATTAGCAACCTCAGCAATCTTGTGGGGTTCCGTCGTCAACACCGGACAGTCATGCTTATCAATTGAACGAATTTATGTTGCTGAATCGATATTTGAAAAATTTTACCATCAATTAGTAGCCAAAGCCCATCGCCTTGGGCTAGCCTACCCCACAGTTGAAAGTGGAGAAATTGGCCCGATTATTGCCGAAAAACAAGCAGCAATTATTAGCGACCATCTTTTAGATGCAGTGGAAAAGGGAGCAGTAATTCACTGCGGTGGTGTAATTGAAGACTTAGGGGGGGGTTGGTGGTGTCGTCCGACAGTTCTCACCCAGGTTAATCATTCCATGAAAGTGATGAGCGAAGAGACTTTCGGCCCCATTATGCCAATAATGCCTTTTTCCACAGTAGAGGAAGCAGTGTCTTTAGCGAATGACTCAATTTATGGATTGAGTGCTGCGGTATTTGCTTCAGTTGCCGAAGCCTTAGAAGTTGCCCAACAGATAGATGCAGGTGGTATTAGTATCAACGATGCTGGACTCACCGCCATCATGCAGGAGGGAGAGAAAAATTCCTTCAAATTCTCCGGTATGGGAGGGTCACGCATGGGTGCAGCCGCCCTGAAACGGTTCATGCGAAAAAAAGCTATTTTAATTAAAACTAACGCGAGTAATGACCCTTGGTGGTTTGATAATGGGGAGTAGGGGGTAGGGAATGGAGAATAGGAAATAAGCACAAATTCTCAATGCCCTATGCCCAATGCCCAAACCTAAAGGAGTTGTGTAATGTCAAATATTCGAGAAGGAATGCCCGTACTTGCCCGTCATGAAGGAGATTGGGTAGGAACTTATACAGTAATTGATACAACAGGAAAAATCCTTGACAGTTATGAGTCTCACTTAAGCTGTCAATTTCCAGAAAATAGACCTCATCCCTACTACCAAATCAATCGCTATAAGTGGTCTGATGGTAAACAAGAGGAGTATGAATTTCCAGGAAGCTATAAAGATAATAAGCTCTGGTTTGACACCGATCGCATCCAAGGTAAAGCTTGGGAAGCCGATGATTCAATTGTGATTTTGTGGTTTAGTTATAAAACAAACCCAGAGATGAGTTTATACGAAATGATTTACATTAGTCCTGATAATAACAATCGGGCCCGCACTTGGCATTGGTTTAAGAACAACAAAATTTTTCAACGCACCCTAATTCAAGAAGAACGGCTAAGATAGTAATTTCTTCGCTCAAAAATAATCACTGATTATTCTCCAGTCCGCCCAGGCGGACTTTGTTTATGTAGCCACGATTTCCAGTCGTTAGGCTTTCATCTCAAATTTGAACTTAGTAAGGTACACGCATGGCCAAAGGTGACAAAATAAACTTTTCTACTCCTAGCGGTTTCCCAGAATTTCTGCCTAGTGAAAAGCGTCTAGAATTATATTTGCTAGATATCATCCGTAGAGTTTTTGAAAGCTATGGATTTACGCCCATTGAAACACCTGCTGTAGAACGTTTAGAAGTGCTGCAAGCTAAAGGAAATCAAGGCGATAATATCATTTATGGTATTGACCCCATCCTGCCACCAAATAGGCAAGCGGAGAGAGATAAATCAGGCGAAACTGGTTCGGAATCAAGAGCTTTAAAGTTTGATCAAACTGTTCCATTAGCAGCGTATATTGCCCGTCACCTGAATGAGTTAACCTTTCCCTTTGCCCGCTACCAAATGGATGTAGTCTTTCGGGGAGAACGGGCGAAAGATGGGCGTTTTCGTCAGTTCCGCCAGTGCGATATTGATGTAGTTGCTCGTCGTGAACTCAGCTTGCTCTATGATGCTCAAATGCCTGCAATTATCACTGAGATATTTGAAGCAATAAATATTGGTGATTTTTTGATTCGCATAAATAATCGTAAAGTTCTTACAGGTTTTTTTAAGTCAGTGGGAATTACTGAAGACAAAATTAAATCGTGTATCGGTATTGTTGATAATTTAGAAAAAATTGGTGAAATTAAAGTAAAACAAGAATTAGAAAAAGAGGGAGTTTCAGAAGAACAGACTCAAAAAATTATTGAATTTATTAAAATAGATGGTTCCGTTGATGAAGTATTAGATAAGCTTAAGCATCTTGCCGAAAATTTATCAGAAACCGAGCAATTAAGCCTGGGAGTTAGCGAATTAGAAACGGTAATTGCAGGCGTGCGTAATCTGGGAGTTGCCGAAAATCGCTTCTGTATTGATTTATCCATTGCCCGTGGTCTTGATTACTATACTGGTACAGTTTACGAAACAACCTTATTAGGACATGAAGCTTTAGGTAGTATTTGTTCTGGCGGCAGATATGAAGAATTAGTTGGGGTATTTTTGGGTGAGAAAATGCCTGGTGTAGGTATTTCTATTGGTTTAACTCGCTTAATTAGTCGCTTGTTAAAAGCTGGTATTCTTAATACATTAGCTGCTACACCAGCCCAGGTGATGGTAGTGAATATGCAAGAAGATTTAATGCCAACTTATTTAAAAGTTTCGCAACATCTGCGTCAGGCTGGAATTAATGTCATCACTAACTTTGATAAGCGTCCCTTGGGTAAACAATTTCAGCTAGCTGATAAACAAGGAATTCAATTTTGTGTAATTATTGGTTCTGAGGAAGCAGCAGCGCAAAAGTCCTGCCTGAAAGATTTGAAAACAGGTGAGCAAGTAGAAGTCCTACTAGTAAATTTGGCTGAGGAAGTTAAAAGAAGGCTTGCTTAATATACTTTTAACATTTCTTTTTCTCTCTGTGCTTTCTGCGTCTGGAGCGGTTCAAAAGTTTTTTATTTAACCACAGAGGCACAGAGAACGCAGAGTCACGAAGTTAGGACTTACGCAAAAAGGCAGTAAAATCCTTGATTTTCTGTAGGGGCAATTCATGAATTGCCCCTACATTTGGTACTTGATGCGTAAGTCCTAGAAGTTAAAGAAGAGTTTCTTGAAGATTAATATTTGATTAACTGACAAATCTTTTTTCTTGCAGCTTAACAAACTTGTTCAGTCAACCAGGAGTTAGCATAGGTTTTATATAGGGAATTTGGGTTGAGTTCTACCTTAATCAAGCAAAAATATATGACAATTATTAACGCTCGTAATTTATCTTTAGAAGAAATTCATCGTCTGTTTGGCTTTCAAGAACAATACAGTGACTCATTTTCTAACTACTTATCTCTGGAACCTCTCACGGAAGTAGAACAGCAGGAACTTCTGCAAATTAGAAATGACTTTCGACGCTACCTGACAGCAGGTAAAGTTTCTGAAGGTCAGGTAAAGTTTCTTGCAGTTGCTCCTTTACTAAGATTAGCTGGTTTTTATCGCTATCCTATCGAGATTGTTTTGGAGGAAAATATTGCTGATATTGAAGTTGAAGATGAAGATATCAAAATTAAAGGAAGATTTGATATTTTAGCTATTAGTAAAGCTAAACATACAAAACCTCAAACATATTTTTGGGTACTGTTAATTGAATCTAAAAATAGTCAGATTGATATATCAACGGGTTTATCTCAGCTACTCATATACTCTTATAAAAATTTAGATAATCAAAAATCGGTTTGGGGATTAGTGACAAATGGTAGAAGTTATCAGTTTGCCTATATTGAACAAGGAAATCCCCCTATTTATTATCTGTTACCAGAATTAAATTTAATGGAAAGAGAGCGTTCAAGTCAGTTGCTACAAGTTTTAAAAGCAATTTGTCAGCTTTAAAAGGGAATTTTTTTATGTCCAGTACCAAATAACGAAAACCTAGAAACCGCAATACTTCGTGTGAATTGGTCTAAGGAGTAGGATAAATCACGCTTTAAGCAAATTATAGTGTTTTTAGCTGATTTGCTTGAGAAGTAACGCCAATAGCTACGACAGAAGTGACGACAACAAGCCCGCCTCAGAATAAATTCTGAGTCTAATAGCGAAAGTTGTCTAAAGACGACTGAGAAAAGGTTATAGTCCGTTTTAAGTAGATAGCCGGGAAAATTCATAACTAGGTTATTGCGTATGGAACGAATTGAAACGAAGCAATTGTAAAGGTTTCAACCTTTTTATATTTCGTTATATAGTTAGGTTTTTTTATGCCCACCTCCTTAACGGACTTTAGCTATAAGAGAGGAACTTTATTTCTGGGCGGTTTATGTCTCAATACGGTTGGATTAAAGCCAAAAACCTTAACCTAAACCACGTCTATCTTGAAACCTATAGTTCTTTCATGATGAAAAGGATTTGCCCTCATCCCCCAACCCCTTCTCCCAATTTTGGGATTCGGGGAGAGAATTTCAAAGTCCCTCTCTCAAATCTGGGAGAGGGATTTAGGGAGAGGGTGAAAACTACGGTTCTCAACTTAGATAAGGTTTACAATTTGAAATTACAAATTACGAATTAGCCCGATCGCAATATACTTCACCAAAGCTACGATCGCCATGAATCTCAATCACCATATCAACCGTTGTTACATCTTTTACCAACGGCTTGATGAATAATTCCGGGTGAAGCGATCGCCAAAAATAATTGACAAATTGCTCTATCTCTGCATTGCTCATCCCCGATTTACCCGCAGCAATCATCTGCTGTTCCGCCTGTTTGCGCCACTCCAAAGAACAACGGTAATCGGTGGGATATAGCACAATTAAGCTGTCTAATCGCTCCCACAGTGGTAAATAATTGTAAAGACGATGATTAATATCACGGGCAAATGCTTTATCTTCATCTGTAATAATTGGCGGCGGTGCAGTCTCAAATACATCTGTGTTAATTGGCCGCACACCCACAAACCAACCTTCAAATAGTACAATATCTACATCCGTCACCATTTCTGGAGTAGTGCGATCGCCAGCACCTCCAAAAGCAGATTTATCAAAGCGGGGAAGCATCACAGGGCTTTGCAACTGGCGAATCTGATCTAGTACATTTAAACCTAAATCTACATCGTGGGTTCCTGGTGGGCCGCGCCAAATCAAGCGGGGATCTTGCTGTGTTAAAACCAAGCGATCGCTGTAAGTTTTATATAAGTCATCCAAAGATAAACTCACAGTCCGATATCCCAACTGATCGAGAATCAAGCTGAGAACCTTGGACATTGTGGTTTTACCAGTGCCTTGTCCTCCCACTATTCCCTGAATTAGAGGGCGTTCTAACTGTTGGCGCTGCGATGCTAGTTTGATTCCCAACGGCAGCCACAAGTCCCACAATACTTGTAACATTTCCTGGGGTTCGATTTGAAAAGTAGTTTGGCAGAATTGACTAAAAGCTGGGAGAACAGATTTTAGTAAATGCGATCGCTTTTCTATCACCTCATCGACATTTTCTGGTGTGATCCCAAAAGCTTTTGCCCTCAACCCATCTCTTAACGCCGCTTCTCGTGCTTCCTGCTTCTCCATCTCCCTCATCCCCCTGATCTTTCATCCTACGATCCCAGCTTAAAGGCTTCGAGAAACAAGCTGAAGGTGAAACCAACTTTCAGGAGATTTAGTGAGTCTACCAAGAGCGATCGCCTTGACAAAAAGCTGCGACTATAAAATATCCTACTGGTAATTTCCGTCAACATTACTAAAAAAGCAGCTACCACAATATCCACTACACCCGCTTGACCGGCTGTAGTGGAAACTGCGTTTCCCAGAAAAAAACCAAACAAAAAACTAATTATCAGCAACGATAGTCGCCGCCAAGGATTTAAAAACCATTGCCCTAAGCGTGTAGCAATGGCATCGAATAAGTTATTGAGACGAGTGTTTTGCATCAGATAGACTTCTGGGAAAAAGTCAAGATATCTTAAAATATCTTTTATATAGCGGTTCCCATTCAGATGCGGTACAACATTATATCGTCAGGTGTAGGGGCTTGTCTTAGACAAGCCCCTACCGATGTACCTCACATAAACGAGAACCGCTATATTAAGGAGGATATTGGTTTTAACATCAGCTTGTTTGTTAATATTATAGATATCTGCTGGGCTTTGAGCGTTAATTCAAATTTGCACATCGTATCATCTTCACGGAAGTCTAGCCCCTTAAAAGGGTGTTTATTATAACGCAAAATGAAATATGTATCTTAGATTTATCTAAGGGTTTGGCAAAAAACGCCTTGTTAGAGTCCCTAGTGGTTTAACGAAATTTTTATTTTTCTTTATACAAATGAATTGACTGGCTCGGTATCTAATTTTCTTGTTTTTATCCAAGCCTACGGTCAAGAGACAAAGCAATGGGTATTTGTACCCCAAGTTGATCAAATATCAAGGAAATTATTTCCTCCAGATATTTTCTAATCAAAACGATCCTTATAATACATTAGGATCATTAATTTTAGGAAAGTTTATTTATATTAGACTACTTTCTCTGATTCCCTTTTGGGATAATAGGCTACTATTTGGTCAAGCCTAGACAAAATATTTATTTCTAATAACTATCAATATGAAATTTTCATTATATCGTAACGTCGGTGTTACAGCTTCTTGCTTGGGACTGCTTGTTGCTCTGGTGGGATGCTTTGGAGTGAGCGTATCCTTTGAGTCCACAAAGCCAGATGAAACGACTCAGTGGGAGACGGCTTCCTCTACACCGGCTTCACCTGAAAAAGGTATTTCGGCTAGTCTATCTACTCCAGCAACTACCTCAACCAATCAAGTAGAACCTAATATTAAAGATAATACTTATCCTGTCTTGGCAGAGCGTGATAAATCAGCAAGCAAAAGCAAAAATCAAGGAACTTTGCGAATGAGCAATCAAACAAATCAGCCTGTACGGTTGGCTCTACTGGCGCGACAGCCGCTTGCAAAAAGCTCTGGTACTAAGCAGGCTAACTATGATGTACCGGCACATTGGGATTTTGCTCCCCAAGAAGGTAGTGATAAGGGACTGATTTTATCCCTACCTCAGAATAATTTAAAGCTGGAGAAGGGAGATATTTTAGTTGCTTTCGCAGAAGATGGTTCCCGTCGTTACTGGGGGCCTTATGTTGTCGGCGAAACTCAACTACCTAAATGGAATTCCCAAAACAGAGAATGGCAACTAGTGCTGAGTCCATAGTCGATATTTAGTAGTACTAGTTAGGACTTACGCTTTCAAGGCACTGAAAGCCTTGATTTCTCGTAGGGGCAATTCATGAATTGCCCCTACATTTCGTACTTGATGCGTAAGTCCTACTAAGTAGGTAGACAAGATAAAACCAAACTATGTAACGAAAAGTAAAATCTCTGTATTTGGTTCGTAGTTGCGCTTTAGCGCTAAAGCGCAACTACAAACCATTGATGATTATTTGCACCCACTTACTTAGTGTGTTGAAGAAGTTTTTCTGGCAATTTAAAACAACTGGCGGTACTGAACGGGAAAAAGTGTAATATTGTTGAATTTAAAACTCCGAAGAACAAAAGAGAGATAATCAACGACTATTGAGTAGTGATTGTTGACTATTGACTAATGAGCATGAAATTGAGTGTTTTGCACAATGTTGATCAGTGGTTCAACAAAATAGCCAAAAATCCAGCCCTTGGTAGAACTGTGTCGATTTTGTGGTTGATATTGATTGGCTGGATAGCTTTTGGGTGGAATTTGGGCAACATTGGTTTGATTGATGAGACAGAGCCGTTGTTTGCCGAAGCTTCGCGCCAGATGTTCGTTACAGGTGATTGGATTACCCCATTTTTCAATGGTGACACTCGTTTCGATAAACCTGCTTTAATTTACTGGTGTCAGGCGATCGCTTATGCAATTATAGGGGTGAATGAGTGGGCAGTCCGCCTTCCTTCAGCGATCGCAGCCTTCGCCTTAATTTGTTTAGCTTTTTACACCATACAATGGTATTTCGCTAAACAAGACGAATTAGAGCAAGTTTCACGTCCTAATCGCCGCTACAAAACATCTTTTATCGCAGCAGCACTGATGGCACTCAATCCCGAAACTATTATTTGGGCAAGAACTGGTGTATCTGATATGCTGCTCACCGGATGTATGGCATCAGCTTTGTTATGTTTCTTTTTAGGCTATGCAGGGAGAGCAGGGGGAGAAACAATAACCAATGCCCAATCCCCAATGCCCCATGCCCTATTCCCTAATAAGTGGTACTTAGCTTTTTATGTACTGATTGCTGGCGCAATTTTGACTAAGGGTCCAGTGGGAATTGTTTTACCAGCGCTAATTGTTGCCGCATTTTTGCTTTATGTGGGAAGGTTTCGAGAGGTGTTGGCAGAAATGCGCCTTCTCGTGGGTATGCTGATAATTTTAGGTTTATCGGTGCCTTGGTATGCTTTAGTAATTTGGCGCAATGGCTGGAATTACATCAACTCCTTTTTTGGTTATCACAACCTAGAACGGTTTACAGAAGTCGTTAATGGTCACTCAGCACCTTGGTATTTTTACTTTTTAGTAGTGCTGCTGGGTTTTGCGCCCTACTCAGTGTATTTACCACTCTCTATAGTAAGATTAAAGTTTTGGCAGCGATCGCACTGGCGATCCCTTGAACGTTTTCAGCAGTTTGGTTTATTCGCCTGGTTCTGGTTTGCTACCGTCTTTGGCTTTTTCACCATTGCTGTTACCAAACTCCCTAGCTACGTATTGCCTTTAATGCCAGCAGCAGCCATCCTAGTCGCCCTGTTGTGGAGCGATTTTTTCCAGGATACAGAGGCTAGACAAACAATTCCTGTTTCCCCCTCTTTTCTGCGAGTCAGTGGTTGGGTGAATGTAGTATTTTTATCAGTTCTGGCAACAGCACTATTTAACATAACCCACATATTAGGTACCGATCCAGCTATAAGCAACTTCCACGAACAAATTCAACGAACTGGTTTACCGATAATAGCCGGGGTAATGTGGCTAGTTTGTGCCGTTTTAGTTGCGGGTTTATTACTAAGTCGCCAATGGAACCAGATTATCAGTATTAATTTCATCGGGTTTGTGGCGTTTTTAATTTTTGTCTTAACGCCTGCTTCGTTCTTTATCGATCGAGAACGTCAATTACCCTTAAGAGAGTTGTCTGCGGTCATTCTAGAAGCAAAACAACCAAATGAAGAATTGATCATGCTTGGCTTCAAAAAGCCTAGTGTGGTATTTTACAGCCACATTCATGTAAATTATTTAAGATTTCCCCGAGAGGCTATACAGCATATCAAAAACCAGGCTGCCAAAGGACTAAAACCTGCCTCAGTGCTGCTGTTGGCTGAACAGAAAAAGTTTTTAGAAATGGACTTGCAGCCAGATGATTACAAGAATTTATCAACCAAGGGTGCTTATAACTTGGTTCGAGTTCCTTTTAAGAAAAATAAAAGTGAAAAAATGGATATTTCATAAAACTATTAAATAGTCATTAGTAATTTGTCATTTGTCATTTGTGGATAACCAATGACTAATGACCAATGACTAATGACCGCATTAATTAACATTTGTGATTGTAACCATTGACAGCTAAAGCGTGATTGATCTGGTTTAAGAGGTCTTCCATTGATATCGATCGCGGTAATATTTGGGTAGCGATCGCACCAACAATAGTTTCTATCGATTCCAAACCATTCTTCTTCTGCTTGTCAATTTCTTGATCGGCTACCCCAGGCTGGAAACTGGTTTCTGGGCGATTTAATCGCCGATTCAGTACTAAAATTGGGGGTAACTTGTCGGGCGAATCTCCCAATGTTTTCAGTGCTTTTAGCACGTCTTTGTGGATAGTGGATTCTCCTAAACAAATTAGCAGTAAGTCAACGCTTTGGTGGCGAATTTGTTGTAACACTTCTGCCCAACAGGGACTCATCGCCGCTTTGAAGCCTGCTGTTTGTAGGTACTGAATTAAAGCCTGGAACCACTCAGAACCCCTTTCGGCAGTTTCACTACTAATTGAGCAATTTTTTGCAGCCCGATAACCCTTAACTTGCCTGCGTCTTACCTGTGGTAAATCACGCAGCATTGTTAAATCCACTACCAAGATGTTAGCAGGACAGCAAATACCAGAAGCAATTTCCAGTACTGATAGTAAGGCATCTGTTTTCTCAGTGCGACTGTTGTTGTCTTTAGCAAATGGTGTTAAGTAAGGAAATACAGATAATTCTGGTATTTTAGAAGCTATTAAAGTAGTTGCGACATCGCAAGTAACCAGTGGGATAGCCGCTAAACGGGGATGCTGAATTAGTTTTTGCAGATAAATTTGGGCGGTGGTACTTTCGACATCTAGCAAAATGACATCAAACTGCCATACCCGCGCCAAAAGTTCTGCTTGATCTAGATCATCTACTTCAATCACCCGGTGTTCTCGAAGTGAGGGGTGGGGATTGAACGATTCCAACTGGGGATTCACCAACCTGAGAATTCGCAGTGGGGTTTTAGTTGGGATAATTGCGCTGTTGTTTAACCCTTGCGGCAAAACTGCTGGTGAAGTACATAATTTTTCGAGAACTGGTGCTAAAAGGTGATTCTCTACTGGTAAGCTTAAAAAACCATCGGCTCGGTTAGCAAATGCTTGCTCCTTTTCGGCTGCCGTCGCTGTCACAATTACAGATATATGACGGGTTGCTGTGTCAGATTTTAGTAAAGTCAGCACATCCCAACCTGATAGCAGGGGTAGCAACGGATTCAAAAATATCGCTATTGGTTGCAAGCGTCGAGCTTTTTCGACTGCTTCTGTTCCCGATCGCGCAATCACTACCCGATATCCTAAACCTTTAAGTTGTTCGGTCAATTCTTCAATATATCGGGCTACTGCCTCGACTACTAAAACCAACCGTTGGGAACTGGTAGGATAATGATGTGTGGACGTAATAACATGTCCCCGATGGGCGGCTGAATTTTCCCGTGTCGATTGGTGTCGTGTTTCTTCCTCTTCTCCAATTCCCATATCTGGTTCCAAAAAGCCTGTTTTCGGGGGACTGGGCGGCAGAAGTAGTGTAAACTGGCTACCTTTTCCTTCACGCGATAAGAAGCTGACATCTCCTCCGTGGAGACGAGCCAAAGCCCGGGTTAATACTAGCCCCAAACCAGTGCCTTCAAATTGGCGAGTCAGGGGATTTTCTAGTTGTTGGAATTTTTGAAAGATTAAGTGTTGCTGGTGTTCAGGAATCCCAATGCCTGTATCCCAGACGGTAAAGGCAATCCATCCTTCCCAACGGCTCACCCTTAGCCCAATTTCGCCAGATATTTCGGTGAATTTAAAAGCGTTGGAAAGTAGGTGTACTAGCATCTGGCGCAAGCGCAATTCATCTGCCACTATCTGCTCTAAGCCTAGTTCAATGGAAAGGCAGAATTGAGGAGCAGATGAACGGGCCTTTGGAGTTGGCGAAGCAGATGTAGTTTTGGTAGTTTGAGTGTGGATGGCTTTAGCATCTGATAAGGCGCGATCGCACACAGCACTAATTTTCACCGGAGTTAGCGTCAAATCCATTTGTCCCGTTTCCATCCGGGTCAAATCTAAGATGTCATTCACCACACTCATCAGGTGGCGACCACTTTGATGAATCAGTCCCGCATAACGGGCTTGACGCTCGTTAAGTTCTCCCAACTGCTGATCCACCAGCAAGCGCGATAATCCTAAAACGGCAGTTAGGGGAGTTTTGAGTTCATGACTAATACAAGCTAAAAACTCGTCCTTCAACCGATTTAGTTGAATTAAATCGGCATTTTTTGCAGCCAATTCTTTGCAAAGCTGCTGCTGTTGTGTCACATCAGTAGCTAAAACCAACCACAAATCCTCGCTGAGTGCAACCTCATCTTGTCCACTCATGACTTGAAACTCAGGACTATCTAAGGGAATTTTGGCAAATTGCCAGATTCGCTCCTGACCATTTTGCACTTCGACAACGCAAGTACAAGTACCTGCTTGACTATCCAAATAGCAGCGACTGTATACAGTATCTGGTGATGCTTCTTGCTGGGTTAGTTCTTGTTCGCTACCATTGGGATAAACTTTGATTGCTCGTTTAGTGAGATATTCTGGTTTTTCGGAAAGCTTAGGGACAAGTATTGCCTCCACCTGTTGCCTAACTCCTTCTGGATCTTTCAAGGCTCCTAATTGCTCCCACCAGGCGGGATTTCGTGCTATCACCTCGCCAGTACCGGTTTGCAACATTAAAGGCCAAGGCAATCTTTCTAGCAATTGTACCAGTGGTTGGTGTCCTAACGACTTGGGTTGATTTGGCTGTGGCTCACCAGACGACCTCTCGATGCCTGAATTTTGTAACCCAGGCATGCGTTCAATAGCTAGCGATCGCAACAGGCGTGAACTATCCAGCAGCCCCAAATATTGACCATCAGAGTCAATCAGCGCCCAATCTAAGCTCTGCTGTTTTTCGGGTTGGGCATAACATAAGTGCAAGCCTAATTGCTCTACACGCTCAGAAGCTAATATTGTCTGTATTGGCTCAACTACACCTTCACCCCAAATAGAGAGTGATTGCTGTAAATTTAGATTTTTATCGTCACTATCTGTTAATAATTTTTGGATTAAACGGGCAGAATACAGCAATCCAATGGGGGATTGCTGTTGATTGACTACTACCAAGCGATCGCACTGCTCTTGCTCAAAAATCTCCAACACCACTGCCAAAGAAGTTGTTTGCAAGCAGCTAGGTACGGTTGCCTGAAAGTCATAAAGCGGGTAATCTAGCATTAACATAGGGCTTTTGGGGTCATTCTTCCTCTGGAACCCTCCGGCATTTCCATCTGCCAATTGATGGTGTTTTCGCCTGAAGCCATATCCTCTAAGAAGACTCATATAAGCAACTCTGGTTATTTCAACGCCATTAAAAAAACGATATTTCCCGTCACGGGCAGTTTTGCGTCCTTTCTATTTTTCCAAGAGGCGACGTTTCTAAGTTCTAGCAACTAGCCTCCCAGTGTCTTACTGGTATTTAAACTCCTCATCGATAGCGACAGCTAAAACAATTATGACCCCAAAGAATCGCTTTAGAACCTTGAGGAATTATAATGATTTAGAATGGGACAATCCTTTAAGTTCGTTTAAGTATCTTATCAAGGAGCAAAATCAAAAAATCTATCTTCTATGTAAATAAGAAATTAGCTACTCTGTCTTGCTATACCGAAAAATACCTCATCATCAAAGACCTACTAAGTCTAATGACTCAGTTGCTGCACTAAGTTGTTGAGTGGCTAAGGCCGCAAAGCAAAAGTCAAAATTTTTGTATGTCAAGGCTTTTGCAAGTTTTAAAATGGTAGCTTGATTTCCGCGACGCTGTACTAGCACTACCTGTTAACCTAGAGCGTTATTTTGGGGTGGAATCACCAGTTTACCGCACACCTAGTATTCCCTTAGAAGCGTTAGCCAAACTTATCAACCCACATTTCTTGGTCAAGGCGATCGAGGAGATAGATTTAAGAATAGATGTTATTACCGATATTAATTCTGCAACCTGATGTTAAGAAATGCTTAAATAATCTAGTTGATTTAAACAACCAAAAATCCTGGAGCAGATGGTTGGGAAAAGTTATTGACGCGATTATTGCTCAATATTGCTATCTACCCGTTGTTGCAACTACCTCTGGAAAAATCAACTATTTACCAAATTTGCTGCAACAAAATTTAAATAAAACATCCACAGACAAGTACATCTATGTATTTGCCAGTCACACCCAAAAAAGTCAACAGCATTTCCAGGAGATGACTCCAGGAGAAAGGCAAGAATTATTAAGATACCTAAAATCAGATTACAGCCTGATTCTTATAAACTATTTTACCACAGATAAAACACTCAAAGAAAAAATTGATAAATTTATCAATACTATATTTTATGCGAATATTCCTATACCCAAAATAATCGAAATTCACATGGAGGTAATTGAAGACTTTTCTAACCAGCTAAAATTAGAAGGAAGGAGCAACGAGGCGTTACTTGATTACCGTTTAACGTTGATAGATATCCTGGCTCATCTATGCGAACTCTACAGAAGTTCGATTTCTAGATAAATTAAAATTATCGATGTTGAAGTTAGGACAAGCTACCTCTGTTAATCATCCACAATGTGCAAACAAATATTGTATTTATATTCTCATAAATAGCTTGTAAGTATATGGATAAAGCCAGAAAAACCTACGTTCTCAAACTTTACGTAGCAGGGAATACCCCTAATTCAGTCCGGGCATTAAAAACACTCAAAAATATTTTAGAGCAGGAGTTTAAAGGTGTTTATGCTTTAAAAGTGATCGATGTACTGAAAAGTCCGCAACTGGCAGAAGAAGATAAAATATTGGCGACGCCAACATTATCTAAAATTTTGCCTCCACCCGTTCGCAAAATTATCGGGGATCTTTCAGATAGGGAAAGAGTATTGATTGGATTAGATTTGCTCTATGAAGAACTGAGTGAAGGAGATTTTGAAGAGGAAAATAATTAATGAAGGAGCCAGAATACAGAATACAGAATTATCTACCCATAATAGGGATATTTTCAGGCGAGAATATTTAATATTTAATATTAGTTTCGCCCCAATTGGTCGAAAGCGCCTAGCGAGACGGAGTAAGATTTTAAGCAATATTCAGATGCTCTCTACCAGACGCGCAAGGAACGCAATATCACCCAATCGTACAGACAAAATTTCTACTGAATTTTGACTACTGAGTTCTGAATTCTTCTTATAAAAAAACAGTTTTAAATACCCTTTTATTATCAAGCAATGAGTGAAACAGAGCAAGTAAAACCAAAAAAAACACCGAGAATTGGAGGTATAGAAAAAATTCGCACGATGATCGAAGGGTTTGATGATATTAGTCATGGTGGTTTACCAATTGGTAGAACTACCTTGATTAGTGGCACTTCCGGTACAGGCAAAACTTTATTCTCTCTTCAGTTTCTCTATAACGGCATCACCTACTTTGACGAACCAGGAGTATTTGTTACTTTTGAAGAATCACCCAGTGATATTATTAAAAACGCTCATGTTTTTGGGTGGAACCTGCCACGCCTAATTGAGGAAGGCAAGTTGTTTATTCTTGATGCATCTCCTGATCCTGAAGGACAGGATATAGTTGGTAATTTTGACCTGTCTGCACTAATTGAGCGATTGCAATATGCGATTCGCAAATACAAAGCTAAACGAGTTTCAATCGACTCAATAACAGCAGTATTTCAGCAGTATGAAACGATGGGAGTAGTCCGGCGCGAGATTTTTCGCCTAGTAGCCCGTCTCAAACTACTCAATGTCACCACTATTATTACAACTGAACGTAGCGAAGAATATGGACCCGTTGCCTCTTTTGGAGTAGAAGAATTTGTTTCTGATAATGTAGTAATTGTTCGCAACGTTTTAGAAGGAGAACGCCGCCGTCGCACAACTGAAATTCTCAAGTTGCGCGGCACAACTCACATGAAAGGCGAGTATCCCTTCACGATTACTAATGAAGGGGTTAACATCTTCCCACTGGGAGCAATGCGCTTGACTCAACGATCTTCTAATGTCAGGGTATCTTCTGGTGTCAAAATCTTAGATGAAATGTGTGGTGGTGGTTTCTTTAAAGATTCGATTATTTTGGCAACAGGAGCCACCGGGACTGGTAAAACCCTGTTAGTAAGTAAGTTTATTCAAGATGGCTGTCTGAATGGAGAACAAGCAATATTATTTGCTTACGAAGAATCACGCGCCCAACTATCTCGTAATGCTTCCTCTTGGGGAATTGATTTTGAAGAATTAGAAGATCAAGGTTTACTGAAAATAATTTGTACTTATCCCGAATCAACTGGTTTAGAAGACCATTTACAAATTATAAAATCAGAAATTGCTATCTTCAAACCAGCCCGGATCGCCATTGACTCCCTATCAGCATTAGCTAGAGGAGTCAGCAATAATGCATTTAGGCAGTTTGTAATTGGTGTGACGGGTTATGCTAAACAAGAAGAAATTACTGGTTTCTTTACTAACACAACTGACCAATTTCTGGGAGCGCATTCAATTACTGATTCTCATATTTCCACAATTACCGATACAATTCTGATGCTACAGTACGTAGAAATTCGTGGAGAAATGTCGCGGGCAATTAACGTGTTTAAAATGAGAGGCTCTTGGCATGATAAGGGCATTCGTGAGTATAATATCACTGCGGATGGTCCCGACATTAAAGATTCTTTCCGAAACTACGAACGGATTATCAGCGGTGCCCCTACTCGCGTTAGTATCGATGAAAAGGCGGAACTTTCTCGCATTGTTAGACGTTTTGAAGATAAACAGAGTTCCGAACCCTAAATTTAGTATCGTACTATATTCTTTCCTAAATTTAGTATCGTGCTATATTCTGTGGTGAAGAAAGGTTTTCTGCCGCTAGATTGATTTTCGTGTGAGGGATGCGGTGAAAGGACAGCAATTATTCCATAGCTTATTGCCTGGTGTGACAGCAGCGGTCTTAACAACTCAGCCTGCTTGGGCTGGTAGTGTAAAACTAACTGGGGTACAGGTACTGTCTTCTCCTAGTGTTTTGACTTCTATTTATGGTCAAGACTCGGCTGGGGACATGAAGAATACGCCATTGCTAAACGGTGCAAATGTTAGTGTTTCAAGGATAATACCTACTTTTGGTTTCACTAAACTTAGTATGAAGCCTTTAAGTAATGACAGTATTCCAGCATTTACGACTGGAGAGACTGTTGTACCAATAAAACAATTACTTAACAAAAGTAAAGGTAAATTTTTAAGTTTGACACCTACCTCTAATTCTTCCCAACAGGTAGATGTCAGCCGTTCTGCTCAAAATAACCAAAAACAGAGTAACTCAGACCCATCTGGACAAAAATCAGAAAATGTAGTAGTTCCCGATTACACATCTAAACCTTTTCCTGTCCAAAAAGAAATTCTGCCCCTGTCTTCTGCCCAGCAGCCAGTGGCTCAAAAGGTAAATAGTGTTACTGAGTTGCAAACATTTTTACAAACTTCAGGTACGGGTGTAGAATCAGCAAAACTGTTATCAGCACAGGGATGTCCACAAGAATCGGGGAAAAGCAAGACTGATTTTTCTGCTGTGCTAGTAGCTTCAACTACCTGTATACAACAAAATGGTGCTGGCGATCGCATTGCTCAGAGTAATACCCCGTTTCCCACAAATCCGTCGCCAATTCCCACTGCGCCAAGTGGTACAGTGCCACCCACTACTGTACCAGGAACGGGAACTCCTGCGCCAGGGGGATCAGTACAAGTTCCCGATAACCTGATTCCTAACTCAAATCCCTTGCAATTTCCCACCAAACCCGAGGAAGTGACATTTCAAGGGAATCAGCCGATTACTCTGGCACAAGCTCTAGAGCTAGCACGGCGGAATAATCACGATTTACAGGTGTCGATATTGCAGCTAGAACGCAGTCGTGCTTCTGTCCGCGAAGCACAAGCAGCTTTGCTTCCCACCTTTGGTCTTACTGCCAATCTCGCTCGCAGTCAGTCTGCCTCTAGTCAGCTTCAGGATGAATTATACAGGCAGCAAGGTGTTGCTTCTAACACAGGCGTACCTAGTACAGGTTTCAACGGTCAAGCACAACTCTCATATAACGTTTATACTTCCGGCAATCGGCAAGCTACTATCAGGCAAGCTGAGGAACAGGAGCGCTCTGATGAACTGGCTGTAGAAACTCAATATGAGACAATCCGCCTGAATGTTGCTACTGACTACTACAATTTGCAACAAGCAGATGAGCAAGTCCGCATTAGCCAATCGGCTGTGCAAAACTCTGCGGCTAGTTTGCGTGATGCACAAGCTTTAGAGCGGGCTGGGGTTGGTACACGGTTCGATGTGTTGCGAGCGCAGGTGACTTTAGCAAATTCCCAACAAAATCTGACTAATGCTATCTCCCAGCAGCAAATTGCCCGTCGTCAGTTGGCGACTCGGATCAGTTTGCCGCAGTCGGTGAATATCAGTGCCGCCGATCCTGTACAATTAGCTGGTCTTTGGAACCAGACACTAGAACAAACCATTGTGCTGGCTTTTCAAAACCGTTCAGAATTGCAACAGCAATTGGCGCAACGTAACATTAGCGAACAACAGCGACGGCAAGCCCTTTCATCTCTAGGTCCTCAAGTTAGTTTGGTAGCTAGCTACAACCTACTAGATCAGTTCAATGATAATGTCAGCGTCACTGATGGTTATTCTGTAGGAGTCCAAGCAAGCCTAAGTTTGTACGATGGGGGAGCAGCAGTGGCAAGGGCAGCTCAAGCAAGAGCTAATATTGCGATCGCAGAAACTCAATTTGCCGAGCAGCGTAACCAAATCCGCTTTCAGGTAGAACAAGCCTATTCTAACCAGCAATCTAATTTGGAAAACGTTCAAACCTCCAATACCGCTTTAGAACAGGCTAGAGAAGCTCTACGTTTAGCCCGTTTGCGATTCCAAGCTGGTGTAGGCACTCAAACTGATGTGATTAACTCTGAAAACGACCTCACACAGGCTGAAGGTAATCGAGTTTCAGCAATTTTGGGTTACAACAAAGCCTTAGCTCAGCTACAACGGTCGGTCAGCAGCAGAGGATTACGCTAGTACTGCTAACTTAATCTCTCAATGAAAAATTCTGCAAGCCTCATTGAAAAATGAGGCTTTTTAATGAAAAAGACGCTGCTTTTCAAGACAGATTTTTAATTTTGAAAGCGCCCCGAAAAAGTTATTTGTAACATGAATTTTGTGAAATGATATAACATAATTGTTCGACCGCTCGCCTTGTCAAAGACTCATGACTAAAGTAACATCTCAAGAAATTGCCCAGTTTCGTTCTCAATTAGCAGATGATCCCAGCGATATGGAAGCGCTGGATTTGATTGAAGATTGTGATGGAGATTTAGAAGATGCAGCAATGACGCTAGCTATTAGAGCAGGACAACAACCAGAAAGAGCGAATTCTGAGTGGTTAGATGCTTTGGCTAGAAAATGGCGTGTGGTTATTTGCGAACAAGAATATCGGGAAGATTTGCTTAATACTTCACTTCAAAAGATGATGGAACATCTAAAAGCAATGCCCACATTTCCTAATATTTTGGCGACACCAGTTTTAATTTATGTCCTCAAGCAAGGCGTGAACAATTTTTGTGAGCCATTAGATTCCCTGGAGTTAAATACAAACCTAACCCCCAATCCCCTCCCTACAATGGAAGGGGAATAAGAATCAAAGCCTCTCTCCCAACTCCTGTAGAGACGCGATTAATCGCCTCTCTACAACTCCTAACTCCTAAACCAATGCAAGATTGATTCGACCAAGACTGATACGCTGTTAATTAAGGCAAAACTTATATTAGAGAAATTGTAAAATCAATGAATTACCTTGTTGCCGTGTTACCAGACCGCATTCAAGCCGAAGCTGCTTACTTAGCTTTAGAAGAACAAGGCATAAACAGTACTATCCTGGGAAAAGGGTATAAAACGGCTGACGAGTTTGGCTTAATCGACCCCAAAGACCAAGCTAAAAAGCAAGCACAACTGATGGCAACTTGGCTGATACCATTTGGCTTTTTTGCAGGTTTTACATTCAGCCTCATCACCGGCTTAAATACTTTTGCCTGGGCGGGTGAAGTTGGTAATCACATCGTTGGCGGATTGCTGGGCGCTGCTAGTGGTGCTATGGGTGGTGTGGTTGTGGGCGGCGGAGTTGGTTTACTCGTCAGAGGTGGTGATGCTTTACCTTATCGCAACCGCTTAGATGCGGGTAAATATTTACTAGCCGTTCAAGGTTCTGAAACTCTTACTCGCCAAGCTACTCGAATATTGCGTCAGTTTGATCCAGAAAATATCCAAGGTTATGCTGATCCAAATACTGTGTATTAAATAAATGGTAATTGATACATAAAAACACAGAAGCTTGAGTTAAGCTAAAAGACATTTAATTTGCATAACCCTTATTAAATATAACTTTTGTGGGGTGGGCATCCTGCCCGCCCAGTATATCCAAACTCATAATTTTTAAGAATGTTGCCACGAGAAGAACTTTTAAAAGGTGTTGAAAATCGAGATAGTGTAGCTCGTGTAATCGATCAAGCAGAGCAAGCAATCAAAACTTGGGAAGTGGTTTTGACTGATTTTCTCTCTCCCCCAGAATTGGCAGAAATTCAACGGGTGTTTAACCGATTAACAGAAGTGCAATTGGCGGCGTGGGGTGGATATCCGCAAGCTGAACGCCAAAGAATAGCGATCGCTCGTTCGGAACTTCCCTTAGATCAATCTCAAGTAAGCCTTGTAGCCGTCGAAATTGCTGGTAATTTTCTGTTTGATACCGCCTCTCACCGCGACTTTTTAGGCGCAATGTTGGGGACGGGTATTGTTCGTGAAAAGACGGGAGATATTATAGTTTTGGGAGAACGAGGGGCGCAGGCGATCGTTGCACCCGAGTTGGTGGAATTTTTGTCAATGAGTCTTCAACAGGTGCGATCGGTTCCTGTGAAAACTCAGCAGATTGAGATAACTGAATTAAGGGTTAGGGAACCAAAGAAAAAAGAATTAACTACTGTAGAGGCTTCTTTGCGATTAGATGCGATCGCATCTGCTGGTTTTGGCATGTCCCGCAGCAAAATGGTTGATTTCATTGATGCTGGTGATGTCCGCGTCAATTGGAAGGAAGTTACCCAAGCTAGTTCTCAACTCAAATCAGGCGACTTAATCGCTATTCGCTCTAAAGGACGTTTAGAAGTTGGCGAAATCGCCGTTACAAAAAAAGACCGTTACCGAGTTCAACTAACAAGATATATCTAATAAGTGAGGACTGAGGAGTAAAAAGTTAGGATTTTTAAATTCCCCGCTTTCTTTAACTCCTAACTCCTAACTCCCAACTCCCAACTCCTAACTCCTAACTCCTAACTCCTAACTAACTCCTAACTCCCAACTCCCAACTCCCAACTCCCAACTCCTAACTCTTAACTCCCAACTCCCAACTCCTAACTCCTAACTCCCAACTCCCAACTCCTAACTCCTAACTTTGAAACATATACTTAGGCTTTAAAGTGTTTTGCTAACATATTCAACAGAAGTTTGCGCGGTACGAGTCGAGATAATTTGCTTCTAAGTTGAGTGCTAGTATCAGAACTAATAACAGTTGGATACCCTTTTTTCAAAGCCTCTAAAGATTCCCAAACCACTTTTTTGGAAGAATATACTTTTTCTGTACTACTTGCCAGCGTTGGAGGAAAATTAGCTTCTGCAAAAAAGTTTGTTTCTATTGGCCCTGGACAAGTGACTAAAATACGCACACCATATTGATGATTTTCTGCCCATAGTGCTTCACTAAAGCTAAGAATAAAAGCTTTACTGGCAGCATAAACAGAGAGGTATGGTATCGGTTGAAATGCGGTAATAGAGGATACGTTAATAATACTTCCAGAACGACGTTGCCGCATCAAGGGGAGAAACTTATGGGTTAAATCTACCAATGCCAAAATGTTTAATTGTACAATTTTGACTTGTCTTTCTCCATCACCTTCAGCAAAGTCGCCATAGTAACCAAAACCAGCATTGTTGATTAATAAGTCAATGGTTAATCCCTTTTCTTTAGTAGCATCAAATACAGCAGCAGCTGCATTAGATTCTGTGAGGTCTTTGACTATAACCTCTACTTGAATTTTGTGTTGTTCTTCTAGTTGTTTAGCTAATTGGCTTAGTTTCTCTTCGGAACGAGCAACGAGTACAAGATTTGTCTTGCGTGCAGCTAGTTCTTCGGCAAAAGCTTTACCAATACCACTAGAAGCACCAGTAATTAAAGCAGTAGGCATTCTACATATTCAGATAGTTTTTAACCAGCATTAAAATTTTAGCTATGCTGGCTAGAAGTTTTAACTACCCAAAGTGATATACCCAAAAGGGTAAAAGCAGCACTTAGTAGTGAAGTTTGAGTAGAGGAAGCCTCCATTCAAACTTCTCCTTCTCTAAGATTTTACTTTGGCAAGGGATGTAAGTTCTCCAAGTACACCGATATGGGTGATTCTTAAATCTTCTTCATCTGTATATTGAATAGAGGAGTCGATTTTTTCTGGTAATTCTTTGTCATTGCATGACCACTCAAATAAAAATTTAGAGTCCAAATTCTTGAGGTTAGAAAATATCTGCTGCCATTGGCTTCGTCGAATTCGATTTCCCCACCTTGATTGTAATTCTCTCGAGTACTCTTCCTCTTGATAAATAAAGAAATCAAATGGTTTTTCATTTGTATTCTTGTGATCCACTAAATGAATAAGATGAAACATAAAGCCATCTTCAGAAAGGCTACTTACAAGATTTTCTAATAGTCGGGCAACATCTTTAACTGGCACATGCTCTAACACAGATTTTGAAAATATGAAATCTAATTTTTCCTCACTAGGCATTTTTTGAGACAAATCAATTGGAGCAATATATTCTATACCTAAGTCTTGTAAAGCTTCTAAGGAGTAATTTTTTAATGAAAGCAGTTTATTTAAACGGAAGCGGATAATGTCACGATCTTCAAATGTACATAGACTATCTAAGATACTCCAACTTACAGACTTAGATACGGCTTTGAAAATATTTTCGGGTTGTAATAACGGGTCAACATCCGTTGCATAAACTTTTTTTGCTCCTAGAAGATAAAATACTAACGAATGAGTAAGTAACCATCCACTTCCAATTTCAAGACAAATTTTATCACGCAATACATATTTTTCTTTACCAGCCTGAAGCAGATAGATAGCAATTTCATTGGCACAAATATCAAGTCTTTTACCTGCAACAGCTAGCTTACTAGAATGCATCTTATTGTATAAACCTTGATATACTTCAGATGATCTAATAGTCGATTTTATTCGTTCATCAAGGAGACTCTTTACTAGATTTTTCATTTTGCACACCTCTCTTGGTTGACTTATCGCAAATTGAACACAACAGTATTAACTGTACCACTCTATAACAAAACTGGATGCATTTTGTCATTTCTTATACAGCTACGTTAAAGAGCATATTTTAGTGTAGAGGTACAGAGTAATCGAGCCTCAAGGGTTTCCCTACTTAGGCTAACTGGCGTGGACAACTGACTTCCAGCGTTTATGAGTCCGGGAAGGTCTAGCTTTGTTTTCCGTAGCGCTAGTTACGTGCAGCGTCTACGTTAGCAGAAGGGTACATAATTTTCTAATATCTTCTTTAGATAACTCTACATAATAATTGATCCAGGACTTACGCAAAAACTCTCTCAAACTCTTATTCCTCTGTGTTCTCTGCGTCCTCTGCGGTTCGTTTTTTGGTCATTTTGCGTAAGTCCTATGATCTTAATTAGGACTTACACCAGTACAAATTAGCCATAATATAGATTACGGTTTTTGATGGTTTCAGGCGCTTCGCATAACGCCGATTTATTCCCATATTTGCGACGGCGAATAGCCCGTCGTAGACATTACTGAATCCTAAACACGGCTGAAATAGCCGACGTTGCCTGTAATACTTATGTACGATGCATAAGTCCTATTAATTACAAAAGATTTACTCCACAGGAGTTAAAGTCATAACGCAAGCTATGGCAGAAGGTGAAACACAGATACGACTTACGCACTGTACACATTAACCATAATATGATTCTACTAAAATAGGTCGTTTCAGACTTTGATTAATTATTACTCTGATGGTAAATATATCCGCGTATTAGGGGTAAAGCATTGGCTTTACCCCTACTACAGATCAGGCTTTCCAATAATATATATTTGGCGTTTTATGTCAATGTGTAAATTTTAAAATATTTACCATCTTGCCAATCTCAAAAAATAGTTGGTGGGAATTTTGACTAAACCAGCCTAGCCATTGGAGCATTCTTCTTATGGAGTTCATTAAAGTATAATAATCGCTCGTTCGCGTCTTTTTTCTCAAGTAAGATGTCCCAAATAAAGATTTTTATTATGGCGATTCAAATCCATTTAGAATCGCTAATTACCATTTTTCTGACCAATAGATAATTTCTGAGGCGGAAGTATTAATAGCGACGCCGTAGCTATTGCCATGATTCCACTTGAAGCCAGGTCTACCTTTATCCTCTGTATTTAATACCAATATTTCATAACTAGCTGGAAAAGATTCTGTATGAGAGTCACTGGTGTAGAAAAAAGTTGTTGGCACACCATTAGGTTGATTTATGTGGTCGTTTGTGCTACCACCCCTATAGTTGTGCAAAGCACAACTTCTGTATTGTGAAAGTAGTTTTTCTATCTTGTTTGGCGGCTGTTTCAGCCTAATTTGAAAAAAACTAGTTCCTTGCGATTCGGGAGAGTAAGCAATGCGAACGTTTTTGGCATCAGTGGGAATTTCATTAGGAAAATGTTTTACTTGGTCATTATCAGACCATAGTTGATTACGAATTTCTTTGTAACGTGATGTATCAGTTATTATTTTAGGTTCCCTAGTACTGCTAAAACTTCTTCTGAGAAAAAAGCTTCCCCCAACAATACTAAAACTAGCAAGGGCTAATAGAAACTGCGATCGCTTCATCAAGTTGGCTGCGTCTAACTTTCATAGTCATATACCTAACTAATAAACTAAATTAGTACTATTGCGGATATCCCATCAGAGATATTAACAGAAACTTTGTCTATACAAGGGAAATTCCGGGTAATTGTAAAATTACTATGAAGTTGGTTAATGATTACCTAGTCAAAAACCGCAGGTTCTCGTCGTTGATATCAGTACTAGCTTTGTAGCTAAGGAAATCAATTCCACACTATCCATCTTTTTTTCAATTTTTCCTGATGCAGCAATAACTAAGGTGGATATATAAATAGTAGATGCACCTTAATTAAATCACAGCCCTTAACTTTTAGTTGAGGGCTTTTTTTATTGGTGATATTTTTTAAGTTTAAATTAAAATAATTTTTTTACAAAGTTAAATATTCCCGGATATGGCAATCAATAAAGCGGATTAATAAATGGTAGATGCACCCTAATAAATTACAGCCTTCAACTAAAAGCTGAAGGCTTTTTTATTGCTGATGTTTTTTAATTTAAGAATAAAGGTTTAATTTTCCCGGATATGGCAATCAATAAAGCGGATTAATAAATGGTAGATGCACCCTAATAAATTACAGCCTTCAGCCTAAAGCTGGGGTTTTTTTTTAGAACTCTTAAAAAATTACTTTTATGTTATATTAGAGGGTTGCAATTTTAGACCTGTTATACTTAACTTGTAATTGTAAATTGCCGCCAGTAAGTTACAACGCATACCATGTTTTTCCCTTAAAGCCAGCAGCGGGATTTGAACTCGCGACCTTCCGATTACAAGTCGGATGCACTACCACTGTGCTATGCTGGCAATTTTGTTGATTACTCTATAGTAGCAACCACAATTTCTTATTGTACCATAATCAATTTATTTGTCTAGCTGTAATTGCTAAAAAATATCTCCCTCTTCAGAAATAAGGCTAGAAGACGAGAGATTTTGGCAAGATCGCTGCTTTTGTGTATTTAAGTAAGTGGGCGCAAATAATCATCACTAGCTTGTAGTTGCGCTGTCTTGCGCTAAAGCGCAACTAAGAGCCAAATACAGAGATTTTACTTTTCGTTACATAGTTTAGTTTTATCTTGCTTACCTATTTAGATGGTTGAGTTGGCATTGCAATTGTAGTGATTGCGATCGCTGATAAAGTTGATAAATTAATATGCATGGCAAAATAACTCAAATCCTGGGTTGGGCGCAAAAATATCTGGTACAGTTCTAAAACTGTATTTTCATAGCACAGCTGAATAAAGGGAGAGAAATATATAATTATTTTTTACAGATTACAAGCATGGCAGCATTGCTCGGACGAGATTTATTAAGTTTAGCGGACATCAGTCCTACTGAACTTCAAGAACTCCTGCAATTGGCAACTCAACTTAAATCACAACAACTGAAGTTGCAATGTAATAAAGTTTTGGGGTTGTTGTTCTCTAAAGCTTCAACTCGCACACGGGTAAGTTTTACTGTGGCGATGTACCAATTGGGTGGACAGGTAATCGATCTCAACCCTAATGTTACTCAAGTTAGTCGCGGGGAACCTTTACAGGATACGGCGCGGGTGCTAGACCGATATCTGGATATTTTGGCAATTCGCACTTTTGCACAGCAAGATTTAGAAACTTTTGCTCACTATGCCAAGATTCCGGTAATTAATGCGCTTACCGATGCAGAACATCCTTGTCAGGTATTAGCTGATTTATTGACGATTCAAGAAAGCTTTAACACCCTTGCTGGCTTAACTTTGACCTACGTGGGTGATGGGAATAATATGGCTAATTCTCTGATGTTGGGCTGTGCTTTGGTGGGGATGAATGTTAGAATTGCCACCCCTAGCGGATATGAGCCAGATTCTAAGATTGTAGAACAAGCAAGAGCGATCGCTAATAACAAAACGGAAGTTCTCGTCACTGACGATCCAGAATTAGCTGCTAAGGGTTCTGCTGTACTTTACACTGATGTATGGGCGAGTATGGGACAAGAAGCAGAAGCGGACAACCGAATGCCAATTTTCCAACCTTACCAAATTTCGGATCAGCTATTAAGCCTTGCTGATCCAGAGGCAATTGTTTTACACTGCTTACCAGCCCATCGTGGTGAAGAAATTACCGAAGCTGTTATTGAAGGTTCTCAATCACGAGTTTGGGAACAGGCAGAAAATCGCTTGCACGCTCAAAAAGCTTTACTTGCAAGTATCTTAGGGGCAAAATAAAAAGAGTTAGGAGTTAGGAGTTGGGAGTCAAAATAGCGAGTGTGCGATTGGCTCCTGACTACTTGCTGGTAAAAAATCCAAAATTAAAGGGTAAAAGAAAAAGAATATTCTTACTTTTGCCTTTCATATTTTTACTTTTCTCTTGTTATGGGGAGTTTTTTGTAGTACTAATGTTCTAGAGACATTTATAATTACTTCCCGGTTTATTTATGGAACGTCTAACAGAAGCTCAACAAGAACTTTACGAATGGTTGACAGAATACATCCGATCGCACCAGCATTCGCCTTCAATTCGGCAAATGATGCAAGCGATGAACTTGAAGTCACCAGCGCCAATTCAAAGCCGTTTAGAACATTTACGCACTAAGGGATATATAGAATGGACTGAAGGCCAAGCGCGAACGATTCGGGTTTTGCGTACTGTTAAGCAAGGTGTACCAATTTTGGGTACAATCGCGGCTGGTGGTTTAATAGAACCGTTTACTGATGCTGTAGATCATCTAGACTTTTCTAATTTCGAGTTACCTCCCCAAACTTATGCTTTGCGCGTCGCTGGCGATAGCATGATTGACGATTTAATTGCTGATGGCGATGTGGTATTCCTGCGTCCAGTCGCGGAACCCAATCATTTGAAAAATGGTACCATCGTCGCCGCCAGAGTAGATGGATTTGGTACTACATTAAAACGTTTTTATCGCCAAGGCGATCGCGTTACTCTCATACCAGCAAATCCTAAGTACAATCCCATTGAAGTCAGTGCTATGCAAATACAGGTACAGGGTTCACTCATTGGCGTTTGGCGGGGTTACAACTGAGCAATTAAAAGAGTTAGGAGTTAGGAGTTGGAAGTTAGGAGTTAGAAGTTAGGAGTTAGGAGTTAGGAGTTAGCAGTTACTGATTCCCAACTCACAACTCCCAATTGAGCTAAAAAACAAATAAGCTTGCATAAGTAGCTAGGCAAGATAAAACCAAACTATGTAACGAAAAGTAAAACCTCTGTATTTGGCTCCTAGTTGCGCTTTAGCGCTAAAGCGCAACTACAAGCTAGTGATAATTATTTGCGCCCACTTACTTAATCGAATTAAACATAACTTTTGTGGGGTGGGCAACATGAGCGTCCAGGATATGCAAGTTTATTTGTGGGACAGCTTACCAATTCCCAACTCCTAACTCCTAACTTCCAACTCCCAACTCCTAACTCCCAACTCCCAACTCCCAACTCCCAACTCCCAACTCCCAACTCCTAACTCCTAACTCCCAACTCCTAACTTCTAATCTTATGTACCTGACGAAAAATTCAGTGCAGCATCTGCCCACTTTCCGGTTGAAATTACCAATTGCAAGGGAAATTTTCGGCAGTTATTACACTTCGCAACCATTACCAGGATGCCCTAGAATGCCTCCATCTCTGCAATTACGGCAATATCAGCGACAAGCGATCGCTAGCTGGTTTACTAACAATGGTAGAGGGACGCTAAAAATGGCTACTGGTAGTGGTAAAACTATTACCGCATTAGCGATCGCTTGTGAATTATATCAGCAGATTAATTTACAAGTTTTGGTGGTGGTGTGTCCCTACCGCCATCTTGTCACCCAATGGGCGCGAGAATGCGAAAAATTTAATTTGCAACCGATTTTAGCTTTTGAGAATCTACGCACTTGGCAAAGTCAACTTTCTACGCAAATTTATAATCTGCGTTCTGGTTCTCAACGGTTTGTGACTGTAATTACTACAAACTCTACTTTAATTGGAGATGGGTTTCAATCTCAACTCAAATATTTTCCCGCGAAAACTCTAATTATTGGGGATGAGGCGCATAATTTAGGCGCACCCAAGTTAGAAGAAAGTTTACCGCGCAATGTTGGGTTGAGATTAGCTTTATCTGCCACACCGGAAAGGTATTTTGATGATTTTGGGACGCAATCTTTATTTGATTATTTTGGCCCAGTTCTCCAACCGGAGTTTACTTTAAGGGATGCGATCGCTCAAGGGGCTTTGGTACATTATCTCTATTATCCGGTGTTGGTAGAGTTAACTGAAGCCGAAAGTATTGCTTATTTAAAGTTAACTAAAAGAATTGGGCGATCGCTACTATATAGAGAACGAGAAAATGGCGGAGATTTTGAAGACAATGAAGATTTAAAATCGTTATTAATGCAACGCGCTAGGTTAATTGGTGCGGCGGAAAATAAATTAACTGCTTTGCGCGATTTAATGACAACTCGCCGCGAAACTACTCACACTCTTTTTTATTGTAGCGATGGTTCACAAGATTCGGGACAACGTTCATCTCTACGTCAACTTAAAGCTGTTGCTAAAATTTTGGGGGTAGATTTGGGGTATAAAGTAAGCACCTATACGGCTCAAACTACTTTACAAGAAAGAGAACTATTACGCTGTCAATTTGAAAGTGGTGAATTACAGGGTTTGGTGGCAATTCGCTGTTTAGATGAAGGTGTCGATATTCCCGCTATTCAAACTGCGGTAATTTTATCAAGTTCTGGTAATCCCCGCCAATTTATTCAGCGACGGGGGCGAGTTTTACGTCCTCATCCAGGTAAGGAACGCGCAACTATATTTGACATGATTGTTTTGCCACCAGATTTAGATAGAGAAACTATAGAAGTTGAACGCAATTTGTTAAAAAAAGAATTGCGTCGCTTTGTCGAATTTGCTGATTTGGCTGATAACGCTGGTGAAGCAAGAATGAAGTTACTTGATTTACAAAAGCGATATGGTTTATTAGATATCTGATGAGCAACCAGAGAATAAACCGCGTCTATCTTGAAACCTGTAGTTCTTCGGTGATGAAAAGGATTTGCCCTCATCCCCCAATCCCTTCCCCCAGATTGGGAGAAGGGGAGCCAGAATTTCAAAGTCCCTCTCCCATATTGGGAGAGGGATTTAGGGTGAGGGCAAAAACTACGGTTCTCAACTTAAATCAGGTTTAATTGTATTTTTTTATAAAATTTTTCGAGTTTTGAAAAAAGCACCATTAAGTATGAAATAATAGAATTATGAGTTTGATAATAATGGAATGCAAGCCAAAATTTTAAAATTGCGTACATCCGATTATAATATGGTTCATTAATATAATAATGCCAGAAAACGATTAAAGAGTAAAGTATTTTTTCAAATAAAATTATAAATTTAAAAAAAGAGTTTTGGCAAAATTAAAGATAACGCTAACAGTGGCTTGACAGAGGGGATTAGAGCAGTAGAGAAAGTTAAAATATAGAACCAAGTATATTTAAAAACCGAAAATGTCCCAAGAGGCAAATATCGATGATGTGCAGGAGCCAATAACCAGCGCACCGCCGGAAGTCCGGCAAATTATTGAGCGGGTATGGAAGGTGGAAAAAGGCAGATTAGATAAGAAGATGAACAGCCATATAAATGATCATATTTTGGACATTATTAAGGAAGAGGTGCGATGAAGCTGACGTCAATTAAGCTATGCAACTTTCGCTCCTTTTATGGTACGACACCAGAAATGATCCTGGCGGGTGGAGATGTTGAGAACACAACAATTATTCATGGCAATAATGGCTCTGGAAAAACCAGTTTACTAAATGCCTTTACTTGGGTATTATATGAGAAATTTAGTGCAGCATTTGCATCGATAGAACAATTAGTTAATAAGCGTGCGATCGCTGAAACTGAAAAAGGTCAAGCTGTAGAATGTTGGGTAGAAATTGGCTGGGAACATGAAGGTAAACGCTATCGAGTTAAACGCGCCTGTCGGGGTTATAAAAACGAAGGTGATTTTGACGCTGGGAAAACTCAATTAATCATGTGGGTTGGTGGTGATGATGGCAAATGGAATATACCAACTCAGCAACCAGACGATATAATTAATCAAATTTTACCCGCTACTTTACATCAATATTTTTTCTTTGACGGCGAACGAATTGAAGAAATAGTCCGTTCTGACAAAAAAGCTGAAATTGCCGAAGCAACAAAAATCTTTTTGGGCGTGGAGGTAATCAACCGTTCTATCAGACATTTAGGAGATGCTAAAAAAACTTTAGAAAATGATTTAAAAGCTATTGGTGATTCGGAAACTAAACAGCTATTACGACAGCAAGAAAAGATAGAACGAGAACGCCAACGCATTAACAAACGACAAACAGAAATTAAAGAAGAGTTAGAATATCAACAAACGTTTAGAAAAGAGACAAGTAACCGTTTGCGAGAACTCAGCGCTGCTAAGGAATTACAAGAAAGATGGCAGAGTTTAGAATCGCAGAAAGCAGCGAATCAAGAAGAATATAAAAAAACCAAAGAAGCGTTGAAAAAAGTTATTTCGGCGCGGGGTTATACCGTTTTATTGTCAGAAACTACAGCCCAGTTTCGCGGAATTATCAATGATTTGAAGCAGCGCGGCGAGTTAACATCAGGCATTTCGCGGGAATTTGTCAATGATTTACTCAATTCTCAACGCTGTATTTGTGGTGCAGAATTACACGAGGGGAATCATTCTCATACTCATGTGAGTACTTGGTTAAATAAAGCAGGTTCTTCGGCGGTGGAAGAAACTGCAATTCGGATGATAGCCCAAGTAGATGAAATTGATAAACAAGCGATAGGTTTTTGGGAAGAGGTTGATAGAGAACAAACTAGGATTAATCAATTAAGGCAAAGCATATCTCAAATTGAAGGCGATTTGGACAACATTCAAGAACGGTTGCGAAAAGATGCTAATGAAGAAATTAGCAGTTTGCAAAAACGGTTAGATGAAATTGAAAGTAAAATTGATGAATTAAATCGAGAACAGGGTGCAAATCAGCAGAAAATTGCTCAACTTACAACGGAAATTGAAGGTTTAAATAAACAAATTGCTAAACAAAAGCTGAATGAAGACAAGCAAACTTTAGCACAGCGACGGATTAATGCTACTCAAGATGCTATCGAACGGTTAACGGAAGTTAAAAATCGTCAAGAACAACAATTTCGTCTGCAATTAGAAAAGCGAGTGCAAGAGATATTTACTGAAATTTCTGTAACTCCATATATTCCGAAAATTAGCGATAAATATGAACTGACATTAGTAGAAAATACCACAGGTATAGAAGCACCTGTTGCAGCATCCACCGGGGAGAATCAAATTCTCAGTTTATCCTTTATTGCCAGCATTATCGACAAAGTAAGAGAATGGAGTGAGAAGCGAAAAATGATGATGATTCCCGATAGTAGCACTTTCCCAATTGTGATGGATTCACCTTTTGGGAGTTTGGATGAGAATTCGCGGCGACATATTGCTAAGACAATTCCCGAATTAGCGAATCAATTGATAGTTTTAGTTACTAAGACTCAGTGGCGAGGTGAGGTAGAAGCAGAAATGACAAATAGAATCGGTAGAGAATATGTGCTTACCTATTATTCATCTAAGCCGGATTGCGAACAAGATTATATTCAGTTGGGTGGTGAAAGATATCCTTTGGTGAAACAAAGTCCGAATGAGTTTGAGTATACTGAAATTATCGCAGTTGAAAGGAATGTTTAGAGGATAAAGTTATGGTTGCGAGTCCAGATGCAAAGTATATGACTCCCCAGGAATACCTGGAATGGGAAGAACACCAAGATATTAAATACGAATATATCAATGGTGAAGTCTTCGCCATGACTGGGGGTACTATTCCACATACTAGTATTGCCTTAAACTTAGCTTCGGCGTTAAAAAGCCATCTGCGGGGAAGTTCCTGTCGGGCTTTTATGGCGGATGCGAAACTGGGTGTATCTGAAAACGGGCCATTTCATTACCCGGATGTTATGGTGAGTTGTGATGAAAGAGATAGACAAGCGATTAAATTTATTCAGTATCCTTGTTTAATTGTGGAAGTTCTTTCTCCAAGTACAGAAGCTTACGATAGAGGCAAAAAATTTATTCAGTATCGCCGTATCCAGACTTTACAAGAATATGTCCTCATTGATGCTGAAAAAATCAGTTTAGATTGCTTTCGTATAAATGACAAAGGGATTTGGGAGTTACATCCTTATGAAGAAGGGGATGAGGTTAATCTAACTAGCGTTGATTTTCACTTTCCTATTTCTTTGGTTTATGAGGATGTTCAGTTTCCAACTTGAGTTTAGGGGAAACTAGAGACGGTAGGAGAAAAAGTAAACTCATGCGGGGATGATTAAAAATGAACGTACAGGAAAGAGAACAGTTAATTAAAGATATTAACGTACTGCTACATCAAGCTTATGACAGTACTTTAAATCAAATTCACGCACTTTTAAAAAGAATCGATGATGTAGACGATGAAGAAGACTTAAAAGCCATTAAAGAAACAAGGGAAGATATACGCATCAATGGTACTGTGTCTTGGGATGAAATTCAAAACGAAATAAGAAACGAAATAAACAAGGATGTTGCGTGAGTTACGAAGTTGAATTTTCAAGGGGTGCGAAAAAGCAGTTTAGGAAACTACCTATAGACGTAGAAAAACGCATACAAACTAAAATCAACGAGTTGGCAATAGAACCACGTCCAAATGGGGTAAAAAAATTACAAGCTGATGATAATTCATATCGGGTTCGAGTCGGAGATTATCGAGTTGTTTATGAATTAGATGATGATGTTTTGATAATAACTGTAATCAAAGTAGGACATCGTAGCGATATTTATAAAGATGAAAGTTAAGGATATGAAGTTAATTTAACTATTGTTGATTCTCAGTTTCCTATTTTTTTGGTTTATGAGGATGTTCTGTTTTTAATATAAGTTTTGGAAAAACGAACCGCAGAGGCGCAGAGGACGCAGAGAGAAGAGAAGATGTAAAATTTAAATTATCGCTAACTAATTAGAAGATGTTTTATGAGTATTAAAACTGAGGCAAGTATTGAAGATTTCTACCACTTACCTGACAATTGTAAAGCAGAGATTGTGAATGGTAAATTGGTGCTGATGTCTCCAACTGGATTTTTACCAGGACGTGCGGGTGGTGAAATTTATGCAAGTCTACGGGATTATGAACGTCTAACAAAAAGTGGTTATGCTTTACCTGATAATGTCGGTTTTATTGTCAATCTTCCTAATCGTCGTTCTTTAAGTCCTGATGCCGCATTTTATACTGGTAAACCTACAGGTGGGAAGTTTCTTAATGGTGCGCCTGTGTTTGCTGTTGAGGTGCGAAGCGAAAATGATTACGGTGATAAGGCTGAGAAAGATATAGCTAGTAAACGCCGTGATTATTTTGCGGCTGGTACTTTGGTAGTTTGGGATGTAGATGTACTCAAAGAGGAAGTTATTAGAGTATATCGTGTTAGTAATCCTGAAGAACCGCAAGTTTATCACCGTGGTGAGGTGGCTGAAGCTGAACCCGCAGTGCCAGGATGGACTATGTTAGTGGATAATTTGTTTGTTTAAGCGATCGCTCACATATTATCATCAAATCATACCTTCCCAAATGCGTAGGTATAGGCATCGCTTTTGACTTTCGGTTAAGATAGCTACACCTTAAATATTATAACAATGGCTGCAAATAGAATCAGGGTTGCTAAAGATAAGGCTGAGTTGGTGAAATCTCTAGTAGCATCAAAAGACACAACTGGGCCTTTTCAGACTTATGTAGAAGTTATGGTGTTTGCAGCAGCATTGGGCGTTAAATATAAAAAGCGCGTTCCTTTAGACGTAATTTCTAAAGATTTATCCCCACTGCGACAAGATTATTTTACTAGCAGCTTCACTCTATTAATTAATTTGTTAGCTATCACCGAAACAGAAAATATTAAGATTATAGATGATGATAATGTAGCTGACGACCAACGCATTCACATTTTTGAAGAATATGCTAATGCTGGTTTAGAGATTATACAAAATGAACTGCGTGGAGCAGTAGACTATTCAGAGCGACTTTTATTGATTCTTAGTTATCAAAGAACGAATGCAGAGCAGCAAGATGAGGAATTTGATCTAACCAAATTCCTATCTTGATTTTTAAGTAATGGTTAAAAGCAATAACTTTACATCCACCCCAGTGTAATTTTTACTGTTTTGACTGCATCTGTTACTGCACTAACAGTCGCAGATATTCTATATGGCTTGTCTGGATTTTTAGGTTTGGCATCTATTCTAATTACGTTATCCTTCCAAAGTTGGTTTTCTCTTGACCAATCTAACTGTGCTAGTTGTGAAATTTTTTCTTCGTTAAAATAATTGTTTTCTGGATCGTATATATAGTGAAATAAACGCCCTAAAACTTCCAGTCCAACGCTTATACCTAGAATACAGTCTTCTTTAAATGCAGCTACTTCATCTATTGTTAGTTCTTCAACAGTTGTATCAGAAATATACTCAGTATTACTGCATTCCGAGAAAAATCTATTAAGACAAATAACCAAAGCATCAGATGCTTGATAAACATCATAATCTCGAAGCTGATTACTTGGATCGTTGGTAAAAACGCAACTTACAAACCTAGCTATGTAATTAATTGTGTAGATCAGCTTTTGTTTAGTTGCAGGACTTGATTTAATTTTCTCTGTCTTAGCCTGAAAGATTGGCACTCGTTTTATTAGTTCTTTAGTAATGCCAATTCGACCAGAGAACTCACCAAATGATAATAATAATGATTGATCTAGTTGTTTTGTTTGAGCCATGTCTCTGAAATCTGCCTGACACTGGTGAAAGTCACCCTCTAAAACTAGAGTAATTGCAAAATCATCGTCACTGATTAAGTGGCTTTCAGTACTTTCTATCAATTCGTGAATTGCACGCTTACGATGTTGTCCATCAGTTATGTCCAACTTGACTCCACGACGAATAACAACTAGACAAATACCCCTACTCAGTTCAAGAATGATTATGTCTTTTGGATCTACATTAGCTGTCAGAGTTCCGACAATCCAAGGTTTTCCTTTTCGGGAACGGTCAACAATATATTTTTGAATTTCATCAGCATGACCTTTAACCTCTGGGCGATTTTTGCCAGAATCAGGATCATTCCCACTGGATGGTTTAGCTTGGAGAAGACCAGAAAAGTCACTCGCAGGTACATTAATTTGCAGCATTGTCCGCTTTCCCTGCTGAAAAATCAGCCCCGGATAGCAGCGTTCGCGATGATATTGTGAGAAAAATGGCTCAATAAAGGAGCTAAACTGAGCCTTCATCTGAGGAGAAATGCTATTATTACCGTCCTCAATTGGTTGAGTCATATAAATACCTAATATAAATTAGTAGATGTTAGCAAACATGATATGCAACCCTTATGGACTCTAGCATCGGTAAAAACCACACTGAAAAATATCTACTTAACTCTGCTAGCTCACAATATGTGGAAGTCCTACAACTTTTGGTTCAACAAACTCACCATCGAAACTTATAGTTTTATTTTCCACAGTCCTAGCATCCGCCAAAGCCTTACGAAGTTCAGCACGTTCCATCTGTTCCTGAATTCCCCCCAGAATGTAAACCAATAACTTCGTAGCTAAATCTCGTCCAGCAACCTGGACTCGCTTTTTATTTGGATCATACAAAACCCCATACCAAAGAGATTGGGGATATTCCATACCACTAAAACCACCTTGCTGGTCAAACTTCCGCAGTTTCTTAAAAATATCTGCTAGCGAAAAACCTTTTTTAAAAACCAAAATTCCCAAAGCTTGCGCTAATGCAACTTGAGCAACCGGACGGAAAAGCATATTTCCTTCACCTCCATCTTTCTCAAAGCTGAACCGCCGTAAAGCTGGTGTATCCTCATGTTCTAAAATCTTATAACTAGAAAGACTAGCCAAAGAATCAAATAGCTTTCTAAATTCCTCAATTCCCTGCTCAAGTTCTTCATCCTCTGGACGCATGGGAATTAGACCTTTCTCTAAGGGTTTCCAGTGAGGGAACTTTTGCCCCAAATATCGCTCAGACATATCTTGCAGAGCTTGCAAAGTGGTCAAAACTGTAGAATTAGAGGCTACCGTTGCACTATTCCAATTAACGCGAGGATTGCGATCTTGTTGTTGTTCTAATAGTGGATGTGTAACTGCAATTTTTCTCGCAACGATCGCAAAACCATCATCTTCATTCAACTGTGTTAGTTGCCCTTTAGTCAAGGGTGCAGCCATTAGGTTAACATGAACAAAAATCGATCTTACCCTCCGCCTCGCCTGAGTGCGAGTTTCCCCAGCCGCTACCGCACAGATGAACTCAATACCGATTTTTTCTTTAGGCAAATTTTGCAAGTAAGCAAGGTCTACTTGATACTTTTCTATCAAATCATTGACTGTAATAAAACTGTCATCAACACCTTTATCTTTTTTATAGCGCTGGAGTTTACGAGTTTTAATTAACTCCATCAATCCCTGAACTCCCATTAATCGGTGTTGACCATCTAGTGCATAAATGGTTACATCATCCTCAGAAATATTTAGCATACCTACTTTACCGTCTTTATCTAGGGGGATAAAATCAGTTGTAGACTTGGTGGCGCGTCCTTCACTATCCCACTCAGCAGCTTTAGGATTATCTACCCACGGTTGATTAATTACCACCAGCACCGCCGGAAATTTGTGATTTTGTCGAGCCGCTAAATACTGCACTAGCGGCGCTTGACGAGACCAATCAAGGGGACGCTGCTGAATTTCATCAATACTATCCGCGTCAATCTCGACATTATCAGTCTCAGAATTATACTTTTTCTGAAACAGAGGCAAGCCAGAGGCGAAGTGAACCCGACCTGCAAACCATTCCAGTGTAACAGAGCTAACATAAGCTTCAGTACCACCCATCTCGGTTTTTTGAACGAGAATCTGATCTTTTCTCCCTAAAAACTTCTCCAGGAGTAAAGCTAATACCTGTTTTTCCTTGTCTTCCCGTTCCAGATACTCTCTAGCGATGTCAGCAGTTGCGTCAGATGCACTATCTTTCATGTTAAATTTTAAAAACAGAATAAGATTATGTAGTTTAATTATCCAAAAATTTGGATATAAGTAGTAAAGTTTTTAAAAACTTTTCTTAAACCCACGCAGGTGGGTTTTGTCTGTGTAGCCGCGAATTCTATTCGCCCGGATATTATTTATTCGACTCAGGTCGGTGGGTTTTGTATTTCGACTCCGCTCAACACAAGTATGTGTAGCCGCGAATTCTATTCACCCGATTCACCCGAATATTACGCCAGTGTTTCCAGAGAGAAGGAGAAATGACTACAGCACAACAACCAGAAAATAAAGTTCAGCAAGCACGTACTGTAGCAGAGTTAGTAGACTATATTCAAGTTCTCACCACTGAAATTCAAGAATTGTATTGTTTAGATGAGATACCTTGGGTTTTGGGCGTGTCTTGGGGAAAAGACTCTAGTACAGTATTGCAGCTTGTATGGAATGCGATCGCTGCTCTTGCTCCAGAAAAAAGAACTAAAACAGTCTATGTAATTACAACAGATACGAAGGTAGAAAATCCTGTAGTGTCTGCTTGGGTTCGCAAATCCTTAGAGAATCTTAAGGTAGCGGCTAAAAAACATGGGATGCCAATTGAACCACATTTACTACAACCAGTAATTGAAGATACATTTTGGGTAAATCTTATTGGTAAGGGATATCCAGCACCCCGTAACCAGTTTCGCTGGTGTACACCACGCTTAAAAATTAATCCCGCTAATCAATTCATCCGTGAAATAGTTAGAGCTAACGGTGAAACAATTCTTGTATTGGGGACTCGCAAGGCGGAGAGTTCCAAACGTGCTGCAACAATGAAAAAGCATCAGGCTGATAGAGTACGAGATCGCCTGAGTCCTAATGCCAGCCTACCCAACTCCTTAATCTATACCCCCATTGAAGATTGGAGTAATAACGATGTCTGGATATACTTGAATCAGTGGGATAATCCTTGGGGACAAAGCAATAAAGAATTATTCACTATGTATCGAGGTGCAACAGCAGATAATGAATGTCCACTAGTTGTTGATACTTCTACTCCTAGCTGTGGTGATTCCCGATTTGGCTGTTGGGTTTGTACATTGGTGAGTAAGGATAAATCAATGGAGGCAATGATTCAAAATGATGAAGAGAAAGAATGGATGCAGCCTCTATTGGATATTCGCAATGAATTAGACATTAAAGAAGACTGGGACAAAAGAGACTTTAGAAGAATTTGGGGAGATGTCCAACTATTTGAGCGCGAGAAAGATGGGGAAAAAAGTGTTGTACCAATACCTGGCCCTTATACCAAATATTGGCGGGAACATTGGCTCAGACGATTATTAGAAGCGCAAACCAAAACCCGTCGTACAGCACCAGAAAATATGCGCGACATCACCCTAATTACTCTCGAAGAAATGAGCGAAATTCGCCGCATTTGGCTAGAAGACAAACACGAATTTGATGATAGTTTACCCCGGATTTATCAAGAAGTGACTGGCGAAGAATTTCAAGACCCGCGTCCTGGTGCTGACTATAGTTTACTAGGTCGTGATGAATGGATAGTATTAGAAGAAATTTGTGAATGTGACGCGATGCACTTGGAACTCATGGCGAAACTTTTAGATACAGAACGGCAATTTCGTAAAATGTCCCGTCGTGTGGGAATCTACGACACCCTTGAAAAATGCTTTGCTACAAGTTCGCGTTCTAAAGATGAAGCAGTTAAAAATGCTCATTTAAAACGGGATTTGAAAACAGCAGTTGAAGAAGGGGATATTGAAAAGGTCAAGCAGCTAACTTTAGCAGATTTTGCTACACCCGATGCACAAGTTGAGGCAACAAATCTTACAAAATCTGATGCTGACACAAACACTTGGGGAAACATGAAATTTAAAAAATAGTCTGTGTAGGGAATTACCGGGCGATTGGAAATCGCGGCTACACAGACAAAACCTGCCTCCGCAGGTTAAAACACTTGATTTTTTCTTAGTCCACGGAGGTGGACTTTGTTTGTGTAGACGCGGTTTATAACCGCCAATTTCGCTTTTATACGAAACGCTATGCGAAGGCAGGTTTAAGAACAATGAGAGCAAATTTCACGCAGTTATATTTACATTACGTTTGGGCTACTTGGGATAGATTACCTCTAATTACACCGGATATTCAGAAGTTAGCTTATGCAGTAATTATTAAAGAATGTGAAAAGTTAAAATGCACTGTAATTGCAGTTGGTGGTATTGAAGATCATGTTCATCTACTAATATGTTTTCCAGTAACTATTAGTGTATCTGAATTAATTAAGCAGATTAAAGGTAGTTCCTCCCACTTCATAACTCATGAAGTCAAACCAGGTGATTTTTTCAAATGGCAAGGTAGCTATGCTGCTTTTACAGTAAGTCATGATGCAATTGATAATGTTGCTAATTATATAAGGAATCAGGCTACTCACCATGAACACAAATCTATTATTTCTCTGTGGGAATTACCGGGCGATTAGAAATCGCGGCTACACAAACAAAACCCACCTTCGTGGGTTAAATACTCTTAATTTCATATTAGTCCGCGGAGGCGGACTTCGCCTGTGTAGCCGTGAATTCCATTCGCCCCATATTTGATTCTTCGCCTGTGTAGCCGCGAATTCTATTCGCCGCAAATGTTATTTAATATTCGCTTAAATCACAATGATATTTCTTGAACTCGTTCTACAAAACTTTGGCCCCTACGCTGGGAGACAAGTAATCAATCTTGATCCCAGAAGTGAAGAAAATCCCCGTCCAATTATTCTATTAGGTGGGATGAATGGTGGCGGAAAAACCACTCTCATGGATGCTATACGCCTTGCTCTATACGGACAACGCGCCCAATGCTCTACTCGTGGTAATTTGAGTTATGTTGATTTTTTAAATCAATGCGTTAATAGTAAAGCTAACCCAACTGAAAAAACCCGGGTTGAATTACTTTTTGAACACATTGAAGACGATAAGCCAATAAAATATCGGATTGTCAGAACTTGGGAAAAAAACCCTAAAGATGGTAAAGATGCACTAGGTATTTTAGGTGATGATGATACCTGGCCTGTTGATTCTTTGGTAAATATCTGGGACGACTATATAGAAAATCTTCTCCCATTAGGAATTTCTAATTTATTTCTCTTTGATGGGGAACAAGTTAAAGAACTTGCAGAACAAGAAACACCGCCACAAATTGTTATTGAAGCAATTCGCGGACTTTTAGGCTTAGAGTTGGCTGATAAATTAGCAGTTGATTTAGAGATTTTGGTTAACCGCAAACGGAAAGAGAATGCTGATACTAAAGATTTAGCTAATATAGAACAAATTGAAGAAAGATTAATCCAACAGCAAGAAGATTATCAAGTTATAGAAGAAAAATTAGTAACCTTTCAAAACCAAATTGAACAGTTAGAAATAAGACGGCGAGAAAGTTTAGATAAATTCGTTTCTGAAGGTGGTAAAATTGCCGCAGAACGCAATCAGCTAGAAGAACGACAAAAAGAAAAAAATACCGCATTAGAGAATATTAGACAGTCATTGTCTGAATTAGCTACTGATATTTTACCATTGGCGTTAATTCCTAATTTACTGAGTCAAGTACAAGCACAGGGGGTAAAGGAATTTCGCTATCAACAGGTACAGTTGGCTAGAGATGTTTTGCTTGAGCGAGATAAACGTTTACTTCAATGGCTTAATGAATTAGCGATCGCTTCCGAAAACGTTGACAAAATTCAATCTTTTTTAGCTGAAGATGCTGATAATTTATATACAGGTTATTCTCAATCAAAAGCGCCTTGGCTATTAGCTGATGAGGAAAGTTTGAGCCAATTAGATAATGTAAAATATCATTTAGAAAATGCTCAAATTTCTGCAAGAAAACAATTATCTAATTTGGCAAGTCTAGAAGAAGAACTTATTGTTTTAGCAAGACAAGTTCAGACATCAGCAGAACCAGAAGCCTATCAAAAGCTGCGTGATGCTGTGGAAGAAGCACAGAATCAGGTGGCTCAAGCTAAAGCTAATTATGAAACTACACGGCGCAATTTAACAGAATTAGCAGATGCTATTGAAAAAACCAAAAAAGAATTAAAAGAATATACAGAAAAAAATATTGATAGCAAAAATAGAGAACATATCATTAGTGCAGCAGCTAAAGTTCAAGAAACCCTCAAGATTTTTCGAGAAAAATTAACTCTCAGAAAACTTAATAAATTAGAAGAAGAAGTAAAAAATTGTTTCCTTTATTTGCTGCACAAATCTGATTTAGTGTTTCGTATTGGCATTGATACTAAAACTTTTAGCCTATCTCTTTATGATTTTGACGGTAAACCAGTTCCGAAACATCGCTTGTCGGCTGGCGAAAAACAACTACTTGCGATCGCCTTTCTCTGGGGTTTAGCTAAAGTCTCTGGACACCGCCTACCAGTTGCGATCGATACGCCACTCGGTAGACTAGACTCCTCCCACCGCAGTAACTTAGTTGAGCGTTACTTCCCATCCGCCAGCCACCAAGTAATTTTGTTATCTACTGATACTGAGATTGGTAAAAAAGAAGTTGAAACATTGAGAGAAAATGAAGCGATCGCTCGTGAATATCTGCTCAAATACGACTCCGCCACCCGCCAAACTACAGTGCTAGAAAATCAATATTTTTGGTAGTGGATATCGGATAAAAAATATATTTACAATATATATCACGATCTTTGGAAAGTAGATAAAAAATTATGAACTCACCACATCTACTAAAAATAGAGCATGACCTACGTGTTTTATCATTAGAAGAATTAGAATGGTTATTAGAACGTATCGCAAAACAAGTGCAAGGAAAAAAGCACATATAAAATAAATTTACTGATATTAAATATATGAATCAACAACTAGCTGCAATGGCTCTTGATGTAGATATACAAACAGAAATTACCTCCACAAATAACGAATTTACTATTACAGAAATGGATGGGTTAGAAAAATTGTGAGCATTGAGAGAGGACAAATTTATTTGATCAATCTTAATCAAGTGCAAGGACGAGAACAAGCAGGAACACGACCAGTTTTAGTGTTATAAATTTTTAGTAAAATTCATTATTAACGAATTATTATGGAATCGCCAATCGAAAGAATTAAACTTTCCCAAACAGCCAAAGAGCAACTTACCAAACTTAAGCGCAGCACCAAAATTGACCAATGGAATATCTTATGCCGTTGGGCGTTTTGTCGTTCCCTCGCAGAAGCAACCGCACCCTCCCCCGTCCCCATTCCCCAGGATAGTAACGTTGAAATGACTTGGCGCGTCTTTGGCGGCGAAATGTCCGATATACTCCTCCTCGCCCTCAAACAACGCTGTCACAATGACGGATATCCCACCGACAAAGAAACCCTAGCTACCCAATTCCGCTTACATTTACATCGCGGTATAGGCTACTTAGCAGGTGATCCAAATATCAAGAAAGTTGAAGATTTAATTGAACTGGCTATTAAACCTTGAAAGAATATTAGGTAACAAGTGTCTTAAATTACGAATTACGAATTACGAATTACGAATTATTCTTATGCCTGAAGCGCTAGAAATCGAGCGTCACAGAGCCGCGATCGCTCGCACTGATCTATCTCGTCCTGTACGATTGGCAATAGAATGGGCAATCCTCAATCCAGACACCACTTTTTTTGACTACGGTTGCGGCTACGGTGGTGATGTTTGGCGAGTAAGCAACTTAGGCTACACCAGTACAGGCTGGGACCCTTACTACTACCCTGATGTCCTACGCACCGCCGCCGATGTGGTCAATTTGGGTTATGTTCTCAACGTCATCGAAGACCCAGAAGAACGCCGTCAAAGCCTTATCCAAGCTTGGGAACTCACAGGGAAAGTTTTAATTGTCGCGGCTCAAATACTGATTAACGCTCCCAGCAAAACCCAACTTGCTTACAATGATGGGATTGTGACACGCCGTAATACTTTTCAGAAATATTACGAACAACAAGAACTCAAAACTTATATTGATCAAGTACTAAATGTCGATGCAGTACCGATCGCTTTAGGCGTTTACTTTGTTTTTCGAGATGAAGCCGAAAAAGAAAGTTACAAAGCTATCCGCTTCTTTTCTAGCACTTCTACACCGCGAGTCCGCATTCCCACTAAGCGGTTTGAAGACTATCAAGAACAGCTGCAACCACTCATGGCTTTTTTTACCAAGCGCGGTAGACTACCTGTAAAAGGTGAATTGGAAAATGAACAGCAATTACTGAGCGAATTTGGTAACTTTCGCCGCGCCTTCGCTGTAGTTTTGCAAGCTACCGACGAAGCAGAATGGGATGCGATCGCTTACCGTCGTTCTCTAGATATCCAAGTTTACCTCGCCCTCACCCACTTCGATAAACGCCCCGCATGGCAAAAGTTAGCGCCAGAAATGCGTCACGATATCAAAGCCTTTTTTAGTAGCTATGAGGAAGCGTGTCTTGTAGCCGACCAAAAACTTTTCAGCTTGGGTAAACCTGGGGTAATTCAAACTGCTTGCGAAAAAAGCAAAATTGGTAAACATACACGCGGTGCGCTTTACGTGCATGTTTCGGCTCTAGCAGCACTTGACCCCGTACTACGAATTTGTGAAGGTTGCGCTAGCCGTACCATTGGGCGTGTTGATGAAGCCACATTAATCAAATATCACACAGATAAGCCGCAAATATCCTATCTGTCTTACCCGGAATTCGACACTGATCCCCATCCGGCGTTAAAAGTTAGCATCGGTATTGATTTAAAAACCCTCTTCGTCACTCATCGAGACTATGCAACCAGGGCAAATCCGCCCATTTTGCACCGTAAGGAAACATTTGTTACCAGCAACTACCCACGCTACGAAGAATTTGCTAAACTCACCCAACAAGAACAGGAATTAGGGCTGCTGAACCAAAAAAGCGACATTGGTACGCGAGAAGGTTGGGAAAAATGCCTTGCTACACACGGGGTAGAAATTAGGGGACATCAGGTTTATTGAACGCACCCCAACTAAAAAAGAAAATCTTAGCAGGTTTATGTACTTACACGAAATTAGGCAGCAGTTATGGCAAGATAACTGCAATTCAATTAAATAAAAAGGAATTTTCAAGATTGTGCAAGTAAATAAATCCCTGCTGCGGATTTTTGGCAGCCCGAAGATGGGAGCTTTGTTATTTCTTGGCTTTTCATCAGGGTTGCCGTTATATTTAACTAGTCAGACATTACAAGCCTGGTTGACCAAAGAAGGAATTGGCTTGGCAGCGATCGCCGCTTTTAGTTTAGTAAAGCTACCCTATTCTTTAAAATTCCTCTGGTCGCCTTTACTAGATAGATTTGTACCGCCTTTTTTGGGGCGGCGTCGAGGTTGGTTGGTAATTACACAAGTAGCATTACTATTAAGTATAGCTGTAATGGCTCTACAACACCCATCCCAGGGGCTACAACCTTTAATAATTGCTGCTGTGGCCGTTGCTTTTTTTAGCGCCAGCCAAGACATTTTAGTTGATGCTTACCGCACTGATGTAGTGGAAGCAGAAGAAAGAGGTGCAGGAGCATCTATTTACTTATTGGGTTATCGCATTGCCATTTTGGTAACCGGTTACGTCACCTTATTTTTAGCAGACAGAATGCCTTGGCAAGCAGTTTACTTGTTGATGTCACTATTGATGGTCGTAGGCGTGATAAGTTCTATTTTTGCACCAGAACCAGTCCTGCGCGATCGCCCGCCTCAGACTTTAGGAGCCGCCGTCAAATTACCCTTCATTGAATTTTTCCAGCGTCATGGCTGGCTACAAGCACTTTTAATCTTGATATTTATTGTCATTTACAAGTTAGGAGATTCTTTACTCAAGAATGTATCCACCCCATTTTTGTTAGATAAAGGCTTACATTTCACTCAAAGCGACATCGCATTTCCTGGTGCATTGGGAATTTTCGCTACCATTATTGGCACCTTGGCAGCAGGAGCAATAATGACCAAAATTGGTGTTAATCGCGCCCTCTGGATATTTGCCATAATGCAAGCCGTCGGCAACTTGGCTTTCTTTGCCTTGGCAGTAGTTGGTAAAAACTTCTATCTCATGTTAGCTGCCGTTAATATAGAACAATTCTGTGCTGGTCTAGAAACAGCTGCTTTTGTAGCATTTTTGATGAGTCTTTGTAATCAAAGCTTTTCAGCTACCCAGTACGCCTTACTTTCGAGTTTACAGGCTTTTAGTAGAGATATTCTCACGGCTCCAGCAGGTACATTGGCACAAAGCACCGGTTGGTCTACATTCTTTTTACTGACAGCAATAGCTGCTTTGCCAGGATTATTATTATTGCCATTCTTTGCCCCTTGGAATCCAAAGCCAGTGGTAGTATTATCCAGACCAGGATTAGACGACTAAGAAGAGGATATATGGGGAATCAAGTAGTTATTGCTGTCGGCACATTTATTCTCTTACTCACTGGTTTATTACTTGGATATGTTCTCTCGCAATTAGTTTTAGGATTTCTAGCATTTAACCTCCTAACTTTTTTCGGAACACTCAGCCTAATTTTAATTTTTGGTACACTTTATTACGTTTTATTTTGGCAGTTGCGGAGAAATCAGTCCCGACCATCAACTATAAATCAAGGGATACCTAACCAGGTAGACGATGGTGGATCTGATAGCTATCTCAAAAACAGGCTAATCGCTAAATTATCCGGTGACACTGCGGCTGCCGAACGGTTAATTGAACAAGCAAAGGAGACTTATCCTGGGATGCCGGAGAATTGGTATTGCGAAAGAGTCCTTGATGACTTAGAGCGCTCTAGCCAATAGTAGGGAAGCAGGGAGTGGGGAGTGGCGAGTGGGGGAGCAGGAGAAGAATAACAATGCCCCATTCCCCAATTCCCGTGTACAGAAAATTGCTAAAATAAATCAAGAATACTTCACAAATCTTCAGCTAGGTTCTCATAAAAGTTCCTAGCTTCTTGCAATTAAAATATGGCTATTTTTCGTCAATACATCGCCCCACTGCTTGCAGTATTAGTATTTTTATTTGCCCTAGTGGCAGTCAGCGCCCGGATCTTTTTACCCTCGGATATGGCAGCACCCGCACCAATTGAAGAGGTGGGGGTAAGTTTTCAACCTAATCCAAGTGATTTACCACCAGCAGCACATAACTCAGCTAGCTAAGTCAACAAACGTATTTAACTGCTGTTTGCGGGTTTAATTCCCCCGGTTCAATAAAGAGGCAAGTTTTGTATTGGGCTTCAAATCCCCCGAAGTAATGCGAGTCGGAAACCGTCCCCACAAACTTCTCTTCATTAAAAAACAAAATTGACGAATTACGAATTACGAATTACGAATTATTTTAGGTGTCTGAGCAACTACTACCTGGATATATTATTCGCCGTGGCTCGACTTTGGAGCGATCGCTGCTGCTTAAATTCATGCATCGAACTTACCAGGATCTCTTTCCCAATGAGGATTTTTCCCACCTAGAGCAAACAGTTAAGCAATACTTTTCTAGCGATACGCCCTTGTGGTGGGTAGAAGAGGAGGGGGAGCAAGAGAGCAGTGAGCAGGGGGACATGAGGGAGATGAGCGAGATAAGAAGAATAAGCAATGCCCCATGCCCTATAGCCTGCCTTTGGGTGGGTAATGCCATAGATCAAGTGCAGGGTAATCGTCATGCTCACATTTTTATCCTCTACGTTCTACCAGAACATCGGCGACGGGGTATTGGTACAGCCTTGATGCGATATGTGGAAAATTGGGCTATTCAAAGAGGCGATCGCCAGATTGGATTGCAAGTGTTTCAATCCAACAAACCCGCATTAAATCTTTACAATCAGTTAGGATATCAAACCCAATCCCTGTGGATGGTAAAATTTCTGAGTGCAGAAAAATAAACTATAGGATAGCAGTAACATACTTAAGCGTCTGATTTATGGCGTTTCTCGTTTGGATAAAACTCAACGAGGAGAAAGAAAAGTGTATAATTACGCAACTAATACTTATAAAGCTTTAACTTATTGGCGTGGGGGATTATGTGTTAATCCCGAAAAGGGATTGAAAGGAAATTATGTATGACGAAGACGATCTAAGCCTACTCGATATTGAGGAGGAGCTAGAAAGCCCCCTAGATAAAATAGAGCCGCTAACTGCCGAATCAGTGGTGGCAAAGCCAGATCCAGAAGTGATGCTAGCCCTGCTGGAAAATCCCCAGGCCCAGCAAAGAATGTTAGCGGCGCGTGCTTTTTGTGATATAGAAGATGCGCGTGCTACTCCCCATCTGATTCGGCTCTTAAGTGATACCTGTCCCTTAGTGCGGGTGAGTGCAGCTTATGGACTTGGACGCAATCCTAGTTCAGAGGCAGTGAGTCCGTTAATTGCTCAACTAAACAGTGATTGGAACGGCTATGTGCGTAAAGGCGTTGTCTGGGCTTTAGGAAACTGTCGCGATCGCCGTTCTTTACCGCCCCTAGCAGATGCCCTCAGAACTGACATTTCCGCAGTGCGTTTGTGGGCTGCTAGCGCCTTAGCACAAATGGCAGAAGTGAGTTATGAAGCAGTTATAGGGGCAATACCGCCATTAATTGAAGCCTTAGTCAAAGATCCCGTAGCAGCAGTACGCAGTAACAGTGCTTGGGCAATTGGTCAACTGTGCCGCGAACTCCCTTCTAATGTAGTTTATGCCACAGCGATCGATGCCCTAATTCAAGCCTTTGCTGAAGACCAAGATTTAGGAGTCCGGGAAGATGCCAAAGCATCACTCTTAGGAGTGGGTGATCCGCGTGGCTTGCAGCTGATTGAAACCTTAGAACAAGAAGGGTGGTTTTGATTTATTTGGGCGATTCAATTTTGGATTTTAGATTTTGGATTTTAGATTGAAATTTAATCCAAAATCCAAAATCCAAACTCTAAAATTCTTCCTCCCCTCATCGCTAGACCTTACTGAGCTTCAGTTACAGCTTTGACCAAATTTAAGTCATAAGGACGCTCAGTATCATCCTCACCTAAATATTCACCATTTTGAATTTCCAAAATAACTAGCGGAATATGCCCAGGATTTTCTACTTTATGTAATGTTGCTGCGGGAACATAAGTTGATTCGTTTCGATTCAGTAATATTTCCGCATCGCCACAAGTTACCTTAGCTACACCTGAGACTACAACCCAATGTTCATTGCGATGATAATGGATTTGTGGTTTAATTCCGTGCCTGGGCTTAATTTCAACACGACTAATTCTATAGGTTTCTCCCTCCTCGATCACCTCTACTTCACCCCAGTATCGTGTACCTGAATGTGGAGATAATTCGTTGATATTTGACTGAGTATTATTTTCATTGGGAGTCATAATGAATTTCTCAACTAGATGAATATTAGTATTTTTAAGTAATTTACCTTAAATAGGATAAACCTGCATAGCCAGATGCAGCCACAACATTTCTATTGATGACAACTGCTCTAACTTTACTCTAGGCAACAGATCCTATCCGTGAATTTTTAAATGTTTGAATGTACCAATTGCTTAACCCCCCGTATACTGAATCCGATAAATCCGATTATTGGCTTCTTCTGTTACTAGTAGACTACCATCTGGTAACACGAGTAAACCTACAGGTCGTCCCCAAGTGGTTGGTACAGAAGGATTTAGCAAAAATCCTGTGAGAAAGTCTTCGTAATAGCCAAGCGATCGCCCTTTAGCATCGAAGGGAACAAACACAATTTTATAACCAGTGCCGCGATCGCGGTTCCAAGAACCACGAAAAGCAACAAAAGCACCGTTTCGGTATTTTTCTGGAAACGTTTTGCCATGATAAAACTGCAAACCCAATGCTGCTGAGTGCGCCTGGAACAGCACATCTGGCGTTTGAGTCCGGGCTGCTAAGTCGGGGCGTTTACTTTTACCTTCCGTCTTTTGGCGCGGATCTAGGTTGCTTGGTGTCAGATAAGCATAAGGCCAACCGTAAAATGCCCCCTGTTTAATGCGTGTCAGATAATCTGGAACCAAGTCATCACCGATTCCATCGCGTTCGTTGACAGTGGCGTAAAGTTCCTTAGTTACAGGATGAAAGTCTAAACCAACAGGATTACGTAAGCCAGAAGCAAAAGTTTGCTGCTGGGAACCATCCAAATTCATCACCTGTATCGAAGCCCGTGGTAGGGGTTCTTCATCTACATTAGTTCCTGAACCAACTGAAACATATAATTTATTGCGATCGGGCGAGACAACAACATTGCGTGTCCAATGGTTGTTATAACCTTGAGCAGGTAAGTCGGCGATCTTTTCTCCCTTATCTATAATTTTCTTTTGACCTTTCCTATAGGGAAAACGTATTACAGCATCTGTGTTACCCAGAAAAAAGGAATTACCTGTAAAAGCCATACCAAAGGGTCTATTGAGTCCGTTGTCCCTACTAGCAAAGGTTTCTCGAACGTCGGCTATACCGTCACCGTTGCTGTCACGTAACAGACGAATGCGGTTTTGTGCGGTTTCAGTCACCAAGATATCACCGCTAGGAGTTAAAGCTAGCCAGCGTGGGGCATCTAAACCTTCTGCAAAGACGTTAACTTTAAAGCCTCGTGGTACGTGTAGCACTGGATTTTGCCCAATTGGCACAATCTCAGGTCGCTTAGAGGCACTTTCTGTTGCGAAGGGTGCTGGTAAATTCTTCAGATTGATACGGATGCGCGTGGGTAAAAATGCTTCAGTTCTGACAATATTTTTTGGCTGTGTAGGATTCTGTGTCAGTTGAGCAGAAGGTACAGGTGTTTGTGGTGTGGGATTATCTGAGGAAGCGCGAGTCTGGTTACAGCCTGCTACCAAGGTCAGTAAAAAAACTGGCAGCAAGATACGCGCAAAGACTTTCATGGCAGTAGACACTATGACACAATTTTCTTACTTTAGACTTGAGACTTAATAATTGTCGCCAGTCTAAAGTCCGATTTTTCTGAGTTACTCCTCTAATACCTAATCCCCATTCCCCAATATTCATACATATAAGCATTTATTAGTCAATAAAAATTTTTCAAATTCTGCTCCTGGCAATGGACGACTAAATAGAAAGCCTTGCATAGAATTACAATTGTGTTGGCGTAAAAAATCCAGTTCTGCTTCCGTCTCTACACCTTCAGCAACTACATCTAAATTCAGATTGTGAGCCATTTGAATTAATGCCTTAGTAATGGCTGATTTCTGGGGATCAGTTGCAACATTATGGATAAAATAACGGTCGATTTTTAATGTGTTAATTGGTAAGTTTTTCAGATAAATTAAAGAAGAGTAGCCCGTACCAAAATCATCGATCGCAATTTTTATACCCAACGCTTGCAATTTGTTCATAGTAGCGATCGCACTATTTACATCTTGCATAATCATACTTTCAGTGAGTTCTATCTCTAAGTAATGTGGTTCCAAACCATTACTATTTATAAATTTGACTACTTTTTCAATAAAACCTGGTTGGCTAAATTCAATTACTGATAAATTGACAGCAATAATTAGGGGAGAAATTCCAAAATTACGCCATATTTTTATTTGTTGACAGACGCTTTTTAATACCCATTTTCCCAGTGGAACAATTAAGCCTGTAGACTCTGCTAACGGAATAAATTCTGTTGGGTAAATCAATCCAATATCCTGGCTCTGCCAGCGTAATAAACTTTCAGCTGCTACGATTTTTCCAGAACCAATATCGACTATTGGTTGATAATAAATTTCAAATTCTTCAAAATTATGTTGTTTGATAGCCCTGTGTAAGCTAATTTCTAATATCTGCATCTTTGGAGACAGTTTATTAATTACAGTCTGAGCAGATAAATACTTTTTTAAAGTAGCGTGTTTTTCCAATCTGTTGATGATGGCACTTAATAACTCAGCACGAGTAAAAGGCTTAGTTATATAGTCATCAGCGCCCATATTCATACCTTGGCGAAAGTCAGATTTGGCAGATTTAGCCGTAAGAAAAATAAAGGGAATTGTTGCCGTTGATGGTTCTTGACGTAACGCTGTTAGTACGCCATAACCGTCAAGTTGTGGCATCATCATATCACAGAGAATTAAATCGGGAACTTCGGAAATAGCCAAATGTAGCCCGATTCTGCCATTAGCCGCACCAATAGTTTCAAAATCCTCAGCTTCTAACAGATCCAATATATTTTCCCGAACTGCTTCTTCATCTTCTATTATTAAAATTTTGGGCATAAATTACCTCAATTTATATTTTTTTTATGATAAAACGGCAAAAAGTTTTGTACAATCCCCCCCAGAGATTGGGTTAAATATTTTACCTTGATAGCGATATATCAAATTTTTAAAATTTTCATTTCTAATCCAATGCCTAGTATATTGCCGATATTAATGGTGCGAGAAAAAGATTACAACAACCAATGGAGTTTACTAGCCCAAATGCTAATTTTTTTAAGCACTTCCCGCACTTGATAGTCTGTGATAGCGGCAAAATCTCTAATAAATGTAGTAGCATCTGCATAACTCTTATAGGTGTAAATTACTGCTGGGCTGGACGAGAGTAAATATTGCAGATGTTCTTGGTTGACAAGTAGCGTCTACCATATTTCCGAATATGGATGCTCAACTAAGTAAGTCAGCGCAAATAATCATCACTGGTTTGTAGTTGCGCTTTAGCGCTAAAGCGCAACTAAGAGCCAAATACAGAGATTTTACTTTTCGTTACATAGTTTGGTTTTTTCTCGCCGACCTACTTACATATTGTGGCTGTAGTTATCCCAAGTGGAGTGCTGTTTGCTTAACTTCTAGCACGATACCCTCTGTTATCAGCAACCCGATAAATTGGAAGGAACTGTTGAAGATGGGGCGAAATCGTTTTTCACTCTCACGTCTTTTCTGGTAGTTCTTGACAGAGACTTTTAGCCATGATGAAAATCACAATATGACCTTGGTTATCTGCAACTAGCGTAGATCCAACTGCTGGTAATCAGTAATATCATTGAGACTATTTATAACAAGCATGACACGTTTAATGTCATCACCAAGGTATCATAACTTCAAAAATCTTGGCTGTTTTCAATCTAGTTTCTGAAGCTACAAGCATTATCCTATCATGCTTTGTTAACCACTCTGCTACCTGCAAAGATGAAAAAACGAAGACATTCTTGCTTCCTGCTTCAATCAGTGCGATCGCATTCAATAGTGCTGTTTCCGGCACAAGTATCCACAGCAAAGGGTCAATTATTGACTCTAAGCTTTGTAGCCTTAGAAGCTGAGGTAAGGCTTGCATATATTTGTACGATAGCTATTATTAAAAATAGTTATTTAAAGCTTCTTAATTAAGTATTTTTCAATATTTCGACACCAAACAAGTAGTAATATTTAGTTCATAAATAATACAAAAAGTGTGTTAAGAATTACAAACTAGCTGATATCTAGCTAGTTGAAAATTGGGTATTGGGAAAGAGGAGGCAGAAGTTGTTTAATTTTGAATTGATTTTTGTCTCATCCTCCCCTGCCTTTTCCCTAAGGATAAGGACGCAACTGCAAGCGCCGTTCGCCGTAACGTAAAAGCCTTTCTATAGTTACAAGCCGATTTTCCCAAACTTTGACTTGATAGGAATTTGACTTAAGCTCTTGGCTCATCAATACTCGAAATTGTGACTGGAACCGAGTTAGAGAGGCTCTCGCCACTAGTAACTTGCTAGGATTGGGGGAAGCGGCAAGCTGATTTAAAGCACTGCCTAGAACTTCTGCCTGGTTGTTAAAATCTGATATTGTCTGAGCCGGTCTGTGTGGTAGGTCATTTTGAAAAACAAATTTCCATTCCCGTTGCAGCGCGGTGTAACGAATGGCAACTGTTTGAAAAGGCTGGCGCTGAGGAATAGGTTCAGTTTTAGTGGATGTTGTCGATTGAACCCTACCTTGGGTGTTACTAAAGAGTTTTTGTAGATCGTTGTTAAAATTCTCTGCGGCAAAGAGTGCATAACCACTAACTGGCAAATCTCTTACCAACTGGAGTTGATCGAATGCGCCAATTGTTGGTAAAGAAAGTAAGCGAATTCCCGGTATCAACAAGGTAGATCCCAATTGTTTAGATGCGATCCAGGGTTGGGCCAGTCGTTGAAAGCCAGAAGTATCCAGAGCATAAGTCATGGGAACAATTAAATCTACATCCCCACGCCTTGCCCAATTTTCCCAGTCTTGTTGAATTTTCTGAATCCGCTCTAGTTCAGGCATTGGAAATACTGCAACTGACAAAATCAAATTCGGTCGCTTTTGTCGCAACTGCTGTGATAATTGGGCGACAAAGCTATTAACTTGCTCGGTGCGAAATGTCGTCCACTTTTGCCATAAGTCTGCTTGATTAGGGGAAATATTTACTGGATCTACACCAGTAAGTTGCTGAAATTGCGCTCTTGCAGCTTTGCCATAGCCGTAAGTTCGACCTGCTGATGGGTCTTGGAAAGGGTAGCGAATGTAGTCTAGCTGTAGACCATCAACGTTATAGCGAGTAACAATTTCCTCATACAGCTTGAGTAAATACTCGCGCACTTGGGGGTTAGCTGGGTCGAAGAATGGCTTAGTTTGACCAACGGGAATCATGTTGCCCAGATTATCGTAGTTTGCCCAATCGGGATGAGCCGCCAGCACTGGGCCTGGATAATTAGGATTAAGGTTGAGAATTTGATTGTGACGTTGGTTACCAGCAGCAAAAGTCCAAACCCAAGCGTGTAATTCCATGTCTCGCTCATGGGCTAATTTCACTGCATCTGCCAGTGGGTCCCACCCACGAATTAATGGGTTTTGCTCTTTTGCAACTTGGCTCGGATAAATGGTGTAGCCAGCATTAACAGTTTCAAAAAAGACAGTATTAATCCCTGCTTGAGCTAGGCGATCAAAAATCTGGGCTAGTCCCGCCTTGCTACCAGCCCGAACAATCGTCCCCCGATCTAACCAAACTGCCCGAATTTCTGGTTGAGCTAGTCTTTGATTAACAGGAAACTGCTGCCACAAAATCGTTTTAGCGGTCAGCCACTGCTGACGAGCCAGAGCATAGTTTTTTTGGGCAATCAATAGGGGTAAGTTTTTGACAATTACCCTTACCTGTGCTAGGGCTTGCTCTTTACTCATACCTAGCGCCCCCAGTTTTGTTGAGGCCAATTGCATCGGCTGCTCCTTGACAGATTGGGGAGTGTAGGTATCCAGATGGGTAGAGGACTGCTTATCTGAAGATATTACTTCACCCACATTAGCGGCATCGGCTGACACTGCTAAATTAGCGCTTTCCACCCGACCTATGAGATTTTGTAGTTCTTGCTGGAGAGCGATCGCTTGGTTGTTGTCAATCGGCTCATTGGAGTTGGGCGCAACATCCAGACGCACCGCTTGTTCTAATTGGTCAATAGCCTCTTGAGAACTTGGAGGTTTGATTGTAGGAAGCGGTTTAGGTATGGGAGCAGTGGCAGTTTTAGGAGGAGGGGATGAGGGGGATGAGGGGGAGTAATTTTGAATTTTGAATTTTGAATTTTGAATTGTTTCCCCCTGCCCCCTGGGCATAGCCGCCACTGTTGTTGAGCAGTTTGGAGAACCTCCTGCTACTTTTTTCATACGATTCGATGGTGGTGGCGCTGTCAAATAGTGATTGAGAGCAGCTTTTAACCAGGCATTATCTAAGGCGGCGGCTGTTGCTGTGTCTGTTCCCCAGCGCCAGCCTAAAAGGGTGGAACGCTCAGTTGTTAATACTGCGGCTGGATTATCTTTAGAATTCCAAACGGCAGCAGATTCACTGCCCATATCATTAGGAATCATAACGCCGCCGCGCACTTTGCCAAAGAGTTCAGTTTGATTTGCCCATTCTGGAATATTGGTTTTTGTGGGTTTAATTTGTTCTGTCTCACTGAGGCTGAATCCCCAATAACCTCCTAAAAGCGATCGCAATAACTGACGGACTCCCGGCGCTGACAGACTACCTACAGGGCCACTTGCTATCAAACGCCCTCCCTTACTCATCCATTCTTCCAGAGCGATCGCTTGGGTTGGCGTTAATGTCTCGACATTTGGCAAAAATAATACCCCGCGATCGCCCCAATCTGCCCCACTCTTTACATCAGCTAGGGGAATTACACAATATTTCACCCCTATTGTCTGTAAGCGGTCAGTTATTCCTCTCCATTGATTTGTATTTTCTTGCCCATACACTACGCTCAATACAGGTTCTTCAGTCGCCGCCGTTACTGGCAAAATACTAAAACTATTTAAAATTAAAAAGTTAAAAATTAAAATGAAGAATCCGGCTTTTTTTATTTGTGAATTTGCCTTTTTATGATATTTGTCCTGATTCTTCACTCCTGACTCCTCAGCGAATTAATTATTAACACATTGCTTCTTATTTATCATCTAGCTTAACAATAAATTACCTCCGAAAAACAACTGATCTTTGACAACTAAACTTGAGCAATATTCAAAATACATGTTTTAATTAAATCTTCAACTCCTGCTACCGGGAAAACTTTTGTATTTAGTTTCCCAGCTAATTCTTCAATACTCATATCATCTAAAAACACTAGTTCCCCATTTTTTAACATGACATTCGGTAGCAGAATAGCATCACCTAAATCTTGCCCTTCGAGATTTAAAAGCAAATCATGACCAGTTAGTAATCCGGTTACGCTGATAGTTTGTCCCCAATAATCACTAGATAAAGCACGCATATTTACTTCTAAACCCTCAACAGAATTTAAGCGTTTCAAAATGGGTTGAAATGCTTTTTCTACGGCGTTGCCTACTATCCAAGTGAACTTTCTTTGAGGATATACTTTTGGCGGTAGTAAATCTGCTGCAACGGTAGCAAATTGCTTGATAAATAATTGAATCGAACCAACTCCGTTATCAATTTGGGGATATTCTTCATATTCCGATTCGCTGGGTAATTCCTCACCTGCAATTAAAAACCACTCATCGGCTAACCAAACAAGGCTAGAATCGAATTTTTGGCGAAATTGCCGCGAGAGGATTTGCACTTGGGAAATCACTTCTTTTGCTTTTTCCCTAGTAACGGGTATGAGTTCGTCTTCTGGAGGCCGAAACCGTGTCAACCCAACTGGAACAACTGCCACCGATGCCACCGCAGGCACTTCACCAGTATGAAAGGACGCTAAATCTTTGAGAGTTTGTTCCAGATGTTTGCCATCATTTATACCAGGACAAACAACTACTTGAGCATGAATTTGTAGTCGCCTTTCTTGAAACCACTTGAGTTGTTCCAAGATTTGTCCCGCACGCGGATTTTTTAGCAGTCTAATTCTGACTTGGGCTTCGGTAGCATGAACAGAAACATACAACGGAGACAAGCGCATTTGCTCAATCCGTTGCCATTCTCTTTCTGATAAATTGGTTAGGGTAAGATAAGAACCGTACAAAAAGCTCAGACGGTAATCGTCATCTTTTAAATACAAGCTGGTGCGCTTACCTGGTGGCTGTTGATCGATAAAGCAAAATGGACAGCGATTGTTGCACTGAATTAAGCCATCAAATAGGGCGGTTTCAAATTCTAGCCCCAAGTCTTGATCGTAATCTTTTTCAATTTCTAGGCTATGAGTTTTACCAGTCGCGTCTAAAACTTCTAATTCCAAAACTTCATCAGCACACAAAAACTGATAATCAATTAAATCACGGGGACGTGTACCATTGATAGCAACGATCGCATCCCCAGCTTCAAAGCCAATCTCTGCGGCTATTGAGTCTGGAAGAACCTTGGTAATTCGGGCAGGATTAATGCTAGTCATTGAGTATAGGGCATTGGGGATTGGACATTGGACATGGGGCATTAGTCATTTGCTTCTTCACTAATGACTAATGACCAATGACTAATGACTATTATGTAATTATCCTTTCCATCCTGCTGCGATCGCAGTTAAAATAGCACTGCCGAATGCTAATCTATACCAAACGAAAACTAAAGTGTTTTTGGTTGCTAAGTATTTGATTAAGAATGCAATTGATAGGTAAGAAAAAATCAAGGTTGAAATAATCCCTACAATCAACAGTCCAACAATATTATCTGGCAATTGGTGGGCTTGAAATAATTTGAAGATTTTCAAACTCTTATACAGCGTTGCAATGGTAAGAGTTGGAAACCCTAACAAAAATGAGAATTTCGCCGCCGTATCACGTTGTAATCCTAAAAATAAACCAGTTGTCAACGTCGAGCCAGAACGAGAAACACCCGGAATCAAAGCAAGTGTTTGTCCCAATCCCACTAAAATACCATCCCGAATCTGCAATGAATCAAAATCTCGCTTGCGAGTGCCAATTTTTTCTGCCAAAGCTAGTATAAGTGCCATAATGATTGACATGATGGCAATAATTAATGCACTTTCTGGTATAACGTCTTTAAAAAGAAAACCGAAAAATAAGGCAGGTATTGTTCCTACTACAATACCGACAAGAATTTTCCACTCTTCACGTTGCCAGTCTTTGTCTTTTATTGCTTCGATTCCACCTTTGACAATACTATAAATCAGCGACCAAAAATAGCCCACAATTGCGATAACGCTGCCAAATTGAATTGCATCGACAAAATCTTTAGAACCTAGTTCTTTCCAGCCAAATATTTTTGTCACAATCAGAAGATGTGCAGTGCTGCTGATTGGTAAAAACTCTGTAATCCCCTGAACAATACCCAAAATAAAAGCTTGAACAAACTCCATCAATTAATACCTTTTTCCTGTTTGAGACATCATTACTTAGGCGATGGCGATGTTATTTTATATACTCTTTACTGCACCCCAATATTGGAGAAAATTCCACTTTATTAAATCAATAACACCATCCAAGACGCTGGCCATGTTCTTACACCCACCTCAATAAGTCAACGAAATTTTGGCAATTCATCAAACTTTAATATTTAGCGGACTGATGGCATTGACTTTTTACCCGTTATATTCATCTTCCATCTCTCTGTAGTTATTTGTAAATACGAACTACATAGGAGTTGTGTACATCAGGCAACTTGAGTCAATCAGTCTGGTATAGAATGTTTTGTTTGGTTTGCGCCAGCGCTCCCCGAAATTCCAGTATAATTACAATACCCCGGGCAATGCCCCCAGGGGGGATTTTAAAATGTGATATATTAAATAAAATAAAGTTTAGTAACAAATATTAAAAACTTTGATTAATAATACACTGTCCTCGTACACTGCTTCTACCCCTTCTATTGATACAGAGTTAGATTTAACTGTTACTAAGCACAAGGGTATCAGGCAATTGGAATCTACACTCTCCTGTTCTCCGTCTCTTCCCTTATCTATTTCTGCCGGACAAACTTGGTTAGTGTTTGGGGCGGCGGTATTTTTGGTAACAGTACCAGTGTTTGTAGAAGCGCCAATAGTGCGATCGCTACCAAGTCTAAGTTTAGCGCTGACAGCATTTTGGGTATGGCTAAGTTTTACCTTAATGTCACGGACTGCAACTTATATATGGGGAGATTTGCTCTTAGGATTTAGCTGGAGTTGGTTAGCAGGAGCGATTTACTGGGGCTGGTTACGTTGGGAACCTGCATGGCATCTGCCAGTCGAGTCTATAGGATTACCGTTTGCTTGCTGGTGTTTGGCGAAAAATTGGGGCAAAGTGGGTAACTGGTTTTATTTAGGTTCTTTACTCGGTACAGTCTTAACCGATGTATATTTCTATATAGCAGATTTAATGCCCTATTGGCGGCAAATTATGAGAGTAGATGCAGATGTAGCACCGCAAATATTACAAAATGCCCTAGTGCAAGTACAAACACCTTGGGGACAAAGTTGGGCTATAGTTCTGGCCTTAGTCCTGTTAACAGTCGGAATTTTGCCTTTAGTCCGAAAAGAAAGACACTGGTATGCCTTTAGTGGCGCAGTTTTAAGCACGATTTTGGTAGATAGCCTATTTTTGTTAGCTGCGATCGCAGCGTAAATATTAAAAAATTCTGTAATATTAAAACCAAAACTTTTCCAGCCCAGTCTACAGTAGATCAACAATCATGCTGTAGATAATTAATTGGTTAAGAAATGTTACATAACAGTTCATGATCATCAAGTCTTCTTGCTAGGGTTTTCGGTATTAGATATCTGACGGTTTTGTGTCTGCTTGAGAAGTAGAATCATCCACCCCGAAAAGATTTTGGCTAGCTAGGAATGCTACCAGGATCGTGCATACAAAGCTATTGCAGCTATGCAGGCAGTCTTACCATGATGAAAATTTTTGGCAAAAGTAGAGTCAAACCCTGTAACGCCAAATATTGTGGATATTAATACGCTGTATATTAGTTTCTGATGACTGCTGTGTTGATTAAGCTATTAGGTTTTGTCCTTTGTCCAATTGTCCTTTGTCCTTGACACTCTCACGAATGATTAATGACTAATGACTAATGACTAATGACTGCTGTTAGCTTAAAACTTTTATTTCTGTTTGATGGAAAGAGGTAGAAAATTGTGAAAGGATTGGCGCGTTTATTAACAGTGTTTAGTTTGTTACTTAGTTGCTGGGGATGGTTGGGAACAACTCAGATAGCCCAAGCAGCTAGTTTCAACAGTTTTGCATTGCCTCAAGTCCCAATTCTGGCAATTGAGCGGCAGAATCGGGCAGATGCGAAGCTAGGAACGGAATTTGGGAAAAAAATTGATTTAAATAATACCAACGTCCGAGCTTTTCAACAGTATCCAGGGCTTTATCCCACCTTAGCTAAGAAAATCATCATAAATGCTCCCTACAAAAATGTAGAGGATGTATTGGATCTTCCAGGACTGAGCGATCGCCAGAAACAAACCCTGCAAGCCAACTTAGATAAGTTCACCGTGACAGAACTAGAACCTGCCTTTAACGAGGGAGACGATCGCTTTAACAACGGCATCTACAGATAACTGCACGTTGTAGTTAATGTAGCAAGGAGTTAGGAGTTATGAGTTAGGAGTTATGAGTTATGAATTTGAGTTAGGAGTTATGAGTTAGGAGTTATGAGTTATGAATTTGAGTTAGGAGTTATGAGTTAGGAGTTATGAGTTATGAATTTGAGTTAGGAGTTA
>NZ_JBALFF010000057.1:0-125545 GCF_036916975.1 Nostoc sp.
GCTTTTTGCTCGGATGTTCAAGTTATGAGGTCGAAATTTCGAGTTCAGAAGGGGAAGTTTCAAGCTTTTTGCTCGGATGTTCAAGTTATGAGGTCGAAGTTTCGAGTTCAGAAGGGGAAGTTTCGAGTTCTGAGGCTGAAACTTGAGGATTTTAGGTTGAATGATGGAAATTAGAACATGATCGCTCTCAAAATCTCAACTTTCAACCTCTGAACTCGGAACTTACACCTTTTTGCTCGACCATTGAGCCTCTGAACTCGGAAGCCCGACCTTTTTACTCGAACGTTGAGCCTCTGAACTCGGAAGTCCGACCTTTTTACTCGAACGTTGAGCCTCTGAACTAAAAAAATGAAGCTCAGAACTCGAAATGTCGTGCTTTTAACTCCAACATTTAAATTATGAGCTTCAATTTTGCACCTTTTAAGTGCAAGCACTGAGCTATTTTCTACAATGCTGCTTTTTGAGACTTGGATTTCCCAGATTTACGAGCAAATCGCTGTCCCATTTCCACAACCACTGCATCTAAACCCGCGCCTTGTCCACTGGCTTTAGCGTAGTTATACACCTGCAACGCGGCTGCATAAGCTTCACTACCGACTGCAAGAGATGTATCATCTACCAACTCTTGTAACTGCGTCAACGACAACAACACCGGATACAACGCCTCAAATAATTGCACATCCTTCCGCATTTCTTCCAAGTCGAACGATCGCGGTAAAAACTCTGGATTCTGCGCCGCCACCTCTAATGCTTTGCTTACAAACGCCCGACTCTTATCTCCCATCTTGGGTAAAGACTTGCGATCGTCGGAACTCAAATCAACTAAAAATGGTAGCTTTTCTTTAATGGTGCTAATGGCTTGCAACACAGCTTCTCTGTCTGTTTGTGCCAATGTTGCACTAATTGGGGTCGTAGACATAGAAATCACTCTCCAGGAAGTTTATTAAATCTAGAGTTCCCACATATACAACTCAAATTTCCATTCGCAGAGCATAGCTGGTCATCGTCAAATAATTTTGGATTTTGAATTTTGGATTTTAGATTCAGGGACGCGATAACAATCCAAAATCCAAAATCCAAAATCGGCGATCGCTCCTAACTATGTAATGCCAAGTGATTGCTTCAGGATGTCGATCCAAAATGAACACTACATCATCTCGGACTAAAATAGGTAAGTCTGTGTGGGGCTCGTTGACTGGCATACCTACATAACGAGCGATCGCCTCATCAGCCTTTGCATCTCTCCCAAGGGATGCTGACCAAGCTTGTGCAGCCGTCAACAGCTTTTCACCTGATTTACCTTGGGCAAATTGCTCTGGTGTATTGCCCCACCCTTGAATCCGGTGAGGAATAGCTGATGCGGGCGGTGTTGGGGTTGATTTACTTGTGACTCAATCAAACTGTCGAGAATCGGCAGTGCGAAATTGGGATGCTCCCGAAATAATTTAAAGTTCTGAACGCTGGCTTTCAGCGCTCAGACTTTTGTGCATCTTACAAGAATTATTCTTTTAATTAATTCCGAGCGATACCTTCTTGACGCGCTGCTTGTTGTACAGCAGCAGCAACAGCAGTAACGACGCGCTCATCAAAGACGGAAGGGATAATATGTTCCCGATCTAAGTCTGAAGGCTTAACTAAAGAAGCGATCGCATTTGCGGCTTCTAGGTACATTTTGATGGTAATTGTATGGGCCCGACAATCTAAAGCACCACGGAATACCCCAGGAAAAGCTAAAACGTTATTGATTTGATTCGGGTAATCACTGCGACCGGTAGCGATCACAGCTACATCTTTACTGATTAATTCTGGCTGAATCTCTGGAATCGGATTTGCCATTGCAAACACAATTGGATCTTTCGCCATCGATTGCACCATTTCTGGTGTCAAAACTCCTGGTGCGCTGACTCCAATAAACACATCTGCCCCTTGCATTGCACCCGCTAATGTACCCTGCGCTTTCACGGCAAATTCAAGTTTTTCTTCTGTTAAATCGCTGCGACTGGTAGAGATAATCCCTTTAGAGTCGCACATCCAGATTTTTTCTGCCCCAGCTTTACGGAGTAACCGAGCGATCGCTACTCCCGCCGCCCCAGCACCGTTAATCACAATCTTGATTTCTGCTAAGGATTTATGTACCAGTTTTAGGGAATTAAACAATGCTGCCAAGGTGACAATTGCTGTACCATGCTGGTCATCGTGAAAAACGGGGATATCTAACTCTTCGCGCAATCTTCTTTCAATTTCAAAGCAGCGAGGTGCAGCGATATCCTCTAAATTCACACCCCCAAAAACTGGCGCGATATTCTTGACTGTTTGGATAATTTCTTCTGTATCTTGGGTGGCCAGACAAATCGGAAAAGCATCAAGCCCCGCAAATTCCTTAAACAGCATTGCTTTACCTTCCATGACTGGTAAGGCTGCTGCTGGTCCGAGATTTCCCAACCCCAAAACGGCACTACCATCGGTAACAATGGCGACAGTGTTTTGTTTGATGGTTAATTTGTAAACTTCTTCTGGATCTTGAGCGATCGCTGTACAAATTCGACCGACTCCGGGTGTGTAAGCCATTGCTAAATCAGACACACTTCTTAAGGGAATTCTGCTGGTAATGCTGATTTTGCCACCACGATGCAAATTAAAGGTGCGATCGTAGACGCTGAGTAATTTGATGTCTGGCAATGCTTTGACTGCTTGCACAATGGTTTCAGCGTGTTCGGTACTAGCAGCATCCACAGTCAGATCGCGGGTAGATTCTTTGCGGGTTTGCTCGATTAAATCAATTTGACCGAGATTACCGCCACAGGTTGCGATCGCTTGGGTTACCGATGCTAACATTCCTACACGATTGGGAATTTGTAAACGCAGTGTCAAACTAAAACTAGAATTAGGAGTTAGGTCTGCCATGTTGATTTTGGATTTTAAGTTTTAGATTTTATATTGAATTGAGACAAAAACTAAAATCTCAGATTTGTAGTCAATGGAAACACAATGAATATAAACTCTTGGGATAACCGTCAGTAGTTAGTTTACTCACTGCTCACAATTTTAATAATTATTTTTATTTATACCAGTGCATTTAGTAATATAAATGAGTAACAATTTAGTAATTGTACCCAAATACACCACATATTTTTTTAATATATTTGTATTTTTAAGAGCTATTTGTATTAATTCTTACTCATATAAGCGTTCAATAAACTCCGTGTGTTTTTTGGAATTTAACCCTTGTTGCAGCACTGCTAAAACTGTCGTCATGTCCCCTGTAAGGAGTGAGGTTACAGCTAACCACAAACCTGGAAATATATTACTTTTTATCACACCATCTGCATCTGCCACAAGTGGTAAATATTCACCATCTTGCAAACAGAACCAGTCAAGTTTATTCTCTAAAGTCTGCCAGACAATGTATTCCTGCACTCCGTTGCGGCGGTAGGCGCATTTTTTGTCGTACAAATCAATCGATGCACTACTGGCTGCTACTTCTGCTACTAATTCCGGTGCGCCTTCTACGTAATCATCTTCGCTGATTTGCGCTTGTCCTCTGGCTGGTTTATCTATCAACAGCAAAACATCAGGCTGTGGTTCATTGTCTAAATCTAAGCGCACGGTAGCATTGTCAGCTAGCGCTAAACCTGGAGTGCAAACTTGATAAACTCCTAACCAGGTAATTAACTGTCCATGAGCTTGACCATGACTTCTAAAACGCAGTGGTGATGCCACGTAAACGACTCCTTCGATTAATTCGGCTTTTTTATTGGGCATTGCTGTATATCGACGCTCGAATTCGTGGCGGGTTAAGCGATCGCCACTTTCTAAAGGAGGAATAAAAGCGCTATTATTTAAGCCATGTTCCACAGAAGCAGCCATTACCTGATTTCTCATCCGTAGGAGTTGTAGCTTGAATCTAACAAAAAAAGCGCCCCCCATTTCTGGAGGGCGCTTTTTATTTAGTTAAATCTTCAGAATTAACCGTTGATAGCAGGAGCGCTCATTGCGACAGGAGTAACTTCACCAGCAGCTAAATCTAGGGGGAAGTTGTGAGCGTTACGCTCGTGCATTACTTCCATACCCAAGTTAGCGCGGTTGATTACGTCTGCCCAGGTGCTGATGACGCGACCTTGAGAATCAATTACTGATTGGTTGAAGTTGAAACCGTTCAGGTTGAATGCCATCGTGCTGATACCCAAAGCGGTGAACCAGATACCGACGACAGGCCAAGCTGCTAAGAAGAAGTGCAGTGAACGGCTGTTGTTGAAAGAAGCGTATTGGAAGATTAAACGACCGAAGTAGCCGTGGGCTGCAACGATGTTGTAGGTTTCTTCTTCTTGACCGAATTTGTAACCGTAGTTAAGGGACTCAGTTTCGGTGGTTTCACGCACCAAAGAAGAAGTTACTAGAGAACCGTGCATTGCAGAGAACAAGCTTCCGCCGAATACACCAGCCACACCTAACATGTGGAAGGGGTGCATCAAGATGTTATGTTCTGCTTGGAACACAATCATGAAGTTGAAGGTTCCGCTTATTCCCAAAGGCATACCATCAGAGAATGAACCTTGACCGATTGGGTAGATCAAGAATACTGCGGTAGCAGAAGCCAAAGGTGCGCTGTAAGCTACGCAAATCCAAGGACGCATACCTAAGCGGTAAGAAAGTTCCCACTGACGACCCAGGTAGCAAGCGCAACCGATCAAGAAGTGGAAAACTACCAATTGGTAAGGACCGCCGTTGTACAACCACTCATCTAAGGAAGCAGCTTCCCATATTGGGTAGAAGTGCAAGCCGATAGCGTTGGAAGAAGGAACAACTGCACCAGAGATGATGTTGTTTCCGTAAATCAAGGAACCTGCAACGGGTTCGCGGATACCGTCGATGTCTACTGGAGGTGCTGCGATGAAGGCGATTACGAAGCAAACAGTAGCTGCTAGCAGGGTTGGGATCATGAGTACACCAAACCAACCGATATATATACGGTTGTCGGTACTGGTGATCCACTCGCAAAAGCGATCCCATACGTTAGCGTCAGAGCGCCGTTGTAAGGTTGTGGTCATGGTTTTATGATTGCTATGAGTTGTTAAATATAGAACAAGCAAATTTTGTTTTCGCCTGTTGAAATATACTCTACATGAATTTACTTTGACGCGATCCCTGACTTAATATTCTGTAACAAAATACTTTAAAAAGCTCATCGAACTGTAAAGTTTTCCTACTATGAAATAATAATCATAAAAGTCATGATTTCAGGTTTTATTGATGAAAAAAATGACTTTGATAGCTCTCTTAACCACGATTCAGTCGGCTTTGGACTGGAATCAATTATCAACTCCAGCCCGAATGGGGGTTCTAGGTAGTGTTAAGGATCAGCCTGCTTTTTCAGCAAGTTGATGCTTGGCACTAGTAGCAGATTTTTTCTTTAGCAGCCAGATGCCGCCCAGAAGAACCACGCTCAAACCACCCACAGTAGAAGGTTCGGGTACAGGCTGAACATCAAATTTAGTCAATAATCTGTAATTAACTGGAGCACCATTCGGATCGTCAGTTTCTGCATACATCCCTGCATCCTGATAATAAAAGACGTTTTCAGGTTTAGCACCAACTAAGTAAGAAAAACCATTGAAGGTAAGGAATGGTTGTGTTGAGGAGAAGAGATTATCGTTAGGCACTCCGAACGGCGGAACATCATTTGGAAAACTACCAGGAGGTAGTAGTGCCGTAATTGTCGCACCATTTCGCTGTCCTGTGATACCCGTGATTGTTAAGTACCCATTTGCATCCCTGCTGTCAGTGGTTGTTAAGACTCCACTAGCTTCAACTCCGTTACCAGAGTAAGAATAGTTAAACTCGGCAGCCTGAACAGGGTTAGTGGAACCATCAACAGTTAGTCCGGTCGTTAAGACTACTCCAGTTACCGTAGCTAAAAGCTTAAGGGTACTTTTCTTGATGTTGCTTTTCATGTTGATAAAAAATATCCTTTGTGAGTAAAAGGTTAGACAGGGAAAGCTACTTTTAGAATTAGAACACGGAAAACTTGGCTTCAATTATAAATAAGTACTAACATTAAGAGGCTATTTATAAAGTAAATGTAAAGACGAGCAATCAGGTTGTATACCTAAAGATAGGATAATTCTGTTATCTGTAGGACTTACGCATCAAGTACGAAATGTAGGGGCAATTCATGAATTGCCCCTACGAGAAATCAAGGCTTTCAGTGCCTTGAAAGCGTAAGTCCTAATCTGGTTGAATTGATCACACTAATTATTTGCCTTTACATTCCTTTACAAATAGCCGATTGCAAAAGTTTTAAGTTTTGTTGATTTGTAAAGAAATAATAAGTTGTAAGTTGTCTTATGTTTTTAGGACTTACGCAAAATGACAAAAAAACGAACCGCAGAGGACGCAGAGAACACAGAGGAATAAGAGTTTGAGAGAGTTTTTGCGTAAGTCCTAGTTTTATCAAAAATCAAAGTAGATGTAGGGCAAACTGCCTTCAGGAGCTAATAACCAAACAGCGTAAAAACATAGGGGAACGAAGACAAGCTTAAGTGGCCAGTTCAACTCTAACTTCAGTATTCGGTTGAAGGTATAGACTACAGCCATAAGGGCAGCTATAGCTACAAGTACCCAAGCAAGTTGGTATTGACTGATATTTAAGGCTTCTACATAGACTTTTTGGGCAAACTGGGCATCAGCCGGATAACCCCAAAGATGACGAATTACTAAAGAAGAGTCTTGGAGGTTAGGTAAGCGAAACCAAATCCAAGAGGTAAAAACCATCAGTTGAGTTAATAACCAAGCGACAAAGATACCCAGAGGATTTTGCCAGAATTGTTCTAGTTTTTCAAAGCGATCGCTCATCACATGTGTAAGTCGATGAACCACCAAGGCTAACCCGTGGTATATCCCCCAAACGACATAACCCAAGGCAGCACCGTGCCAGATACCAGCAATTAGCATCACAATAAATAAATTCCCGCAGGTACGGACTAAACCCCGACGGGAACCGCCTAAAGGAAAGTAGATATAGTTACGTAGCCAATCTCCTAGAGTGATATGCCAGCGCCGCCAAAATTCGGCAATACTGGTGCTGAAGTAGGGAAAATCGAAATTCTCAGGTAGAACCAAGCCGAAAAGCATAGCACTACCACGGGCAATATCTACGTAACCGTTGAAATCTAGATATAATTGCAAACCGTAGGCAAATGTAGCCAACCAGAGATCGGTACTACCCGCCCGTTGTAGATTACCAAAACATAAATCGACGAAAATACCAAGGTGGTCTGCAAAAATACCTTTTTTGACTGCGCCTCTAGCAATCAACCACAGCGCCTGGGCGACTCTATCGCTATTGGGTAATTCTAGTGTATTGAATTGATTTGCTAAGTTGTGGTAGCGCGTAATCGGCCCTGAAATCAGTTTGACGAAGAATAATTTGTAGGTAGCAAAATTGAGAAACTGCTCAGTAGCAGGGGCACCACGATAGACATCTATTAAATAGGCAATACATTCAAAGGTAAAAAAGGAAATTCCCAAGGGTGCAATTAATTTAAAAGAACTATCTGGTGAGTTTGTTTGTACATGAAAAACAAATTTGAATAAAGGGGTAAAATACTTATAACCTAATAACAGTAAAACATTTAAAACTATCCCTATCCACAAAACTTTTAAACGACGACGATTCCAGTCACCTTGGGCAAATTGCCACTCTTCATTAGAAATTTGCCAGTCAAGAGAATGTTTTCCTGGCGAGGTATTTTTCCCAATCTCTAGCCCCACACGGAAATTAATATACGTCAATGCTAATAGTAATGGTATGTACTGCATCTGCAAAGATGCGTAGAAAACCAAGCTAGCAATTAGCAGCGTCCACAATCGCAATTTCTGTTGTGCTAAAGACCAATAAATTCCTAGCACACTCAACAAGAACAGCCCATAAAAAATTGATATAAAATTCATTTTTTAGTCATTTGTCATTTGTCATTGGTCATTGGGCATTAATCAATAATTCTTCCCCTGCTTCCCCACTCCCCACTCCCCATTCCCCTACTTCACTGGCCAGGGAATCATCGGATCGTTAGCCAGCTTTTTGGAAACTTCGTATGCTCCAAAGCGGTTGAGGTGGCTAGGATCAGAAAAGTAGTCATTTGATTTTGGCCACTGTTGACTCAAATCTCGATAAATAAAGTTGGGATTAGTAGCTAGATGCAGCATATATTGCTGAAATTGTTGCTCATGTTGTTTACGCACTGGATCTAAATAATCTTCTGTCAGAGGCATGTTGACAAACACTAAGGAAATTTTATGAGACTGGGTAAACTGAAGCACTTCTTGAATAGCAGCATCTTGCTCTCCTTCTATTTGGAAAGATTTATAGTCGTTGTCGTAATTCCCCGGAACTCTAGAATGTTTTTGATAGTATCTAGCAGGATTGAAGCGAATTGACAAAGGTAGAAAGCCATCAAAATCAACTGCTTGCTGGGAAGTACTTTCATCTGAAGTACCATCTGTTAGCTGTTTTTGCGATGCAACTGTCTGATTGTTACCAAGTATAAGCAGTTGTTTTTGCAGTAAACTTTTAATTTGGTCGCGGTTTGGATAGGTACTAGAAAGAGATGCTAGAACCTGATTTAATGACTGATTGACAGCTTGATAGGCGCTAACTTCCGGTTTTTCTTCTTTGATCTTTTCTTCTGGCGAATTTACCTTATTTTCAGGCAAATCGCTGCTATTGGCAGTTGTTGCGACTTTTTGGAATGCTTGTTTATAACCAGCCGATGCAGCGATGGATTTAAAAGTAATATCCTCACGTCCACCGTTGAAAGCACGGGCCCCATCTGCCCAGATAATTATTTTAGGCAGTTCTGATGGTTCTAGTACCTGGCGAATCACAAAGTCTACAACTTGTGCGGTGGCACCGTTGATTCCAAAGTTAAATACATCAAGATTTGGATAGCCTTGATTCGCTAAAGCTTTAGAAAGTGCTGCTGGATCTATTCCCCTGAGGGCGCGGGAGGAGCCAATAATCAACACATCTGGCGGATTACCAGTTCTAGCCAAACGCTGTTTATAGAGTGCTAGTTGCTCGTCTAATTGTCTGACATTGAAACTTGGCATTTGCGATCGCGCTGCTAAAAGAATAGCGGTAGCGGTTGCTTTTTCTTTCAGTGGTGCGGCTGCCAAATTATTTGTCGGGGTATTATCACTTTGGGTAAATTCCGAAGCATTAAATACAGAACTCTGATTTGGAGAAGATTTTGTTTGGGTAGTGCTGGTAAAAAATGTTGTTTTCTCACTCTGAGTTTTCCCAGATATCAAAGATGCTTTTTGATCAGAAGATGATGAAGGCAAGACACTGGCTAATTTTGGTGTTGACGTAGTACTTGCAATAATTCGACCCAACACCCAATCAGTTTGAAGGGTAAGTAATAATCCCAGTGTCCCCCACACTAAAGCAACCTTAAGTCCTTGAACATTAGGGCTTTGTTCTGCTGACTGATTGCTTTCGATAAATAGCTGGCTTTGTAACAGGAATTTTTTCGCGGTTGCACTTGCCGTTGTCAGCCAATTTCGCGCAACTTCTGTGACAAAAGTTTGAACTTCTTCTGTGGTTAAGTCGGGGCGCAAAATTGGCTCACTAGTCTCAGAAGTTACTAGATCGTTAACATATTTAGAAGTAGCAGCAAATTCTGGAGTTGCTTCTGGTACTAAACGTTGGCGATGCTCAAGATCAACGCCATAATTCCAAAAAGGTTCTTTATTCCCAGCGCGGCGACCGTAGACACGTACCCCCATAATACCGGGAATTTTTAACTGGCGGATAAACTGGGTAACTTTAGTTGCTACTTGTTGACGCCCTGGACAAACAGGTGCATCACACATGATGTGCAATAAATCATTTTTGTTCAGCAGAAGGACGCGAACTCCGCCTGTCAATAAACGCCAATCTAGGTCATGATTGAGTAAACGTTCCAGTAAAAATATGATCGCTGGTTCATCGCCAGTATTCGCCAAATCTAGGGGTGATGTGGCAAAGGCGGGATATTTTGTTGCAGGTAAAGCTACCCAATCAATCCAAGTTGGTTCATTGTCGCCTGCTTTTTGTCCGTATATGGTGGCGGCGAGAATGCCTTGAGGTGCGATCGCTTCTAGCTGCGGTAAAATCGCCTCTAAGCACACTTCCTTGGCGGGGATTGGCGCACTTCCTAAAGGATCAAAAGCTGGGCTACAAAAGATATGTAGCGTTGATTCTTTCAGAAAAGCTTGGACAGCAACTTTTAAGCCTGACAATACCTCAGTTAATAATCGCGCGATCGCTTGTATATCCCCCCAACGCGCCCACTCCTTCAGCATTACCTCTGGTGGAGTCAAATCCACCCGTAGCAGCCAATCAGGGGCAGTTTCGCCGCTCACCTGGGAAACAATTATTGCATCTTGGTAGCCGGTGAGCTTGAGATAACGCAACTTTTGTGCTATTGGTTCAGCAAGCAATGATGCATCGGGGCTATAGCTCGACTGGCAAAATATCCACAGGCGATCTTCTTCTGGCTGAGAGTTCTTTGGCTTATATGGCTTAATCTTTGCCTGTACTGATACACCTAACGTACTCAGAGTTTCGCTCAGATATCGAGCGATCGCTTCTGGGTTCCCTTGGCGTGCCAAACTTTCGTTAGAGACAATCAGCGCTCCAGGCGATTGTTTTGATTTTTCCGAATCCTCTAGCAGCGCTTGTACCTGCTCCAGATGCTTATCTATTTGATTTAAGTAAACCCGATGGCACCATTTGGGGCGCTGTTCCCCTTTTCTTCGGCCATAGACAAATACTTGATATATTGAGGGTTGTTCGTCGCTGGTGAGAATATCCAAGTCTGTCTGATGTAGTGCTTGCAGCAAGTCAGACAAAGTGCGCCAACGCTCTGGACATTCTGTACCTTCACAAAGAATATGAAGGTTATTTCCTCGTAACCGGACTTTCACCCCGAAAGTGTTGATCCCTGTTGCTTGGCTTACCCACTGCACTAAGGATTGCTGGCGATCTGGTAATACTGTTTTCATGCTCAGTTAACTTTACAGGAAGCGATTGTTGGGGGATAGTGCCTGCACTTGTAAACTAGAAGCATAGGTCTACCACACTCTGACGTTTTTTTTTAACAATTTTGTTACCTTCGTAGCTCATAAAATCGGCCAAGATAGTCTTGTATAGGTTGCAAGTCAGACTAATGTTGAGTTTTGCGTTTATTTTACTAATAGGGAGTCAGAATTAAGAAGTTAGGAGTTAAGAGTTAGTTAGGAGTTAGTTAGGAGTTAGGAGTTAGGAGTTAGGAGTTAGGAGTTAGGAGTCAGAATAATTCTATATGACTGGCTGATGACTTGTCCTTTAAAGCTAAACTTGCGTCCCACTGCCCTAACGCCCCTAATGGGCTAAACAAACAACAAGCTTATCTCATTTAAACTCCGTCTCTTGATGATCTTTGGAGTAATCATAACTCCTAACTCCTACCTCCTAACTCCTAACTAACTCCTAACTCCTAACTCCTAACTCCTAACTAACTCCTACCTCCTTTCAACTCATATTCCCATAACCAAGGATTAGCAATGCCTCCTGCCAATCAACAACCCTCAACTAACCCCGCATCCAATCTGGATTTCTTTAGCATTCCCCAATCTTTGCTTTTACAAATAGGTACAGCGTCTATATTACTGCTGCTCATTACCGGAAAAACTACAGTAAAAGCACTAGAAGCCATAGGGGAAGCCAGTGAAGAATTGTTGCGAGGCGATCGCTTACCCAATCTCGACTTCCCAGAGGATAGCGAAATTAATCAAACTTAGAAAATATACACCAAATAATTATTTGCTCAGGAACAACCTGGTGAGCATTAATTGCACAACCTAGCAGCGTAAACAGTAATTAGCTTTACAACAATAGAGAATATGGGTTCCCTTTTATACTCTTCGTCTCAAACTGCGGATATATACCCGGTGTCGGAATTATTTTTGCGTCATCGTCTCCAGGTAGTGGAAGAATTGTGGGAGTCAGTTCTCCGGCAAGAATGCGGTCAAAACATGGTAGACTTGCTGCGGGAGTTGCGCGATTTATGTTCACCAGAAGGACAAGCAACAAATGACCAAGCATCTTCTGCCGTCAAATTAATTGAACAACTAAATATTAACGAAGCAATTCGTGCGGCTCGTGCTTTCGCTCTGTATTTTCAGTTGATTAATATCATAGAGCAGGAATACGAACAACGGCAGCAATTGAGTCGCTATGAAGCAGAAACAGAGTTTACAGATGCACAAACACTAGCCAATGTCAACTATTCGTCGAATCAAAGAGAAGATGACGCGCCTGTTAGCAAGGGAATCGCAGCAGAGTTTTTGAGAAAGAATTATCAAGAAAAAGCGCCAGTCAAACCAAAAGGTACTTTCGCTGCCTTGTTTCCCTATTTATTCAAACTGAATGTACCACCTCAGCAAATTCAACGTCTAATTAATCATCTGGATGTACGCTTAGTTTTCACAGCGCACCCGACGGAAATTGTTCGTCATACCATCCGGGATAAGCAGCGACAGGTGGTACAACTTTTACAAAAACTGGATGCTTTGGAAAATCATACCGGGACTACACCGGGAGCATATCCTTGGGAAGCAGCAGATGTGCGCGAACAATTGCTTGAAGAAATTCGCCTGTGGTGGCGCACCGACGAACTTCACCAGTTCAAACCCACAGTGCTAGATGAAGTAGATTATGCCCTACACTATTTTCAAGAAGTTTTATTTGATGGCATTCCTCAACTTTATAAACGTTTCAAGCACACCCTATCTAGTACCTTTCCTTGGCTAGAACCACCGAGTAAAAACTTTTGCTCTTTCGGTTCCTGGGTAGGTTCAGACAGGGATGGGAACCCATCAGTCACACCCGAAATTACCTGGCAGACAGCTTGCTATCAGCGCAAAATGGTGCTAGGAAGATATATTCAGTCAGTGAAAAATCTGATTGAATTGTTGAGTGTGTCGATGCACTGGAGTGATGTTTTACCAGATTTACTGGAATCTCTAGAGTTGGATCAGTCCCAGTTGAGTGAGGTATATGACGCACTGGCGCTGCGTTATCGACAAGAACCATATCGGCTCAAACTGGCTTATGTGCTGAAACGTCTAGAAAATACTCGCGATCGCAATCTAGCTTTGTACAATCGGGAAACGCCAAAAAATCAAGATAGCCCCCTGTATCTTTCAGGAGACGATTTTTTAGCAGAACTGCGGATGATTCAGCGCAACTTGACAGAAACAGGTTTAAGCTGTCGAGAATTAGAAAATCTGATCTGTCAGGTAGAAATTTTTGGTTTTAACTTGACACAGCTAGATATTCGCCAAGAATCATCTCGCCATGCCGATGCGCTCAATGAGATCCTAGAATACCTGCAAATATTACCTCAACCTTACAACGAACTATCTGAGGAGCAAAGAGTCGCTTGGTTAACAGGAGAACTGCAAACCCGGAGGCCGTTAATTCCGGCAGAATTGCCATTTTCGGAAAAAACCAACGATGTAATTGAAACCTTTCGCATCGTGCGATCGCTGCAACAAGAATTTGGTCTAAATATCTGCCAAACTTACATTATCAGCATGTGCCGCGACGTAAGCGATGTGCTAGAAGTATTGCTTTTAGCCAAAGAAGCCAGACTTTTTGACCCCGCGATCGCTGTCGGAACAATTCAAGTTGTCCCCCTATTTGAGACAGTAGAGGACTTACAACGTTCTAGAAGCGTCATGCGGAACCTGTTTGAACTCCCGTTATATCGGGCTTTATTAGCCGGCGGCTACGAACAAACAAAAACAGAAACTGTTGTGGATGAAAATTCATCCCCCCCTGCCTCCCCTGCCCCTGCTGCCCCCCTCTCGCCGAACTTACAAGAAGTAATGCTGGGGTATTCTGATAGCAACAAAGACTCTGGTTTTTTAAGTAGCAACTGGGAAATTCATAAAGCCCAAAAATCACTGCAACAAATAGCAGAAAACTATGATATAAATTTGCGGATTTTCCACGGACGCGGCGGTTCTGTAGGACGGGGTGGTGGCCCTGCTTACGAGGCGATTTTGGCTCAACCGGGTCATAGTATCAATGGGCGAATCAAGATTACCGAACAAGGAGAAGTTTTGGCTTCTAAATACTCCTTGTTGGACTTGGCATTATACCACATGGAAACCATCACCACTGCTGTAATTCAAGCTAGCTTATTGAGGACAGGGTTTGATGATATTGAACCCTGGAATGAGATTATGGAAGAATTAGCAGCGCGATCGCGTCAACATTATCGGGCTTTAATCTACGAACAGCCTGATTTTGTTGACTTCTTCCACGAAGTAACCCCAATTGAAGAAATTAGCCAGCTACAAATTAGTTCCCGTCCAGCCCGCCGTCCATCTGGAAAGAAAGATTTAAGTAGTCTGCGAGCTATTCCTTGGGTATTTAGCTGGACACAAACCCGCTTTTTACTTCCTTCCTGGTATGGCGTTGGCACAGCTTTACAAGAATTCTTGAACGAAGAACCAGAAGAACATTTGAAATTGCTGCGTTACTTTTACGTTAAGTGGCCGTTCTTCAAGATGGTGATTTCTAAAGCTGAGATGACCTTGGCAAAAGTAGATATGCAAATGGCACATCACTATGTCCAGGAATTATCAAAACCAGAAGATAAAGTTCGTTTTGCCAAGGTTTTTGACCAAATTGCTAGCGAGTTCTATCTCACAAGGGATTTGGTATTAAAAATCACCGATCACAATCGATTGTTAGATGGCGATCCTGTCTTACAACGATCTGTACAATTACGCAATGGCACAATTGTACCCTTGGGATTTATCCAAGTTTCACTCCTCAAGCGCTTACGCCAGTCGCTAAATACTACTGCTACTTCTGGAGTCATTCATTCTCGTTACAGCAAAGGCGAGTTACTGCGAGGAGCATTGTTAACTATTAATGGAATTGCAGCTGGGATGAGAAATACAGGTTGATTGGGAATGGGAGACGAGGGAGTGAGGCAGTAAGTTTTTCCCCTCTACCCCAATAACAAATGACAAATATCGATTCAGTCATCGGGCGGCGAGCGTCCGTCCCGTTTTACTTGTTCAACCGTCCCGTCAGCCGACCGGTTCCGTAGAACGCGATGACGGGAACCAGGAAAGCAAGACCGGTGAACAAGGTGCTCCATGTCAGGCTCAACGCGTGGGCTAAGGCATCGCCGCCAGCAGTGCCAGCCGTGCGAATGAGTGCCACCGTGATCCAGTAGAGCGAAGGCGTGAGAATTTGCCCCCGTCGGCCTATTGTGAGCGTCATTGCCACCAGCGCCCCTACCACCACTGCGGCCCCTGGCGGCGTGAGATGCAACCGAAAGGAGGCGAAGTCGCCCGCGAGGGTACCAAGGACACCAGCCAACATCATACAGACCCAGTAGCTCGGTGTTACGCGGACTGTATCGCCCAAGGTAGTCACCGCATCAAAAAACCGGCGGTAGACCCAGACCGCGCAAACAAAGAGCGCAAGAACCACCGGTATTGAGACCGCGAAATCGATGTGCCAATCATGGAACATATCCCCGACGTTGGTAGCTGCCGTGCGAACTGTGATGATGGCAAACCAGAACCACAGTGGTGTGGGTCGGCGGACAATTCGATCGAGTAGGAGGATTAGAGCGAATAGCCCAGCCAGCCAGGGTAGTCCTGAGAGGTGTCCGAAGTGTAGTTCGTCCCCAACGAAGTCACCGGTGTTGGTGCCGAAAACGCTAGCGGCACAAAGGCAAAACCAGTATCTCGAATCGATACGGGGTAAAGAGCGCATACAGTTTTAGAAATTTTACATAATAAATTTTACATAAATATTTCTATTGGCTATGAGTGACAAAAGTAACTATTTAAACATGACTTTGTATACAACTGGTCGGGTGCAACGCCTTGTTGCCAACAGAAAGGAGAAGCGCGGCAAGGGGTGCGGTTATGCTCTTCATATTTCAAAGTCTGTCCCGACGAAACTATTGAATAGTTTCATCTTCCCCTATGTAGGTCAAGAAACCGCTTAGATACGTCTGGAAAACATAGGGACTAGCAGGATAATTTCTTTGAAGCTTGCAAAGAGAGCGAATTTCTTCAGAATAAAGAGGATGAGTAGACGAATGACAAATGACTAAAAATAGAATTTTAGTTTGCACTTTTTTAGCGCTATCAGCAGGTTTTTTTGGGGCTTACACCAGTGGGCAAATTACCATAATGCTGCATAGCCAAAAGTGTCAAAACCAACCTTGGGGTTTCAAGGAAATGTGCAACGCTTGGATGACACCAGGAGCAATATGGCAAGGTAGCACAACAGGACTCTGGACAGGCACTATCTTAGGGGCGTTTGTTGGTGGTTTAGTTACCCGACAAGCTCGTGATTAGTCTAGCGTGAGTTTGATGAACCTCTCCCTGCCTTGAACTAAAGTTCAAGTCTGCCCCTCTCCGACTCAGAGAAGGACGGTTTTGCCTAGTAAAACCTTCTTAGAGGTTTTTTGATTGCGATCATTAGACTTAGGGACTTCCAAATTTAAAAATCTCCAAAAATCTCATATAACAATCCTCTTTCCTCTTCCTATCTCTGTGTCCTCTGCGCCTCTGTGGTTCGTTTTATTGGATAATTTATTTCTTGAAAATCCCTTAATCAAGATAGATTTCTCGCGCAAAGAATTGCAAAAAAGCCAATAGCCAGGTTTGGTATCAGCAAGACTGGTAAAATCTACCCATAACGAAGAAGAGTAAATCACCATGCCTACCGAAACTAACCCAGGAAATCAAACTACCACAGGTGCTGATGCTATTGATGAAGCGATCGCACAGGGAATTGATTTTGATGGATCTCCGATTCCTCCTGCCAAGCTAGAACTTTATGGTAAAGTTATGGCGCTAGAAGGCAATAGACAGCGCAGTGGCGTATCTAATACTATGCGATCGCGCATTGTGCGAATTGGTGCAAAACACATTCCCCAACCAGAACTAGACCAATTACTCGCAGATGCTGGTTTCGCACCCTTAAAAGAAAAAGAAATTGCTTTTTTCTATAGTGGTAAATAATTGTTGATATTTTACAACAGTTTTCAATTATTTGAACCAAATATGTTGTAGGGTACAGCAATGCTGCGCCCTCAATTGTTTATCTCACACATCCCAAATTTGCATCGGTATTTTGGCTTCTTCAGTAATTTTCTGATTGGGTTGAAAAGTGTATCTTCAGCAAGATATTCTCAACTCTGCCTTGTGTTTGAATTAGCAGATGGCTATATGTACTTAAGTAATAGCTGATAGACTTGGAGAACACATGTCAGGAACAACATCAAATTCAGAAATGCAATACCGAGTCCTCGGCAGTACAGGAGAGAAAGTTTCCGCGATTGGATTAGGTGGTTGGCATATCGCCTTAAAGCATGTTGATGAGGAACTGGGTATCCGAATTGTTAGAACAGCCATCGATGGTGGCATCAGCTTTATGGATAACAGTTGGGATTACAACGGTGGAGTCAGCGAGATTCGCATGGGAAAAGCCCTACGCGATGGCTATCGAGATAAAGTGTTCCTGATGACGAAAATCGATGGTCGCTCTAAAAAAGCAGCAGCAAAACAGCTAGACGAATCGCTCCAACGCCTACAAGTTGATTGCATCGATCTCGTTCAGCACCACGAAATCCTTCGGCACGAAGACCCACATCGAGTTTTTGACGAAGAAGGAGCGAATGCTGCCTTTATTGAGGCGAAACAAGCTGGCAAACTTCGATATATCGGCTTCACTGGTCACAAAGACCCCTATGTTCATTTGCACATGCTGGAAGTTGCAGCCACTAACGGGTTTAAATTTGATACAGCGCAGATGCCGCTCAATGTGATGGATGCCCACTACCGGAGCTTTGAAAAGCTGGTTGTGCCAGAACTGGTTAAACAAAACATCGGCGTTCTGGGAATGAAAAGCTTGGCAAACGGTATTATTTTACGGTCAAAGACTGTAACGCCAATTGAATGTTTACACTATGCTTTGAATTTGCCCACATCGGTTGTGATTACCGGAATTGACAGCATGGAGATTTTAGAGCAAGCTTTTGAAGCAGTGCGGACATTCCAGCCAATGAATGACCAGCAAGTGCGATCGCTTTTAGCAAAAACCGCTTTATCGGCATCACGCGGCGAGTTTGAGCCTTTCAAAACCTCATCAATTTTCGATAGCACTGCCCAAAATCCAGATTGGCTAGGAGAGGAGCCACAGCGCATCCAGCAATTGATGTCAGCATGATGGTTTTTTAGTGTTGTGTCTAAAATAAGTTGACACTATGATACAACACTAAAAAATTTTGCAGTTAATTAACTCAACAGCGATCGCTCATGCTCAAAATTTGTGAATTGTTTAATTCGATCCTTAAATTAGCAACAAAAAAATTTTACTCAAAATTAAATCTATCAAAATAGTGAATTCCATAACTAATGACGCAAAAAATTCTATCTAGGGATCGATATGGCTGATCAGCTAAATGAAGTAGAAATAGTATACTAAGTTACATGAGATTGTATTCTATGAAATTGAATTATGTTACAAAACAGGTTTCTCCGGTAAAACGCTGGATTGCTACAACACTGTTTTGTATGTTAGCGATCGCTTTCGTTTGGCAAGGGGCATTTTTCTCGAACACTACAGCAATGGCTGCTCCTACTGTAACCTTGATCGCATCATCAGACGCAGGCGATAAAGTTCAAGAAAAAACCAGTAAAGATGCTGGACGAGCCAAAAATTTCATCGACGATACGGCAGATAAAGTTAAAGAAGCTGCAAAGAGCAATGCCAGTAAAGTCGATGAAGCAACAGACAATGGTAGTTTTGTTGAGCGCAAAGCAAAGAAAGATGCGGCTACAATTCAAAAAAGAGCAAACGAAGATTCGGCTCGGACTAAAGAAGCAGTAGACAACACAAAGAATGTTGTTGAACGGACTGTTGAGAATATCAAGGATGCTTTTGGTAAATAGTAATCCTATTTGATTTGGTTTAAATCGAAAGACTTAGATTCCCGACTTTTCTAAGAAGTCGGGAATCTTGCTGTTTACAAATAATTTAAGAAAGTCTAAATTTATCGCACAAATTAATTTATAAACTTTGTGCTGTGATTCTAATCTGCATGTTAAACCTTACTAAGGGACTGACAAATAAAAAAATACCCAAAAAACTGGCGAAAAAACTCTTTCCTCTTTATTCCTCTGTGTTCTCTGTGTCTCTGTGGTTCGTTTATTTGAGTAATTTATTTCTTGGAAGTCCCTAAGTTGAGAACCGTAGTTTTCGCCCTCTCCCTAAATCCCTCTCGCAAATGCTTGAGAGGGAGTTTGAAATTCTGGCTCCCCGAATCCCAAATCTGGGATTCGGGGTTGAGGGATGAGGGCAAATCCTTTTGATCATCAAAGAACTATAGGTTTCAAGATAGACGTGGTTTAGCTAAAGCGAGCGATCTAGTTAATAAATTTCCGCCAACTACTGCCCAATACTTCTTTTTATACGAATAATAGATTGTTTTTAAGTATCATCACTTATTGACAAAGGTGCTATGAGTTTAACTGATTTTAACCTTATTTGGACGAATTGTTAATAGATAACAAATTTTTCACTATTATCAATTACGAAGTTATACTTTCCGCTACAACTTAGTAACAATAATAAGAGTCTGATTATGTGAACAACCCGACCGTGGGAAAATCAAAATACCGAAACTCGAAGTTAGAGAGGAAAACCTTATAATATGCATTTGAGCGAAATCACCCATCCTAATCAGTTGCACGGTTTATCTGTTCGCCAACTGCAACAGATTGCCCGTCAGATTCGAGATAAGCATCTCCAAACCGTAGCAGTTAATGGTGGACACTTAGGCCCAGGGTTGGGTGTTGTAGAATTAACATTAGGACTTTACCAGACACTAGACTTAGATCGGGATAAAGTTATTTGGGACGTAGGACATCAAGCTTATCCCCACAAACTGCTTACAGGACGCTACGATCGCTTCCACACCCTCAGACAAAAAAACGGAATTGCAGGTTATCTCAAACTCTGTGAAAACAAGTTTGATCACTTTGGGGCTGGACATGCTTCTACAAGTATTTCAGCAGCATTGGGCATGGCTTTAGCACGAGATTTAAAAGGAGAAAAATTTAAAGCCGTTGCTGTGATTGGGGATGGGGCGCTGACTGGGGGTATGGCTTTAGAAGCCATCAACCATGCTGGACACATGCCGAAAACTAACCTGCTGGTTGTTCTAAACGACAACGACATGTCTATATCTCGCAACGTCGGCGCAATTCCCCGCTATCTGAACAAAATGCGCCTCAGCCAACCGGTGCAATTTATTAAAGATAATTTTGAAGAACAATTTAAGCAAATTCCCTTCGTGGGTGAATCCCTGTCTCCCGAACTCGGACGCATCAAAGAAAGTATGAAGCGCTTGGCTGTTCCCAAGGTGGGTGCAGTTTTTGAAGAACTCGGCTTTACCTACATTGGGCCAGTCGATGGGCATAATCTGGAAGAATTGATTGCGACTTTCCAACAAGCACATCAGATACCAGGCCCAGTTTTGGTACATGTAGCAACAGTCAAAGGCAAAGGTTATGAAATTGCCGAACTAGATCAAGTTGGCTACCACGCCCAAAGCCCCTTCAACGTCGCAACTGGCAAAGCCATTCCTTCCAGCAAACCTAAACCCCCGGCGTATGCCAAAGTCTTTTCTCACACTCTGGTGAAACTTGCCGAACAAAACCCCAAAATCGTTGGCATTACTGCGGCGATGGCAACGGGGACAGGCTTAGATAAACTTCAAGCCAAACTGCCGAATCAATATATTGATGTCGGTATTGCAGAACAACACGCTATCACCCTAGCAGCAGGACTTGCAACTCAAGGGATGCGCCCCGTAGCCGCCATTTATTCTACCTTTTTGCAACGCGCTTATGACCAGATAATTCACGATGTCTGCATCCAAAACTTGCCAGTATTCTTCTGTTTGGATAGGGCAGGAATTGTCGGATCTGATGGCCCCACCCACCAGGGTATGTATGACATCGCTTATCTGCGTTGCATTCCCAACATAGCAATAATGGCACCCAAAGACGAGGCAGAATTGCAAAGGATGGTAGTAACTGGTGTTAACCATACCAGTGGCCCGATCGCTATGCGCTATCCTCGTGGTAATGGCTACGGTGTCCCCCTGATGGAAGAAGGTTGGGAACCTTTGGAAATCGGCAAAGGCGAAATTCTGCGTACAGGCGATGACGTGTTAATTGTCGGTTATGGCACAATGGTTTATCCAGGAATGCAAGCTGCGGAAATTCTCAGCGAACATGGCATTGAAGCAACTGTAATTAATGCCCGTTTTGTTAAGCCTTTGGATACCGAGTTGATTTTACCTTTAGCGAAAAAAATCGGCCGCGTCATCACCTTAGAAGAAGGCTGTGTCATGGGTGGCTTTGGTAGTGCGATCGCTGAAGCTTTACTAGATGCAGATATTCTCGTTCCTGTCAAGCGATTTGGTGTGCCAGATGTATTAGTAGATCATGCTGAACCCAATGAATCTAAGACAGAACTAGGTTTAACCAGCCATCAAATAGCAGAGAGAGTGTTACAAGCTTTCTTTAAGCAGCAAGTATCTGCTGTGGTTTAGTTAATTTTGTTTAACTACATCCTCTACTTCCTAGAATAATATTATGAAAATAACCTCTAAAACAGGGGTTATTTTTTTGAGTATCAATTTCTCTAGCAACTAATGAAAATTAGCTATGAAAATACCAATAACATACCAAATTAAGACTGATCGCTGTATCCTGAGATGTGTCTCTTCCCAAGATATAGCATACGTGTTTTCGGCTACGCAGTTTCCAGGTTTTAACGACGGTATGCCTTGGGAACCTCCAGAACTCATCGAAGAACTTCACGAACACCTTAAACAAAGTTTGCAATCTTGGGAATCTGATTCAGCCTATACTTTCACAATTCAATGCGCTAGTACTAGTAGATTTATCGGGAGAATTTCTATTAGAAAAAATCATGAATTAGCTCGGATTTGGAATCTCGGTTTTTGGACACATCCAGAAGACCAAAGTCAAGGTTATATGACAGAAGCAGCTCAAGCTATTATCAAGTTTGGTTTCACGGTTTTGGCAGCAGATCGTATTGAAGCGTACCATGCTTTATGGAATAGGAGTAGTGAAAAAGTATTAAAAAAAATTGGGATGCAATTTCTTCGCTATATTCCAGAGGGTTTTCAGAAGCGTGACCAGTGGGTGGAGGTAAATTTCTTGGCAATTGAAAGAAAAGATTGGCAGACTTCATCCTTTAGCTGACACCAATGTAGCGTGTTAAACTACCAAAGTGCTAACAAGCACTCATTAGCGATTTGATGCTTATTAACTGACTCTCTCTATGACACCTTCTACAAACCAGGTTTATCCCGTTATTTGGCACAATGACTCAGTGTCACTAATTGACCAAACTCGCTTACCAAACGAATATACATTTGTAGAAATTCACCGCAGTGAAGATATGGCGCGGGCGATTAAAACTATGATTGTGCGAGGTGCGCCAGCAATTGGTGTTGCTGCGGCTTATGGAATGTATCTTGGCGCAAGGGAAATTAAGACAAGCGATCGCACCGAATTTTTGCAACACTTAGATAAAGTAGCCCAATTGTTGCGTTCTACTCGTCCAACAGCGGTAAATTTATTTTGGGCAATTAGCCGGATGCTCAAAGTCGCCTACGAAACGCTGGGAACGGTGGAAGAGATTAAGCAAACCCTTTTGCAAACAGCCCAAGCAATTAACGCTGAAGATTTGCAAACCTGTCAGGCGATCGGTGACAATGGTTTGACAGTTTTACCTACTACCCCAAAAAAACTAACATTGCTTACTCACTGTAATGCTGGGGCGCTAGCTACTGCTGGTTATGGTACAGCTTTGGGTGTTGTGCGTTCGGCTTGGAGGGAAGGACGTTTAGAACGTTTATTTGCCGACGAAACCCGTCCCCGCTTACAAGGCGCAAAACTCACCACTTGGGAATGTGTGCAAGAAGGTATTCCAGTGACATTAATTACTGATAATATGGCAGCCCATTGCATGAAACAGGGTTTAATTCATGCTGTAGTTGTGGGTGCCGATCGCATTGCTGCTAATGGTGACACTGCTAATAAAATTGGTACTTATGGTGTTGCGATCGCTGCTATTGCTCATAATATCCCCTTCTTTGTCGCTGCACCTTTTTCTACCATTGATTTTGAATTAGCCGATGGTAGTAAAATTCCGATTGAGGAACGCGAACCAACTGAAATTTATCAAGTTGGTGATACGATTCTCACACCTGCGGGTGTAGATTTTTATAACCCAGCTTTTGATGTGACTCCGGCTGAGTTGATTACAGCAATTATTACAGAAAATGGACCGATCGCACCCGGAGAATTGGTTAAATACCAGCCACAGTTAGTAGCTTAACATTAATCTGAAGATGCACATAACAAGATACCCTCTGTAGTCCCATTCCACTTACTAAGCTGATGCGCGTCTAAATTGTACATTTTGGTGTTAAGACTGTCCAAAGTCATTGGTCATCTGTCCTTTTAAATACAAATGACTAATGACAACCTTCTCCGGAAGGAGACGCTGCGCGTAGCAAGATCCTCAGAGGGGTACATAGGTAAATATATAACTTAAATGCGTAACAGATGACAACTCTGTTGACCAAAGCATCGCATGGGTATAGGTGCGATCGTTTTCCTTATGAATAAAGAAGTAGACCCACTGGAGTATGAGTATGATTTCCTGGCTAATTTTCTCACACTAGCACAATTCGATAACGAGCTTTATTTGCGGCAACTTTATCCATCGCTGCATTAATATCAGACAATGGCATTATTTCAATCATAGGTTTGATTTGATTTATTGCTGCAAAATCAAGCATTTCCCGCATAAATTTTCGTCCTCCTACTATACTACCGGTAATAACTTTTTGACCAAAAATTAAGGGAAGAAGGGGGATATTAAGGGTGGATACAGGAATACCTACTAAACAAAAAACTCCATTATTAACTAGTAAATTGAAAACTTTGTCCCAATCAATTGCTGATGAAGTAGTACTAATGACTAAATCCTGTGTTCCACTAGCTTGTTTTAAATCTTCAGGAGTATTCCAGTGTTGGAAGTGATGCGCTCCAAATTCTTTTGCTTGATCTTCTTTGTCAATAGAGGTAGAAAAAGCTGTGACTTCTGCTCCCATTGCTCTGGCAAACTTGATGGCTAGATGTCCTAGTCCACCAATACCAATAACTCCAACTTTCATGCCAGGATGTTTGAGATAAGTCCTCAGAGGAGTATAAACCGTAATTCCAGCACATAATAGGGGAGCAGCACTGGCAGAATCTAAAGCATCGGGAATTTTATAGGCAAAATCAGCTGGAGCGCGTAACTTATTGGCAAATCCTCCATGATGACCAACAATTAGTCCTGTATAACCTTGCCGACAAACGTTTTCTTCTCCTCGTAAACAAGCTTCACAAGTTCTACAGGAGTTACGAATCCAGCTAAAACCAACGCGATCGCCAATCTGAAATGAAGTAACATTTTCTCCTATCTGAGTTATTTTACCCACTACCTCATGACCTGCAACCAGGGGGAAACTACTCAAGTTCCAGTCATTATCCCGCATATGAATATCGGTATGACACAAACCATTATGAGTTACTTGGATTTCAATATCTTGGCGGCGTAATGTTGCAGGTTCATAGTCCCATTTCTGTAGTTTTTCTCCTGCTTCTAAAGCTGCATAGCCTTGGAATGTCTGAGTTTGTGACATAAAAAAATTGCTCCTAAATACAGCGTTGCTGATTAAAATATGAATGGGTTTTGCGCATACGGCTAAAATAGAACTCGCAGAGTAGGCGCAAAGAATCAAAGTTTTAGATAATTTAATTTCTGGAAGCCACTTAATCTTATCACGAATGACCTCTCCCTATTTTGAACTCAAGTTCAATTCTGTCCCTCTCCAATTCGGAGAGGGATAGGTCTTTTTATTCGACTAATTAGCTCTAATGCAATACGCTTGGGTTAAGCATTTTTTCCTTCTCTTTGCGTCCTACCCTGCGGGAAGCCACTTCGTGTCTATGCGTCCTTCTCTACGAGACGCTACGCGTTGGTGTCAGCCTCTGGTAGAGTTGGCGGTAGCCTGCGGCCAAGCCGTTCGCGTAGCGTCTCGTAGAGAAGCGTCTACGTTAAAAAAATTGACTTTAACAAAGAGTTTTAGCCTTAACCCAAGGTATTGAGCTCTAATGGACTTAACCAAAATGCTGAATAATTGCCTCAGCAAATTCAGAACATTTTAAGGGTTCAACTGGCGGTTCTAGCAACCTAGCTAAATCGTAGGTGACTTGACTACTCGCGATCGCCTCACTTAAACCTTTCTTAACTAAGTCTGCGGCTTCTTGCCAACCCATAAATTCCAGCATCATCACCCCAGACAAAATCACTGAACCCGGATTAATCCGATCTAAACCAGCGTGTTTGGGTGCTGTGCCGTGGGTAGCCTCAAATATAGCGCTAGCATCGCCAATATTTGCCCCTGGCCCCATTCCTAATCCCCCAACGATCGCAGCAGCGGCATCAGACAAGTAATCGCCGTTCAAGTTCATTGTCGCCAAAATCGAATATTCATCCGGTCTGGTTTGGATTTGTTGAAAAATACTGTCAGCAATCCGGTCATTCACCAAAATCTTATCTTTCCATTTACCCTCGCCGTGGGTTGCCCAAATTGTGTTAAGAACAGTTTCAACTTCCTTGACAACTTGCGCTTTCTTGTCTGGAGTCAGATTATCAAAGCCAGGCTCAATTTGACGGGCGTTTTCTTCCAAGGAAAGATTCGGATTTTTTTCCTTGTTACTTAAAATCCAAGATTCCTGTTCAGTAACAGTCTCTTGGCGAAATTCGCTGGTTGCTAGTTCATAACCCCAGTCGCGGAAAGCGCCTTCGGTGTACTTCATAATGTTACCCTTATGCACCAAAGTCACTTGTTGCTTGTCTTTGGGCAATAGCAAAGCGTGTTTGATCGCACGTCTAACTAGGCGCTGGGAACCAGTTTTGCTGATCGGTTTGATACCAATACCAGAATCAAGAGGGATGCGTTTTTTGCCATGTTCTGGGGTAGCGGGGATCAGTTCTTCATTGATAATTTTAATTAAGCGATCGCCAATTTCGCTGCCTTGTCGCCACTCAATCCCTAAATAAATATCTTCCGTATTCTCCCGATAAACGATTACATCCAGCTTTTCAGGATTTTTGTGGGGTGAGGGCGTACCCGCATAGTAACGGCAAGGACGCACACAGGCATACAAATCAAAAATTTGCCGTAGCGCCACATTTAAAGAACGAATTCCCCCCCCAATGGGAGTAGTCAAAGGCCCTTTAATTGCGACACCATATTCTTCAATTGCCGTGAGAGTGTCTTGAGGTAAATATTGATAAGTACCGTATAAATCACAGGCTTCATCGCCAGCGTAAACCTTAAACCAACTAATTTGACGCTGACCCTTATACGCTTTAGCTACCGCAGCATCTAGCACCTTTTGGGTAGCAGGCCAGATATCGATACCTGTACCATCGCCCCGAATAAAGGGGATAATTGGATTGTCTGGTACGATTGGTTCACCATTTTTGAAGGTGATTTTTGCTCCGGTTGCGGGGGGGGTAATCTTTTCGTACATCGTTCACACACTCCTAATCGATACGCTGCTATTGAAAAAAACCTTATGTGTCCAGGCTTGTATATTTTGCTGTGTTTTTTCTTTACCAAGCCATAAGGCGCAGATTTTCCCCCTATTTCCCTTGTACATTATTTGGGGATTAAGTGTGGGATTTCAGTGAAGCGATCGCAATTTTGTACGATCAAAAATAGTAAACTACTTTTCGCTATCAGTGCTTCACCTTGGAGGAGCCAGATAGCTTACCACTCTTTCACTGACCGCTAATACAAGAATGGCATGACAGACCCAATGATTTTATCAAGCCCTGCTAATGACATCGACTCCCTCCGACGACCGTTAATCGCTGGCTCTGAAAAAGTCCAACAGCAGATAATCCCACAGTTAGCTGAGTTGGGTAATGAGGGATTAGACGTGTTGATGGAATTTTTACTGAAACGACGTGAAAACCCAGCGACTTGGGTTGATGGCAAAGCTTACCAAGTCCTTTATAACTCTGATGCACCCCAAGCTCAAGAATTTCTGCGCTCTTGTTTTCCTGAGGGAATTGTACCTCTAAAATCAGAGTGTGGGATTAAGTACAATTCTTTGCAACAGTTACTATCTCTTCAAGACTTCCAAGCAGCCGATCGCGTCACCATAGAAAAAATGTGTGAACTATCAGGGACAACGGCTGTACAACGAAAATGGTTGTATTTTAGTGAGGTAGAAAATGTCTCGGCTATTGACTTGCAAACCATTAACAACCTCTGGTTAGTCCACTCAGAAGGTAAGTTTGGCTTTTCAGTCCAGCGAGAAATCTGGTTAAGCTTGGGTAAAAATTGGGAGAATTTCTGGCCGAAAATTGGCTGGAAGGCAGGTAATAGCTGGACGCGATACCCCCACGAGTTTACCTGGGATTTGAGTGCGCCTAGAGGTCACTTACCCCTCTCTAATCAACTTCGGGGGGTACGAGTCTTTGCTTCTTTACTCTCTCACCCTGCTTGGTCGAAGAATTCAGAACAATGATTTTGAGTGTAGGGACAAATAGATTATGATCAATCCCACCAATCGAGGATTCTACGTCATTATTGAACGAGATGAAGATGGCTACTATGTGGGAGAAGTCCCTCAGTTAAAAGCCTGTTACAGTCAGGGAGAAACAATTGATGAGTTGATGGCTAATATCAAAGAAGTAATTGAACTTTGTTTAGAAGCAAAAACTGAAGAAGAAATACCAGAATTTATAGGTATTCAAAAGGTAGTAATTTAATAATTCCATGAAGTTTGAGTGGGACGAAAACAAAGCGGCAAGAAATCTTTTAAAACATCAGGTTTCCTTTGAAGAAGCCAAAACTGTTTTCGATGATCCGCTCTATGTTGAGTTCTATGATCCAGACCACTCTGATGATGAGGAGCGTTACCTTATTATTGGAGAGTCAAGTCAGGGACGCTTACTAATCATGTCGTATACGGAGAGAGTAAATTCGACTCGTCTTATTAGTGCAAGAGAAGTAACGCGATCCGAGCGAAAAATATATGAAGAAGGGTAAGCCAGAAATGGAAGACGATTTGCGATCAGAATATGACTTAAAGAGTCTAAGGGTCAGAAAATTCGGCCCTGAGCGAAAGAGCTTTGGTAAGACAACAATTCTTTTAGAACCTGATGTTGCAGAGGTTTTTCCCAATGCTGATGCGGTGAATGAGGCTCTAAGATTTCTGATTAGAGTTGTGCAGGACAACCAACTTTCTGCACTTACAAAGCAGCCTCACAGTTCTTCTGAGGCGGCGGATAAAAGCCCCTAGTGCTGAGTTGAAAGTGCCACAGATCCCAAACTAAAAATATCAAATTGGATAATGGCAAACGTTCGTCTAGAAGATATTAAACGTAGATTCAATAACGTCACGGCTATTGAAGATATTACCTTTGAAATTCCTGATGGGGAGTTTTGGGTTTTAGTTGGGCCATCGGGTTGTGGGAAGTCTACAATTTTGCGAACGATCGCGGGTTTAGAAAGCGCCACATCTGGTAAACTGTTTATTGGCGATCGCTTGGTGAATAATATCCCAGCTAGACAACGGGATGTAGCGATGGTGTTTCAAAATTACGCTCTCTATCCTCACATGAGTGTGGCGCAAAACATCGGCTTTGGCTTGCAAATGCGGAAGGTTGACCGAAAAATCATTCAAGAACGGGTGATGAATGTGGCGCGATCGCTTTCTCTAGATCACTTACTGGATCGTAAACCCAAACAACTTTCTGGAGGACAGCAACAACGGGTAGCATTAGGGAGAGCGATCGCTCGTCAACCACAAGTGTTTTTACTTGATGAACCTTTATCTAATTTAGATGCTCAATTGCGCGATGATACCAGAGCAGAATTGAAACAGCTACATCAAAAATTAGGCATTACAACTATTTACGTCACCCACGATCAAGTTGAAGCCATGACTTTGGCTGATAAAATCGTTGTGTTAAATCGTGGGCGGATTCAACAAATCGGCGATCCCCAAACTATTTATAGAAGTCCTGCTAATCAAATGGTGGCAAGTTTTTTAGGCAGTCCACCAATGAATATTTTACCTGCAATCTATCAAAATAACGGTTTTGATGTCAGTGGACAGTTATTAGCAATTTCAGCAGTTTTGAGGGAAAAGTTACAGTTGCGTCAGGGACACAGTTTTAATTTAGGGATTCGTCCAGAGCATATTTTTATTAACGAACCGCCAAATAGCCAAGCAGTCCAAGAAGTAAATGAGAGTCAGCTGGTTGTAGAAGTTAAAGTAGTCGAACCTTTGGGGAGGGAAACTTTGATTCGTGCTGGTTTACCTCGTTCGGCGGTGGTATTGAATATTCAAGTGGGTGGGGATATGCGTTTTCGTCCAGGCGATCGCCTTTCTCTACAACTCGATTTAAATCAATTGTTTGTATTTGATCCCAAAACTGGGGACAGAATATTATAGAAACACTCGCCCCGTCCTTATAGGACGGCTTTTTATTTAATTTTCAGGTTACAGCAGTGAGAACTGTTTATATCCATAATCAGGATGAAATAATGATTCAATCACTACAAAAGCTATTTACATTTGATGAATATTTAGAATTTTTAGAAACACAACCGGAAAACATTCGTTATGAATTACACGATGGAGATATTATTCAAATGCCACCGCCATCAGGGAAACACGAGCAAATAGTAGCATTTTTAACAATGATGTTAGGGTATGAGTGTCTTCGTCTTAAACTTAATTACGGTATACCTAAAACCGCTACAGTCAAGCCAGAAAATAAAATGTCAGGGTACTATCCTGATGTTTTATTAATGAATTTTTCTAACTTGGGTAATGAACCATTATGAAAGAAACAATCTATTCTTAGTAAACCAGATTCAATTCCATTAGTAATTGAAGTCGTCAGTACTAACTGGAGAGATGATTATCATAAAAAGTTTGCTGACTATGAAGAAATGGGTATTCAAGAATATTGGATTGTGGATTATGCTGCTTTGCGTAGCAAAGAATTGATAGGCGACCCTAAACAACCAACAATCACAATTTACTCTTTAAGTGATGAGGGTGAATATCGTAGTAAACAGTTTAGAGGAGACGACCGTATAGAGTCGCCAACATTTCCAGATTTCAATCTAACTGAAGAACCAAATTTTTTCAGTGCGTTATTGATAAAAATCTATTTGCCGTGCTGATAATCCCCAAAAAGAATGCTGAGGATGATTAGTTGGGAAAAGAGAGTTTAAGTAAAAATACATAATATTTTGAATGCTAGTGCTTAATATTACAAACTTAAGAAAGTTTCTTAAACTGCCAGAAATAATCACAAATTCCCAATTTTTTGTAGCCATAATCTAAGAAAATAAAAACTGCAATAGATACTTAATGAATTCGCTGCAAAAACTTATATGACTATTAATCGACGCCATTTCTTGTTTTTACTTACATCAGGTGCGGGTGCTTTTGCATTAGATGCTTGTGCATTAGCAGAAAAATCTCCTGAAGGAAACGCTGCAATAGCAAATACAACACCAAATACACCACCAAAGACAACAGGGACTATCCAACTACCGCCTTTACCTTACGCCTACGAAGCACTGGAACCACACATCGATGCCAAAACGATGCAATTTCACCACGATAAACACCACGCAACTTATGTAAAAAACCTGAATGCAGCGTTAGCCAAACATCCAGAACTCAAAGGTAAAAGTGTTGAAGAACTGTTGCAAAAACTTGACAATGTACCACAAGATATTCGCAAAATAGTACGCAATAATGGCGGTGGTCATGTGAACCACTCAATGTTCTGGCAAATTATGAAGCCGAAAGGTGGGGGAGAGCCAACAGGAAATATAGCCTCCGCGATTAATCAAAATTTTGGCTCTTTTGCAGCTTTCAAAAAACAGTTTAACGAAGCTGGTGCTGGTCGTTTTGGTAGTGGTTGGGTTTGGCTAGTGCATAACAAAGGTGGCAAGTTGGAAGTGACAACTACAGCTAATCAAGATAGTCCGTTAAGTACAGATCAATATCCCATCTTGGGTAATGACGTATGGGAACATGCATATTACCTCAATTACCAGAATCGTCGCGCCGATTATTTAGATGCTTGGTGGAATGTAGTTAATTGGGATGAGATTAATAAGCGATTTGCAGCAGCAAGTAAATTTGCCTGAAACCAGATAACAATTTAGAGTTATAGGCACTTAAAAACTGGCAAGAAAAACAATATTCTGCTGCCAGTTTTTTGATATGATCAGCTAATTGTCATATCATGTCTGACAATTTACCAATAAGAAAATAACCCCAAAGAGCGAAAGCTACCCTTTGTCTCCCCTCCCCAAGCATCCGGGAGGGGTGCAATGATTGTGCGAATCATAACTAATTATGCGGACATCATATTATTTGCTTATAGTAACGGACTAACAAATAAAAAAATACTCAACAACTTATTGTGGGGTGGGTGTCTCACCCGCCCGTAGGCAAAAGCGGGCTTTTCGGACTACCTCATAAGATTGGATAATTTATTTATACTTACAAAATTTATATAAAATAACAATTAAGATTTGGTCTTAACAACGGGTAAAACTTAGAATCATTTCTTCAAATGTGCAATTTGACTAAAAACACTCTTGAGTCATTTTAATTATAAGGAGGATATTCTGATGAAAATTGGTTTTAAATTATTCACGGTTGCTTTAAGTGTTCCATTATTTCTGGGAATTTTAAATTTTAAAGCACAAGCTCAAGTTAGTAGACAATTGGGTGTAGCAGGTGATATTCCCGTTCCCGGCAATTATGATAAGGATGGTAGAATTGATTTTGCAGTATGGCGACCGAGTAATGGTACTTGGTATTTAATTAAGAGTTATACAGGTCAAACAGTTACTAAACAATTGGGTGTAGCTGGTGATATTCCCGTTACCGGCGATTATGATGGCGATCGCATAACTGATTTTGCAGTATGGCGACCGAGTAATAGCACTTGGTATATAATTAACAGTTCTACAGGTCAAACAGTTACTAGACAATTGGGCGTAGCTGGTGATATTCCCGTTCCCGGCAGTTATGATAATGATGGCAAAACTGATGTTGCAGTATGGCGACCAAGTAATGGTACTTGGTATGTAATTAACAGTTCTACAGGACAAACAGTTACTACAAAATGGGGTATCAATGGCGATATTCCCGTTTTCGGCGATTTTGATTATGATAGTAGAACTGATCTTGCAGTCTGGCGACCGAGTAATGGTACTTGGTATGTAATTAAGAGTTATACGCGTCAAGTAGTTATTAGACAATTGGGCGTAAATGGTGATGTTCCTGCCCCTGGTAAATACGATGATGATGGTAGAGCTGATTTTGCAGTATGGCGACCGAGTAATGGTACTTGGTATATAATTAACAGTTCTACAGGTCAAACAGTTACTAGAAAATTGGGCATAGCTGGTGATATTCCTGTGCCTGGAATTTATAATTTCTCCATTAAAAGTGACTTCGCAGTATGGCGACCGAGTAATGGCACTTGGTATATTTTGAGGAATTAGGGCTAATATTTTGTCTGGTTAATTTCCTCCAAACAATAGACTTCTTGCAAAAGTCGCTTAAGCAAATTTGGTTTGGGGGAGATGAAACTCGTAATTGTAGAGAGCAGCAATAAGATTAAACCTCAAACTAAATCTTTTAAGGACGATTTCTAAAGTTTGATTTTTGCTCACCTCTTCCCCCCTTGCTGGGAGAAGTCATTTTATGTGGCTGATCCATCCTTTCACTCAGCAACGCCCTTTTTCTCGCACTCCTTCTCAAAGCGGTTTTTGAGAAGGTATACCTACAGCACGGGGAAAATTAGCTGGTGTCTTTGCTACCTTACGCAGATAAAGGCAATGACGGATGCTATGACTTAGAGGTGTTGTAAATTGTTCGATCGCTTCAATTATGCCACCCAACTGATCAACAGCATTTTCCAAACCTCTCGTTTCCTCATCAGTCCAATTACCGCGATAAATTAACGCTAAACCACCAGGCTTAAGCAATGGTAGAGTATATTCTGCACAAACAGAGGCAGCCCCTACAGCACGGATTAATGCAATATCATAAGCTAGTCGATGCTGGGGGTGATGACCAATTTCTTCAGCCCTACCAACAATAGTTTTGGCATTGGTAAGGGCAAGTTCAGTTAATATATTGTCAATAAAAGTAATTTTTTTCCGGGTTGAATCCATCAGAGTCATTGTGCAATTAGGTGCAATAATTGTCACTGGAATACCTGGAAAACCTGCACCTGTACCAATATCGATGAGAGCGGGGGAAGCACTTGTGCCAGGGAGCAAAAGAGTAGGAGAGAAATTTGCTGATAACAGGGGTGCAATTGGTCGCAGAGAATCCCAGAGATGTTTTTCCCAAAACTCTTGGGGATCAGTGATCCGAGTTAAATTTAGTTGGCGATTACCTTCTAAGATTAACTCATAAAGCTTTTGAAATTGCGCTTGCTCTTGGACAGTTGGTTGCCAATTCAGAGTTTGCTGCCAGATTTCTGCCATCTCAGGCAATAGGTTTGTCATTTGTCATTGGGCATTAGTTATTCTTTCTTTCCTCAGTCCCTCATCTCCCTCATCTCCATTTACACCGATGGTAAAGGTTGTTTGACTTTCGCTTCCAGTGTCTTTGGGTCTACTGATTGTAGTTCACCGTGGTTGAGTGTCCAGCAACGGTCTGCGATCGCTAACAAATCCCCAGCATCGTGTGTCACTATTAACAGTGTCCAATCTTGTTTCAGTTTCGCTAATAAATTTACCAGCTGCCGACGCATTGACCAATCTAACCCAGCTGTGGGTTCATCCAATAACAGTAAATTTGGCTGACGAATCAATTGCACCGCCAAAGCTAAACGTCGTTGCTGACCACCACTCAAAGCATGTGGGGCAGCCGAAAGCGATAAATGCTCTAATCCCACCTCAGTTAGGGCTTGTCTGACTCGTTCTGACCCTAACTCAGGATGTCCTAAACGCAATTCTTCTAAAATTGAACCACCGCAAAAGTGCCGTTCTGGAAACTGAAATACCAACCCAGCCAATTGTTGTAGCTGTTCGGCTATAAGTTCTTGTTCCCGCCAAAAGAGTGCGCCGCTAGTGGGTTCGGCTAGTCCCGACAAAATTTCTAGTAAGGTACTTTTACCTGAACCACTCGCGCCAATAATCAGACCTAGCTGCTGGGGTGCTAATTCCAAGTTGATCGATTTGAGAATCGCTGTTGGGCAAGCTGTCGGGTGATAATTTAGATTTCGGAGATAGAGCATTTGTTAAGATTACCAAAAAGTCAGCAAATTACTGATTAGCTACACTGAGAGCATCTATAAAACTCAATGAAAGGATTAACACCTTAATCTAGCAGCAAGAATCATCCACATTTTTCTCCATTGTGGCAGACTCACCCTGAAAACTTTGGCTATAACCAGCCTGGGAACATGAAAAATTACCAAAGTCAACCTTTAATATAAGAAAATTTTGGTTTCAGCAGAGGCGACTTAACACTTCGATTTCGCGCAGTGTAAAAATTAACCATTTTTTGCATTCTAAATAACACATACAACTATTTCAACCGCAAATATTCTGAGGATTAAAATGACTAAAAGGTTTTCTTCGCCTCGATTAGTAGTGTCTGCTAGACTCACTAAGCTTGCTCAGACTGCTTTTGGTGCTGCGATCGCCTTTGGCGTTGCCCCTTGGGCAATCGCACTTAATTTATGGGTAAATCCGTCATTGGCTGGCGATCCGTTTCGCAATCGTGAACCTCATCAAATTGGCGACCAAACAGAAGCCGCTTTTAAAGCGATTTTCCAACAGGGCAATTATCCAGCAGCAGACCGTTATTTGCAACAAGCACTATCCAAAGAGCCAAATGAACCTCTAGCTTATGCCATGAGCGCATCTTTAGCATACGGAAATAAGGATTGGGCTAAACTAGACACCTACAGCCAAAAAACTCTAGAAACTGGACAAAAACTGATTTCTAGCGATCCCTTGCGTGGTAATTTATACACTGCTGTTGGTCATTTTTTAGAGGGAGCAGTAATTATCACCCGTGAGGGTACAGTCAACGGTGTACCGCAAGCCTTTAGTCAGTTGCGACAAGTTTATGAATATTTAGACAAAGCCGAAGCAATTTCTGCCAACGATCCAGAACTGAATTTAATCAAGGGTTATATGGATTTATTATTGGCGGTTAATTTACCTTTTGCTAGTCCAGATCAGGCAATTGGACGCTTAGAAGAAAATGCTGCTCCTGGGTATCTAGTAGATCGGGGTATTGCCCTTGCTTATCGGGATTTAAAGCGGTATCCACAGGCACTAGAGTATGTCAACCGGGCGATCAAAACTACATCAGATAATCCAGAAATTTATTATCTTAAAGCCCAAATACTGAAAAAACTGGGTCAAAAAGAACAAAGCCAGCAAATGATCCAGGAAGCGATCGCTAATTTTGACAAAGCATTGACTAAAAAATCCCAACTCCCAGGCGATTTAGTCAAGCAAATTGAACGTGAACGCAGCAGTGCTGTTAGCCTGAACAATTCTAGATAATAGGGCATAGAACAGGTGGGAAATAATAACTCCCAACTCCCAACTCCTAACTCCTAACTCCTAACTCCTAACTCCTAACTCCCAACTCCTAACTCCCAACTCCCAACTCCCAACTCCTAACTCCTAACTCCTAACTCCTAACTCCCAACTCCCAACTCCCAACTCCCAACTCCTAACTTTGATATGCTTATTTGCAGAACAGTAATTGAGATGCTAGACCAAAATGGAGATTCAGTTCCGCGAAATTAATCCTTTTGATATGTGGATTTGGCTGAAATTCAGCACAAATCCTTCTGCGCGTGAAAAGCAGTATGTAGAAGAAGTTTTCAATTCCTGGTTTTATCTGGGTAAATTGGGTGCATTTAATGCAGAAAATCTTCAGGTGCAGGACACTGGACTCGATATCAGCTACATGAATTATGATGAGCAAGGGTATGACAAAAGCTTACTAGCACTGATGCACAACATCGGTGAGTTTGAATATGAGGGACAGTGGGGGCGTTGTTGGTTTGATTTAGGAACTAGTGATGCGATCGCATTGGATATTTTAATCAACGCTCTCACACAGCTAAGTCAAGAATATGTCACCATTGAAGAATTGTACGTCGGCGGCGAAAATTCCGATTGGCCTATTGAGGATAGCGAAAGTCGTCCTCAGTCTATTTATGATAATTAGTTACAAAAATGAATAAAGCAGGTGAAATTAGGGTAATAGCGTTGGGGCTAATTCGGGATGGCGAACGCATATTTCTTTCTGAAGGCTACGATCCCGTAAAGCAAGAAACATTTTATCGAGCTTTGGGGGGTGGTGTTGAATTTGGCGAAACCAGCCACGCCGCTTTAGAACGCGAGTTTCAAGAGGAAATTCAGGCAAATTTAACAAATATTAAATATCTAGGTTGTATAGAGAACCTGTTTACATTTAATGGTAAACAAGGTCATGAAATTATTCAGCTTTATCAATGTGACTTTGTTGAGTCAAAATTTTATCAACTGGAAAATTTAGTTTTTTCAGAATCACCAAATCATAAACATAGAGCTTTATGGATAGATATCTCTCGCTTGAAATCAGGAGAATTCAGATTAGTACCTGAAGTGTTTTTTGAATATTTATGAATATTTATAAATTATCTAGAATTTCCCTAAGATTACTTTGCTGTTAATTATTTCACCGCACTCAGCAAAGATACAATATACTGGTTCAGACTAACGCCTTCTTGTTCAGAAGTCTCAGCTAAACGTCGATGTAAAGATTTCGGCATCCGTACTAGTAATTTACCGCTATAGCTATCATTACTAGTTGGTAAAGGAATATTATCGTCGGCTTCGTAAGCTGTTTCAATCCACAATTCCCGCGCCTCATTGAGATTTGTCATTGTCTCTTCAAGGGTTTCGCCTTGGGTAAAACATCCAGGTAAATCTTTAATTTTGGCTACATATCCACCCTCTGGATCGGGATAAAGTGTTACAGGGTACTGAAGATTTAAATAATATTCTAAGGACGGTTTCTCAATCTGCTGGTTCTTCTGGTTCAGTGTCTTCATCAATCCACTCTTCTAAATTTAATAGTTCAACTATTTGCTGTACATAAATTCCTTTAACTTTTTGTCCTCCTGTTTTGGGTACAGTGATGGTTTTACCTTGGGAGTCTCGGAAGCTATGATGGCTACCCTTAGACTTTTTTTCTTCAAAGCCAAAAGCTTCTAATAGATAGTAAACTTCCTGAAACCGCACTTATGGAGGTCGCTTTAGGAACTGCTCTACTAATTTTTTTAATTTGCTTATTGAGAAATGATACTATATATAGTATCAAAATTTTGAGAGATAAAAAAGCGATCGCTTGGGGTGAGAGCAAACAAAGTGCGATCGCTCTCAATCGCAGAACTGGTATTTAAGACAGTTCTACAATAAAAGCAAAGACATTGAGGTTCAACTAACCTAATGGGTGTACCTGAAACAAACCCAAAGATACCAATGCTTTCACCAAGCTTATACGAAACTGATTTTTACGCTTGGACACACGAACAAGTAACTTTACTTCGCAATCAGCAGTGGAGTCAGATTGATCTGCAAAATCTGATTGAGGAGATTCAATCTTTGGGTAAACAGCAACGTCAAGAATTGCGAAATCGTCTGAGTGTGTTGATTGGACATTTACTAAAATGGCAGCACCAGTCAGAGCGCCGTAGCCGTAGCTGGTTAGCAACACTTCGGATTCAACGCTTAGATATTGCTGAACTGCTTGAAGATAATCCTAGTCTCAAACCCTACCTTGAAGAAGCACTTCGCAAAGCCTACCTTAAAGGTGTCGAATTAGCTGTTGGAGAAACAGATTTGCCCAAGCGAACTTTTCCGGTGGAATGTCCTTACAGCTTGTCAGAGATTGTGGACTATGATTTTTATCCCGGTGAACCAAGCAAGTTACTAGATGAATCAGAGCAATAATTTGAAATTAAAGTAAATCTTCTTCAGATAGCTGGGCTATTTTCATCATGCTAATAACCATAACTGTTTGCTCTTAACTGTGGCTAATCAAATTAATTTTGGTTGCTACGGTTCAAACAATAGCTGCTTGTGCGATCGCTCACAACAACAGAAGTATTAAAGTTTGAGTAGAGGCAACTTTTGAGTTGTCGTTACAAATGCTTTCACCAAGCTTATACGAAACTGATTTTTACGCTTGGACACAGGAACAAGCCCGCCGCATCTTGTTCATTGGCAGACAAATTTTTTAGTTTGGTGCTTATTTTTTGCGCCAATATCCTTCAACATGGGTTCCATCCTTACGACGATAACCTTGAACATGGACTTTTCCACTTGAGTTACTTGATGAATTACTGCCCCAGAAGTTAGTCGTAGTCCGTTGCTGGTTGGATGTACTGTTATCCCGATAATTATTAGTAGTTCGGTGTTGATTTACTTGTTTGGGTTTTTCCTCTTGCTGCGTAAGTGATGCATTAAGTAATTTAATCACTGCACCAAATGGATTTACTTGTTTGAGTTTTTCTTCTTGATGCCTCTGTTTTTGTCTTAGTTTCTCTGCCTGTAGTTGCTGCTCTCTGTTGAGACGTTCTTCTTTCTGTTTCTCTAATCTCAAACGTTGCTCTCGCAGGCGAAGTCTCTCTTTTGCACGTTGCTCTTTCTTGCGCTCTTCTTCTTGGCGTTTCCAGTCTCTCAATAATCGCTCCCAATCCTCCAAACCTAACTGAGGATTCTTGACTGGAGGCTGAGATGTTTCCCAACAAAAGCTATAAGCCTCAGTTTCAAAGTTAGCACCAACAGAACTAAACATAGGCTCGTTTAACTTTTTACTATTTCGTTGAACTTGTTGAAGAATAAAATTTGGCAAAGATGGAACAAGTTCAGGTTCAGGCTGCTTTTTCCCAAAAAGTCCTTTAAAAAAACCGATTTTTGAAGGTTTAGGAATTGTGGTTTCGAGAACCCAAAGTTTGACTGTCTTATCCCAGCTACTACTTACAAGTACCTGATTATTAAAACAAAAAGCGACTGAGCTAACTCCTGCTGAGTGAGCACAAAAAGAGGAATCTAGAGTACCTGTCGTCAGATTCCAAATCTTGACGTAGCCATCATCGCCACCGCTTACGAGAAACTGACCATTAGAACTGAAACTTAGACTACGCACACTACTTGAATGCCCCTGAATAGCGCATTTAGATAATCCAGTTTGCATATCCCACAGAATGATGTCCCCATCATCATCACTGCTTGCAAGAATTTTCCCATCAGGGCTGAATACAACTACACGTACATCTTTTGAATGGGTTGAAAATGAGAAAATTTCATCGTGTATGTTGGTTCTCCAAATCTTAACTTTATGGTCACAACCACCACTCGCAATCAATGAACCATCAGGACTCACAGAAATAGACTGCACGTAACTTGAATGCCCTCGAAGGGTTTGAATCTCCTTCCTTTCTTTCAAACTAAAAATTTTAACTGTATAATCATCACTTCCACTTACAACAAAGTCATAAATTGGAACCACAGCGACTGCCGTGACTGCTTGAGAATGAGTGTTAAAAGTTAATAATTCCTGAGATGTTCTTAAATCCCAAACTCTAATGGTGGCATCATCGCCACCGCTAATCAAACCATTTCCTTTGGGAGTAAAGGTAATGGAGCGAACAGATTTTGTATGTTCAAACGCATAGGTCAAAAGTTGACCATTATTTAGATCCCATAATCTAATTGTATTATCATCGCTGCCACAAGCAATAATTTGGCGGCTTGGATTTATAGATAGGGAGCGCACACCACCGAACCAACTAGAGTCACCATTGAATGTGTGAGCTGGATACCATGATTGATTCATAAGCTTCTCCAAGCTTTCTGCGGTTTAGACAATTGAGTTCTTTGATCAGTATTCCCAAGATTCTCAAGCTATCTAAGGTACGTAAAATAAAATTTTGATCCAAATCGGGTATCTAATCTGCGGAAATAACGGTGTAGCTGCGATCACCTACCGTTGAAGAAAAGCACTCATTGAATATCAATCAAAACGTCGGTATCTAGCAAATACATCTACTTAACCTATTCTCGCTCACGAGTTTGGGTTTCATGGCGTAACTTACCAGCGTATGCTTGACTATCAGTAATATCAGGTCGTGAGTTTATCACACCTTCGCTCTGCCAATAAGCAACGAGTTCGGCTCCTGTCTTAGGAGGATTTGCTAAAACCTGCCTCACAGAAAGAATCCGAAGAATGTATTCAGAAAGAGGAAGATTTAACCGAGAAGCTTCAGTAAAAAGCTCGTTTTCTAGCTCTGGTGGCAAATTAAGATTAATACTCACTCTGCTTATCCCCTGTAGGTTTGGTTCTAAATTGATAGAAACTTAAGCAAAACTGATCAAACAACAGCTGCCTCTGGAATCGCACCTTGCATTCTCCCGAAAGCATCAATCAAATTTTGCAATTGTTGATCTGCTTTAAAAACTCCTAATCCGCGCACCGTCACTTTCCCAGGAGAATAGACAAAGCGCGTCTTCAGATTTTCGGGTAAATTCGCCGCTAATAAATTCCAAGCGGGTTCCTCCATCGGTGTTTCTAAAACGATGTGCTGCTTTTGTTCTGGTTTTATCCGACTAAATCCGAGTTTTTTCGCTAGCTGTTTGAGTTCCATAACTCGCAAAAGTTGATTTGCAGGTACTGGTAAACTACCATAGCGATCGCTCCACTCGGCTGCAATCTGCTTTAATTCTGATTTAGATTTAGCTGTAGCCACCGCCCGATAAGCACTCATCTTTTGATCCAAATCGGTAATATAATCTGCTGGAATAAATGCCGTCAGGTTGAGGTCAATCTGTGTATCCTCCACTTTCGGAATTTCTTGTCCTCGAATTTCCCGAATTGCTTCTTCCAACATTTCCATGTATAAATCAAACCCGATCGCGTCCATTTGACCAGATTGTTCTGCACCTAGCAAGTTACCTACACCCCTGATTTCCATGTCGCGCATCGCTAGTTGATATCCAGAACCTAACTGAGTAAATTCTTGAATTGCTCGTAATCGTTGCCGGGCTGCGTCAGATAAAGTTCGCTGTTTGGGATAAAATAACCAAGCATGAGCTTGAATCCCTGCACGTCCCACACGACCGCGTAATTGATACAGTTGAGCTAATCCAAAGCGGTGAGCATCTTCAATTAAAATGGTGTTGACTCGCGGAATATCTAAGCCAGATTCAATAATTGTCGTACAAACGAGGATGTCTGCGTCACCATTACTGAAGGTGAGCATGGTTGATTCTAACTCGCTTTCATCCATTTGACCGTGAGCGATCGCAAACCTAGCTCCCGGTAACACTTCTCGTAAATTGGCTGTTGTCTCTTCAATTCCATCCACCCGTGGGACTACATAAAATACCTGTCCACCTCTGTCTAATTCTTGACGAATTGCAGTGCGGATACTTTCAGAATTAATCGGTGACAGATGGGTTTTAATCGCGCGTCTAGTTGGCGGTGGTGTAGTAATCAAACTCATTTCCCGAATTCCTGACAAGGACATATACAAAGTCCGGGGAATGGGAGTCGCGGAGAGGGTAAGCACGTCAACCTGAGTTTTCAGGCTTTTAATTTTCTCCTTCTGGTTTACCCCAAATCGCTGTTCTTCATCTACTACCAACAATCCTAAATCCCGGAAGATCACACCTTTACCCAAAAGTTGCTGTGTACCAACAACTACATCTAATTCACCCGTTGCCAAGCGCTTTTGAATATCGCGGCGTTCTTCAGCCGAACGAAAACGGTTGAGTAAACCGACATTTACGGGGTACGGAGCAAAACGTTCTTTGAGTGTATGGTAATGCTGCTGTGTTAAAATAGTGGTTGGCGCAAGGAGTGCCACTTGTTTACCGGCGGTGACTGCTTTGAAAATAGCACGAATCGCCACTTCCGTCTTCCCGAAACCGACATCGCCACAAACTAAGCGATCCATTGGGCGATCGCTTTCCATGTCGCGTTTTACATCTTGAACAGCTTTGAGTTGATCCGTTGTCGGTTGGTAGGGGAAAGAATCTTCTAATTCCTCCTGCCAAGGCATATCACTTGGATAGCTAAAACCTTGTTGTTGCGATCGCGCTGCATACAGTTTCAACAAATCCACCGCCAATTTTCTGATCGCTTTGCGGACTTTATTCTTCGTATTTTCCCAAGCTTTACCGGTCATCCTGTTGAGTTCGGGTGCTTTATCACCTCCGGCGCGGAACCTCGATAAAGCACCTACTTGCTCGGCTGCAACTCTTAATAACCCATCAGCATACTGCACCACCAAATAATCACGGGTTTCGTTATTAATCGTTAAACTTTCCAGCTTGACAAATTTACCAACACCATGATTTCTGTGAACCACATAATCGCCAGGACGCAGTTTATTCGCATCAACTTGTTTAGAAGTAGCTTTGTGGCGCTTGCGGATATAGCCGGGAGTCGCCAAAGAATGCTGCCCAAAAAATTCCCGATCTGTAACAATTACTATTCGATATGTAGGCAGGATAAAACCTTCTAGTTCCGCAAGACCAGAATATTTTAGGGCTATGGGAGTATGGTTAATTTTGAGTTTATCAATCGCTTGATAGTCGCGGGGATTTGGGATAAACTGAGCCGGACAATCATGTTCTTGCAACAGCGAGACAGAACGCGAAGGTTGAGCAGAAAGTAACCAGATCGAGAAATGGCGATCGCGTTCTTGGCGGATGGTTTCAGCTAGTTTAGCAAACTGGTGCGGCGTAACTGGAACAGGTCGGCTGGCAAGATTAATCCCATCATTTTCCTCTGACAGTTCCGATAAATATAATGTTTTAAACCTGGCAACATCAGCCAAACAATCATCAAAAGAACGGTGAATCTTCGGCAATATTAGACGAGTGGGGATAGATTCTTCCCCATTCCCTATTCCCAACTCCCTATTCCCTATTCCCCATTGTTCCTCGGCATTTTCTACCCAGCGATCGCTATGAGCATGACACTGTTCTGGCTCATCAATAGCAATCAGCGTATTTTCTCCTAAGTAGTCTAGCAGAGATGCTGGTTGCTCGAAAGCCAACCCCAAAAAGCGACGACTACCCTCCAAGAGTGATGATTTCTCAGTACAAAGTTCTGACTCAGAATTTAACTCATAACTCCTAACTCCTAACTCATAACTATTCTTCAGGGCCGCCATGACGATGGGAGCAAAACTAGTAGGGGTAAGAATTAACTGATCAACTTTGTCGAGGGCGGAACGTTGGGTTGCTGGGTCAAATTCCCGCATTTGCTCAATTTCATCACCAAACCATTCCAGGCGGACTGGAAACTCAGATGAAACTGGATACACATCAACAATATCGCCCCGTCGGCTCCACTGTCCTTCTGTTTCCACCAGAGGTACTCGTTCGTACCCCAAAATAGTTATTTTCTCACTGAAGGCATTCAAGTCTAATTCCATCCCCCGCTTCAAAGTAAGACAAAATTGCCCAAAAGCTTGTGGTGGTGGTAAGTGGGGTTGCAGCGCCCCAAGAGTCGCTACAATTGCTAAATTTGTCATTTGTTCTTTGTCATTTGTCCTTTGTCCTTGGTTTGTTTCTAATGACTCTTGAACGGCAGTTGCTTCACTTGGGAAGACCCCAAGACCGCACTGCCTCTTTTTGAGCAAATCTGCCAATACCTGCATTTGCCCCCAACTCATCTCAGTTTCCGGGTCAAAAGGTTCGTAGGGAGAAGCCTCGGAGGTGGGGTAAAAATGTACTGTTTGCCATCCCATTGCCTCCAGTTGTGCATAAACGCGTCCAGCTTCTTCGAGAGTGGCGCAAACTACAAACAAATCCTTGCCAGTAGCCTGCGCCAATGCCGAAGCCACCAAACCCTTGGGTAGTCGAGCAACGCCATTTAACCGCAATTCTTGTTGTCGGTTTAGCTTAGAAATAAATTCAGTGGTGAGCGGCGATCGCGCTAAGGCACGCACAATAGAAGAAAATGACATAAGTACTACTAGCGGTGGGAGTCTTTGTGGATCAGAAAATTTTGAGGCAGTTTATCTCAACTATTTTAAAAGTGTTAACAGCCTTCTTATTCTTTCGGTGGAAGAATAATTTACGGCGACTAATAAACTTAAGAAGTATAACTATTACTTTGTGTACAGTAAAAGCATTTATAGAAGCACCTTTAATACTAGATACTAGGTACTGAGCTACGTTCGTGATAAGTGGCAATTTTAAACATGTCCTCCATAAATTTTGAAATTTTAATCATTTTGGTGCTAATTATTGCCAACGGCGTGTTTTCTATGTCTGAGATGGCGATTGTCTCAGCCCGGAAAGTTAGGCTACAACAGCTTGCTAATCAAGGAGATGCCAAGGCAAAGGCAGCATTGAAACTAGCTGAGTCTCCAAATCATTTTCTGTCAACCGTCCAAGTAGGTATTTCCCTGATTGGTATCCTGACTGGTGCTTTTGGAGGAGCAACAATTGCCAGCCGAGTGGCAGTCTATGTAAAACTTGTGCCTTTGTTAGCACCTTATAGTGAACCCCTATCTTTTGGAATAGTGGTTTTGATCATTACCTATTTGTCACTGATTGTTGGCGAATTGGTACCGAAGCGTTTGGCATTAAACAACCCAGAAAGGATTGCATCGATTGTAGCGATTCCTATGCAAGCCTTGGCGGCGATCGCTTCTCCAGTGGTCTTTCTCTTAAGCGCTTCTACAGATTTGATCCTGCGAGTGCTGGGAATTACAGCTTCTACCGAGCCGCAAGTCACCGAAGAAGAAATTAAAATCTTGATTGAGCAAGGCACTGAAGCGGGAACCTTTGAGGAAGCTGAACAGGACATGGTGGAGCGAGTTTTTCGTTTAGGCGATCGCGCTGTCAGCTACTTAATGACACCCCGTCCTGATATTGTCTGGCTAGACTTGGATGACAGTGCCGAAGAAAATCGCCAAAAAATGATTGATAGTGCCTATTCTCGGTATCCAGTTTGTCAAGGAGGACTTGACAATGTGCTGGGTGTTATGCCGGTTACCGACTTATTAGCCAGGAATTTTCGAGGAGAAGCACTAGACTTAACACTGGGATTGCGACAGCCCGTATTCGTGCCAGAAAGCACCCGTGGTTTGAAAGTTTTGGAATTATTCAAGCAAACGATCACTCACATGGCGCTAGTAGTCGATGAATATGGCGTGATTCAAGGATTAGTCACTCTCAACGACATTATGAGCGAAATCGTAGGTGATGTTCCTTCAACAGATGGACAGGATCAACCACAAGCCGTGCAACGCGAAGATGGTTCCTGGCTTTTGGATGGGATGTTGCCTGTAGAAGAGTTTTTGGAACTTTTCGGTATGGAAGAGTGGAAATCCGAAGAAAGCGGCAGTTATCAAACCTTAGGTGGTTTTGTCATCACCCATTTAGGTCGCATTCCTGCCGCAGCAGACCATTTTGAATGGCAAGGTATGCGAATTGAAGTGATGGATATGGATGGAAACCGCGTTGATAAGGTGCTAATCGTACCAAAGGCAAATAAATCAGCAGATCCGAAAAAATTTGATTAGCATTGGGCATTGGGGATAGGGCATTGGGAATTGATTGTTTATATTTTCCATGCACTATGCCCAATATCACTTGGTGTGTTAGCCTAAAGCCGTAATTTACCCTACCATGTTGTCGGTTGGGTATCTTATCTTGCCCGCCCTAACCAACATCAAACATTTGAATTATGGATGACTATCTTAAAGAAAGAATCAAGGAAAATCTTAAGATTTCAATTAGAAAATTTTTTAAGAATAAAGCAGTCAAAAATTACCAAATATTTAGATGATATTTTTCCTAAGGAAAGACGAATACGTTCTCTAATAGGTGGATTAGAAACAAGTCTAGGAAAAACTTTTTGGGAACCTATATCTAAAACATTAGCTGAAATTAATGGATTTAAAATTATCAGAGAGAAAATATTAGTTCCAACTCCCTTTCCTGAAGTTTTGCAGAATGAATTGGAGAAATTAGTTTCTGAACGTGAAAATAAGCCTAATAACAGGAGAGTTTCAACAGAGGAATGTATAGACAGGCTAACAAACGCTGCGGCAAAAACCAATCCCCAAGACATCGCCGGCTACATCTATAAATCTCCTCCACCGGGAACTGGAGTTGATATTCATTTGTCTAAGGACGGAATTGAATATCTTTTTGATATAAAAACTGCACAGCCAAATCTAGCTGATTTTCAAAAGTTTAACAAACAAATGCTACAGTGGTATGCTTATCGACTTGCTAAGTGGTATGCTTATCGACTTGCTAAAGATCCAAATGCTAAGTTAAAAGCTCGTATTGCTATTCCTTTTAATCCTTTTTCAAAATCTTGGTATGAAAAGCAAAAAGGTAAGTTATCTAGTTCTCCTCTAGATATCGCTCAAGATATATGGGTTGAAAATGAATTTTTGGATTTTTGTTCTGGAACTGAAAATACATTTGAGCAATTAAAGGCACTTTTTGTTGAGTTAGGACAAGAAAACTTTGCCGCAGAATTTAGTGATATTTTTTACCAAAATTAGTTTAAATATCAATAATACTTAGTAATTCTTTAGCTACATACTCAACAACAGGTACAGGAACAGCATTACCAAACTGTTTTCTAGCAACATCATCTTTTTGGTGATATTCAAAATTTTTCGGAAACCCTTGTAATTTACAAGCGTGTTTTGCCATGATTGGGATAAAATTTTTCTGTCTATAAATTTTTTCTAAAAAAATATTTTTATACTCATCTGGATTGCTAGCATGAATTGATACTGTTGCTATATAGTCTTTAGCACCAGTAGCGGTTAAAGTTGGCACAATATCAGCAGTAGGTAAAATAATTCTATAAATATCATTAATACCTGTCATGTTTTTAGAATTAACAAATTCATATTTATTATCAGCAGTTAATCGGAATATTCCTTTTTGAACTAGTTCATTTAATTCATTTATCTCTATATCACATATTATTTGTTTAAAATTATCAAAAGATAAAGGATTACCATCTTTCTCTCCATATTTTTTACTTCTTCTATGTTTTAGAAGAGTTAAGCAAATCATTTTTTCTCTATCAGTAGTTTCTATAATATCCCAAGAGTGAATTGTTGTATGTCCATTTCTTAAATCAGAAAAAATAAAGAAATCATTTAATTCATCATCTTTTTGAAATCTAGTTCTGGATGGTGGAATCATACCTTTAAATAAGGTATGCCGATCTAACTTCACTTTTTCAATAAGTTTTGCAGATTTAATATCATCCAATATGTCGTAAACTTTTGGATGAATATTCAAAGGAATAGGAAATTTATACTCTTGGCATTTTTCTAGATTATTTCTAATTCCAACAATAAAAACTCTATCTCTATTTTGAGGTAAACCAAAATCATAAGCATTGAGGACTTTCCATTTAACACAATATCCTATGCTTTCTAATTCATGTACAATTATTTCTAAATTATCTATATTTTTCGGGCTTGCTAATCCACTAACATTTTCAAATATAAAAGCTTTAGGTTTATTTTTATTGACTAGTCGAATTACATCAAACCATAATCTTCCTCGCTTGTCTTCAAATCCCTTTAAACGACCTGCGACAGACCAAGGTTGACACGGAACACCACCAACTACTATGTCAACATCAGAGGGAAGCTCACTTATTTTTGTTATATCTCCTAATTCAATTTCATCTTTATTTAAGTAGCTGATAAAATTTTGTTGATAAATTTTTATAGCTTGTTTATCTATTTCAGAATAGCCTAAGCATTGACCGCCTAGTTTTTGTAAAGCAATTCTAAACCCACCAATACCAGCAAATAGATCGATGAAAGCAAATTTATTTTGATAACTTACTAACTGTAGAGGTAATTCTATTTGTTTTGGATTTTGTGAAAATACAGATTTCATTTTTGTTAGCCAACTTGATTAACTAACTCTTGGAATGTAGCGACTTAGTATATCATCAAATATACTAAGTTTCTAACCCTCAACTCTGAGATAATCGTTTTACCTCTGCACCCGCCAACATCTGATGGGCTTGTGCCAAAATTTGGGGGATTTTATCGGCGTGGGGATTACGGGCGAGACATTGGCGCAAGTCTAATTCGTCTAGGCTCTGGGCTTTGTTGCCGGGAAACCAATGGCTGGCATTACCAAGCAGGTTATAACGCATTTTGGCATACTCTACCAGATCGTAGGCGATCGCTAGATTCCACAGCCACAAAATTACCCGAATATTTACCTCACCAGGGGTTTCCTCAAAGGTTGGTAGATTTGTTTCCCAAGATTTTACCCAATCTTCTCCCAAAGTAGCGATCGCTTCTGACTCTAACCTTGCTAAAATTGGTGGCAAAATTTCTGATGCCCCATCTATTAATTCTAAAGTCTTCAGGTGTTCATCAAAATCTTCTGGTTTTGCTGCTCCCAAACTTAGGGTATGCACCTCTTGATGACTCAAACAAAACAAATCATTAAACACCATTGGACTCAAAGGGGCGCAAAGATTTACTAATCTTTCTGGTGGTTTATACAATAAACCTCCTTTATCAGAAGGGCTAATAATAAACACCCCCATATCGTGGCGTTTAGCTGCTTCAATTGCTGCCCAATTCCATTGATTAATGTAGTACCAGTGCAGGTTTACGTAATCAAATTGATTGGTATTAATTGTCTGCACAATCATATCTGTTGAACCGTGTGTGGAAAAGCCAATAAATCTAACTTTTCCCTCTGCTTGCAACTGCTGCGCTACTGACAAACAGCCACCAGGACGGATGCTGTAGTCTAATAACTCAGCATTATTAATACCGTGCAACCCTAAAAGGTCAACATAATCTAGCTGGAGATTTTGCAATGATTGTTCAAAAGTGTTGCGGAATTCTTTCGCATCTGCCTTTAGGAGTATTTTGGTCTGAACAATCAACTTTTCACGGGGAAACTTAGGCAATATTCTCCCTAATTGCATTTCGGAAGTGCCATAACCACGAGCAGTTTCAATATGATTAATCCCAACCTCAACTGCCCTTCTAATAGTCGCTTCGAGATTCGCCTGGTTATCAACAGGAATTTCATTATTGGGAATATCTTCCCATTTGAACTGATATCTCATGCCACCGCAGGAAAACACTGGCATTTGTAATTCTGTGCGTCCAAATCGTCTATATAGCATCAGTAGATTGTGGATAGATTGTGGATTGCTTACCAACTTAAAATCTAACAACAACACCCATTAAAGTGTACATTGCCACAATAACAACATCTGTTTAATCTTGTGACACTAGCAAGATTCATTGCATATTAAGTAATTCTGTAAAATAACTTGAACACTTTTTAGGTGAAAACTAGAATCACAAGCGATTTCAGGTAAAACTTGTACAAGTTATTTTTAGATGATGCCTAAACTGTCCAGGCTTTGTGGTTATTGGATTGCAACCAGTATTCGAGTTCCATAACTTGATTTTATTCTGTAATATCAATTGAAGCCTTCATAGAAAGCTCTAATTTTTTAGCCATTAACCGGATGCTAGGCTCTGTAAAAATACTAAGGTGATCACCAGGAATTTCATGTATCTCCAATCCTCCACCCGCCAATTTAGTCCAACTTAGTTCAGGCTCATCCTGAAAACGCCTATCACTAGCCATAAAGAGGGTTATACGACCCAAATAAAGTTGTGGTATATACTTGGTTGCATATTCTTCTACAAGTTTGAAGTATGCCGCTCGGCTGACTAGATATTGGAGTTTTTTAATTCTGAGAAATTCATTTTTTAGAGCTATATTGGCATATTTTTGTGACACACGTTCTAGAAAATATTTTAAAAGATAGCTAGGTCCAATTTTTAAAAATTGATTCAAGTTGTATGATAGACTCTTGGACATCGACATTCTTTTCATTGTACCTGGTACATAAGAATCAAACAAAGCTAGTAAAGCTATGTCTTGACCTTGTGATGACAATTGTTGAGCCATTTCAAATGCTATAACTCCTCCAAAAGAATGACCTCCTAAAAAATAAGGGCCTTCAGGTTGGAGAGTTCTTATTTCATTGATGTAGCACGATGCTAATTCCTCTATTCCATTGAATCTAATTGGCATTCCCTGTCCATCCCGTGATATTAGGGCATAAACAGGTTGTTCTGAATCTAAATAAGGAACTAGAGACTGATATAAGTTAAATCCTTGACACAAAAATAAAGGTGGTTTAGAACCATTAGGTTTAATTGGTACTAAACACGACAAGGACGGCGAAAACTCTAATTTGCGAAGAATTATGGCTAGTTGCTCAATAGTCGGATTTTGATAAAGAATAGCCAAAGGCATATCTTTTTTAAAGGCTTTTTGGACTTGTGCAAATACCCGTATGGATAGCAACGAGTTGCCTCCTAAATCAAAAAAGTTATCTTTGATCCCAATAGGCTTGATACCTAGCACTTTTTCCCAAATCCTTGCCAGTTTGAGTTCCGTCTCATCGCTGGGAGCCGCAAAACTTTCTTCTGCTTGTTGTCTGGTTTGAGCAGGTTCTGGCAGAGAACGACGATCTATTTTGCCGTTAGGAGTCATTGGTAAAGCTTTCAATATCACAAAAGCTGAAGGCATCATGTAAATAGGTAGTTTCTCCTGTAAGAAACGACGCAGTTGCTCAACCTTAACTGTCTGTTCCTGGTTCAGAGTCAGATAAGCCACAAGACTTTTGTCACCGTGAACTTCTTCTCTAATGATGACAACAGCTTCTTTCACACAGGGGTGTTGTCTAAGAACAGCTTCAATTTCTCCTAATTCAATTCGGAAGCCACGTATTTTCACTTGGTGGTCAATCCGGCCAAGGAACTCGATATTACCATCGCTCAAGTAACGCGCCAAATCCCCAGTTTTGTAAAGACGTGCGCCAACTTTAGAACTAAAAGGGTGGAAAATGAACTTCTCTGTGGTTAATTCAGGACGGTTAAAATAGCCTCGCGCTAGACCAATCCCGCCAATGTATAGTTCACCTGATTTACCAACAGGCACAGGCTGCAAATTTTCATCAAGGATGTAAATATCTGCATTAGCAATAGGGCGACCAATTGGAGCAATGCTATAATTAGTGCTGCGCTGACAAGTCCACAGAGTGGCATCAATAGAAGCTTCTGTCGGACCATAGCAATTATGGAAAACATTGTCCAAATTCAGTTGGGCAAAGAATTTTTCTATGAGTTCGCTAGGTAAAGCTTCACCACCGCAGGTAACATGCCTAAGAAATCGGCAATTCTCAATTCCCTTCTCTTCCAGTAAAACACGCAGTATAGAAGGTACTAAGCCCAAGACAGTAATTTGCCGTTCAGTAATCACCTTGACAAGGTAAGCAGTGTCTTGATGTCCACCAGGGCGAGCTATGATTAATTGCCCCCCGAAGCACAAAGGCCAGAATATTTGCCACACTGAAGGGTCGAAGCTAAAAGAAATAGTCAGTAAAACTTTATCTGCTTGAGTTAATCTAAAAGTTGTTTGCCGCCAGTATAATTGATTGCAGATACCACGATGAGGGATCATTACACCCTTGGGTTGTCCTGTAGAACCAGATGTGTAAATTACGTAGATCAGGTTATCAGTCGTCGTTTGATTTACAGGATTTTCTTGACTTTTTTGGGTGTTACCTTGCCAGTTTGAGTCTAGACAAACCACTTGCGCCTGATGCGGTGGTAGGTTCTTGACCAATTTTTGTTGGGTCAACAACACTGGTGTCTGGGTATCTGATAAGATGAAGGCTAAACGCTCTGGGGGATATGCCGGATCTAAAGGCACATAAGCGCCTCCAGCTTTTAGAATACCCAGTACTCCTACGATCATCTCCAAGGAGCGCTCCAGGCAAATCCCTACAAGAACTTCAGGCCCAACGCCCAAAGTACGTAAGTGGTGTGCTAGTTGATTTGCTCGCTGGTTTAACTGCTGATAAGTAAGTTGTATATCTTCAAAGACTACAGCAATTGCTTGGGGCGATCGCTCTACTTGCATCTCAAACATCTCATGGATGCAAAAATCCCGATCAAGTACTTGGGTATCATTCCATCCCTCTAGAACTTGAGTACCAATGCTGTGAGTTAAGGTATTTAACGGAATATTTTGCTTATACTCTGGAGCCTGGCTATTTATCTGCATTTTCTATATATCAACTCCATCAAAAAATGCCATTGTTTTAATTTATTATTTATTCTAAATGTTTTTATTCAAAATTATTTGTGAAACTGCATATTAATGAATGAATGCGCTCAGGATATAGAGCTAGCTAGGCTTAAGGGCAGGCTGGTGCGCGAACCGTTTCTGATTTGCAATATTCAAGCTAATAATTATATACATCCTCAAATATAATTATACTAAAAACTCTAGCTAATGGATTTTTCTTCAACATAAATAATCACCAAATTTTTACTAAATAAATATTTTATTCTTAACTAAAATTTTAAAATACATTTAAATTTAAAACTTCCCTGACTGCATTGTTGAGTTCCAGTCAGGGAGAAGTTTAATTTCCGACTTAGGTTTATTTAACAAATAATTTTTTTGGCTTTTTCCTGGAAATATACGATTTAAATGCAATAACTAAAAATAATTTATCTTTTTTTACGAAAATTTGCTGAATAAAACAATAATTATTACCGAATCTTCATTATGTTTATTCAAATGTAAAAATAGTGTAAAGCTAAAAAAATGATTCTCTCTAACTAAGTAAAAATGTCTATAATGCAGATATCACAAGACTCACGCATATCAAACACTGCTGATATTACTCTATGACAAATTCTGAAGAGATGCCCATCAAACTTAGTCAAGCTCAACCACAACAGGAAGTAATTATGTAAAGTTTTGTAACGATAATCAAATTTTTGATGCTTTTTGTTATATCTTATGTGTGTAAGTTTTGTTAATCAGTAATTATGCGTAAACAAACAGAGAACTTCTAAGCAAAGCTGAATTATTCTAGCTAAACATGCTACAGTAATTTCCGAAAGGATATACTTGTCTAAATAGAAGTCGAAATCTGCAATGGAACTGTAGTAACTCAGTTCAAGTGTTACGCACCTTAAAAATCTTTCTTAATATTCGTACCTGACCGACTTGATTATTTATGTCAGGGATTTTATTCAATTATTAAGTTAACTCACCAAAAAATCCTTTTATTTGGTATCAAAGCTCAAAATTTCCAGGCTAGACTGGATTCTACCCTGCAACAAAAGCTAAGTATTTGGGTAGTAACCGCACTAAAACCGACCTCGGAAGATGCTTTTGATCAAAAATTTAAATTTCGTGAAAAGATAATGATTAATAGTAGGCTACAAAGTCCAGGTTTATTTAAAATAAAAATGTGAGATACTCTACTTGTCTTAATATAAGCCTCAATCAAATTTTAACTACACCAAGTATTTCTATATGAGTAATCAAAGCATTACAACAAGTAAATTCAATGAAGTGCCTTTAGATTTACGTGCATCTTCATTTGCCAGGGTACGCAAGGGTTCGTGGTGGTTGAGATTAACAACATTGTTTTTAGTAGACTACACTCTTTTATCCTTGGCTTGGGTTTTAGCTGGATATGAATCCTCTTATGGGCATTTGCCTTCGTATATACAAAGTCATTATTTGCCGATTTTAATAACTATTGCGATTCAAATAGGCTCATTAGCTATCGAGGGTATTTATCGAGAAGGTCAAAAACGCTATGACTATCTCAATATTATAAAATCGCTAACTTTTGCTCATGGGTTAATACTCCTAGTTTGCCTTTTATATAAGCCAGTTATCGATATTACACGCCCCAAATTAATATTATTATCTTGGGTACTAAGTATATTATTTGTTTGCACGGGAAGATATGCAATAAATATTACTCTTGAATACCTGCGTAAGCAGAAAAAAATAGTTCGTTCTTCTGTCTTTATTATTTGTGATCTTCAAGACCATGAGCAGATAGCTAGCTTTATAAAAAAAGAAAAACATTATATTGTATCTGGAACTGCTAAAGCTAATGCATTAGATAGATATCAACGTCAAAAAACATTGAATCAACTTAATGAATTAGGTGTAACAGAAGTTTTTATATCTTGGGATGCTCTAAAAAATAGAATGTTTTTATGCTGGTTATTTCAAGCATCTGGCATCCAAGTACATATTTTGCCGATGGAACTAAAACCAATTTATAAAAACATAGAATTTAATAAAATAGGGGGAATGCCTTGTCTGAGTTTGGATTGTCCGATAATTACAGGGAAAGATTTTTGGATAAAACGCAGTTGTGATTTTTGCTTTGCGACTTTATTTATAATGTTATCATTCCCTATTTATATAGCTATAGCTATAGCTATAAAACTGGACTCTCCGGGCACAGTATTTTACAGACAAACCCGTATAGGTTTACATGGGCAACAGTTTAAAGTATGGAAATTCAGAACTATGAGGTCTGATGCAGAAAAATTCCAGAAAGAATTAGAAGCATTAAATGAAACGAAAGATGGCATTATCTTTAAAATTAAAGACGATCCTCGTATTACCCGTGTTGGAAAATTCCTTCGACGTTACAGTTTAGACGAATTACCTCAACTTTTTAACGTTATCCTTGGAGAAATGAGCATAGTAGGACCTCGGCCTTTACCTATTAGAGATGTAGATAAGTTTTCGGAACATCATTTTATACGGCATGAAGTTTTACCTGGGATTACAGGTCTTTGGCAAGTCTCAGGTCGGTCTGATATTTTAGATTTTGAACAAGTAATAAATCTTGATCTTAACTACATCGAAAATTGGTCGCTTGGGTTAGACTTTGAAATTCTCCTCAAAACAGTTATGGTAGTTTTGAAAAAAGAAGGTGCCTACTAAGGTCAGAAAAAGAAAATTATAGCGGACAGCAATTAATTATAAGGATTGAGACAATTATTGCTGTCTCCATTAAAGCTTCTGTATTTTAGCCATTAAATAAACTCAATTTGTGAAATATATAGGTATTGGCAATTCAATATAAGCGAATTAAGGTTAATTATTTAATTTAGGAATGGTAGAAACATGTAAATTTATAAGTAATGCTTATTACCAATACATTAAAAATCTTGGGAGGTGTGCCAGTTCTTTCGCAATATTGAGTGAGTTAATAGATGCAGCTTTAATGGCATTATTAATGAATATTCTAGGTTTTGGTTTTAGGCAGTTTATTTATTTCACTTATATTCGCTTATTTTCATCAGATTTATGCTCAATCATGGGGCGACGGTTAATAATAAGTATTGTAATTTTACCTAGATTCGTAATTAGGGCAAAACAAAAGTTATTTTGTACTTTATATTGACTACCATTTATTGCTGTTTTATCTAAGAATTTGTGCGTTTGGCAGGTTTGGTTTTTTGTGGATAAAAGTTTTAATAGAGCAAAAAAAATTTTAAAATAAAATCCTAGCAGGAAGGCATCCAAATTTGTTGAATAAATAATTGTAGGTGATAATATAATCTTGATTATGATTAAAATTGCGTTATTACATTTTGGTTTTGAAGACTATACCATCGAATTAGCAAACAGTCTGGCTAAATATGTTGATTTAACACTGATTCATCCGCAAAAAGTCTCAGATGTTTGTATCAATGTTATTGATCCTAGTATCCGCGTCATTAGCTTTAAAAAACCACGGATTCGCGACCTGCGTAACATATTGTCTATGGGCGCTATGATGCATATAATCAAAGACATACAGCCAGATGTTTTACATGTGCAAGAAACTAACGATCCTTGGTACGATTGGACATTGTTACTCAACAAGATGCCACCCTTGGTGACAACTATCCACGATATATTCCGTCACCCAGGTGATAGTATGGCTGTATTCGGTTCAGAGTATACTAGGCGTATTGCTTTCTACCGTTCTCAACAATTGATTGTCCATACTCATCCACTAAAAAATATTTTAATTGAACAATTTAATTTACCTCAAGAGCGAGTCAATATTATACCGCATGGCGAACTTGGTAGTTTGTATCAGCGTCGGAGTAATCACAAGAGTCAGCCTCGTGAGCCAAATACATTGCTATTTTTTGGACGCATCTGGCCTTATAAAGGATTAAAATATTTGCTTGAAGCTATGCCTTTAATTGCTGAACGTGTGCCTGAAGTGAAACTGATTATTGCGGGACAAGGAGAAAACATTAAACAATATTTCCCTGATGGCTATGATGAAAAACGCTACGAGATTATCAATGACTTTATACCCCTTGAAGAAGTAAGTAATCTATTTCAACGCAGCACAGTAACACTTTTACCATACATAGAAGCTTCTCAAAGTGGTGTGGCAGCCCTATCTTATGGAATGGGAACACCGGTTATAGCCTCTGAGGTAGGGGGATTAAGTGAAATAGTTCAGGATAAAAAAGATGGGTTGTTAGTTCCTGCCTGTGATAGTCGATCCTTAGCTGATGCCATAATTTGTTTACTAAGCGATCGCGACTTGCAACAACGTATGCAAACTGCGGCACTAACTCGTTGTCAGGAAGATTTAAATTGGTCAAATATTGCCGCTCAAACTGTGGAAGTCTATCAAAAAACCATAAAAACGAGGCATTAAAAGCACTATACTTATTACTTTGGCATTTAAGGAACATAATAATTAGAAATTTAAAAAACAAAGTATTTGCCAAAATCCACTGATACTAGCAACGACTAATGACTGGCTCGCTTAATATATTTTATATATGTATACATGATGATAGATATAATAAAAAATGAGAAAATTTTTAATTTCTGGTGAACAAATACTTACATTCGCTTGCTTGATGCTCTACTCAGGAACTCCGCTAGATGCTTTTCTAACAGATGGCTATACTGTACAAGAGGGTGATAGAACTATATTTCGACTCCTTTATACTTTTACATATATAGTTAGCCTTTCCTTGATTGCTCTACGCTGGAAGAAGGTTACTTACGTTTTTAGCAGAGATAAGTTTATTTGGATATTGATTGGAGTTTGTGCACTTTCTAGTTTTTGGTCTTTAGATGCAGGCATTACTTTACGTCGCGCTATTGGTTTGGCAGGAACAAGTATCTTTGGACTTTATTTAGCTTCACGATACACCATAAACCAGCAACTGAAGTTATGTGCATACATGCTTGGCATTTCAGCAGTAATGTGTTTTGTATTTGTTATATTGATACCCAAATATGGTTTGTCAGGCGGTATTGATGGAAATACTTGGCGAGGAATATTCCAAACGAAGAATGTTCTTGGCAAGAGATTTGTACTTAGTGGAGCAGTATTTTTCTTCCTTGCCATGACTACTCAAAAAAATCGCTTGGTTTTATGGGTTGGCTATATTACTTCTGGATTACTTGTAATACTATCAAAATCAACAACATCTGTAGGTAATTTTATAATCATTACAGGTGCTTTTCTTATATATTATCGAATTTTAAACTTAAAGTATAAAATAATGATACCTGTTGTAACGTTTGTGTTAACATTTGCTATCGCTTTTTATACATGGTTTCTCTCCAATGCTGATACAATTCTTGGCTCAGTAGGTAAGGACACAACACTCACTGGACGTGCAGAATTATGGCCTGCTGTGTTGCAGATGATTGCAAAAAAACCGTGGCTAGGATATGGCTATGGAGCATTCTGGACAGAGAACGGTGAGTCTTCTATTATTGTACAAACCGTAGAATGGAATGCTCCTAATGCTCACAATGGTTTTTTGGATCTATGGCTAGCATTGGGTCTATTAGGAGTTTTGATTTTTCTAATTGGGTTCGTTATTAATTTATTAAGAGGACTATATTTAATCCGGTGGAATCAGACATCTGAAAATTTATGGCTTTTAGTCTATCTTACCTATATTATTCTTTCAAATCTAACCGAAACTACATTATTAGAGCAAAATAGCCTGGAATGGATACTTTATGTATCGGCAATATTATCAAGCAAAGTTTCTATACGTACAAATTTGTCAAAATAAAATCAATAGGTTTACTCGATATTAAAAGAAAGTGGGAGCGTTTTGAATCTGGTAAAATCAATCAAACTTTAACTTGTGATTCTTTCGATCATGTATTAATCAAAAAGAGACCAAACATTCAAAAATTACAGCTAATGTGTCGAACTAATAGTCTCAAGATTATCATATTAAGTTCTAGCTTAGTCCAGCAGAGTGTTATTTACGGTTATGAGAAACTGTCATGGCTGAAATTGATTATCTTCTGAGATAGCACCCCAGGAGCAACGCAAAATGGAGAAGATCCTTGAGTGGCAATATCAAGCTCCAAAACTGTTAGAGGCTGCTGATAAAATTTGGCAAAGTTAGTAGTTACTTTAAATTTCGGAAGGAACTAAATTTGTAACTTAATATAGTCTATACTATTGTCATATTGTCAAATCGCATCAGTCTTGTCGCAGTGGTTTGTGCATTCTCTAAGTAAGGGAATTTTTAGTTTCTTGCTTAAAACCTGTACTTTTGAAGATTTATGTCAGAAAAATCTATGGAATCTAGAGAATCTATCGATTTAGACCTTAGTCGTTACTTATTGATATTAAAACGATGGTGGCTACCTGCAACTGCGATATTTGCAGCTACTGTTATGCTCAGTGTTATAGCTACACAATTTATGAAGCCATCCTATGAAGCTGAAGGAAAACTGTTATTTAGAATTCCTTCTTTTAAAGTAGTAGGCTCCAATCTTTTGCCTACTAACACTGAAGGAGGAGATGCAGGAGATTTAAAATCCCTGCTAGCAACTCAAAATCCTATAAACACTCAAATAGAAGTTATTTCTTCACCTACTCTATTGCAGCGAACAATAGACAAACTAGGGCTTAAAGACGAAGAAGGTAAACCCATAAAGGTAGACCAACTACGGAAAGCCGTAATTATGAAGGTTGTTAACGGCACAGATGTATTGGGAATTAGGTATAGCAGCCATGACCCCGAACAATCAGCGGCAGTGGTCAACACAATCATGAATCTTTATTTAGAAAATGATATTTTGACAAATCGCTCTGAGGCAGCAGCAACTCGTCAATTTATTGCCAAGCAGCTTCCTAAAACTCAAGAGGCTGTTAATAATGCAGAAGTAGCGCTACGTATATTTAAACAGAAGCATCAGATAGCAGATTTATCAGAGGAGACAAGGTCAGCCGTTGCAACTATTGGAAATCTAGACAATGAGATGAATACTGTTAAGGCTCAACTGGATGAGGTAAACGCCCAAACCAATGAACTGCGCCACAAAGTAGAGCTAAATTCTCAGGAAGCGATCGCTGTGAGTGCCCTCAGTCAGTCGCCAGCAGTACAGGGAGTTCTTACACAACTTCAAGATACCGATCGACAGCTAGCGGTTGAACGTAGCCGTTTTCTAGATAACAACCCCGTAATTATTAACTTAGAAGCAAAGAGAGCTAGCTTAAAATCCCTCTTGCAACAGCAAGTTGGTCAGACTGTTGGTAATCAAACACCAATTCCGCAGAGCCTATTGCAGATTGGAGAACTTAGGCAAAACCTGATCCAAAATTTTCTGCAATCAGAAATACAGCGCTTTGGTTTAGCTAAAAGACTCTCCTCTCTAAATAATTCCCGTTCTGCTTACGAGCAGCGAGTAAAACTGATACCTCAATTAGCACAAAATCAGCGGGAATTAGAACGGAAAGTCGAAGTTGCAGAATCGACATATCAAACTCTTTTGAAAAAGGTTCAAGAATTACAGTTAGTTGAGAATACCAATACAGCCAGTTCGCGGATTATTGTTCCGGCTTTAGTGCCAGATAAGCCATCAATAGGCAAAAAAATTATTGTTCTATTGCTAGGAGTGATGTTCGGTTTATTTTTGGCTACTACAAGTGTTCTCTTACTAAGCATGAGAGATAGATCTTTGAAAACACTTAAGGAAGTCCGAGATGTATTTAGATATACATTGCTAGGAATTGTTCCTTTGTCTGTTAAAAAGGTTCGCTCCCGTTATTCAAATGTAGAAGAAAAAATTGCTGTCAGAGATACGCCTTACTCTTTAACTAGCGAAATGTACCGAATGATTCAAGCAAATCTGAAATTCCTGAGTTCAGATAAAGTGCTGAAAACTATCGTGGTAACTAGCGCAGTTCCTAAAGAAGGCAAGTCTACAGTTTCAGCTAATTTAGCAGCAGCGATCGCTCAACTAGGGCGTAAAGTTTTATTAATTGATGCAGATATGCGAGTTCCTTCTCAGCATCATCTTTGGCAGCTAACCAATGCAGTTGGTTTAAGTGAAGTTCTTGTAGGTCAGGCTGAATTTGACGTTACTGTATCTAGGGTAATGGATAATCTTGATGTCTTAACTGCCGGAGTTAGACCTCCCAACCCACTTGCTTTGCTTGACTCGAAACGGATGGCATCATTAATTGAAAATTTCTCATCTCAACATAATTATGATTTTGTAATTATTGATGCTCCTCCCCTGCTTTTGGCAGCCGATGCTTTGACTTTAAGCCAAATGACTGACGGTATTTTGTTAGTAGCTCGACCTGGGGTAATCGATTCTAACAGTGCTAACGCTGCTCAAGAGATGTTAGAAAGATCTAATTACAATGTACTAGGCTTAGTCGTGAATGGAATCATTGATAAAAATGAATCTAGTAGTTATCTATATCACGATCATGAATATTTTAAACCAACAAAGTTGGCAAAAGAGTTTCAGAAACTTGCAAACAAATAAAACTTTCAAAGGTTAGGAACTACTGCAATACATATTAATAAAACATGATCCTAATTCATGTGAGAGTTTGAAATGGGGAATGTAGGTTAAAACCTACAGTTCGCCCATTTTATTTTGAATTTTTTAGGGCTTACGCAAAAACCCTCTTAAACTCTCATTTCTCCGTGACCTCTGCATCCTCTGTGGTTCGTTTTCCGTTATCTGTGCGTAAGGGGTAGAAGCACCACTGGTAGAGAAATGGGGGATTTAGACCTTAGACCCATGCTACGCTCTCATTCACAGCAGTTCTTGATGGGGTCATTTCCCCCTACTAAGTGTCCCTTTCAAGAACTACCTTTTGCTTGAAGCAACAGCTAGCTTTAGCAGGTAATTACTTATGCCTTAGTGTAGCCTGATATACATATTACCTATCTTCGCAAACGCTGAAACTTTGATTATTTACCACCACACTTTTTCTTAGTTCCTAATAAATGAGCGAACAGTGTGTTATAAAAATGAGTTGTAGACAAAAACGCTGGATAAATTAGGATTTGGCCATACAACTCAATTCCATACTTTTAACTACTACCGCATTTCGTATGCCCCTCTATCGGATCGTGAACCCTTCACACGAGGGTCGCCTAGAAAATCGGTTTTCACACTATTGAACTTCATACCACTATTGATTGCTGGACTAGCCCACTTCAGCCTAAAATCACCATCCGAGGCATTCATAAACTGTGAATCTGCAATAATATCACTAGGTCCAGAAGCACTTATCGAGGAACTATTCGCGTTGAGGTTGTAGTCAAACCTAATGTTGCTACCACCCCATCTCCCGTTTATCGGTTTCCCACGCTCAGAATAAAGGATGTTATTGAGAACGTTGATATTATTTGAATCATTAACCGAGATTTGCCCGTATGCAATTTCCGGACTTTGGTTATTCAGATAACTAGTGTTGTAGACAATATCGATATTCTCACTTTGAAATGTATGAATGCCACCACCACCATTTTTATATGTGATGTTGTCGGCAATCAAAGTACGCCCTCGATACGGACTCAATCTTGATCCCTTTTGCTTATTCATTGCGCGATCAATAATAATGCCATTACCGTCTTGGATCTTGCCATTACGCATCCAGGGAACGAGCATTTGATTGTTGTAAACCCTGTTTCTGGTCACAAACATCTTATAGTTTTGGTTGTTGTCAGAATTCCAATTGTTGAGCAGCGAAATGCCACTACAGCCGTAAACTGAGTACCAGGCATTATTGAACACCTCGTTATTCTCTATTGTTACATAGTCTGATTCAGTCGCTGAAATGCCTCCGCCTCCACAATCATGTACCTTGTTGTTGAGAATTCGTATATGGTGGGTGTGACCATTTTGTGTTCCATCTATGCTGATGCAATTTCCATTGGTCAGTGGGTTTGATTGGTTATACTTCTGACTTACTCCATAACGACGGGTCATATTGCCATTGTTCCCTGCAACCTCCAACCCGTTAATTTCAATATATGATGCTCCATTGGAAATCCAAATTCCATGCCATCCATTGTGCTGAAGTTTCGGTCTATGTCCAGGATATGCTTTATACCTAATCCATGCCTTTGCCCTTCCAGAGCGTTTAATATCTACTACCGTTCCAGTTGGATATGCATTCTTGTATACCCCGTCCATAATAAGTACCGTGTCTCCAGGGTTAGTCAGGTCTGCCGCCCTTTGAATTGTCCTAAAGGCAGATGAGGTAGTGCGTCCGCTATTTTTATCGTTTCCTTTACCACTAACATAATATTTTGTCGCAGTTGGAACCTCACTGATCAGCTTGCGGCTTGGTAGTGGCATTTCTTGATCGGTGGATGACTGATGAACATCTTTAACAAAAGACTTTGTGATTCTCTGTCCTTGAACCACACCTGTTAATGCCCAGGGAAGTATAAGAGATGCGCTCAAACTGAGAAAACCTAAACCATGAATCATCATAGGGAAAAATAGGGTATGTTGCAAAAACTGATTTGTCAACGGTCAGTAACTCTAGCCTTAGTCAGTAACTCAGTATTGGTTACAGTCGTGTAACTGCCATTTGTAAGTTTATACACCGTTTCTCAGGTGTTAACCTGAGAATTACCACGTAAATATGGCTAAAAAGCCTTTTTAGCTTGTCTTCCAAAAAATAGCAACTATATAGTAAAAGTACTGAAGGAAAATGATTCAGTATCCAGCGCTACTTCATTAATGGACACCAAGCAAGTGTACAAATGGCGTCATTTCCAATTCGACATTATTGTACTGTGTATACGGGATATCTGTGGTTAAGATACTATATATGTCATCAATTAGTTAATTTAGTTAAATAATTCTTATGATAATAATAATCAGTAAGGAGTTTATAAGCAATATATCATGGTTTTTACGCCTATATCTTTTAAAGTATTATCATTCTCATTAAATATTAGGTAACTAAAACAAAGTTTGAAAAAGCGTATCAATAGCAGATTAAAAATTTTCGGTGAAAACTTTAGGTCTATAATATTTGTAAGCAAGTAATACTACTTAAAAAGATATTAAAATTAGGATATAAAATACAATTTTCGACGAAGTGATCGCTCCATGTAAGCCAGTTCTCTACGCTAGTCTTGCCTTATCCCGTGGCCTTGACGGTGCATAGGTTTCTTTGCCATACCATAGGAGTACGAGAATAGCTATTCTAACCTAGAAGTTTTTTTTGAAATAAGAGACGCGTTGCATAGCTTGCTTCTCTGGAAGAATACGGTTCTACGCATCATATTTAAACACATCATTTAAGCAAGTAGGCAAGAATAAATAAAACTATAGCAGTTGCCATAACGATTAGGACGCTAGATGTAAGATATGCTCCATCGCATCCCGTAGACACTATGGATTGGATCACCATAATAGCGAAAATCGTAACTGTAGGGTTTAGCCATAGCAAATCAGACCATAGTAGGTCATGATAATACTTTTAGTCTACGTCCTAATAGACTAGACGGTTGCTATATTGGATGAGACTAAACATCTTGATACATCAGGGTTGAGGATGACGTTCAAACTGTATTACACCGAAGTGAAAATCGCTTGGAATGATTAAGTTGCCCGATCGATTTTTTGCACTTCTTCATCAGATAGTTTCACATTGATAGCTTGGGCTGAGTCTTCAATGCTAGAAACCTTACTAGCACCAGGAATTGGCAAAATAGCGGGCGACTTGGAACGCAACCACGCCAAAACGATATTATATATTGAAACGCCTTTTTCTTTAGCTAAGTTAGCGATCGCAGGGATATCTTGCAAATCCTGATGGCGACGCCTACCACCAAAGGGACTCCAAGGCAAAAAGGTCAATCCTTGTTGTTCGCAATACTTCAACACGCCGTCATTTTCTGGCTGTCTTTGCCAAGGGCTGTATTGATTCTGCACTGAGATAATATCCACTACATCCCGCGCCCGTTTAATTTGTTCAACAGAAAAGTTAGAAACTCCCACAAACCGAATCAAACCTCCCTCCACTGCTTCTTTAACTGGCGCAAGGGATTCTTCGATTGTGTACTTAGAATCGGGCGAATGGTATTGCCAAACATCAATGGGTTTAGCACCACCCAACGCCTCAAAACTGACTCGAATTGTTTCGCGTAAATGTTCTGGGTTACCGTTGCTTGTCCAGTTTCCATTGGGACGCATCAAACCGCCCTTGGTTGCCACAATTACTTGGCTAACATCGCCTTTGTAACTACTAAGTGCCTTGTGAATTAGCCGCTCGTTGTGGTGCTTATCTGATTCATCTTTGCAGTAAGAGTCCGCAGTGTCAATAAATGTAATACCTAGATCCAAAGCCCGATGAATGACTTGAATTGATTCCGATTCGGGAGGGCGATTGGAGATTGACATAGGCATACCACCTAAAGCGATCGCACTTACAAATGTACCAGTTTTTCCTAGCTGTTTAGTTTCCATGTTTCTAATTCTAGCTTTCTGCCCCAATTATCTACCACCTAGCCAATACTTGTTTAGCATACATTCTTACAAAGACTGGTAGCAAAGGCGGAAAAACCTATCAAGTTATCATTGTGACTCCATTTAGAGACTTTGCTCTGCTATCAAATATTAGCTATCAAGAGGATGAGGAAGTTGTCTTAAAAATCAATAATTTTATAAACTCTGGGCAAACTTCCTTATTAGTGCAGCAGAATCAACGTAATTATTTATTTTTCTTCAGTTTAACACTGCCTGCAACAGCAATCAACGCAGCATTCTATAGCAATACAACACAGGTTCTTTATTTTCCTCCTACTGGAGGTCAGGAACTGAAACTAACGCAAATTATTCTTCCTGCTGGTAAGTGGATAGTTAATTATTCAGCGACAGCTGTAAACGATGGAACCAACGGCTTTGTGCGATGCTATGTCCGCGCGAGAGAAACAGGTGAGATTCTTTCCATACACGCAGCCGTCCTTGGAACACAACTGGGCGGATCTATAGGAACTACAATCAGTGGGGTTACACTCGTTAATTTAAATAAGCCAACCACAATGGTTCTTACTTGTACCCACGATGTCACTAATGGGAGACCTTTCATTGATTCTGGTGCTGAGATAGTCGCTTACTAAGCAAGCCCTTAGAGGATGTTTGTAAAGTCTAATTTATTACTCGCCCTGGCGAATATAATTCGCGGCTACACAGGCAAAACCCACCTCCGTGGGTTAGCAAGCCCTTGATTTTGCATTAGTCCACGGAGGTGGACTTCGCTTGTGTAGTAGCGAATTCTATTCGCCCAATACTTACTTACTTAAAACCTTATTGCCTTATAGCGACGACTTCAGAATACTGGAGTCGTTTTGCTCATTAACACAACCTTGTAAACTATAAATACCCACTTTGTGAGTTTGTCTAATTAAGATATGTTTGATAAATAAAATAAGTAGCCAGCCTATATATCGGCTGTTATTCCACACTTGACATAAAGCATTGTGAGTGTAAAACGTCTGCCAGAAACCATTGCCCATGTCAGAATTACCCGCCAATCCTGGCAACACGGCTTCCTTGAAGGCGAAGTGAATGCGGGTGAGTTTGAGTGGCATTTCCAGTGGCATTTTCGCCGGGGAGAACTTGCCGTCAAGCCTTCCCAAGGCCGCGCCTTAATCAAAGAACCCCTCGGTCGATTTTTGGAGCAACAAGATTATCAGCTAGAGCCTGGAGGAGACTATGCTTTTACTATTCGGGCGGAACTTTGAAAGTTAGGAGTTAGGAGTTAGGAGTTAGAAGTTAGGAGTTAATGATCTAATTCCTCACTCCTGACTGCTGAGTGCCGATTCAGTGAGGCGATTTAAGTATCTTTCGATTAAGAGGATGGCAACAATGTCATCTATCGGTCTTGGTGGCTGTCGTAGACCCTGTGGTAATAGCTTTATTAGCCCTTTGGGTGGGAACATTTGCCAATAGCGATCGCGTGCTTCTAAGGTTGTGTAGCGCTCATCCACTAAAATAATACTCAACGGTTCTGTCAATTCCTGATATAATTGCTGTCTCCACTGCTTGGCTGTAGTTTGGTCGCCCATCACCATCAAAGAGATCGGGAACTTTTGACGTAGAGTCTCAATGGTAGCGATCGCCTGTTTTGCTATCACGACCTGATGATAATACAATTGCCGATCCAGTCCCATCACCGCTAAACCACACTTATCTCGACCTGGATCAAACCCCAAAATGACTGGTTGCGTTCGTGAAAATTCAGGGAAAGCCATAATAAATTCAAAATTCAAAATTCAAAATTCAAAATTAAGAAATACAATTACAGTAGGCATTTTAGCTACTGTTAAAATATGTTTAAATCTTAGTGTACAAATAACTTTTTAAGTACTAAAAATAATTTGTCCGTTGACTATTGCCACTAATTTTACTCTCAATGGACCGACTGTATAAGTGTCCTCTGCCGCGATCGCTTTAATCTCTAATGGTTGATTGTACTGTCTTAATTGGCTGACAAAGCGTAAAAAAGTCCCTTCTACTTGCACATCTTCGACAATTCCGGCATTACGCGCCCGAAATTGGGAAGCAGAAATCAGTATTTCCAGGCGCTGCTGTAACTGATAGGATGTCATAATTTTGGAATCGGCAGTCGTTGTGGCTAGCACTGCACCTCCCGAAAAAACTAATTGATTTCGGGCTGTATCAGTGAAAAATTCTATCTGCTTTTCTCCCCTGACGTAATTACCAGCCGAGAAAATTCGCACCACATATTCTTGACCATCGCTAAGGGGCTTGCTCAATTGGTCAATCCTATCCTGGGTAACACGCAGTAGCTCTACATTTGCCGGATTTACCCCAGGCTCACTTAATTCTACGTTGGCGTTGCGATTAGCTTGTTGTAAAAGTTGTACCACTGCCTGACGAGCAGCAGTAGGTTGGGTAACACGAACTACAGCAGCAGCCAGAACTTGACCGCGAACTAAGGCCAGCTTACCTAGACGCAGGTCGCGGTAGGACTGATAATATTTTTCCAACCTAGCAACTTCCATTTCTAGTTGCTCTTGTTGTGCTTCCAATTCTTTGAGGCGTGATTCCCGTTTGGCAATCACTTGCTCTCGCGCTGCAACTTCTACATTACGCTTTTGAATCAATTGATCGAGTTGCGAGATTTTTTGATCGCGCACTTCTATGGCTTCTTGGCGATTAGCAAGTTCCCGATCGCGTTTTTCAATAGCTGTTTTGGCTTGGTCAATAGCTTTTTTAGCTTCCGCGTACAGTCGTTGACGTTCTGTCTTCAGTAGTTCAACTGCCGCCTGTAGCTCTTTTCTCTGATTGTAAACGCTTTGCAATTCAGCTATAGCTTTTTGGTACTGAGGTACAACTTGTTCTAGCTGACCTTGAGTGCGTTGCAGTTGAGTTTGAGTTTGAGTTTGTTGACTAATGGTGCGGTTCAACTGAGCTTGTGTTTGGCGTTGTTTCGCATTCGCCGCCTGCAAATATTGATTAATTACCTGCAAATCTTGTTGTGCTTTTGTTTGGGCAATTCTTGCAAGGTTTAGCTCACTCTCTACCTGACTTTTCTGAGTTTCTGCGGTTTTTAGCTGTTCCCGCTTCTGTCTGAGGTCTGTTTGAATATCTTCTAATTCAAAGACTCCCTTTCGCAAGCCTTCGTCGGCAGCGAATAAAATTCCTAAAGTTGATGCTGAAATCAAACCACCCGTAAAAATAGTTACCAGTACAGCAGTATTTTTCGGACGAAGGTTAAAAAGTGAGAGGCGGGCTTTGCCAACTCGTGTGCCGATGCGATCGCCCACGGTTGCAATTACGCCTCCCAGAATTAAAATTGCTGCGATGAGGATGTATCCGGTGGTCATCTTTACTTTAGCTACCGAAATCCTTCCAGATACAGCCTACTACTTTTAAGCATTGTCTGGAAATAAGTGGAAATTGGCAATAGCTGAAATTACTCAATTTTAGATTTACCTCTAGCTATTAGTGTCATTTTTCAAAATAGAACACGCGCCGATTCCCCTTTCTCCAATTGATTTTATGTGAATTGCCTACTTAAGGTAACAGGTTTGTGTACAGTAATCTTCTTTTTGTGGATAGAAATCATCTTTTTTTCACGCAAATCCCCTAGTAGCCTAGTAACAGTAACACGAGTTGAACCAATTGCCTCTGCGATCGCTTGATGAGATAACTTCAAATCAATTGTGATCCCATCTGCACAAGGAACCCCAAAATCCCGACAAAGAATTAGCAAAAAACTTACCAACCTAGAACCCATATCTCGGTGAGCGAGAGTTTCAATCATCATCTCTGTTTGTAAAATGCGCGAAGACAGACCTCGCAGCATTAACATTGATAATTCTGGATTTTCCTTGAGTGCTTGCTCCACTTGTTCAATTGGTGCTGACAGTAACTCCACAGGGGTAAATGCAACCGCATGGTAAAATCGATCCGACTTATTTCCCGTCAGCAATGACAATACACCAAAAACACTATTTTCCCGCAGCAGCGCTACCGTTATTTCCTCTCCTGCCTCGTACACCCTAGAAAGTTTAACAGCACCTTTCAAAAGAAAATAAACTCGTTCGGCAGGATCGCCAGGAAAAAAGATCGTTTTATTGCGTTCAAACGTTTCCACAACTGGCGGAAACGCCCCGGTCGCCATCTGACGAAATACATTTGCTAGGGCTTTATCTTGTGTCACGATCATCTCCCTTCCCCTACCCAATGCCGGAAAAACAAAAACTGATTACCTAAGAATACACCTGAAAAATGAATAAAGCACCGTCAACCTTTCTGTACTTTCCTATACTCCAACTAATCTCTTCATAACTCTTTGTTTATAATGATACATAATTGTTGATCCTTTCAGCTACAACTTGTTGATAAGTACTTCCAATAGCTGTATTAAAAAGGGTTTTTTAAAGAACAAATAAAGTTATTTTGGGAATATCTTTAGGAAAAATCAAGATTTTTACACGCAGCAAACACTCTTACCAATATTCATTTTTGCAAATCCTGTATAAAACAAAGACAAAACGTGCCTCAGATTCTAGTATGCTCCTAGATGATCGATCGCATTAACAATTTCTATGCTAAATCTGACTGGAAAAAATGCCCTTGTTACAGGTATTGCCAATAACCGCTCGATCGCCTGGGGCATTGCCCAACAGTTGCACAAAGCCGGAGCTAACCTGGGTATTACCTATCTGCCCGATGAACGCGGCAAGATGGAGAAAAAAGTTGCGGAATTGGTAGAACCTCTCAACCCCAGCTTATTTCTTCCCTGTAATGTCCAAAATGATCAACAGATTCAATCTACCTTTGAAACAATCCGCGAACAGTGGGGAAAGCTAGACATACTTATCCATTGTCTTGCCTTTGCCAGCAAAGATGATTTGACTGGAGATTTTAGCCAAACCTCTCGTTCTGGCTTCAACACCGCTTTAGAAATCAGTACCTACTCCCTAGTGCAGTTAAGTGGTGCAGCTAAACCTTTGATGAGCGAGGGAGGTAGTATCGTCACTTTGACGTATTTAGGCGGTGTCAAAGCAATCCCTAACTACAACGTTATGGGAGTTGCCAAGGCGGGGTTAGAAATGAGTGTGCGTTACTTGGCTGCCGAACTAGGGCCACAAAATATCCGCGTCAATGCCATCTCCGCAGGCCCCATCCGCACTTTGGCATCTTCAGCAGTGGGTGGGATTTTGGATATGATTCATCATGTAGAACAAGTAGCTCCCCTACGACGCACCGTAACTCAGCTAGAAGTGGGCAACACTGCCGCTTTCTTATGTAGTGATTTGTCTAGCGGTATTACCGGACAAGTTCTATATGTAGATGCAGGATATGAAATTATGGGAATGTGACGCGATAAAGTTAGGAGTGAGGAGTGAGGAGTTAAGAGTTATAAATTTTTAACTCATAACTCATAACTCCTAACTTTTAACTCTTTCCACTCCCCATGCAAACAACCAATCGCCAAGTTAATTCAAACTACGACCAGTTAACTAAAACCCCTCGAATTGCCACTGTTGAGCGCACCACTAGGGAAACCAATGTGCAAGTTACCATCAACTTGGATGGTAGAGGAACTTGCACAGCAGCAACAGGCGTTCCGTTTTTGGATCACATGTTGCATCAAATTGCCTCCCACGGGCTGATTGATATAGATGTTCAAGCCAAGGGAGACTGGGAAATTGATGACCATCACACCAACGAAGATGTAGGCATTACCTTAGGTCAAGCTTTTAACCAAGCACTAGGCGACAGAAAAGGTATTGTCCGCTTTGGTAATTTTCTTGCGCCACTGGATGAAGCCTTAGTTCAGGTAGCGCTAGACTTTTCTGGACGCCCTCACCTCAGCTACGGCTTACAAATTCCTACTCAGCGTGTCGGAACCTATGACACCCAACTGGTGCGCGAATTTTTTGTGGCACTCGTGAACCATAGCCAAATGACACTGCATATTCGGCAACTGGATGGCATTAATTCCCATCACATTATTGAAGCAACATTTAAGGCGTTTGCGAGGGCAACGCGGCTGGCGGTGGAAATCGACCCTCGTCGTGCTGGTCTAATTCCCAGTTCTAAAGGCGTTTTGTAAAGCTAGCCAGAATTACTTGCCAGAACTCACCTTTTTAGTGTTAATTCAGCGATTCTGTTTGCGATAATTGACACACAGGTTAGTGATGGTTATTATCAGCCTATCGGGTAACTTGTAATTAGTGCCAAGCTGGTAATTAGTAATTGAACCGAGATGAAGTCTGTTGCAGATGACCCTGATTCTCAACTTAATACGGCAGACACTCCGCCAGTAGTCCTGACTTCTGAGTTGCGAAAAGTCTATCGCACTGGTTTTTGGCTAAATCAAAAAGTCGTATCTCTCAAAAACTGTTCTTTAACAGTTTATAAAGGCGAAACCTTTGGGTTGCTCGGGCCAAACGGTGCTGGGAAAACCACCCTTTTAAAATTGTTGCTGGGAATTATTCGTCCTAGCTCTGGACGGGGATTATTATTGGGTAAGCCAATAGGCGATCGCAGTGTCAAGCAACATATCGGCTATCTGCCAGAAAATCCCTATTTGTATGACTATCTCACTGGCTGGGAATTTTTGCAGCTAGCCGCCGGACTATTCCAAATTCCCCAAAGTGTCCAACGCCAACGCATTCCCCAATTGCTCTCATTAGTAGGTTTATCCCAAGCCGATGCCCGCAAAAAGCTGCTGCGTCGCTATTCTAAAGGAATGCTACAGCGTGTTGGTATGGCACAGGCGCTAATTAACGAGCCAGATTTGGTTTTTTTGGATGAACCGATGTCTGGTCTTGATCCGGTGGGACGCTACCAAATGCGGGAAATTATCCTGGCGCTAAAAGCTGCTGGTAAGACGATTTTTTTTAACAGCCACGTTCTTAGTGAAGTAGAACAGATTTGCGATCGCATTGCCATCCTCGCTCAAGGTGAATTAATTTGCTCTGGTTCCCTCAATGAACTTTTAGGCAAAAACAACACATATCACGTCAAAGGTCAAGGTGGTGACTGGGAAATTCTAAAAAAATGGATACCTAGTCTCAGATTTGAACCTGATGGTTCCTGGCAAGGTACACTACAAGACGATTACTATGATTTTCTCGCCAGTCTTCGTCTCATGGAAGGTAAAATTATTGCCATGAACTTGTCGCGTTACTCTCTAGAAGAGTTTTTTATTCAACAAATCCAAAGCAAAAATAACTCGCTTAATTAATCTTGTTGGTAAATAGTAAATTTTGGGCTGTCTTGAGCAACAAAACCCAAAAAATCTGCATTTTTTTTTGAGTTGATCCTTCTCAAGGCAACCCATAAAAAATCAAGTTTCTAGCTATTTTTAAGGTTATTTGTATTTATTTGATGAACTTGTTCACAATTTTGGTAGTTAGAGTAGGTTTTAAATCGTACTAAAATGTTGTCAACTTGAGTTTTACAAAAAAAATATTTGTCAGTGTCTTATTGGTTAAAAAAAATTATTGTATAAACTGCCCTTAATTGCCTAATTTCTAATATTTTTGATAATTCTTATATTCAAGATTGCTTAACTTTAAATTAACTTCACTAAAAATTCAAATTCAATCAACAAATTTCCTCCGGAGAATGACACTTTTCGAGGAAAATAAGAGTGTCGGGGAACTTGAATACTTTGGTCTAGTCCAAATAAAAATGTTTAGACAGTACATTATTGATTGTAGTTTCAGAGTCTCAAGTAAATATGCTTAACACAAGTTTGTTTAAATTCCTAACTCAGCCAGTTGTGGGTGTGGCTTTGTTAACTGCTGTCAATGCCGTTGTGCCATTTGCCAGTCTAGCTCAGGGACAATCATTACCACCAACAACAGGAACACAATTAAATACTAATTATTCATTAGGAGGCGGCGATCGTATCCGTGTAAATGTATTTGAAGTACCTGAATATACAGGCGAATATCAAATTCCTCCAGGTGGAGCAATCAACCTACCCTTAATTGGCAGCGTGCCAGTCCTCGGTTTAACAACTGAACAGGCTGCTGATGAAATTTCTAGAAGATATGCCCGCTTCCTCAAACGCCCTTTGATTTCAGTCAATTTGTTATCGCCTCGTCCCATTAATGTTTTCGTTGCTGGAGAGGTGACACGTCCAGGAGCTTACACTCTTAGCTTGAGCGGAGGCGCGGGAGACAATCCAGGCGTACAATACCCCACTGTATTAGCCGCATTGACAACAGCACAGGGGGTAACCTTGGCTGCGGATGTGACTCAAGTTCAATTAAGGCGTAAATTAGGACGTTCCTCAGAGCAAACTGTCAGTATCAATTTGAAGGAACTCATCCAAACAGGCAGGTTATCACAAGATATTACCTTGCGGGATGGAGACACTATAGTTGTGCCAACTGCAACCAACTTCAACGTCGCAGAATCCCGCAATATATTTGCATCAAACTTTGCCGCTAGCCAAACCACACCCCGCACAGTAACAATTATCGGTGAAGTTAACCGTCCCGGTTCATATCTTGTCACCTCAGGCAACACAGATGCACAGGGGGGAGGACCAACCACTAATAGTGGCACTGCTTCTCCCTCTGGTCTACCAAATGTGACGCGGGTAATTCAACTAGCTGGGGGAATTACAGCACAAGCTGATATTCGTAATCTCAAGCTACGCCGACCTACAAGAATCGGCTCAGAACAAGCTATAGATATCAATCTTTGGCAATTATTGCAAAGCGGTGACGCCAATCAAGATATTATCGTCCAAGACGGAGATACAATAGTTATTCCGACGGCAACTGAAATTAACCCCGCAGAAGCCACTCAATTAGCTACCACTACTTTGTCTCCTACACGCATTCAAGTTGGTGTAGTAGGCGAAGTTAAAAAACCAGGGTTAACAGACGTTCAGCCGAATAGTTCCTTAAATCAAGCTATACTCGCTGCTGGAGGATTTAATGATGCCAGAGCTAGTAGTAGTGCTGTTGATTTGATTCGCCTCAATCCTAATGGTTCTGTTACTAAACGTATAGTAAAAGTGGATTTCTCGGCTGGTATTAATGAGCAAACTAATCCCATACTCCGCAATAATGACGTTGTAGTAGTCAACCGATCTGGTTCAGCTAAAACTGGCGATACCATAAGCACTGTAACTGGACCTCTAGGTGTTATCTTTAATCTTCTAAACTTGTTCGGACTCTAGTTTAAGATACAAATGTGAATTGGGGGCGTTGGTCAAATCTCTCCGTCCCCAAAATTGCCTTTTTTATCAGTCAAGGCTCAATAGTCAAGAGTTAATATAGCCCTACTTAATCATTTGTGAGAGACAAAAAGTTGAAAAGCTTATAAATAGGTATTTTTATCTCTATATTTTTTCACGATTTAATTTGGATTGCTATAGAAAAGAACTATAGACTCATAATGGCAGTATTAAATTAACTCTTGTACTGCTTTTTTAGAGCAAGAATAAGTGAGTGGGCGTGAATAATTAAAGGTTTAGAATAAGCAGAGCCAGCCAGATTTTAAGGGCTGGAGCCGTTTAATACCAGCCAATTTAATTAATTTTACATTACGTAATATATAGCAACCGTCTAGTCTATTAGGACGTAGACTAGACGGTTGCTATATTAAAGATACTTTTAAAATAAATTTTTGATGCAAAAATTTATTTTAAAAGTCTTTGTTTTATCAAATACTTTGCGTACTTCTTGTACAGAAATAACATTACTAGCTTTGCTATCCATTAGTTTAGCTTCAACAGGTTGCCGAACATAAATTTGGTACATCAAATCATCCGATATGAAATTTTCTGGCAACTTGTCAATCAATTTGTGGGCTTCTTCTTTAATATTTAGAATTTTCATAGTAGTCAATCAAATACTGTTTGTGCATCAAGTTGGATATATTGTAGATGCAAAACAGGTGTAGTACTTGATAACAACATTCATTCAACGGAGAGGGGGAGATTCGAACTCCCGGAGGTTTTAGCCTCATCCGATTTCAAGTCGGACGCAATCGACCACTCTGCCACCTCTCCAGTAAATCTGTCAAACTTGTGCATACCCTACTTTCAGACCCTATTCAGGCGCTTTTGTTAGTTAGCACTAAAGCTGACAGATAATACTATACCCTATCATCTACGCAGATTGCACTACTGGATGCGATCGCTCATACAAAATTTCCTCTGAAGCCACCTGAAAGTCATTCCCCACCCAAACTAAGGAAACTTGCGAAACCACACCCGCCTCTAAGGTGACAATGGAAAAATTACGCAACTTCTCGCCCTCATTTTCCACAATCCTGGGGACACTAGCCGCATTTAAATAAATTGTCCCCTCTGGACTTCTAAAGATGGGCTTGCGTTGCACCTTCTTGGTATGGCGTAAATCTCGGTGCATGTGACCAAATGTCACCAGAGGAATAGTTTTACCAGCAGTCAAGGCTTGAGAAATCGCCTCGCCCAAATCTGGATCGCCAAAATCGCCGCCAATTGGGTGCCAATCTTTGCCGCAGGGGTCTTCGGGGCGATCGCCTAACCCACTAGGCCCATTGTGACCCAAAAATATAATCGTCTCATAAGCGGCACTTTTAACTGCTTTGAAAATGCGATCGGCGGATTCTTCCAAACTCGTCACACCGTAACGTTCTTGACAGATTTCCGCGAATTTCCACTCTGGCCCACCCCAGGTAAAGGGACGACCCCCCACTACAGTTAAATTCCAAGCGGGAAAATCCAACTTACCGTAACCGACATGGGACGAACCTAATAAATCGAGTTGTTCCTGTACCCAGTCTTCCTTAGAGCGGTCATAAGGAGCCTTTTTCCGTCCCCATTCGGTGGCGGTGTACCAGGCATCATGGTTGCCCATTACGGCTGCTTTGGGAATATCGAGAGAGGCGATCGCTCTGACCACTTCCACCGATTCATTGCCAAAATCCCCGACAAACAGCACTAAGTCAACACCCAGATGCTTGAGTGCAACGCCATCTTCCACTTCCCATTGGTCGTGAATATCTCCAACTACAGCAATTTTGAAGGTTATCGATTGAATTTTCTGACTGGTCATGCCACTTTCCTTGCCGTCTATCTCCAGGATATGAAACTCAGCCCGATTTGGACACAATCCCAAGATATCAACCGTCCACTATTTTTGGTAAAAACTACTATAATTGATTTCACAGGACATAAATTTGCAACTTAAAGCACCCCTTAACTGTGTTTACCACTGCACTAGCTCAACGAGAAAACACCCAACTGGGTGAACTACCACTAGATTTGTTTGCCGCAATTGTGAGTCTCAAAAAAGAACTCAACGCCGTTATCCTGGCGCATTATTATCAAGAGCCAGATATTCAGGATATTGCAGACTTTATTGGGGATTCATTACAACTGGCGAAAGCCGCAGAAAAAACCAATGCGGATGTGATCGTCTTTGCTGGTGTTCACTTCATGGCAGAAACAGCAAAGATACTTAATCCCGATAAATTAGTACTTTTACCAGATTTAAATGCTGGTTGTTCTTTAGCTGACAGTTGTCAACCAGAGGCGTTTGCAGCTTTTAAAGCAGCGCATCCGAACCATTTGGTGGTGTCTTACATCAACTGTTCTGCTGATATCAAGGCAATGAGCGATATTATTTGTACTAGTTCCAACGCTGTGAAAATTGTGCAGCAGATACCAAAAGAACAGCCGATTATTTTTGCCCCTGATCGGAATTTAGGGCGGTATGTGATGGAACAGACAAGACGAGATTTGGTGCTATGGCAAGGTAGCTGTGTTGTCCATGAAACCTTCTCGGAAAAGAAAATTGTCCAGTTAAAAATTGCCCATCCCGAAGCAGAGGCGATCGCACACCCAGAATGTGAAAGTAGTGTATTGCGTCACGCCAGCTTTATTGGCTCTACAGCCGCTTTACTCAAGTATTGTCAAAACAGCCCCAGCAAAGAATTTATCGTGGCGACAGAGCCGGGAATCATTCATCAAATGCAAAAATTAGCTCCTGACAAGCGTTTTATTCCTGCACCGCCGATAAATAACTGTGCTTGTAACGAATGTCCGTTTATGCGGTTAAATACCTTAGAAAAACTCTACTGGGCAATGAAAAATCGCACTCCCGAAATTACCATGTCTGAGGATATTCGCCTTGCAGCACTGCGACCAATGCAACGAATGCTGGAGATGAGTCTGTAACTAATATTTTTTATCCATAAGGTAGAGACGTGATTCCTTCGCATCTCTACCCAGAAATTATTTTTTCTAACTACTTGCAATTTTTAAAAGATGGTGCTAATATTATTAATCGTGAGACAAATCGGGTCGGTGTCCGAGTGGTTAATGGAGACGGACTGTAAATCCGTTGGCTAGCGCCTACGCTGGTTCAAATCCAGCCCGGCCCACCACTTGCGAAGTTATAGGTTATAATCGCTGGGTAAGCATCAAAACTCCCAGCATTGTAACTTAGAACTCAAAAACAAAAGTTAAGCAAAGTTATATTTTGCCCGTGTGGCTCAGTGGTAGAGCACACCCTTGGTAAGGGTGAGGTCACGAGTTCAATCCTCGTCACGGGCTTTTTAAATTAACGAAATAAGCAACGTAAATTCAAGGGTTTCAGGCTTATTAAGAGATTTAGATATTCAAAAGCTAAGTCTCTTATTTGCATTAGTGGCTATTTTGACTATGATTTTGACTATCAACTTGTTTTATTGGCTATGATTTGGCTATGGTTTTGTAGAGTATATTATTTTCATACCACTTTCCCATAAGCTTTCTTCACCCAATACCCTCTAGGTGGCTTTTCTATCCCATAAGCCTTACACCATTTTTCTACAGCTTTATCAGACACACCCAAATCTCTGCCAATTTGTGCGGTTGGCGTTTCCCACATTAATTTTTCTAGTTCTTCTTTTGATGGCCTTTCTACTTTTCTGGTGTGAATTCTAGAGTCTGGGTTAACCTTTCTAGTAGTTAAATCAATGCCAAATTCCTTATAGGTTCGCTTAGACGCTGCTTCAGTTAAATCTGTAAAATCTTCCCACCAGTAAAACGGTGTAGGTGAATTAGGTATCTGGGTGGTTATGTAGCAACCATTAAAGTTAATTGATGGATAAACAACTTTATCTATGTCAGGTAGATAAACAGCATAAAAGTCAAAGTCATTTACTTTATACTTTTTCTGATGAGTACCATTTTTATCTACCCAAATAGTTTTATTTACTACCCTGTTGTCTCCCGCGTATTTAGCTTGTATTTTGTAAAATTTATCATCTTTGTAGGCAACAAAATCAAAAGGTAAATGCTCACAAACAAGTGGTGTGAGAATCAAGTATCCTTTAAGTGTTAGATCAGCGATCGCTTTGGTAGCAGCAATATCGCCCTTGTTCTTGGTATGATGCAGCAATAACGAACCTTCAATCTAGATAATGATCATATCACTTCACGGTGCATGAGGGTTCATATTGAGTTAAAACGAGCGCGGCAGGGTTCGAACCTGCGACCGATTGCTTAGAAGGCAATTGCTCTATCCACTGAGCTACGCGCCCAACATAAATTAATGGCTCCCGAAGAAGTCATCTACACTATTATATCGTCTTCACCTACCAAGAAGCAATCGAAAATTGCAGATTTACCATTAGCAAGGCTAAGATGCTAGTCGCTAGTTAGTTAATCTACACCGAAAACGAAACAGATGGGGTATTGGTTTAGATATATTGAGTTGTCAAGAGGTTATTTGCCTGTTAGCGCCAACGACCTGTGGGCGGCTAACTTCGAGAAGGATCTAGCGATCGCTAGGCTCATTTCCACAGTATGCTAGGTAATTTCAGCCTTGGCGATACTGCCAAATGCCATTATATATTCCATATTAAGAGTGCCCCTGTGAGGAGTTATTTGCTAGTGCCATGTTTATTCTCAAACGGCAGGATGTTGAAATATCAAGCATTCAGCACCCAAAAAAGGATCAGCAAGTGCCGATTCTCAGTTATCAAGGGCAGACTTTTCGCTTAATTAGCGTATTCAAAGCTAGTCAAGAAGAAGAAGCTAGAGCCTTATGGAGAGAATTAACGGATAACCGAGGTAAAGCCTGTGTTTTACTGGAAGAACCCGAACGCTTTAGTGTTTGGGGTAAAATCCGTTTAGAGCAACTGGATAGTGACACAGGTGGTCATGGCAAAACGGCGATTTTAATCCAAGCCAGTATTTTGCTGTTGCAGGGTGTTTCTATCGATATTGAAGAATTTTTAGGTGCTAGACAAGCTGCATTATTTGAAAAAGATATTGCCGAGGTGTTCAAGCAGAAACAATTTCCGCAAGCATCAACCCTTGAAGCAGTTAAATATTTGGTATCTACTAATCCGTTACCGACAGCCAAAATACCTGATTGGCAAGAGAATCATGTAGTTATCTTGTTACAAGAGCTACATCGATTAGGAAAAGGCTATTTTGGCAACGCTAATTTTACCAAACAAGTGATTTATAAGCTAGAAGATATGCCAGAAGCCGAGCGATCGTTGTTTATCACTTGGCTAAATCAATCGCCACTGGGTAAACTATGGCAGTAACAAAATTACTGTCACTGGTACTTGCTTTTGGTGTTAGATTGTGCATTACTTAGCAGACACATTGCTAGATATACAGTCCTTTAACTCAAAATACTGCCAGAGAGCATCTACATAGTCAAGTTTTATGAATAACTCTTACGAGAATTCGTTTCTTTCTAAATCCATTTTCAACACTCAGAACATAGTCTTAGCTAATATTGGCTGGGCGGTACTGGCACTGCTATACTTTTTGTTGTTTAGTGCCAAAGTTCCCGGAGCAGATGGCATAGAAAGCCGGGCCGAGTGGTATGTGATTGGCACAAATATTTTTGAAGCTTTCGCTTATTTGGCTGCCGGTATCTTATGCTTGAGGAACTGGCTGAGTCCGCAAATCGTCAGTGGCCGGAATGTTTGGCTCTTGATTGGCTTAGGTATGCTTTCCTATTTCGTCGGGGGGATAATTTTCGGCTATACCGAAATAGTTTTAAAAGATGAACCGGATGTGTCTGTAGGGGATATATTTTTTGTACTGACTTATCTATTACTTGGCGCAGGCATGACTTTAGCTGTGGCTTCCAGGCGAATCAATCTGGAAAAATGGCAGTGGCTAATTGTTTTAGCAATAGCAGTGTTCGGTAGTGTGTTGGCATGGTGGATTTCTATGCAACAGGAAAAACCCACAGCACTGCTAGTCGCTATTTTGAATTGGTTTTACGTAGTTAGCGATGTGGTTCTGTTAATTATTGCTACCACTCTGCTGTTAGCCTTTTGGGGGGGAAGAGTTTCCCAGTCTTGGCGAATGATTGCGGCCGCGGCCTTTTCGCTTTACATTGCAGATATGTGGTTTAAATATGCCCAAGGCCCAAATTATCAAAGTGGAGAGATATTAGAAGTGTTTTGGGTGTTTAGTGGAGTGTTATTTGGTATGGGCGCTGCCTTAGAATATGACGCATCACTAAGACGAACGCGGCGTACCAGTGGACGAAAACGAGCTTAGTAAAGATTTTTGGTATCTACCGTGAGAAAATTAACAGACTCTGACAAGCAAGAAATTCTTAAGTTATATCGAGAGACTGCCGAAACAACCTCAACTTTGGCAGAGCGCTATGGTGTGAGTAATTCGACAATTAGTCGTCTGCTCAAAAGCACTTTGCCAGAAGATGAGTATGAATACTTAGTCTCCTTAAAACGGGCTGCGAGAACTCCTGAGGGTAGGGCGCAGGTAAGCTACGAGCAGTTACCCCTGCTGACTGAACCAGAGCCGGAGATAGAAGTTCCAGCCATCGAGAGCCACCCTGTGGAAGTACTAAAGGTTGAGCCACTACCACGTCGGGTAATTCATGTAGAGGAGCAATTTTACTCAGAGGAAACGGCGGAGTCACTCGCTGCTAGTAGACGGGTGCGGCGACGTCCCTCGGCGACGGAAAAACCAAAGCTCCGAGTCACAGAGAAATTAGAAACTCCAGAGCCAAAACCGCCGGAAATAGTCAGCATCCCTATCCCACCACTAAAGAATGAACATCCAGGAGCGGCCGTCATCGCGCAGATGCTGGGCGAAGATTTGCTAGACGAATCGGAGGATTTGGACGACTTAGATGATGATGATTTAGAAGATGACGATTTTGAGGAAGAAGATTTTGATGACGATGACCTGGATGACCAAAGACCTTTAGTCACAAAACGCAGACCAGGGGAAGCATCAGTTCAAGTTTTACCTCTGTCAATAGCCAATTTGCCGAAAACTTGCTATTTGGTAATTGACCGTTCCTCAGAATTAATTACCCGTCCTCTGAAGGACTTTGGTGACTTGGGGCAAATTCCCAGCCTGGAAACCCAGCAAAGAACTCTGCCGGTGTTTGATAACCATCGCGTCGCCAAGCGTTTTTCTACTAAACGCGATCGCGTGATTAAAGTTCCTGATAGTAAAATGCTCCATAAGGCTCGGACTCATTTGCAAGCTAAGGGCATCACACGATTGCTAATTGATGGTCAGGTCTACTCGTTGTCTACGACGGTTTAGAGGTCATGGAGACACCTGCTGGCTATGGTGTGGTATTGGTACTGGAAACATGCAGGAGGTGAAACAGCGCGGTCTTGGGGGTTTCCCCCATGAGCGACTGCAAACCCGGAGGGCAGAAGCAATTGCAAATGCCCTTGTGGAAGCGAAACTCGCTGCTTGTGTAAGTCTGTTACCAATCCACTCAATTTACACCTGGCAAGGGGAACTACATAAAGAGCAAGAATGGCAATTAGTGATTAAAACTGATTTGGCGCAATTTGCTGCAATGGAACCCAAAATTAAGGAATTGCACTCTTATGAAGTGCCAGAAATTATTGCTTTACCAATTGTTGCCGGTTCTCAAGCTTACTTGCAGTGGATTTCTCAGCAAGTTAAAAGTAAAGAGTGAGGAGTTAGGATTTTCATAACTCCTTCCTCTTTACTCTCAACTAATAACTCTAGGGAATAAGAATTAAATAACATACAATTTATGTCCGACAGCTTACCTCACCCTCAATCCCTCTCCTTATAAAGGAGAGGGAAGCTAGATAATTGATGAAGTTTTGTATTTTATTTAATTCACGTTCCTAAGCGTAAACAGCTGCTTCAAAACGCTCTGCTAAGTAGATAATGTCCTGTCTACGAGCAATTTGATTCATCCATTGTTTGGGAATATTTTCTACCCCGTAGTAAATTCCCGCTAACCCACCGGTGACAGCAGCCGTAGTATCGGTATCTCCGCCTAAGTTGACAGCTTTCAGCACCGCCTCAGAATAAGACGAGCTATTTAACAAACACCACAAGGATGATTCTAAGGTATCAATCACATAGCCACCAGAATTAATCTCTTCTACTGGTATCTTGGCAATCTCACCACTGAAAATTCTGCCAAAATGCCGCTTCTCTAACAAAAATTCTCGGACAGAATAAATTGTTTGGATATCTTGCAGTGCTTGTAAATAAGCTGTTTGAAGGTCAGCCCCTTCCAAGAGCGCCACTGCAATACTAATATAAATGCCACAAGCCATCTGCGATCGCGCATGAGCATGGGTAATCGCCGAAACATCATGCACCCGCGCCAGCAATTCGTTTAAAGTGAAGTTTCTATGACAATAAGCCATCGGCAAGATTCTCATCAACGAACCATTGCCATTACTATTTTCAACCTTCCCACCCGCCTGATGAGGAACAACTCCCTGCTTCAGACGCATAATTGCTGTGTGGGTAGTTTGACCAATATCAAAGACATCGCCACGGGGAGTCCAGTAAGCCTCCTTGTACCAGCGCCAGAACGAATTAGCTATAGCATCCAACGAATACCCCCTACAAAGGCATTCTGCCAAGCAAAAGCTTAAGGAACTGTCATCTGACCAAGTTCCTGGTGGTTGATTCCATGTGCCATAACCCTGCATCGTTGTCACTGGAGATTTTACTCGTTCAGCACGGCTAGTAAACTCTACCGGCACACCCAACGCATCACCGACACACAAACCCATCAGACCAGACAACGTTTTTGTAGCGGTTAGCATTATTCAATCTCCACAATAATTGCTCAAAATTAACTTTATAGATTTCCTCTATAGCTTGTTGCAACGGATGCTACAGCCTATTTCTCATCATCCGTGAAAAGTTCGGTAAAAAATTGTTAATCGGGTATTTTATTTACCATCTAGCGACTTAGTTTCAGTTCCAAATATTGTGACAGTTTTAAAAGCGTCTATTTTTGGAACAAAGAACCCAGATGAAAAGACATTGAATGTAATTATAACAGCTTATTTTTGATTATCCTGGATAGTTAACCTGTAAAACTCATGCCTCAATAGCAACATTAAGTTAATAAAATCTGGAAAATATTTGGAAACTTGTCACACAATTCTCGGCTGAGAATATACGGTCGAGTGAAATTAGGAACTACACCATTTTCTGCACGCGGTAATGTCCTTTGGAGTGATAAGACAAGTGCTATTATTCCAGAAGTTTCTGTGGATGTGCCTATCGCTAATAAAACTAATGCCTATTTAACTGGTGGTTATTCTTTTGTCGAGAAAGATGGCTCACCAACTCCCATAGGTAACAAAGATTCAGTTGTGGTAGGTGCTGGTGTTGAATCGGAAGTTGCTAATAATTTCCTCGTCTACACTAATGCCAAGGTAGGAATTGGTGCTTACCAAAATAACGATACTCCTGCTGTTAGCATCAATGGCGGTCTTGGCTATCGCTTCAAATAAAAGATTATTGAGTCCTCAGTCGCTCTATACTTTACTTAAGTACTCAGGACTCAGCACTGGCTCAACCATAGCTATTCGCTAACAAAACTTACTACTCCAAAAAGCTGGTTTTGTTAAGTGTTACATTACTGACAAAGCCGGCTTTTGCCGTGGTAAAATTAAAATATTCCTCAGTATTCCGGCCGAATTACCGGGGATAAAATAGCCGAAGGGTGCTGATTCGGCGTCTACTAATGCTTTATTGAGAATACTATATAAGTCTAATGGTTAAATCTGCTCCTTCCCCCATCGCTAGCCGTAAGCCTTCCAAAGTAGAAGAAATCAAGGAAAATAGTAATTTTTTGCGTGAACCTGTAGCAACTGAGATCCTTCAAGACACTACCCATTTTACCGAAAATGCGGTGCAGCTTTTGAAGTTTCACGGTTCTTATCAGCAGGATAACCGCGACAACCGCACCAAGGGACAGGAAAAAGATTACCAGTTTATGCTGCGGACAAAAAATCCGGGTGGTTTAGTACCGCCGCAGCTGTATCTAGCTTTAGATAAAATCGCTGATGAGTATGGAAACCACACGTTACGAGCAACTACCCGTCAAGGTTTCCAATTGCATGGAATTTTAAAGAAAAATCTTAAATCAGCAATTGCCACTATTGTCAAGAACCTGGGTTCGACTTTGGGAGCTTGCGGCGACATTAATCGAAATGTGATGGCACCACCAGCCCCATTTAAGAATCGCCCTGAGTATCAGTATGCTTGGGAGTATTCCCAGAATATTGCTGACTTGCTCTCAGGGCAAACGGGCGCTTATTATGAAATTTGGTTAGATGGGGAAAAAGCAATTAGTGCTGAAGAAGACCCAGAGGTGAAGGCAGCCCGACAGCGCAATGGAAATGGGACAATTATCCATGACAACGAAGAACCGATTTATGGCACTCACTATATGCCCCGCAAGTTCAAAATTTGCGTGACGGTGGCAGGGGATAATTCGATTGATTTGTATTCCCAAGACCTGACGTTGGTAGTAATTACTAATAAAAAGAAACAGCTTGAAGGATTTAATATTTTTGCTGGTGGTGGTTTAGGTAGAACCCACGGTAAAGAAGAAACTTTCGCTAGGTTAGCAGACCCTATCGGTTATGTAACGAAAGATGACGTTTACGACATCGTGAAAGCGATTGTTGCTACCCAGAGAGATTATGGCGATCGCACCGATCGTCGTCATGCCAGATTAAAATATTTAATCAACGATTGGGGCGTAGATAAATTCCGCACTCAAGTTGAAGAATATTTCGGTAAATCAGTCGAAGCCTTCAAACCACTGCCAGAGTTTAAATATCACGACTTCCTCGGCTGGAATGAACAAGGTGATGGCAAGCTATTTTTAGGAATTTCTATTGACAATGGTCGAATCAAGGATGAAGGTTCGTTTCAACTAAAAACCGCTTTGCGGGAAATTGTCGAGCAGTTAAACTTGCCTATTCGTCTGAGTGCCAACCACAACCTAATTTTTTACGATATCGAACCAGATAGCAAGCAAGCTATTCAAGACATTCTCAGCCGTTACGGTGTCGGAGACGACCCTACTAAAATCGAACCTTTAGTGCGGTATGCAATGGCTTGTCCGGCTTTACCGACTTGTGGCTTGGCAATCACAGAATCAGAACGGGCAATACCAGAGATTTTGGAGCGGATTCGCGCCCTGTTAGATAAAATGGGTTTACAAAAAGAGCATTTTGTGGTAAGGATGACAGGATGCCCCAACGGTTGCGCTCGTCCCTACTTAGCAGAATTGGGCTTAGTCGGTAGCGCTCCAGAATCTTACCAATTATGGTTAGGGGGTTCGCCAAATCAGACTCGACTAGCACAACCTTACACAGAGAAGCTGCACCATAATGATTTAGAGAGTTTCTTAGAGCCGATTTTTGTTTACTTTAAGAAATCTCGGAAATCTAAGGAAAGTTTTGGTGATTTTTGCGATCGCATTGGTTTTGATGCCATCCGCGAATTTGCTGCTAGCTACGAACCTAACACGGCTAATGCTGCAAACAAATCGCGTCATCGGGTGAATTTGAAAGAAGAGGTTTATAGCAAGTTAAAGGAAGTAGCCCAAAGCCAAGGTAAGCCGATGACTCAGTTAGTGACTGAAGCGCTAGAGGTTTACTTCCAGAATCTTTCGTAAGCTGAAAAATTGAAGATAATAAAATCAAAGCGAGACACAGATAAATCCATCTGTGTCTCTTGTGTAAGTCCTAATACACTTAGTACACAGTTTCGTAAATTCGTGGCCAATTGAGGGTTTAAGTTTAAACGCAAAGGGGAGGCAGCGCGTTGCGGGGTTCCCCCCGTTGTAGCGACTGCCGTCGCGCAGAGGTAAGCGCAGAGGAGCGCAAAGTTTGTTTGGAGGTATTTTTTTTCTTCCCCTGCCTCCCCTGCTCTCTTCGGTAACACATCCACAGGAAAACTGAACTATGGTAACGACAGCAAAATTCGCAGAAACTAGGGATGTGCTGCAAAACATTAGCTGGCAGACATTCAAAGCTATGCTGGCAGATATGGGATGTGAGCGAAATAAAAGGCTAGCTTATCACAACGGAATAGTAGAAATTATGACTCCGCTAATGCCGCACGAGAACTCAAACCGTCTCATTGAAGGTTTTGTTCTTGTGCTGTGTGAAGAATTTGGTTTAGAAGTTAAAAGTGCTGGCTCCTTGACTATGACGCGGGATGATTTGGAGCAAGGAGGCGAGCCAGACAGTAGTTACTATATCCAAAATGAATTGTTAGTCCGCAATAAAGAAAATATTGACTTAAATACAGATCCACCACCAGACATAGTACTAGAAGTGGAATATTCCAGACCCAAGATAGACAAGTTAGCTCTTTACGCTTCAATGAGAGTCCCAGAATTCTGGCGGTATAACGGAAATGTGTTACGTATTTACACCCTCAATGGTGGGCAATACTCGCAGAGCGATCGCAGTCCAACTTTTGCGCCTATGCTAGTGACGGAGATTCCCCGATTTATTCAAGAAAGCAAGAAAGTTGGACAAATAGCAGCAACTCGTGCTTTCCGTACCTGGGTTAGACAGCAAATATCTCCAGCAGGGCAATAATTTATTAAGAAAAATGTCTCAACTGCAAAGAATTGCGATCGCACCCTCCCAATTCCAACAAGGGCAAATTCTACTTACAAAAGAACAACAGCATTATTTAGGGCGTGTGTTGCGCTTGCGTGAAGGCGATCGCTTTATTGCAATGGATGGTAAAGGAAAATCGTGGTTATCACAGCTAACAGGTGAGCAAGCACAGGTTTTAGAACCACTTTCAGTAGAAACTGAATTACCTGTATCAATTACGCTGATGGTGGCGTTGCCTAAAGGCAATGGATTTGATGAAGTTGTGCGGTGTTGTACGGAGTTGGGAGTAACTTGTATTGCACCAGTATTGAGCGATCGCACTTTGCTTCATCCTAGTCCTCAAAAGCTGGAACGCTGGCGGCGCATCGCAGCCGAAGCCGCCGAGCAATCAGAGCGCTCATTCGTCCCAACAATTTTAGAGCCTGTTATTTTTAATACGAGTTTGTCATTTGCAAACAGCCAGCAATATATCTGTGTGGCGCGTGGTGAATTTCCCCATTTAAAAGATTGCTTACAACCCAAAGGACAAACGACAAATGACATAAGACAAGAAAGAATTGTCATTGCTACCGGGCCAGAGGGAGGATGGACAACACAAGAAGTTGAAAATGCGATCGCATCTGGATTTCAGCCTGTTTCCCTTGGCCGGCGCATCCTCAGAGCAGTTACAGCCCCATTAGTAGCATTATCCTTGATTACCGCAGCTTGTGAAGTATAAATGATTTATAGCTCACGCAAAAGAGATTTTGCGCGAGACATTGATCCAGTGGATTGAAACATGATTGAGCAAGTTGCGATCGCCTTTGAGCATAAAGATTATCAAACAGCTGCTAAATTACTGAAACAGCTGCTAATAGAATCGCCAGAAAATCCTTGGGTACAATTTTATCTCGGTCGGCTGCATGAAGTATCTGGAAAGCTCCAGGATGCAGAAAAAGTCTATCGGCAACTGCTGCGAGATACGAGGAATACTAGAATAGTGACGCTTGCACGTCAAGGTTTGCGACGGCTACAAGAAATCGAACTAGAAGAAAGACAAAGAGCCATTTCTCAAGCAACATCCGAAGGGAATAACAGCGAACTTGGCGTACTAGTTTTAGAGCCACTCAGTAACGAACTCAAAACAAAAGCCTCTCGAAAATTTGCCCAGATTATGCAGCTAGACCCCTACACTGCACGGCTAATATTGCCTAGTCGTGGCTGGAGATTGTACCGCATTGGCCCAGTGGGAGAACTAAAATTTTACGGCAAACAATTACAGCAGGCTAGCATTCCTTGCTTTTGGGCAACAATAGCTCAAATTCAACAAATTCAAGTTTATCAAGTCAAATATTTCCAAGAATCTACCCCACAAGCTACTGTTGTTTGCCGTAATGAGACAAATCAACTCGGTTCTCTTACCTTTAACTGGTCAGAAGTAACAGCAAGAGTAGTGGGACTGTTGCCCATTTTTGAACAAGTTATAGATGTTGATGCCTACCGGAAACTGGAATGGAAAACTCAAACACAAGACTATACTCAGTTTTCTGATTTACACATACCTGGTAGACGTTGCATTCTCCGACTTTATGATAACGGCTATGAATTTCAGCAAGGTTTAGAAATCATTCCCCAAGCTAGCCAAAATACAATCAGAATAAATTGGAATAGTTTATCAAGTTGGATTGACCAGCAACTACCTCAAGTCAAAATTTGGTCAGATTTCACATGCTTTGCAGATACAACATTAGATCAAACCGAAATGCTGGGTCATATTAAGTCTCACATTCATTTGTTGCGTAGAGAACCGACTAATTGGGACTCAGCTTTTCATTTATATAGTGGACTGGTGTTTGTTAAATAATTCGTAATTAATTTACTTATTAAGTAGGCAGGCAAAATTAAACATAAAATAAAATTCTACTTCGTACTAAAAAATGCAGTTGTAGTGGAAAAAATTAAGCGATCGCTCCTACTTTGGAGAGTTCCCCCATCTACAACTGCTAAACTTGTCTTGATATTGCGTATTTACACTTAACTAATCAGTAGTATATCTACACAAAAAAGACGCGAGATTTCGCGTCTCTGTGTTTTAACCAGGGGTTTTAACCTGACGTGCCATGTCTAGGTAAGCGCTCATATTTGCCCCTGGACGCCGACGACCATTAGAGCTAGTAGCTGAAGGAGCGAGATATTTAGGCGCAAAGGTAGTTTCTTTTGGCTCCTCTTTGAGGACTTTTGCTGCTGCGGCTTTTGCATTTTTGCCAGGTTCAACTTTAAGACCCTCAGCAGTTTGCACTAGGGTAACATCAGCTGGTTTGGGGTTTTTAGCTGATTTTTCCTTACCCTTAGCTGCGGCGGTTTTTGTTCCGTTCAATGAAGCTGGCTTGGATGCTTCTGGTGCTTCTGATGTAATATCTGCTACTTTTTTAACATTCGATACAACTGTCTCTGCTACTTTTTTCACATTCGATGCTACTTCTTGAGCAGCATCTTTAGCAGCATCTTTGGCTTCGTCCAATTCCAAGAAGTAGCCGTTGCTTTTCTTCTTGCCTGGTAAGAGTCCGGTAATGAAACCCAGAATACCCGAAATTAACTTTTTGATAAAATCCATTACAATTACTCCTGTTTTTTACCTTTTATATTTGAAACTCGACCGTAATTGTTAAAAATTACGACATAATGTTACATTTTCTACTTTGTGCCACTCCATTGTAGTGACAACCGTTATAGGTTTGTGCTTAATCAACATTTTAGTAAAACCACAGGGCAAATGTTTTTTTTGCAAGTACTTGCGACCTGTATACACCGAGAACTAATTATTAAATTTTACTGTAACTAAGAGCAAGATTCTGAAAGCAGGCTTTACAAAAATTAACATTTTTTCGTTTTAAAATTGCTGATTGAATAAAACAACCAGTGAGAGGAGTGTCATAGCTTGTTGGCAAATAGCCCTGCTATAAGTTAAATTTTATACTAACTCTCTTTGAGAGCATTTCAGTTTTGCAAAAATGTCTTTTAAAGAATCCGAAAAGTAACAGCTTGAGTTTGTAGAGCAAGATGTACCAACAAAACTGAAATATACCCATTAATTCAGCCAGATTTTGTAAATGAACATTGAAAATCAACAACGCAATCCTGTTTTGTTAATACACGGAATTGACGACACAGAAGCAGTTTTCCATAAAATGGCGGGTCACTTAGGATTACAGGGTTGGTCTGTATATTCCCTAAATCTCGTACCTAATAATGGTGATGTGGGTCTTCATGAGTTGGCAAAGCAAGTAGCAGATTACGTTACAGCCACCTTTGCACCAGAACAACGCCTGGATTTAGTAGGCTTCAGCATGGGAGGAATTGTCAGTCGTTACTATGTCCAGCGATTGGGAGGAATTAACCGCGTGCAGAGGTTTATCACAATCTCTTCGCCCCATAATGGAACTGTAGTTGCTTATGGTTCCCGGCGTCCTGGTTGCGTGCAAATGCGCCCCGACAGCATTTTTCTCAAAGATTTAAATTCTGATGCTGTAATATTGGGGCAGCTAAATTTTACATCAATCTGGACACCTTATGATTTGATGATTGTCCCAGCCAATAGTTCACAAATGTCCGTAGGAACCGAAGTCATAGTACCAGTTCCTCTACACCCTTGGATGCTAACAGACCCCAGGAGTTTAGCAGTAGTGAAAGCAGCTTTAACAGAGCCTATTAACCTACCATTAGGAACAAGAATTAAATAATTCGTAATTCGTAATTCGTAATTCGTAATTCGTAATTCGTAATTCGTAAATTTTGTTTTGTAATGGGGATTTAACCCCAATCGCATTACTTGCCGATTTTTGAACCGGGGGACTTCAACCCACAGACAGCAGTTAAATAACATAAACATATAATTTAGGTCAAATTAAATATAAAACCTCACCCTGCCTCCGGCTTCCCCCGACAATACTAAGGAGAGGGATTGAGGGTGAGGTTTATTATATGTTTAATTACGTCTACCTACTTAGAATGCTTGCCACACTCTCTTTGATTCATCTTTAATTACGAATTACAAACTACGAATTACGAATTACTTAAGCCCTATCCCCAATTTGCGTATGTTCGGAACTCCCAAAAATCGCCTCTGGGTGACGATAATACTTGAATTCCATGAGGTTATAAAAGGGATCTTCTAAAAAGAAAGTCCGATGTTCAAGAGGAGAACCAACAAAGCGGTTTTTGGTTTGCTCACGAAAAAGTAGCTGTTGTTGTTGTGCTTTTTCTAGTAAGTCTTGCCAGTCACATTCTTGGGTAAAAATTAGCCCAAAGTGTCTAGGATAAATAGTATGTTGCGGTGTCAAAGGTTCTTTGGTGACGTGAGCCACTAATTGATGACCGTAGAGATTAAGAATCAGGGCGTGATGGTTTTCACGACCAGGAATGCAGCCCAAGCCATCCACGTAATATGCTTTTGTTTGGGCAATGTCAGTTACAGGGAAAGCAAGATGGAATAAAATTTGGCTCATAGCTTGTGTAGAAAAGACTAGTAGTTGATGCTATTTACAATTTATGCTGTTAAATCTTGATTGTGGTCAACTTGAACACAGTTTTAATTGACATTAACTTATATTCTTTATCTTTATGACTAAGATTGCAGACTGAATACCACTTCAGCAGCTGCACCCTCGGCTGGTGACTTCGCCCTACGTCTACATAATTTACACTTAATTATTTAGTCTTGTGCAGCTATAGTAATTTAGATTTGTATGGTACACACTTAAGAACGTAGATTTAATAACTTACAACTTTCGTAAGGTGTTTGATAACTTAATCTATCCTAGAAATTGCTTTGAGTATGTTAAGCACTCGAAGAGTCCACTCAACTAAACAAAAGTTTTGCATTTTGTTTAATCCACGTTCTTTAGTCAATATTGCAGTGTATATCTTAGATATTGTTGGTTGTTTTAGACTCAGCTTTCAGGGAATATCTACAAAATTAAGTTAACAATACAAACATATTACTTTAGCTGGAGAGGTGTCAAAAATTAAGCAATAGTACAGCACGGCGTAAATAAACCACCCATTCAAAATCAATGAAACTCTTACGCTGTATACCTGTTTGACTTTTAAGAGCCAGTTGCTACCCTGCCTTAACGCTAAGAGCGAACAAGTCGGCACCGCAAGTTAGCACTGGCTCAAGATTGATTTTTGCCTTTCGGTACTAGGGGTAGTAAATTCGTTATTCTGTTGATATTCAGACAAAATTACTCATGATTAATTGCTGATGTCATCCTTAATTGATTCTGTTAATCCCTGGTTGGTGGCGGTAGGATTAAACACAATTCTATTGGGTTTAGCTTGGATTGCTCCGAAAAAGCTGCTTACCCCTGCTGGATTATTCCACGCCTGGTTTCTAGCCATCCTAATTTGGGTAACTCTAGGCTGGCAAGGATATGCAGTAGTAATGTTCTATTTTCTCGTTGGTTCTGGCGTTACCCGCATCGGGATGGCGCAGAAGGAGGCTGAAGGAATTGCTGAAAAGCGTTCTGGGGCAAGAGGTCCAGAAAATGTTTGGGGTTCGGCTTTGACTGGGGCGCTGTGTGCTTTGGGAGTAGGGATAATAAATTCGGGATTTATTATCCCTAGTTCCCAATCTCTAGTCCCTAATCTCCAGTCCCTATTATTGTTAGGCTATGTAGCGAGTTTCAGTACCAAGCTGGCTGACACCACTGCTAGTGAAGTCGGTAAAGCTTATGGTAAAAGCACCTTTCTAATTACTACACTCCAACCAGTGCCTCGCGGTACAGAAGGAGCGGTAAGCTTGGAAGGGACTTTAGCTGGGATTGTGGCTTCTGTTGCGATCGCATTTGTTGGTTGGGGAGTTGGTTTAATTGATCTATTAGGAGTAGTTTGGTGTGTATTGGCAGCATTTATTGCTACTAACTTAGAAAGTGTGATTGGGGCAACATTGCAATCTAAGTATAATTGGCTAACCAATGAAGTCGTAAACATTTTTAATACATTAATCGGTGCGATCGCTGCTATGCTACTCGCCTGGACATGGATAAGTATAATTAAGTAGACAGGTGAGAATAAAGGATTACTTGTTAAGGTTTCGCCCTCAGTTGCTACAACTTTGATTAAATGAGAAATACAGTAGATCGAGTTTTAGCAACTGACATAGATAACTGGCAAGAAATAATTCTTAATATGTTTTAATTTATTTTTGCCTATCTAACCTTACGATCATTCATTTTTGTACAATGATTAGCTTGTAGTAAACGGCTCCAGCCCTGCTTTTATCCACTTAAATGCTAATTAACTGTATCTACCTGATTATTTTTTTGAATTTATAAAGATTTGGTTACACAACTTGTTTTGCCTTATAACTGATATTTTAAATCCTGTTCTGTCTCCGCTAGACCGTAAAAGTAATTAGGGAAAATTATTTTATTTAGTAAATATATAATTTTTTAACAATTTAGATGTAATTAATTCATAAAAACTTTATCATATTTAATCATGAATGACCACATGATTTTTATATGATTTAATTTAAAAATAAATGCTTAACCATTTTCACATAGTTAGTTCATGGAATCTTTATCATTTTTAACAATCAATGACCAAATAATTTCTATTGAGTCAGCAGTAAAATACCTGCAAGCCTCTGGAAAATTGGGACAGTTCATTGGGGATATTCTCCGCCAGTACGTAATTGAGGAAGAAATCAGAACAAGAGACGATATTGAGATTGGTACTGCAATAACTGAACAGGCAATTATTGACTTTAGGCTAAAAAACCAACTAACTGACCCCCAAAGTTTTCAAGAATGGTTAAAGGTCAACAACACAGATTACGCTACCTTTCACACATCGGTGGCTTTTGGTTACAAGTTAGAAAAGCTAAAAGCTTTAGTGACGCAAGCAAAACTCCAAGAATATTTTATTGAACGCAAAATTTTTTTGGATCGGGTAGTACTTTCTCGGATCGTTGTTGATAATCGAGAATTGGCAGATGAACTACAAACTCAAATTGAAGAAGGAGGTAGTTTTGAGCAACTAGCTAAAGAGTATTCCCTTTCAGATGACCGAATTGTGAACGGCATGATGGGAATAGTCAGCCGTGGAAGTATGCCGGATATATTACGGGCAGCTATTGATGTGGCGAGTCCTGGACAATTGATAGGACCAATAGAAATCGTTGGCAAAGACTCTCCGCAAGGAGAAGGACCTTATGGTTTGTTTCGAGTAGAACAATTTCTGCCAGCGTCTTCAGAAGATACTCAACTAAAGCTTGCACTACAAAATGAGTTATTTGAGAAATGGCTAGCAGAGAAAATTCAAAAACTGACAGTCAAATTACAAGTGAGTTAAATATTCTGAATAATGAATCTTTACGATTAAAAGTCTTAGCTTCTTTGCCTTGGAATCAGCCCCCGTTATCTTGGCTGACTCCCGAACAACAAACCCGATTGGAAAAGGAGTCCCAAACCCGTCAGTATCGTCTTGGAGAGAAAATCTGGTCAAACGATGTTGGCGGTTACCAATTCTTGATTGTGGCTGGAAAAGTCCGCTTACGAGAAGAGGGGGTTGGTAAACCAATAGCCGCCCTAGATGTGGGGGATTGGTTTGGTGACTTGCAAAAGCTGTCTGCGAATTTTAAAGCTGTAGCTGCTAGTAAAGAAGTAGTAGTAGTGTGTTGGCATACAGAGGTGTGGGCAGAATTTTCTAACCCACAAATTCAGCAATTCTGGCAAGTGTTACCAGTGGACATGGAGAGTGAGAGAGACACATTTTCCTTCTCTTCCACTGCTTCATTAGCGCCAGCTAGTGAAGGAACTTCTAGCACCCACAGCCTCCAACCCCAAAGAGGACTCCCAGCCCCCAATCAGATCGTCTCAAATTATCCTTTTGTTGCTAGCTGGAACACTGCTGCTGCCTGTTTAACAATGGTGGCGCAACAGTTAGAAAATTCTGTGCAACTGGAATGGGTGCAGCGCCAACTTAGAGGACAACGCCCAAAACAGGTTGTGGAAGCAGGAGAAAAGTTAGGGTTAGTGTTGCGGCGGTTACAAGTGAATTGGGGTGAGTTGCGACAGTTGTCATTTCCAGCTTTACTGCTGTGGAATTCTGATTCGCCCCAGAGTCCTTCTTGGGTGGTAGCTTATGGAGTTAAAGGCGATCGCTTAATTATCGCTAACCCTCTAAATCCCGATCGCATTTGTGAAAGCTTACCACAATCAATAGTTGAAGCATCTTGGGATGGGCGATTGTGGCAAGTAGAACTGATATCCCAGCAAGAAAAATTTAACCTCAGTTGGTTTACCCCAGCAGTTTGGAAATATAAGAAATTACTAACAGAAGTATTGTTAGCATCTTTTACCTTGCAGCTTTTGGGGTTAACAACACCGCTAATTACGCAAGTCGTCATTGATAAAGTGATGGTGCAGGGGAGTTTGCCGACTCTCGATGTGATGGCGATCGCACTTTTTTGCGTAGCCATATTTGAGTCTATACTTGGCATTCTGCGCCTATTCATCTTTACCCATACAGCTCGTCGTCTGGATTTGAGTTTATCAGCACAGCTATTTCGCCATCTGATGCGTCTGCCTTTGGCTTATTTTGAGTCGCGGCGCGTCGGAGACACAGTAGCACGAGTTCAGGAACTCGAACAAATCCGTCAGTTTCTCACAGGTACAGCATTAACTGTGATTTTGGATAGCATCTTTGCTGTGGTTTACCTAGCATTGATGTTTTACTATAATATCCCACTCACCTTTGTAGCCTTAGCAGTACTGCCGCTATTTGCCACATTGACGATAGTTGCAACACCAATTCTGCGTAACTGGCTCAACGAAACCTTTAACCGGAGTGCCGATAGTCAATCGTTTCTAGTTGAGACAATCACCGCAATTCACTCCGTTAAAGCCCATGCAGCAGAACCAGTAGCCCGCGATCGCTGGGAAGGCTTATTCGCTCGCTTCATTCGCACAGGTTTTAAAGCTTCTACCACCTCCAATATCAGCAGCAATATCGGTGACTTTCTCACCAATTTTTCCACCATGCTGATTCTCTGGTTTGGAGCCAAATTAGTCATCGAACAAAAGCTCACAGTCGGACAGCTTGTTGCCTTTCAAATGCTGTCTGGTAGAGTCACAGGCCCGCTTTTGCGCTTAGTACAGTTGTGGCAAACCCTCCAACAAGTGCTACTTTCTGTAGATCGCATTGGTGATATTCTCAACGTCTCCCCAGAAGCTGAACTGGGAACTGGTCTAGTTTTACCACCCCTGAAAGGACAAGTCACCTTCGAGCAAGTATTTTTCCGCTACCGGCCCAACTTTGAAGCAATTCTGCGGGGAATCTCTTTTAATGCCGAACCAGGGCAATTTGTTGGCATTGTCGGACGGAGCGGTTCTGGTAAAAGTACTCTGTCTAAGCTATTGCAACGCCTCTATCAAATTGAATCAGGCCGCATCCTTATTGATGGTTTTGATATAAAAAGTGCCGATTTAGCCTCACTGCGGCAACAAGTTAGTGTAGTTCTTCAAGAAGACTTTTTATTCAACGGTTCTATTTTGGAAAATATCACTCTCGGTACTCCCGACATTACCGCAGAGCAAGTAGTAGAGGCGGCAAGACTAGCAGTAGCTCACGATTTTATCAGTCAATTACCCTACGGTTACGAAACCAATGTGGGTGAACGCGGTACCGCTTTATCTGGCGGACAGAGACAACGGATTGCCCTCGCAAGGCTATTTCTTTCCCAAGCGCCGATTTTAGTTTTAGATGAAGCTACCAGCGCTTTGGATAGTGAAACTGAACAACAAGTACTGCAAAACCTGCAAAAAGTTTCCGTTAATCGTACCGTGTTTTTAATTGCTCACCGCTTTGCCCCTCTCAAACGTGCTGATTTGATTTTGGTGTTGGAGCAAGGCGTGATTGCCGAACGTGGTACTCACTCACAATTGTTGCAACAAAAGGGTTTGTATTGGTCACTATATCAACGGCAGCAAGCAAATATTTAACTAACTCAAAGCTTGTAGTTACATAAAAGATAAACGTCTGGAAAGCTGCTTAAAGATAGTTTTTTGCGAATGGAGTATAACTCCATTCGCCATTTTAATTTTGATGATTTTAATAAGTAAGTGGGTCAAATTAAATATAAAACTTCACCCTGCCTCCGGCTTCCCTCTCCTTAATTCCGGCTTCCCCCTCCTTAATTCCGGGGATTGAGGGTGAGGTTTGATCTTATATTTAATTACGCCTACCTACTTAATAGGACTTACGCAAATTTATACCTATACAGTTTAAGGTTTTTGGCGCTAACCCAAGCGTATTGTTTTATAGCCTGCGATCGCAGTAGTTTTAAAAGTAGTAACAGTCATAACTTTTTCTTCTCATTGCGTTAGTGTTCATTAATACAGTTTAAAGATTTAAGATTTACTTGAGGAATTTACCTTAATAAAAATCACAGTTTCCAGAAGGTTTTTTGGTAATAAAATTAGCATTTTCTTCTGAAATTTCATAGTAATTATTGACAATGGAGCTTATTCAAAAATTGAAGTTTTTTAATCGAGATTTTAAAGCTTCAAACTGTCAAAAAACGATTGCTATCTTTGAGAAAAAATACTTATGCTCATTGATGATGTTAATAACAATGTGTTGTCAACTCAACAGCTAAATCTCACTTCAATTTCTTCATTAGATAGCTTTAAGACCAAAAATGACCACAGCCTCAACTTCAGTAGACCTAGTAGCTATAACTCAGGCGATGCTGATGTGCAGTTGCTAAATAATGGTGACTCCGAAAATAGCAGTAATACTTTTAGCGCTCAAAATTATAACTCCACCAATGGCTATGGCTTGATTAATGGAGCAGCAGCAGTGGCTAGAGCTATTGGTCAGAATACCTTTGCTGATGTTCCTGATCTTGGTGGCAATAATTGGGGAGCAGACCTTGTGAAAGCACCAGAAGTCTGGGCAAAGGGATACACAGGTAAAGGCGTTGTTGTTGCTGTTGTAGATACTGGGGTTGACTACAACCACGAAGATTTAAAGGATAATATCTGGACGAATCCCAAGGAAATTGCTGACAATGGTAAAGATAATGATGGCAACGGCTATGCTAATGACATCCACGGCTGGAACTTTGTTGACAATAATAATAATGTCCTAGATGACAACGGTCATGGCACTCATGTTTCCGGGACGATCGCCGGAGAAAATAATAGCTACGGTGTCACTGGTATTGCTTATGATGCCAAAATTATGCCTGTCAAAGTTTTAGATGACTCTGGCTCTGGTTCCTACACTTCTATTGCTAAAGGCATTCATTATGCTGTGGACAATGGAGCTAACGTGATTAACCTCAGTTTAGGAGGTCCTTATTCCAATCGTACTTTAGAGTCAGCCATTGACTATGCCAGCAGCAAAGGAGTAATTGTCGTCATGGCAGCAGGTAATGATGGTGACTCATCACCAGACTATCCCGCCCGCTATGCCTCCAAGTCGGGAATTGCCGTTGGGGCTGTAGATAAGAATAATAATCTGGCTGACTTCTCTAACCGTTCTGGAACAAATGAAATTTCCTATGTCACAGCCCCAGGAGTCAACATCTATTCCTCAGTTCCGAATAATCAATATGCTACTTATAGCGGCACGTCTATGGCTGCTCCCCATGTTGCTGGTATAGTTGCCCTGATGCTTAGTGCTAACCACAACTTGACTGATGCCCAAGTCCGTCAGATTGTGGCAGAAACCGCAGGAAATAGTACACAAACTACAAATAGTTCAAATAGTCCAAATATTTCTAATGTCAGTTCTCTGGCGAGTCAGGCGATGTCTAGGATGGTCACTGAGCTTTCTCGAAGTGCGGGCTACGCCAAAGCAGACACAGCAGAAAATAGTTCACAAGGTACAATCTCTAATTTCTCTAATTTTAATATTTCCAATGTTAGTTCTCTGGCAAGGCAGGTAATTTCTAATAACAACTTGCTACCCAGAAACGCACAAACTAGAAATTATCTCACATCACAGACAATTTCTAGTTTTAATAATTATGATGTCGGTTCTTTAATAGGTCAGGGAGTTACAGAAACAGCAGAATATCTAACACCAGAGACTATTGCTAGTGTTAATAGTTATGATGTCAGTTCTTTAATAGACCAGGCAATGTCTAACGACAAGCTGCTAGGCAATTACCTTTACTCTTGGGTGTAGTCGTTAGAAAAACGTTCGTCTCTCGGAATCCTGGGATGATAGCGATTTAATTGATTGGTAGTAATTGATTTTTTCTGTTCAGCAGGGATATTTCGCCAACCTAAATCTTTAAGGATTCTCTTAGCTGCAACTTCACCTGTTCTACAACCCCCTTCCATATATCCCTGGTAGGACACAGAACAGTGTTCACCAGCAAAAAATAGATTACCTACACGTTCTTGTTCCGCTCCACTTATCCCTGTCCATTGTCCGACTAAATAGCAAGCATAGGAGGCTCGTGTGTACTGTTCTCCAGGCCAATAGGCGCGAATGGCTTGACCTTGACGTAGGTTTTTGATTCCGGGGAAAATTCGATCTAATTGTGGTAATAGTATTTCGGCTTGAGATTCTGCTGAACCTTTACCCAAAGATAAACCATGTTCACCACCAGTAAAGTTAGTAATAAGACCTTTGGGGCTTTTTTGGTAGCGACTGGGTTCCCAGGTGCTTTGAAAGCCTGTATCAGTAAATGTTGCGGCTGTTGAGTTATATTTAGTACGCCACAATTTTTGTTGATAGGCTGTAATTAATTTGGCATTTGTACCATATCCTAATTCTGCGATCGCTTTCTGTTTGATTGCTGGTAAATTAACTTTCAACTTCACTAAACGCAAAGTGCTAAAGGGCAATGTCAACAAAATTCTTTCATAAGTACGCTCAAAGGTTCTATACCCAGACCGTAAACTAACTCGATAGCGACCATCGGGACGAATACAGATAGCTTCTAATTCTGTATCAGTTTGTATAAAATTTCCTAAATAATCCGCTAGCAGACGAGGTACTTGATCGTTACCACCACGAATGGTATAACGTTCATCACTTTCGCCGTAGACTGAGAATGTATCAGTGTTAGTACCAATCAAAAACACTAAATTCAAACAGGATTGTTCTGCTGCTTCTCGACCATATTCGGTAGTATAGGCAACATACAGCATTTCTTGCAAAATGGGATTAATTTTTGCTTGCTCTAAATAATCTCCAATGGAGGTGTTATCTAAAGCGAAAGTTGCCTGATTGTAAGAGCGATAAGTTACATCTCCATCCCCAATGGCAACTAAATCCTCGTCAATTTTATGTGCTAAAGGAATGAAGTAATTAATAATTTCTAGTTCAGGAATTTTGCGTCCTTTAAAGTACCATGTTTCTGGCACTAATCCTTTATCAGTAGCAAGTAGATCGACTATTGTTAAACCAAGTTCTTGAGCAAGCGATCGTAATTGTTTATGATCTGTATCAATAAATTCTCCACCAAGTTCGACAGTCACGCCAGTACCTGCTGCGTTAGTTAAACTACATATCCGACCACCAACGCGGCTCCTCGCCTCAATGATGTCTACAGGAACTCCAGCTTGACGTAAGCGGTAGCCAGCAGTCAAGCCAGCAATTCCCGCACCCACTACCAGCACTTTGGAAATTGTGGCAAAAGCCGCAGAATCACGTCCATTATGCCAGGTAGCTGTAGCTAATGCGCTTGCTAATCCCAAACCCCCAAAAAGTAAGCGGCGACGAGTGGTTCTTTGTTTTAAAATATCAACTATCTCATCAGTGGGAATGCCAGTTTTGAGCGATGCCTTCGCAATTTTATAAGCGCGTTGCAAAGATCCCATTAGTGCAGACTTAGCCATCAAGCACACCTCTATTCCCGCTAATTATCAAATAATATTAATAATAATCGCAGTTTGAAATAACTTTTTTGATGAAGTTAGGAAGTTAAATATAAAAAGTAATTAAATATTGGTGTCAACTTAACGTATAAGCTAGATTTGGCGAACTTTCCAGGTTTGACCCTCACCCCCAACCCCTCTCCCAATTTTGGGAGAGGGGAGGAAATTCTCTAGTTCGCCGAATCTCAAGTTGGGATTCGGGGTTAGGGGATGAGGGCAAACACAAAGTTTTTGCACCTGACGGGATGCTCCCCATTGCTTTAGGTTGTGAATAAGCTATTTTCTAGCTCGTAATCACTAGAAGCGATAGCCTAATCCAGCTTGGAAGCTGACAGCATCAGCATCACTATTTCTGTAGGCATCAATGCCCCATTTAGTATCACCATAAGCAATGACATTCTGGCTAACTTCTGATTCAATACCAAGGGTAACTACAGGTGCATTCTGATTACCCAATGGGGTTTTTTGACCTTCGTCAGTTACAAAAGAATAACCACCACCGAAGTAAACATTAGTATTTTTGGCGATGGGCGCATCGTAAGTCACTATGGGCATAATTGCGGCAGCATCACCACCATAAAGCACAGAACCCCGCAATGAAACAGGCGCATTGGGAACGGCGTAACGTCCTTGAATATTACCACCAATTTGTGCTTCATCGTTTCCTTGTCCGCCACTGGTTGCACCAACCGCAACACCAGCACCGATGTAATTGCCATTTGTACCAGCTGTTTGAGCAGAAGCAATTCCAGCCGAGAGGACAATGGAAGCAACAGCGAGGAAAGAGGCAGCTAATTTTGTAAGTTTCATAGAATTATTCTCACTAGAGTTAGGTAAAATCAATATTCTCTAGTACTAGAATCTCTTTTTTTACAAAATGTAACCTCGCACACCTGGTTCACCCAAGTGGCTGAATTCTTTCTCACCCACTTGGGTGTACCAAATCAAATAATGAACTACCCCGCCCCTAAAGATAGCCCATGATTACATGGACGAAGAATGCGGGACGGAGGAATGTTCAAATAACAATTATTTCTTCAAAAAGCGCTGACGTAGACGAGATATAAAAGTATTCACCTCTGGTATTTTCATTGATGAAGCGATCGCAGCAAACACTGCAATCCCCACGAAGCCAGATATACATAACTCCAACATCAGAATCAGTAAACCTGTTTTCCCTAAGAATTGTTGAGAAACAACCAATGTCCCATAGCTTGCTACCCCACCTACCACGCTACCAGCAGTCAAACCCAAAATCGGCAAACCCCATTCCCGCCAAGGTAAACCATTCAGCTTGCGATCGAGCAACCATAACAGCATCAACATTGAACTGCAATTTACACCCACTGTTGCTAACACCAAACCGGGAGCGCCAAAAGGTTTAACAAAAAACCAATCTAATATCATGTTGAGCAAAATATTAAAAATACTGATGCGAAAAGGTGTCTGTCCATCGCCTAAAGCATAGAATACCCGCACCAAAACATCACGTCCCAAATAGGCAAACATCCCAATTCCATAAGCGACTAGCAAGGATGAAACTAGCTGTGTAGCTTCTGGCTTGAAAGCACCGCGCTCATATACCACCTGCACAATAGGTACAGATAACGACACCATCAGCGCCCCTAGCGGTAGCATGGTGAAAGCAGTAAGTAGCAGTCCTTGGCGAATGCGTAATTTTAAATCTGGCCAATTTTCGGGGCCGGCAAGTCTGGCAAATATCGGTAACAGGGGCAGTAAAATGATATTAGAAATAATCCCTAACGGAGTTTGGACTAATAAATTCCCATAGTTAAATCCTGCCGCAGCACCAGGGATCGGACTAGCAAAATAAAGGTCAGTGGCAACATTAATTGGCATCATTCCAGAAGAAACTGTTGCCGGAGTCATGATTTTAATCACTTCTTGAACGCCTGGGGATTTAAAATCAAACCGCAGGCGTAATGTGCCGAGTCCTAATCGCCACTGGACAATTAGCTGCACTAACCATTGGAGAACTGCTCCTGCTAAGGTTCCCCAAGCTAAAACCATTCCACCGATTAAAGCGTATTCCGGCTTAATAATATCTTTGCCCAGTTGCATAGCCAAAATCCCAAGGCCGACAACAACGGTAATACTAGATAATAAGGGACTAATGGAGAGTAACCAATATTGATTGGCTGTATTGAGAGTACCAAAGCCAATGCCAATTAAACCGGCAAATAAAGCCATTGGTGCCATAATGCGGAGTTGTTGAATGGCGATCGCTCTGGTTGTCGCCTCCAAACCATGACCAACTAAATCAACGATCGCATCCGCAAATAAAACTTGAGCCACTGTCACCACCAACAGCGCTCCAGCTACCAGCGTTGTCACGGTTTCCACTAGGGGAGCCGCTTCTTCTCGCCGCCGCTTGGCTAAAACGCTGACAACTGCACTGTGTAATGGTCCATTCACCCCGCCGAGTAATATCAATAGAAAGCCAGGGATAATATAGGCATAACTATAGGCGGTGGCAGCAGCACCAACACCAAAAGCGGCAGCGATCGCTTGCTGCCGCACTAAACCGAAGATTTTACTAATTAATGTGGCTGCGGCAACAATGCCAGCAATTCCAGCGAAAGAACGAGAGGGTTTTTGGTCTTGTTGTGTCACGAATATTACCCGACAACTCTTGCAGAGTGCATACTTTAAAACATTTAACCTGAAATCCCGTAGTCTGTCAGGTAAATTTTGACAAATTACTTATTTTACATGCTTTCGCCCTACAGCCCTTTAGGTATCCTACGGCGGGTATTGCCACGATCGCTCAAGGGACTTCCAAATAAAATCGCAAAGTGAGCAGGGGGAGTAGGGCAAGAAAATATCTGATAGTCGTCTTAGGGACTGACAAATAAAAAAATACCCAAAAAACTGGCGAAAAAACTTTCTCCTCCTTATTCCTCTGTGTTCTCCCAAAGTTTGCTCAACGCTCTTAACTCGCGCACGCAATTTCTCTCTGTGTCTCTTGTGGTTCGTTTATTTGAGTAATTTATTTCTTGTCAGTCCCTTACATGGCTGAAAACTTTGTATTAGTCCTCTTCAGAGAACTTTAGCTATAAGCAAGAGGAATTTATTCCGAGGCGGGATGGCAACGAAGCCCAAGATTTAAAAAATGTTGGTAATGAAAAGCCTAAAAAATGTGTGAATCTGAACAGCCAACTTTTGAAGCGGGTTGGAGGATCTTTTATCCATAAGCTCTAAAGGGGTCTGCTTTTCTGATTTGCTTCGGCAACACTAACTTAACCATATCCTCTCTTGTCTACAAGCCAAAATTATTTTTTAATCCATTACGAGGATAGATCAAGAAAGGGGAACTATAACAATAACCATCTTCTGGAAAATTGTTGAACATTGCAAAAATTTGCAGTTTGTCATATTTTTGACGTTTTTTAACTCCATGAAGTTGGGGATGAGGAATCATTAAACGACATAATCCAGAGCAATGGAACCTAATTCAAATTTCACGGAAAATCAACTTCTTTTGTCAAGCGCTCAACTTCAAGAGCAACTAGACCAACAAAAGGCTCTAGCGAGTGTAATTGTCCGAATTCGGGAGTCTCTTGACTTAGAAACAATTTTTCAAACTACCGTTACCCAAGTGCGTCAATTGCTAAATGCCGATCGGGTAGCAGTCTTCCAGTTTGACCAAGAAAAAGACTGGGAAGGAGAATTTGTTTCTGAGGATGTTGCACTTGGCTGGGACTCAGCACTAGCAGTAAAAGTTTACGACCACTGCTTTGGAGACCAATTTGCTTCGAGTTATCAACAAGGTAGAGTGCAAGCAGTAGCAGATATTTACAAAGCGGGACTGAGTGATTGTCATGCTGCAATTTTAAGTAAATTTCAAGTACAGGCCAACCTCGTTGTCCCTCTATCGCGCCAAAAGGAACTGTGGGGATTGATTTGCATTCATCAGTGTAGTGAGGCTCGTGACTGGAAAGAATCGGAAATTGAGTTTATTCGTCAAATTGCCGATCATCTTACCGTTGCGATTCAACAAGCGAAGCATCTCCATGAAGTCCAATTGCAAGCCGCAGAATTGGCACAAGCGGCTCAACGCGACCAAGTAATTGCTCAGATTGTCGATAAAATTCGCTCACCCCTTGATATTGAAACCATTTTTAAAACAACAACTCAAGAAATACGCCAGCTGCTGCAAGCTGATCGAGTTGCCATCTTTAGCTTTAATGACGATTGGAGTGGTAACTTCGTCGCTGAATCATTTGCAGAAGGCTGGACTCCTTTAGTTGGCGTTCAGCCTGCGATCGCTGATACTTATTTACAACAGACGCAAGGTGGACGTTACGCTCACAACCAGACATTTACAGCCAATGACATTTACCAAGCCGGATTAACAAACTGCCATGTAATCCTGTTAGAGCAATTTCAGGCAAAAGCTTTTGCAACTGCTCCCATTCTCCAAGGAGACAAACTTTGGGGAGTCATTGCTGCTTACCAAAATTCCTCACCAAGACAGTGGCAATCTTATGAAGTCGAATCCCTGACCAAAATCGGTACACAAATTGGTGTAGCCTTACGACACCATAAGTTGCTCACATACGCTCAGTACCAAGCAGAGCAACAAAAGACATTAACTAGCGTAATTACTCGAATTCGGGAATCCCTAGATTTAGATACAATCCTGCAAACTACTGTCACTGAGGTACGGCAAATGCTGCAAGCAGACAGAGTGGCAGTCTTTCGTTTTGACCCTCAAAAAAATTGGGAAGGAGAATTTATTTCTGAGGATTTTGTACCTGAGTGTAACTCGGTAATCACAGAAAAAGTTTATGATTATTGCTTCGGTAAAAACTTTGCATCCCTTTACGCGCAAGGTCGAGTAAATGCGATCGCTGATATTTATCAAGAAAAGTTTCCAGGTTGCTACATTCAAATTTTAGAAAAATTTAAAGTGCGGGCAAATCTGATCGCACCTCTATTAAAAAAAGGTGAACTTTGGGGATTGCTATGTATTCACCAATGCAATGCTCCTCGTCACTGGCAACCCTCTGAAGTTGAATTTGCCAGTCAAATAGCCGAGCAATTGGCAGTCGCATTAAAACAGGATTCTTATTTAAAGCAAGTTCAAATGCAGGTTGTCCAGTTAGCAGAAGCTACTGAACGGGAGAAAGCAATGGAACGGCAGGAATTGCTGGCTGCAACCATTGATAAAATCCGCCAGTCACTCGATATTAAAACTATTTTTAGAACGACTACTCAAGCTGTGCGAGAGTTGCTCCAAGTCGAGCGAGTTGCAATCTACCGCTTCAACTCAGATTGGAGTGGTAAATTTGTCGCAGATTCTTTTAAAGATGGTTGGAAACCTGTTGTACAAGCTCAACCAATGATTATAGAAACTTTTGAGGACACAGACGACGATAACGAACTTCCGCGCAACGAAACCTTTGTTCCAATTCGGGAAGGTGAAAAACTATGGGGATTATTAGTTGCTTATCAAAATTCTCAGCCGCGTTATTGGAAAGAGGAAGAAATCAATTTACTAGCTCAAGTAGGGGTGCAATTGGGAATTGCAATTCAGCAAGCGGAATTACTCGAACAAACTAAACGTCAAACCTTAGAACTTACTCAAGCTCTGCAAGAATTAAAACAAACTCAGACTCGGTTAATTCAAGGTGAAAAAATGGCAGGATTAGGGCAACTACTTGCTGGGGTTGCTCATGAAATAAATAATCCTGTCAGTTTTATTTTTGGCAATCTCATACATTTAAATGAATACACTCAAGAACTGCTAAATGTAGTGAAACTTTACCGTCAAAATTCCTCCCTATTGCCAACTGTTCAAGAAGAAATTGACAAGAATGATTTGGACTTTATGATGGAAGATTTACCCAAAACTCTTGATTCAATGAAAGTAGGAACAGAGCGGATTCGTGAGATTGTCCTATCATTGCGAAACTTCTCTCGTACAGATGAGGCTGAATTGAAGCCAGTAGACATTCATCAAGGATTGGATAGTACTTTGTTAATCTTAGGGCATCGGCTCAAAAACAATAATGAACGCCCAGGTATTGAGATTGTTAAAAAATATGCTACGTTACCTTTGCTCGAATGCTATCCAGCGCAATTAAATCAAGTATTTATGAATCTTGTAAGTAACAGTATTGATGCATTAGAGGAAAAATTTAAAACTATACAGCAAAGGTATTTGAAGTTATCTAAAAAGTGTCCGACAATACCCTTAACTATCTGGATTACTACGCAAGCTGTCAATAATCAGATTGTAATTAGAATAGCTGATAATGGTTTGGGGATTCCAGAAGAGGTGCGATCGCACATGTTCGACCCCTTCTTCACTACCAAAGCCCCAGGTAAAGGTACGGGGTTAGGGTTATCTATCAGCCATCAAATAATAGTTGAAAAACATCATGGTCAGATTAAATGTTCCTCAAAAGCAGGAGAAGGAACAGAGTTTTTAATTGAAATTCCCAGTGCTAATTAGAAGCGACTGATACCGCAAGGCGAGTGTCACGCATTCAAAAGTCACGCATTCAAAAGTTAAGAATAGTTGGAGGTTGGGTTGATTCGTGTTACCCAACAAACCTTGCAATATGTTGGGTTTCGTTCCTCAATCCAACCTACTATCGACAACCTAAACTATCTCGCGTTGACATACCCGTAACCGGATTTACCCCATCGGCTCTTTCACACATTAGCGACACTTGATAACGGTCAATTAAAGCGTCTGTAAAATCAGCGCCTGTAATTTCGGCATCGTAAAAACGGCTCCGAGTCAAAGTTGCTTCTGTAAAAATGGCATTTTTCAGGTTAGCACCATCCATCGTGACGCGATCGACTAAAGCGCCGCTCAAGTTCGCTCCTTCCAAATTTGCTTTTAACAAAACTCCTTTAGTGAGAATTGCGTTAGTTAAATTTGCTCCTTGAAAATTAGTTCCCCGCATTTCTGCTGCGACAAAAGTCACACCTGCCAAATCAGCATGAGAAAAGTCACGATTTTCTAAATTTATATTGTTGTAATTGATTGTATTTATTTGAGCAAATGCCGGTTTGGGATTAAGTATTAACCAGAAAAAGGCGAGTATCAAAATCACAATCAAACCAAAAAAGCGCAGTAAAATCTTTTTCATAACTTTATTATTTATCTTTTGTCATTAGTCCTCTCTTACAAAGTTCTGATCGCCGGAAGCCGGCGCTCAGACTTTGCGCTTTGTCATTTGTCCTCTGTTAGTGAACAATAGACCTCTTGCAAAAGTCCCTAACACCCCTCCCCAAAGTATCGGGGAGGGGAGACAAAGCGTAGCTTTGGCGGGGTGAGGTTCAAATTGTTTGATTTATGCAAGAGTTCTAATGACTAATTACTAATGACTCTTAGCTATTTCCAATCTTTACCAATCCGAATTGTGAGATCAGATTCTAAATCACCAATCGCCGCTACCTCAATTTGACCCAAGCCTAAGACTTTTTGCAAATCAACTCCAACTTGTCGGTTGCCTTTTTGGACAACAATCTGAGTTTGACGTTGGGTATCTGGCCAATCAGGTACTTTGTAAATATTAGTAAAGCCTTTGTGTTTCAGATAAGCAATAACTTTTTCAGTTAACTGAGGTTGATTGGAAGCATTTTGAATAGCAATTTTGAGGTTAGGAACCTGACGCATATCTGGTTTCAGACCAGGGACATTTACCCCAACATAATCATTCAACAGGCTTTGTTGTCCAGTCATATTTAGCCAATAGCTATCAGGGTCTTTGCTAAAACGGCTAAAAGTACCAGGCAACACGGTCATTTGGAAATTATCCCGATCTAAGTTGAGGCCGAAATTCACCAACGCCATCATTTCTTCCATCTTCAGGTTGCTATCAAAGTATTTTCGCATCAAGCGAGTTAATTGAGGCAACCTGGGTAAGACGGTAGGACTATTTAAGCGTTGCAGCAGGGCTGCTATTAGTGCTTGCTGACGCTGCACTCTCGGCAAATCTCCCAAACCTGGTTCCCGGAATCGGACAAACTGTTCTGCTTGTTCGCCGTTGAGGGTTTGCCAGCCACTGACTAAATTAATCGACAGCCGACTGCTAGAGTCTTTATATTCCATTGATTGGGGAACAAAAACCTCTACTCCGCCTAACTGATCGACTAACTGCCGTAATCCACTGGTAGAAATACGGATGTAGCGATCGATTGGGGCATTGTTTAAGGTACGGCTAACTACCCGTGCTGCCAAGACTGGGCCGCCTTTGGCATTGGCATCAGATACCTTAGTTAATCCCTTTTCTCCCTTTTCTGGAATGGCGATCATCGTATCTTTGGGAATCGAAAGCACCCGTACAGATTTGTCACTAGGGTTAAGTCGTACCAGCAGCATGGTGTCGCTTTTCCCAGCAAAGCTTTCTGGTGAACCGTCAACAGTACCGTTAACTGGTTCAATCCCCATAATTAAAATATTCATCGGTCGTGAAAGCTGATACTGGGAGAGTTTGCTCCATAACTCCCCCGGTAGTGGTATTTTTACCTCGTCTTTAGTAGTAGTTCCTAAATCTTCATCTGTTCGATCTAGATTGCTCCACAACGGAGTCCACAGCGCTAAAGTTGATACCAGTAGTCCAGATAAGATGATGCCGATGACAACCGTCAAGATCCACAACAGCCATCGAGGCATGGTTAAGCCCAGTCTCTCATAAAGCTGATTGGGAATTGCGCCCACTGATTCGACAACACTACGGTTGGGATTCGCTAGCGGGTTTAGTTCTACCTCCTCCTCTAAATCCTGTACTGGTGAAGCTGTTACTTGATTTTCTGTTCGTTGAAGTTGCTGCGGTTTCACCTCAGGTTCAAATTCTACAACTTGCTGAGATGTCAACGGATTTTCTGACCATTCGACTTGTTTTATCACAATTATCTCCCCACTCAACCACTCCCTAAAAGTATGTTAATGCAAGCTACAAATATTGCCAGTGGAAAAGCTCACTGTAAACTTGTAATGTTCTTCGGTAAGCCTGTATGACAACATGAATACTTTATTGTTCCCCGTAATCCTTGCTGGTGGTAAAGGTGAACGTTTTTGGCCTCTGAGTCGCAAAAACCGACCCAAGCAATTTTTAAGTCTTGATGGTAGCTCTAGAAGTTTATTACAAGCAACCGCCGATCGATTGATTGAACTCGGTGGCGGTGAGTCTAGCGCTGCAAGAAACTCTCCCGCGACTGGCGACTGGCGAACCCCTTGGGGGTGGGATTCCTTGTGGGTAATTACTTCTAGTCAGATAGCTGAAGGGGTAAGACAACAATTACCCCATCTACCATCTCAAAACTTATTGATTGAGTCGGAAGGAAGAGACACCGCCGCCGCCGTTGCTTGGACAAGTTTAGAAATCAAACAACGCTATGGAGAAGACGCTGTTATTGGCTTTTTCCCTGCTGACCACTGGATTGCTGACCAAGAGGCGTTTGCACACACATTAAGCGCGGCTACGCAACTAGCAGCAAGCACAGCAGCGATCGTTACACTGGGGATCAAGCCTACTTTTCCATCAACCGGTTACGGTTACATTGAACAAGGTGAAAAAATAGGTAGCTTTAATGAGTTGCCAGCTTATCACGTCAACCGCTTTACAGAAAAGCCCAACCGGGAAACGGCAGAGACTTTTTTATCTACGGGACGCTTTAGCTGGAATAGTGGCATGTTCGTTTTTCGGGCAGGGGTTGTTCTCAAAGAACTACATACCCATGCGCCAGAAATTATCGAACCTTTAGAACAACATGGCCCTGATATCTATCCCCAGTTGCCTAAGAAGAGTATAGACTATGCGCTAATGGAAAAAACAACTCTAGCATACGTTTTGCCAGTTGATTTTGGTTGGGATGATTTAGGAGATTGGAATGCGATCGAACGCTTACTCAAGACAGAAGGGACTCCCAATGTAGAACTTGCTACGCACGTAGGGCTAGATACGCACGGGGCGATTATTTACGCCTCAAATCCAGAGGATGTAGTTGTTACAATTGGTTTAGAGGACGTGGTGATTGTGCGCGATCGCAATGTCACCCTCGTTGTTAAAAAAGAACGTACCCAGGAAATCAAGCAGATCCTCAAAATTCTCCAAAGCGATCCCCGATTTACCGACCTGCTATAAAAGTTAAAACCCTTGGTAGAGGCGAAAAAGCCTATTTTCCCATTATAACTTGACTTTGGGAATTGCGAATCAGGCATTGGGCAATTCAATTTTAGATTTTGGATTGACGATTTTAGATTCAAATTTAATCCAAAATCCAAAATCTAAAATCTAAAATTCTTACTCCCTACTCCCCACTCCCCACCCCCCACCTCCCCAATCCCCACCTCAAAAATGTTCCTTACCCAAACTGTTCCCCGTCAACGAGAAATTCTTGAAGTATTCCTTCGCAATGGCTGGGACTATATGCGAAGGTTACTTACTGGTGGTAAAGCTGATGAACCCCAGCTACCTACACCTGCGGTTTTAAAAAATATCCTGGTAGACTTGGGGCCAGTTTATGTTAAACTTGGTCAGCTACTTTCTACCCGTCCCGATTTACTAAACGCCGCCTATATTGAGGAACTGTCAACTCTACAAGACGAAGTACCGGCTGTTCCTTGGTCACAGATAGAAATAATCCTCCGTAAAGAATTAAAACTTCCACTAGCAGAAACCTTCAGCACAGTTAACCCGATTCCTGTAGCAGCAGGATCAATTGCTCAGACACATCGCGCTACATTAATAGACGGTCGAGAAGTCGCTTTGAAAGTGCAACGTCCGGGAATTGATTTGACTATTGCCCAAGATATTGCTTTAATTCAAGGTATTGCCGATTTAGTGGCGCGAACTGAGTTTGGGCAAACCTACGAAATCAAATCCATCGCCGAAGAATTTACCAAAGCTCTAGAAGCCGAGTTAGATTTTACCCGAGAAGCGGGTTTTACAGATCAACTGCGGCGCAACTTATCTAAAAGTCGCTGGTACGATCCCACACAAATAGTAGTTGCGGAAATTAACTGGGAATTGACCACAGCAAAATTACTGGTGATGGAATGGCTGGATGGGGTACCATTTTTATCGGCGGATTTGGACAACAACAATAATGGTAAAGACCCTGCTGTAGAGCGTAAAGAAATAACTACTTTGTTATTTCGGGTATTTTTTCAGCAACTATATATTGATGGCTTTTTTCACGCAGATCCGCATCCAGGGAACTTATTTTATCTCAAAGATGGTCGTGTTGCCCTCTTAGACTGTGGCATGGTAGGAAGACTTGATCCGCGCACACAGCAGATATTAACAGAGATGTTGTTAGCGATCGTTGATTTAGATGCTCAAAGGTGCGCTCAATTAACTTTGCAACTCTCAGATTCTGCTCAACCAGTAATTTTGTCGCGCTTAGAAAATGATTACGATCGCATGTTGCGAAAATATCATAATGTCAGCCTAACCCAAATCAACTTCAGTCAGATAATTTATGAAGTTTTACAAGTTGCCCGCAACAATAAAATTAGGTTGCCGAGTAATATGGGTTTGTATGCCAAAACCCTGGCGAATTTAGAAGGTGTAGCGCGGACATTCAACCCGGAGCTTAACTTTTTTGATGAAGTTAAACCATTAATTACAGACTTGTTTCGGCGGCAGTTATTAGGCGATAATCCAGTGCGATCGCTCCTGAGAACAGCATTAGATATTAAAAGTCTGTCTCTCCAATCTCCCCGCCAAATAGAACTGTTATTAGACCGAGTTACATCAGAAACCTTACAGTGGAATTTATCGCTGCGGGGGTTAGATGGCGTGCGGCGCACTATGGACGATGCAGCGAACCGACTATCTTTTAGTATATTAGTGGGTTCACTGATTATGGGTGCAGCAATTATATCCACCAGAGCGCAGACAACACAGCTATCTTTTTTAAGCACTAGCCTGTTTGCCGTCGCCAGTTTATTGGGTTTGTGGTTAATTATTAGTACATTGCGATCGGGACGTTTACGGTAAAACCATTTTAGATTTTGAATTTTGGATTTTGGATTGAAGGAAAAAGCGTTCGACTGAGCGCTCATGCCGTTCGCGTAGCGTTCCGCAGGAAAGTCTAAAATCTAAAATTTAATTTCTAATATAAAAAACTATGTCAATCATCATTGCTGAAAACCTGAGTAAATCTTATCCAGTCGCAGTTAAAAGTCCGGGTATTAAAGGTACAATAAACCACTTTTTTCGCCGCACCTACCGCTCAATTAAAGCAGTTCAGGATGTTTCCTTTGAAATTGCCCCTGGTGAAATAGTGGGGTTTTTAGGGCCAAATGGTGCTGGTAAAACTACCACACTCAAAATGCTCACGGGGCTGATTCATCCTTCTAGCGGTACAGTCAAAGTTGCTGGACAAACTCCGTTTCATCGCAAAGAAGCATTTTTGCAAAAAATTACCTTGGTAATGGGGCAAAAGCAGCAGTTAATTTGGGACTTACCAGCGCTGGATTCTTTGAGAATTAATGCTGCTGTATACAACATCTCTGATAAAGAGTTTCAACGACGGGTGGGAGAACTAACAGAGATGCTTTCGCTAGAAGGCAAACTTACCCAAGCAGTACGGAAGCTATCTTTGGGTGAACGAATGAAGGCGGAATTGCTAGCAGCACTTTTGCACCGTCCTCACGTATTATTCCTAGATGAACCAACGCTGGGACTAGATGTAAATGCTCAGGTGGCGGTGCGCGATTTTTTACGCGACTACAATCAGCGTTATCAAGCTACAGTGCTGTTGACGAGTCATTACATGGCTGATATCACAGCTTTATGTCAACGAGTGCTGTTGATTCACGAGGGAAGGCTGATGTATGACGGTACTTTAGATGGACTACTAAAACGTTTTGCTCCATACCGAGAAGTCCATATAGAGTTAGCCCAACCTCTACCGAGAGAAAAACTTATGACCTATGGTGATGTGCAACTCCTAGAAGGGCGATCGGTGCATTTTATGGTATCTAGAGAGGCGCTCACCCGCACCGTTTCTAAGATTTTGACGGATTTGGAGGTAATTGATTTAACAGTTACCGAACCGCCTGTAGAGGAAGTAATTGGACGAGTATTTCAGGCAGGTGTTGTATAGTTAGTGCTGAGTAAGTGGGTAATTTTTGTAGCGGTAAGTGAATAAATGAAGCGAATAATCAGAAAAGCCTTAACTTTACTGTCAGTATACTACGCCTACATGCTTGAGTATCGAGCAGAACTAATATTATGGGTTTTGGCTGGGTCTTTGCCGATTATCCTTATGGGTATCTGGATACAGGCAGCACAAGGCGGGCAGTTTGGGCTATCACCTGTGGATTTTGCTCGTTACTTCATCACAGTTTTTGTCATTAGGCAATTAACAGTTGTTTGGGTAATTTGGGACTTTGAAACAGAGGTAGTGGAAGGCAAGCTTTCGCCCAAGTTGCTACAACCACTCGACCCAGTATGGCATCATGTTGCGCGTCATATTTCTGAAAGATTTGCTCGGCTAACGTTTGCTTTTCTATTAGTGGGATTATTTTTTATTCTTTATCCCCAAGCTTTTTGGTTGCCAACTTTGAGTAGATTTTTGCTGTTTACATTGGCGGTGGTGCTAGCTTTTGTTTTGCGGTTTACTATTCAGTACACCTTTGCCATGTTCGCCTTTTGGACAGAACGGGCTAGCGCTTTAGAAAATTTTTGGTTGTTGTTTTATTTATTTTTATCTGGTTTGATAGCACCTTTAGAGGTCTTTCCAGAACCTGTGCAGAAAATAGTGATGTTTACGCCTTTTCCCTATTTGATTAATTTTCCTGCGAGTCTTTTGGTAGGGCTACCTGTGCATATAGGGCAAGGATTTGGGTCAATGGTGGGATGGATATTAGTGTTTTTGGGTGCGAATCGCTTTCTTTGGCGTGCGGGTTTGAAGCGGTACTCTGGGATGGGAGCTTAAAATAATTCGTAATTCGTAATTCGTAATTCGTAATAGAGCCTCCGGCACGCTTTATGCGTTCGTCAATTTTGTTTTTTAATGAAGAGTGCTGTTGTAAGTTTGAAATTCTGGCTCCCCGAATCCCAGATTTGGGATTCGGGGTTGGGGGATGAGGGCAAATCCTTTTCATCATGGAAGAACTAAGCTGTTCCACAAATAAACTTGCATATACTGGGCGGCCTTTCCTGCCCACCCCACAAGAGTTATATTTAATAAGGATTATGCAAGCTTATTTGTTTTTTAGCTTATAGGTTTCAAGATAGGCGTGGTTTAATTTCTAACTGGCTCAATTGCTCATCAGCGCAGAGAATTTGTAATGCCCGTTGCACAGTGGATTCTTCTGCACCTCCTTTGAGAATAGAGATTTTATAAATTACTCGATATTGTCTTAAACTTTTCTGCCGTCCCCAAAGAATAATCTTCTAACTTAAAATCAGCAAAAGGCTTCTTCTCTAACCTATCCCGTAGTGCTTCATCAAGAATTACACCTGGTGATTGTTTTTTAACACCAATGATTATAATACTTCTCTGATATTTAGTTAAATCCTGATTTGCCTGACAATCACTTTCTTGAAATTGTCCCAAGTTTAATATGCGATAACCTTTGATGCTTGGTGTATTAATAAATAAATTTTTTACTAAAAATTGTATTTGTTTAGAACGTTCTAGAGCCATTCGCTGTTGAACTTCTATATTACCTTTACAAGAAATGCCTACAGAAATAATCTCACTAGGGTCTTGCATTATATTCTGTATACCTTCTTGTTGTAAGCTCAACTTTAAAAGGTCTAGACTAATAATTTCATCATTATATTTAATTTGAAAATTGCTACCTAAAAGCCATTTATATTCTCTTGATAAAACAGCTATATTAAACTCCGCTACTTTTCCCTGGCTATCCCTACCTTCTTTATAAGGAAAATAATCAATTTGACCTTTTTTTTCTGGGGATTGTCCGTAATTTTGCATGACAGAAAATTTGGGTGTCCGCGTTGCTAAGGCTACTATACTAAGTAATCCTAATATCACTAGCAATGCTGCAAAAAATTTTAGTAGTGGTACTTCTTCTGGCTTTTTCTGTGGAGTAAATGAAGTTTTAGTAATAGGTGGTGGCAATTGCTCAATATTATAATCCCCTATTAAATCAATATTTTCATTAGTTTCTGTTAGCTTGGTTTCAATTTCTTCTAAGCGTTGTAAAATTTGCTGAGTATTGGCAGGGCGCTTTTCTATATCCGGTGCTATGAGCCAATCAATTAAATTCAATAGTAAGGGTGAGATATGCATAGCATGATTTTGCCAGTGCAATAAATTTTGCTGCATATCATACATATCTAAAGGATGGTATCCCGTGAGTAAAAATACAAATGTGCGCCCCAAGGCAAAGAAATCTGATTGGGGTACTGCTTGAGCATTCATTTGTTCTGGGGCGCTGTAGCCAGATGACATCAGTGCTGTCATCCCGTCACCGTTGTTGAGTTTGTCTGGGTAGGCTCTATCAATTTCAGTGGCGGTGCCAAAATCAATTAGTACCAAGTCCCCCCAGCCCTTCGCAAGGGGGGAGCGAATCATGATATTAGATGGCTTAATATCTCGATGCAGGTACTGTTTACTATGCACTAAATCCAAAATTTCTACCAATTGTTTTAACCAAGCTACAGCTTGTTCCTGCGAAATAGGATAATTCTGCTGCTGTTTTAACCACTGCTCTAAGTTGTATCCACCGATTTTTTCCATTGCAATGCAATGCAACACTAAACCATTTCGGGTTTGATATTGGAAGTAACTATCCTGTTTGGGAATGCCGGAATGCAAGAAGTGTCCTAATACGGTTACTTCTTGCTGAAATAGTTCTACTGCTTTGGCGTCGCCTGATAAATCCTCTTTGAGTATTTTGAGAATTTTAGGGGTATCTTGTTCATAAGCTTCATAAACTTTACTAAATCCTGTTTTGTCACTCAACAGGCTCGTCACGCGATAACGCCCTAGCAATTCCAAATGGGAACCACAACTTTGACAAAAGCGGTTTTGATGATTATCCGGGTGATTTGGTTTAGGGCAAACGGGATTGATACAAAGGCTCATGAGTGGGGAGTGGGGAGATGAGGGAGATGGGGGAGATGAGGGAGATGGGGGAGATGAGGGAGATGGGGGAGATGGGGGAGATGGGGGAATAACCCAATGCCCAATGCCCCTAGACATCGTTCCTATTCAGGACTTGCGGAAAATCGAACCTTATTAGGCGCAGAGAAGCCAGTGCGCCCTTGCGGTTAAGAGACTTGAAGCAACTGGCGCGACACGAGGAATAAGAGTTTGAGAGGTTTTTTGCGTAAGTCCTACTATTAATTCTTCTGTTGCTGTATGATAATCCCGTCCAAATAATCATGAGTTTTCTATCTGTGTTCTGCTAAGAAAGCTGCTACAGTTTGGTTAAATGCCTCTGGTTGGGTCAAAAACGGCCAATGGTTGCCAGGAACTTGGCAGATGCGTAAGTTTTTGAGATAGGTTTTGTAGGGTTCGATTTGCCAATCTTGGCGATTCAATCCTTGTTCTGGCTGAACAAAGATGGCGGGGGTGTGAAGGGGGATTGTAAAACCAGGCACTTGCATTACTGCTTCAAAAATTCCGTCGCGGGCGGCTATAGTAAATTTGCTGCCCCAACTACCATCGAGTTTTTGTTCTATTCCGGCTTGGAAGACTTGCTGTTGTAAGGAACTCCATCCTTGATATTGCTTTAACTGCTGTGCTTGTTGTTCAGCTTCTTCATAACTGGCAAAGGGTCCCATGCTTTTGAGAAAAGGCAAGAAGCGATACAACATGGGAAAAGTTACCCTGAAAAGGCTGGGCATTTTCCAGATGAAAATTGGATCGACTAGAATTATACTCCGCAAACGCTTTGGGTTTTGCCTTGCCCAGATGGCAGCTAATTTGCCTGTCCACGAGTGGCTGACAATATGGGCAGATGTCCATCCGAGATGATCCATTAGTGCTTCGAGGTCTGCGATCGCACTTTCAAAGCTATAATCTTTCTCAGGCTTACTACTTTGCCCATGTCCGCGCATATCTGGTGCAACTATGTGGTAGTCTGCTGCTAGGTAATCTCCTAAACTAGACCACACTAGAGCATGGTCGCCTAATCCGTGTAACAGTAGTAAAGGTTCTTGACCTTGGTTCCACTCTAAGTAAGAAAGTTGAATATCAGGCTTTGATAATGTTTGACGTACAGGCATCATTGCACAGCCACCAATGAAGAGATAGTTTCGCGTTTATATATTACTGCGAAAGAAGATGGACGCGACCAGATGCGACTTGACAGCGGTAACAAAGCCTTGTAATTTATTCCCAATATCAACTTTTCTCATAGGTCAAATTACTTGGATGCGATCGCGCATTTGGAGTCAGAGTAATTAAATCGTCAATATTGCGTTTCATTGTCTCGCAAATCGCATCTAGAGGTAAGTCGTTAGGGTCGTAACCAAAGGGGTTTTCTATCTCCAAGCCGATGGCTTCAATACCAAATACTGTAAAACCAACGAAAGCAGCAATTAAACCTGTCCACCAACCCAGACTATGCACTATTTGAAATGGGAACAGTAAACAATATAGTAATAATAATTGCTTAAGATGAATCGCATAAGCTAATGGCATAGGTGTTTTTAAAATCCGTTCACAAGCACCTAAATTATCCACAAGATTATTCAATAACTCTTGCATAGATGTTAACTGGTAACTATTAAGGCAATTGCGATGATACTGCTGCTGTAAATAATCTCCTATCCAAAAGGCAACCTCTATGGGGGGATTATTCATAATTTTCAGTTTTATATACTTACTAGATGGCATTAAATCCTCTAACTCGCTATTGACTCCTTCTCCCCGCAAATGTAATTTAGTTGTCACAGCAAAAGCTACCAATAAATTTAATGCTGTAATTTTATTCTCTTTATCTTCTGGAGAAATTTCGTCAATTGATACCCAAATTTGCCGTGCCAGATTTCGGGTGTTATTTACTAGAGAACCCCAGCATTTTCTCCCTTCCCAAAATCGCTCATAAGCAGTATTAGTACGAAATACAAGTAACAAACCTAAAACAATACTAGGAATAACATTTCCTAAAATAGGTTGGGAAACAGGCAAATCAAAATGGTAAAGTATAGAAATAACAAATCCGAAAGCTCCGCACCATAAAATATGTTTATAAATTGCTTTAAGAACCGAACCTTTAAGTTGCAATTTTGTGCGTAGCCATGTGAGTTTTTCGGCTATCATGCAGTCACCCTAAGAGAATATTTAGTGAACCGATAGATAAAATATCTATACTTTAAAATTAATAACTATAGTAATAGCACAATTGGCAAAGAGCATACTGTAAGAAATACTGTTGCGAAGATCACAAGATATGCTGGCGCTAATTGAGTATATGCTAAACTAAAAAACAAATAAGCTTGCATAACCCTTATTAAATATATAAGTAAGTGGGCGCAAATAATCATCACTCGCTCGTAGTTGCGCTTTAGCGCTAAAGCGCAACTACGAGGCAAATATAGAGATTTTACTTTTCGTTACATAGTTTGGTTTTATCTTGCCTAGCTACTTAGCGGTTCTCGTTTATGTGAGGTACATTGGTAAGGGCATGGCACTGCCATGCCCCTACACCTGGCGATATAATGTTGTACCGCATCTGAATGGGAACCGCTATAACTCTTGTGGGGTGGGCAGGAAACCCCGCGCAGTATATGCAACTTTATTTGTGGAACAGCTTACCTTCTGTTACAATCCTCTGAGGTAGGGGAGGCTTGCTCCCCAGCGTATTGACTTTTTGTTTGAATTTGTTCAATTGTTAATGCGTAAGTCATATAAAGGTTTGTAGTGAGCGATTGATCGCTCATAGCAAGGTTTATCAGGACTAAAGTCGTCACTACAAATTTTGATTTATTTACACCTAGCTACTTAAAAAATATTGGGTGGAGCGACGATCGCACCCCACCCAAGCTAAAATAATCTAAAATTTAACGACTAATTCGCTACTTCAGCCACTTCAATCACCCGCCCTTCATAGTCCTTGACCAAAAAATTTAGGGGCTTCTGGTTGCGAATCTTGAATTTCAAACCGCGCACTTCGACTCGCATTAAAATCATTTCCAGGCAGTCGTGATCAAAACAAACGTGGCGTTGCTGATTCTTGCTACCTAAACTCGCTCCAGTAATCACATGTAGCTGGGTGTTTTTCTTCAATTGATACCACAGCCCATCGTTGCCATTATTCATCATTTTGCTAGACAAGCTCGGCCCAGTAGACATATATAGTGGATCAATGCCAGTTGCGCCGATAGTTTGTTCGTAGTTGTAGTAGTAGTGCAATGGCACCTCAGCTGCTGGCAAATCTAGCAGCCCCTCATACAACTGTCGGGCAATCTCCAAATCCGACACCATTACAGTGTGTACTTTTGGCGCACTGGTGAGGAACATCCACATTGCGCCAGCGTAAGCTGCTAGCAGCATCACCATAATCCCTTGAGTGGAGAATAGGCTATCTAGGGGCAGGGAAGGCAGAAAGGAGCCTAAGGTAAGGGGACTGAGGAGGAACGATATCACACTAACTGCTATAACCATGAACAAATAAGGATTCTATAAGAGAGCCGATTTTATGATTGTCGATTAAGACTAAAATTAAGTCTTTGTTTCTAGTTTATCAATATTCTAGTAGTCTAAGTTTGGGCTACAAACTGGGCAACACCAAGATATTATGCGATTAACTACCGGAGTGCAATTCCCAAAACTATTTTAACAACTATCAATCGAAAGGCTTATGCAAATTCCTCATTTTCCGGAAGCTAATCACCCCCTGGTGAAGTCGCTGTTCCATCATAGCGACCATGAACTACTGACTCTGTTTCAGAGCAATCCAGATGCCGGAAAGTACTTTACGGTGATTTTTTGCCGCTATAGTCCCATAGTGTATACCTTAATTCGGCATTCGGCGCGATCGCCTGTGCAGGCCGATTATCTGTTTGCCCTCACCTGGCGGCATATCTACTACGAACTCGGTGGACTAAATTTAAGCACCTCTGAATCAGGACAAGAAACCTTAACCATGCAAAATTGGTTAATTAATATGACAGCTTTCTGTATTAATGAGATTAAGCTACCACCCACAGAAGCAATTCATTATTCTCTGCAAGCGACTTCGCCGCCGCTATGGTGCTATGTAGAACAGGCGTTAGACCAATTACCACCAGTTTTGCGATTAATCGTGTTAATGACTCAAACTTTCCACTGGAGCGAAACTAGAATCGCCGCCTATCTACAAGCCGAAGGAGAAGCGATCGCCCCTAGCGTTGTAGCCAATTTTCTCCAGGAAGGCTATCGTATGCTAGAGGACAAATTACCCGCAGATATTCGCTATATCTACTTTGGGGAAGATTTACTGCAATCATAGTTTAAGTGTAAATGCGTATATTGCTTATCTTCAATTAAAAAATTAAAACTTTTCCTTAGACCTTTTACTTAAACCCGCAACTTTAGGGGTAATTTTTATGAAACAACGGCTTGTATTCCCCAGGCAAAAGGTAGGCTTAATTCTAACTGCCCGGAATTTTTACGAAAGGGCGATTCTATTGGCGCGAACATTAGAAGATAGTAAACAAGAAGTGCAATTGCAAAATCAGTTAACTAAAATGTTTCAGCGCAAGTAGGAATAGCTTTTACAGCACAAATTCATCCCTCTCCGATACGGAGAGGGATGAATTTGTGCTGTAGTTCAAGTCAGGGAGAGGTTCATCGAACACAGGTTTATTAATTCAAGAATACTGAACCGTTTCGTTCGATTCTCATAGCACTTCTACCCTGTGCTGCATTCGTGGCTTCCTTAAATTTAACTTCTAAACTTCCTGATTCTGAAGAGGGTTGTGGAGTTACTATCAACTGTCCACCATCTTGTCGTTCAAATGTCACTGTTACTGGTACCCGTAGACCTTGCAGTGTTACATAAGATTTACCTTGTAGCGATCGCGGTGCCGTATCGCCAATCACTTGATAGGTTACATTAGCCGCAGTATCATTTACCAACCTAACATTAACTCTATTATTTGCCAGTGCGATCGTAGTGCTGGGGGTTTGCCGTGGTTGTAGTAGTTGTTGGTCACTAGAAACCGCCCCTGTTGAAGGTTGTTGAGTTTGATCGCTAGAAACTGGGCGTTGTGAACTGACACTTGGGGCTGGAGCTTCACCACCTACACCCAATGTTGTTTGCTCTGGTGATGGCGTAGCAGAGGTAGGAAGAACCCCTTGAGCAGCTAGTCTTTTAGTTAGCGCATTGGGAGGACATCCCTGCGGTACGACAACCTGACTATTATGTGGTTCTTCGTAGAAGATTCTAGGACAGGGGTTAATCTTGGGAGTAGATTGTTGTGCTACTGATTGTTGAGCTAATGCTTGAGGAATTGCTGGCAGAGCGATTAGTAATCCACCGCATATAGCGCCAAATAACTCAGCAGACTTGCGAAAATTTTGAAACTTCATATTCCTTTTTAACTCCTGATACAATTCAATTTGTCTTTCTTTAAAAGAAAAGTTTCTCAAACAGTAAATTTAATTAACGGCTGATTTATGCTGAATACATCTAAATTTTAACAACTCAGTAGGTTTTTTATCTCTAACTAGAGGTTCAAAAATAAGAGATAAGCAGACATAATATCTCATTCTAAAGTTTGACAAAATTAATCAATAAATATGATGTTAGTAACCAATTTGATTGCTAAATATTGCAGCTGTTGCTATATACATTAGTAAATAAATTCACTTGTCTACATCTGTCACAGGAAACAAATATTTCTTACCGAATTAAGACTCAAGGGTTATTGGTAAAGTGATAGTGAACGTAGTGCCAATGCCTTGAGTGCTTTCAACTTGAATATGACCCTGGTGATGTTCGACAATAGCTTGAGCGATCGCTAATCCCAATCCTGAACCAGTAGCGCTGGCTGTAGCTGTATTCCCAGTTGTATGAGTCCGTGCCGGATCTACCCGATAAAAACGGTCAAATAAGCGTGGTAGTGCTTCTGCTGGAATTCCAACTCCGGTATCACTCACTTTAACTTGCAACTGGGCGCTGGTATAACGTAGTCCAGAAACGCGATTTATTCCCTCTATCCGCGCCAATTCGACTTTTACCCGTCCACCTGCTGGAGTGTAATGCAAAGCGTTAGCAATCAAATTTGTGAACAGCCGCACCAGTTGATCCCAATTGCCCACAACGGTAAACCAATTTTCCAGTAATTCCGGGCTAGTTTCCGAAGCGGGAGGATCAACTAAGTCTAGAGAAAGAGCGATTTTTTTTTCAGGGACTAACAATTGTTGTTCTTCAACCACTTCCATCAACAAGGCATCTAGCGGACAAGGTGAAAAAATATCTTTGCTAATACCACTATCCTGTCGTGCTAAAAACAGTAAGTCATTAACTAACTTACCCAAACGCTGTGTTAATCGTTCTACCACCTTTAATTGTTGCCGATACTGCAAAGAATTAATCGCTTCTGTCTCTGCTAAATCCAAGTCAGCAAGGGCGACTTGCACATTAGTTTGAATCAAAGTAATCGGACTTCTAAGTTCGTGAGAAGCATCAGCAGTAAATTGTTTGAGGCGTTGATAAGACTCGCCTACAGGTTCCATCGCTTTACCCGAAAGAAACCAGCCACTTGCTCCCACAGAAAACACCATTAACCCAATACCTAGCGCCAAATCAAAAATTAATTGGCGGCTGGGTTTAGTTACTTCAAACCAGGGATGACTAACACGCAGATATCCTAATACTTGCCGCCCGACTTCCACTCGTTGTGTCACTTGTCGCAATAAGAGTGCTGAGTTTTGAGTGGGGTATTTATCATCTTTGCCTTTTTCTTTCTCTCCCTTAACTACGCGCACAGTTTCACCAGTGCGGTTGGCATGAATGGGAATATTTAAGGGTTCGGATAGCGTAGACCAAAGTAATTCACCAGTCGGACTAAACCATTCTAGGTCGATGTGGTCATCTTCTACGGTGTCGGTATTGCCACGAAAACTGGCTTCTACATTAATGCGAAATTTATCTGCATCAGCATTAATTGGTTCAAATATGAGCTTAGATGCACAGGGGCTTGTTGTGAGACAACGCTCTACTATTTCTACTACATGGTTAAGGGTATCATCAATCCGTTCAATCAGTGTACTACGGACGTATAAATAAACCCCACTGGCAAACAGTAGTAGTAATACAGCAGTGACAGTAGTATACCAAAGGGCAAGACGACGACGAGTAGCTTGAAACATATTTTTTCACTCCATTGTTTATTTATCCGGTTAGAAAAATAGATCAGTTTTTTACTTTTAATGATTTGATTTTGCTTGATAGGCAGCCGATGGTGCTAATTGACACTGCTGTAAGATTTAAGTTTTAACGGACTATAACCTTTCACCAGTCGTCTTGAGATGGCTTTCGTTAAGTAATGGTGCAAAATTAATTACACCATGTCATTGCGAATAGAAAGATCGCGGGAGTGTCTCCAATAGTTGCACAATGAAGCAAACATAGTTGCACAATGAAGCAAACATAAGCGCTGAGATTGTTTCTCTATGTGGGTTATTTTATTAGTTTTACTTATATTTAAAAAGGTATTTGGTTAATATTACTAATAGGTTGTTTCTAAATTGTATTATAATTTTCAGGATTTTTACTGAACTCATCTTGTCGTAAAACTCGTATCTTTGATTACATTGCTTCATGCAAACAATAACCAAGATTTCTAGTTGATGCCGTGTCAGATACTTTTAATTTTCTGTCAGTCTACCCCGTAAAAGCCACACTTTATCTCAGTTCAGAACAAGTTCTGAAGAGTTAGGTTTGGCTGCTATCAATTCAAGGGACACGGTATTAACGATACATGCCAATTTTTTAGCAAACACATCAACTATTTGGAGAATTAACTATATGATGTTACGTCGTTTTGCTTTAGCTTCTGTTTTGTTAATTGCTAGTTCAGCTGCTCCCGCAATGGCAGGTACAGCGACTTCTAACCTTGGTGTCTCAGCTTTGGTTACTGCTAATTGCACAATCTCTACCACTCCCGTAGCTTTTGGCAACTATGACCCAATAGGTGCTAACGCGAGTACTGATTTAAATGGAACTGGTAGTGTAGCAACAACTTGTACTAATGGTTCTTCTGTTGTGATTACTTTAGGGCAGGGTAGCAACGCCGATACTGGTTCTACTGATGCTGTTCCTTTACGTCGCGCTATGAGTGGAAGCAATTACTTATCGTACAGCCTGTACTCAGATTCAGCTCGTACAACTGTTTGGGAAAACACAACAGGTGTAGCAGTTACTGGAACAGGTACACCTGTAAGTAATACAGTTTATGGCAAAATGGTTGCAGGTCAAAATGTTCCTATAGGAAGTTACACGGATACTGTAGTAGCTACCGTCACATATTAACATCAAATACTTTCAGATACTCTAGTGTCAGCATTCTCGAAAGAAAACATAATTTTTCCTTTCATCGCAGTGCTTACCCATCAACAGCTTTTGTCACTTTAGTTTAGATAAAAATCAAAAGCCCTGATTACATTAGTTTTAATGAATTTAAGCCTAAGTTGTGGAGCCATCAAATTTAATGGCTTCCTGAAATAAAAAGAAGGGGCATTTGAAGAACGCAGACATAAAGGGCTTAAACAATAATTAATATAGCAAGCCTAAATCATTTGTGAACAATTATATCCCCGACTTCTTGGAGAAGTCGGGGATATTAGCCTTACAATTTTCACCAA